>NZ_JBIWAJ010000014.1:0-202873 GCF_044759975.1 Streptomyces sp. NPDC098789
CAAACGCGACTACATCTTCAACGGCACCCTGGCCACCGCCGCCATCGTCATCTGGCTCCGCGACCTCACCAAAGAGCCATCAGACACTGCCTAGGTCGCGAGCTCCAGGAGGAGGAACCTCGCCCCCCACCCCAGCACCATCGACTGGTGCGACGGGGAAGGACTCAGCGGTCGGCGCAGCTGAGGCAGTCCCATCCGCTCCAGTTCGCGCCGGGAGCGGTGCGGAGCCGGCCCCAGGTCTGGGTGTTGGAGCCCTTGGCGTAGATCCAGATCGCGTTGGGGGCGATGTCGTTCTGCTCCCTGATGCTGATCTTGCTCCAGACGGTTCCCCCGAGGGAGTACCAGCCGGACCACTGCCCGTTGGTGGTCCAGCGGGTCCACACCGCGTAATCGGTGCCGACCAGGAACTGTTCCCGCTGGTCGCCCGGAAGCGCGTGGTTGGTGACGCCGTACTCGCAGATGTACTGGGCGCCCCCGGTAGTGCACGGGGCGGCCTGGGCCGGCGCGGCGGCGACGGCGAGTCCGGCCACGGTGGCGAACGCGAGAATGGCGGCCTTGATCTTCTTCACAGCTGGTGACGCTCCTTCGATGACACGCCGGGAAGCTGTCGGTCAGTCAACTCCCGTACGTGTGTTCACCCTAGCCAAGCGCCCCACACCCCCCGATACCGGGCACCGCCAGGCGCCCGGACCGAGGACCGTGTCCTACCGGACGAACCGCACGGTGCGCCGGCTCGCCCCGCTCTCAGGGGAGCAGCGTCTCGCGGTGTCGCCATGCCAGGCGGAGCAGGGCGGCGCCGGCGGGCTGCATGTGTTCGCGCTCCGTCAGGCGCTCCACGTGGTCGGCGCGGAACGGGACGCCGACCGAGCGTCCCGTGTCGTCCTCGGCGTCCACCACGCGGTGCCCCTCCTCGTTTGTGGACGCCAGCTCGGGGAACAGCCCGTCGAAGACGGCGGCATCGAGGACGACTACCGTGAGCAGGTCGCAGACGAAGGTCAACGCGTCCATGCCCAGGCCGAGCCAGAACACCCGCGCCGTACCCGCACGGCGCGCCTCCCGCAGCGCGGCGTAGAACGGCCACCCGTCGTAGTCGATCGCGCGGGTCCCGCTGCCGTGGTCCTCCGACGAGCCGAGCAGCTCCTCGCTCAGCTCACGGGCGATGGAGCGCCACAGGTCGAAGTCGTTCGCCTCGTTCCAGGGGGCGTCCGCCGACGGCTGGAACATCCCGACCGGCATCACCTGGTAGAGGCCGCCGCCGGTGGCCACCTTCGCCGGGTCCCGCCAGTGCAGTACGAAGCTCGCCGTACCGGCCTCGGCGTCGTGCCGGATCGTGAGGGTGCTGATCCCCGGCACCACCGACCGGCGCACGAGGTCCATCGGGTCCGCGATCTCCGCCCGGAACGGCGTGGCGACCGCCGGCACCGCGCCACCGGGACCGGCCTGGGCGGCAGCGGCCGCGAACTCGTGCGCCGACGCCTCGCAGATGTCGATGACGTCGAAGTAGCTGCCCCGGCCGAAGCGCAGCCGCGGGGCACCGGCCGGATCGTGGTCGACGTCCAGGAGGCGGTAGCACTGCCGGTTCTCGTACAGCCGGGGACGGGCCAACGCCTCCACCGCGTCCGCGTACCGCTCGAACGCCACCCCGCCCCCCGCCATCGGCAACGACGCCCGCGCGGACGCCTCCCGCCCCGTGATCGGCGCCGGGGCGGCCTCCTCGACCCACTCCAGCTGGACGTCGTCCAGGAGCACCGGCCGATCCGGTATCCACTCGGGCCGGGCCAGCAGGGGCGTTCCGGCGACGCGCAGGGCCTCGGGAACACCGGCCACGGCGCGCTGCGTCAGCTCGAACCGGGAGCGGTTGAGCATCTCGCGCTCCGTGCGCCAGACCTCTGGACTCTTCGCGTTCGGGGTCACCGCGCCGGAGCTGTTCAGCGTCTTCTCCTTCGTGCGTATCGGCGGCCGAGCCGGGCGGGCCCTGAGCCGCGGGCGCGCCCGTGGAGGTGAGGTTACGCCTTGTACGGGTCGGCGCCGGGGCGCTTGACGAGCCGGTCGCCGACCGCGAGCGCCTTCCAGAGCCGACGGTCGATCCGGACCTTCACCGATGCGCCGTCCGCGAGGCGGAGCTCGACGAAGTGGTACATGTTCGAGCCGTCGAGCATGCCGCGGGACGTGCGGGTGACCACTCCCTCCCAGGAGTCGTCGCGTCCGATCTCATGTGTTTTCACCATGCCTTCGAGGCTACGGAAGGCGGCGGTCGGTCCGACAGGGCCGCGCATCCCGTCCTCGACGGTACAAATGTCATACGGGACGGCGGCGCCCACGCAGTGGTCGGACGGTCAGGGGCCGGACGGTCAGGGGCCGGACAGTCATGCCTTCTTGACCACGCTCGACTTCAGCTGCATCGCGCCGAAGCCCTCGATCCGGCAGTCGATGTCGTGGCCGTCGACGCCGTCGATCAGCCGGATGTTGCGGACCTTGGTGCCCGCCTTGATGCCCGAGGCGCTGCCCTTGACCTTCAGGGCCTTGACGACCGTCACGCTGTCGCCGTCGCTCAGCACGTTGCCGACGGCGTCCTTGACGACCCGTTCCCCCACGGCCCCGACCGCGCCGTCAGCGCCTTCGGCTCCCTCGGCGGGCACCCATTCGTGGCCGCACTCCGGGCACACCATCAGAGCGTTCATCTCGTAGGTGTACTCGCTGGAGCACTTCGGACACGGAGGCAGCTTGTCGCTCATTCACGCATGTTTCTGTAGTCGAGGACCGGGCGCCCCGGAGGACCGCCGGTCGACCGGCGCTCCTCCGGGAAATGACCCGGCTACGGTATCAAATCGCACACTTTCGCAGGTCAGGCCTCAGGCCTCGGACGTCGCGGCGGCCGTTCGGCGGGCGGCGATCTCGCGGAGCTCCTCCGCCGTGAGGGCGATCCCGAAGACCTCCCGCAGGGTCCCGTCCAGGGCCTCGGGGGCGATCGACTCGGTGGTGCTCGTCCCGTCGGGGCGAGTCGTGACGAGGGTCAGGTCGTCCAGGCTGTGGTGGGCCGCCGGGGTCATGCGCTGGGCGAACAGCCGACGGACGAACGGCGAGCGCGCGTGCGTGCCCACGAAGTGGCTGCCGACGACGTAGTCGATCGGGTACTGGGCGGTGAGGGTGAAGGTGTGCCGGTCGATCCAGGGGGTCGGGACCCGCTCGGGGTCCTTGTCCGGGCCGGACGCACCGGGAGCGGTCTGGTACAGCCACCACTGGTCGATGCCGTGCGCGCCGGGCCGGCGCTCCAACCGGTGCTGCCAGCCGTCGTACGCGACGCGGGCCCCGTCCGCGAGCTCGATGGGTCCGAGCGGACCGGCGCCGAAGCCGACGTCGCACAGCCACGTGCGGTCGTCGTCGGGCGCGGTCACGGCGAGCAGGCCGTGGGTGGCGGGGAGGACCTTGGGCGCGCCGAGGCTGACCCGCCCGATCATGCCGGTGACGTGGAAGCCGAGGCGTTCCACGGCGGCGGCGAAGAGGAGCACGTGCTCGAAGCAGTAGCCGCCGCGACGGTCCCGGACGAGGCGCGCCTCGACGGAGGGGAGGTCGAGCGGCAGGTCCCGGCCGAGGACGGCGTGGACGTTCTCGAAGGGGATGCCGGTGGTGTGGGCGCGCTGGAGGTCGTGCAGGACCGCGAGGGTGGGCTCACGGGGACCGTCGTAACCGATCCGGGCCGTGTAGGCGTCGAGGTCGAGCAGTTCACCGGACCAACGGTCGGGGCGGTGGTCGGTCGGGCTGGCGGCGGTCGGGGCGTTCCCGGTGTCGGTCGGCTCGATGTTCATGATCCAATCCTCCTCCCTCGACCTGGTCCGAGGTCAAGCCGGGGTGGGCCACACGCCTGCGGGGTGCGCGTGCGGCCCCTCCGTGCACAGCCGCAGGCCCAGTCGGGACCGCAGGGCCCGGGCGGTGGCCCGTACCTCGTCGTCCATGGGCCCGTCCGCGACGACGTCGAGGACGGCGAGTGCGAGGTCGGCCTCCGCCCGGGTGAGGAGCGGTAGGCGTTCGGGTTCGGCCGAGGACTCGATCTCCTCGGACACGATGCTGGTGTACAGGTCGTCAAGCGTCACGTGGGAGAAACGAGCCGGCCGGAGCCAGGTCACGGACCGACCCGCGGCCCCTCCCCCGGCCGCTCGACGGTCGGCGCGGCGGCGCGACGCCACGACGCCACGACGACGAAGGGCTACCTGCGGTACGAGGAGACGTAGCCCGCGCCCGGCGAACCGACTCCCGTCACCACGTCGTACCCGCTCACCGCGGCCAGCGAGCTGTCCTTGCCCAGGCTGCGGGCCGAGGTCACCAGGCCGGCCGAGGCGTCGACGCTGTTCGCGAAGTCGACCCGGGCGACGGCGAGGTCATGGTTCCTGCCCAGCGGGTGATCCGTGACGTCGTGGTACAGCGGGGTGCCGTACCGGGAGTAGATCGCGGGGTTCGCGAAGCCGATCGGCCGGTGGCGGGCCTGCTGCGCGAGCGCCTGCACCGCGGCGATCACCGGCGCGGCGAGCGAGGTGCCGCCGATGCGGTACTCGTCGTACGAGACCGAGCCGTCGGGCCAGGACTGCGTCTGCCCGACGAGGAAGCCGGTGTTGGGGTCCGCGATGGCGGCGATGTCCGGGACGGTGCGCATCCGGGCGGCGCCGTTCGCCCTGGCGAGCGCATCGGGTACGACGCCGCGCTGGTAGCCGGGTTGGGCGACGGTCGCGCTCGTGCCGCCACCGGCACCGCTCGTGTACCCGCCGGGGAAGCCCGTCCAACTGGCGCCGTCGGCGCTCAGCGGGGCCTTCAGGGTGCCCCAACCCGTCTCGAACTGGTAGGTGTTGCCCTTGCCCACGGCCAGGGAGGTGCCGCCCACGGCGGTCACCCAGGCCGAGTTCGCCGGGGTGTCGACCTGCTTCTTGCCCGTGTTGGCGACCTCGTCCCCGTTGTCACCGGAGGAGAACTAGAAGCCGATGCCCTCGATGGCCCCGAACTTGAACGTCTGGTCGTAGGCCGCCGCGATGTCCGGGGTCTCGTTCGCCTCGACGTCGCCCCACGAGTTGGAGACGATGTCGGCCAGCCGGCTGTCGACGACCTTGTTCAGCGCGTCGAGGAGGTCGGGGTCGTTGCACGAGGCGCCGGCGACGTACACGACGTTCGCGTCCGGGGCGACGGCGTGCACGGCCTCGACGTCGAGGGTCTCCTCGCCGTACCAGCCGGACGCGTCGCACTCCTCGGTCGCCGTGTACTCGGCGGGCACGACCTGGCGCAGCTGCCCGGCCCGGTAGGGCTTGTCGCCGTTGCGCTGGGCGTACTTCTGCGCGTCCTGGGCGATGGTCGGCGAGGCGTAGGCGTCCGTGATGGCCACGGTCACGCCCTGGCCGGTGTACCCGCCCGCGCCGTAGGCCGCCCGCAGCTGCTGGCCCGTGTACCCCTTGACCGCGTACGGGATCTTCGTGCCGTAGGCGTCGGGGAGCGTCTTGGCCACGTTCGACCCGAAGTAGCTGGAGGAGGGGCCGGCGTTGCGGAAGCCGGCGCCGGGGCCCGGCAGGGTGTCCTGGTGCGTGGAGGTGTGCGGCGCGTTGTCCAGGCCCGTCACGGTGAGGACGGCGCCGGCGAGGTCCCCGGGGGCCGAAGCGGCCTTCGAGGGGGCCCGGTAGGTCTTGCCGCCCTTGCGGTAGTCGTGCAGTTGGGTGGCGAACGCCTTCTCCGCCGCCGACGCGTCGCCGGAGACCGATATGTAGTGCTGGTTCGAGCCGGTGACGGAGAGGCCCGCCTGCTGGAGCCAGTGGGTGACGGCTCCGATCTGGTCGGCGGTCGCGCCGAAGCGCTGTTGCGCCTGGGCGGGACTCAGGTAGTTGCCGTAGGTGGCGGAGTGCGGGTCCGAAACGGCCGCGGCGTACGCGCCGAGCCCCTTCGCGTCCCGCCCTGCCAGGTACACCCGGGCGTTCACCTTCGTGGAGGGCGCCGCCGCGCCCTGGTCGGCCGAGGCGGTGGCCCAGGCGGGCTGGGTGCCCTCCAGGGCCACCCTGCCTCCCGGGACCGGACCGGCGGCCTGCGCGGACGGAGCCGCCAGGGCGAACGCGCCGGTGAGCAGCGGTAGTGTCGCTGCGATGGCGCCCAGGGTGCGGCGCCGCGTGCGGGTACTTCTCATGTCATCCCCTGCGGTGAGATGGAGGTGGTCGCGGGCTGTACACGGACGGGCCGGTGTACACCGCGCACTACCGCGCCACTCTTGTCAGGAACGGTTCATGCCGGGGACACGGAGTGATCAAGAAAGCTCAAAGAGCTTTCCAGTAAATGGAATTGACGCCGCGGCGGGCGGGGCGCTGCGGTGCGAGAGCTCTGCGTACTCGCGCGCGCCGAACTCGGCGAACACCAGGAGGGCCTGCGCGCGCGTCCGGGCCGCCGCCGCGTGATGGCCGGTGGCCTCGTGTACGTCGGCCAGGTCGCGCTGCGCGCGGGCGCGGAAGAGCGGCAGGTCCAGCCCCTCCCAGATGCGCATGGCTGCGACGAGGTGCTCTTCGGCCGCGGCGAAGTCGCCTTCGAGGAGCGCCAGTTCGCCCGTCGTGCGCAGTACCAGTCCCTCGCCGAGCGGGTCGCGGTGGTCGACGCACACGCGCAGGGCGGCGGCCAGCACGTCCGCGGCGCCACGGGTCTCGGCGAGCCGGATCCGCGCCTTGACCAGGGCCTGGTCCGCGTAGGCGACCATGAGCCGGTCGCCGAGCAGCCGGAACATGTCGCCCGCCTCGGCGCACAGGTCGGCCGCCGCGCGGTAGTCCCCGGCGGCCCGGTGCACCAGGCCTTGCGTGCGCAGGGCGAGCGCCTCCCCGCGGACGCTGCCGATCCGCCGGTAGGCCACGAGGGACGCGGCGAGGAGTTCGTGGGCGGCCGGATAGGCGCCCTCCTCCAGGTGCACGGAGGCGGCCAGCCGGGCCGTGTGTCCGATTCCCGCGTGGTCTGCCAGGGCGGTGAACGTGCGCAGGGCGCGGGTCAGTTGCTCGCGCGCGGCGGCGAAGCGTCCTCGTTCCCTGTTCACGGAGCCCAGACCGGACAGCGCGGCGGCCACGCCGCGGGCGTCCGCGGCGGACTCCAGGAGGGGCAGGGCCTGGTGGAAGTAGCGCTCCGCGTCGGTGTACCGGTCCTCTTCGTAGCGCAACTGCCCGAGGCCCGTCAGGACCGCGGCTTCCGCGCCGGAGTTCCCCGCGGCCCGGGCGGCCGCCAGGGCGGTCGCGTGCACGCGGTCCCATGCGTCGAAGCGGTTGCCGACGGCGAACGCCGAGGCGGAGAGCGCGGTGGCCAACCGGCAGGCCGCCTCGTCCAGTCCGAGGGCCGCCGCCCGCTCCACCGCGGCCACGAGCGCCGTCTCCTCCGCCCTGAACCAACCCAGCGGGTCGGCGGACGCCACGGCCGTCGCCTGCCGGAGGGCGAGCGGGAAGCGTGGTCGCGCGGCGTGCGGCAGTACGGCGCCGGACGGTTGGGCGTCGGCCGCGCAGCTGACGAGCGCGAACCATCCGTCGAGCAGTCGTGCCACGGCGGCTGCCCGCTCGGGCTCGGTGAGGGTGGCCTCGGCCTGTTCGCGGGCGTAGAGGCGCAGCAGGTCGTGGAGCCGGTAGCGGGGCGGCGGCGCCACGGCTGCGGATCCGGTGCCCGGCGACGACGGCAGCGGGGCGGGCGGGTGGTGGGCCGGGCCGGGCGGGTGGTGGGCCGCGGCCCCGGCATCAGGGGCGAGCGGTTCCAGGAGTCGGGCGTCCACGAGGCGCTCACAGACCGTCTCCGCCTCCCGTTCCGACACGTCGAGCAGCAGCGCGAGCACCCATCCGGCGAATTCCGGCACGCCGATGAGGCCCAGGCGCGCGAAGGCCGTACGGGCCCGCTGATCGAGGGTGCGGAAGCTGAGGTGGAAGCAGGAGCGCACTTCCAGGTCGCCGGCCCGCAGTTCGTCCAGGCGGCGCCGTTCGTCGGCCAGGCGCTCCACCAGGGTCGCGACACCCCAGTGCTTGCGGGTGGCGAGCCGGGCTCCGGCGATCCGGACCGCGAGCGGCAGGTTCCCGCACAGCCGGACCACCTCCGCGGCCGCGTCCGGCTCGGCGGCGATCCGGTCCGGCCCGGCGGTGCCCGCCAGCAGCTCCACGGCAGTGGCGTCGCTGAGGACGCCCAGCTCGATCCGACGGGGTCCGGCGAGGCCCGCCAGCCGGTTCCGGCTGGTGATCACCACCCCGCAGTCAGGGTTCCCCGGCAGCAGCGGTCCGATCTGGGACTCGTCGAGGGCGTCGTCGAGCACGAGCAGCAACCGCTTGCCGTCCAGGGCGGTGCGCAGCAGGGCCGTCCGGGCGTCGAGCCCGTCGGGGACCGCCGCGTCCGGTGTGCCGAGGGCGCGCAGGAAGCCGCCGATGACTTCGCCCGGCGGGACCGACGGGCCCAGGGTGCCGCGCAGGTCGACGTACAACTGGCCGTCGGGGTAGGCCCGGGCCGACCGGTGTGCGGCGTGGAGCGCGAGCGCGGACTTGCCCACTCCCCCGCTGCCGGACACCAGCCACACGGGGTCGTCGGCGCCCAGCCCCTCGACGAGTGCGCCGACTTCCCGCTCCCGCCCCACGAAACCACGGACGGCCGCGGGTAGTTGGGCGGGCGGTGGGACGGGTTCGTCCGGGACCGTCGGGCGCGTCGGCGCGGGCCCCGATCGCCGCGCGGGGCCGTCGGGAGGGTGCCGCGCGTCGGGCTCGCCGCGCAGGATCGCGTCGTACGCGCGCCGCAGGTCGGGGCCGGGATCGACGCCCCGTTCGGCGGCGAGGAGCCGGCGTCCCTCGTGATAGACGGTGAGGGCGTCGGCCTGGCGCCCGGAGCGGTGGAGGGCGCTCATCAGCTGGGCCCGGAAGCGCTCCCGCAGGGGCGCCTCGGCGATCAGCGAGAAGAGCTCCCCCACGAGCTCGGCTCCCCGTCCCAGGGCCAGGTCCGCGGCGGTACGGGCCTCCAGGGCCGTCAGCCGTAGCCCGGCCAGGTGCTGCGCCTCGCCCCGCAGCGCCGGTCCCGTCCCGTCCAGGGCGGAGCCGCGCCACAGGCCGAGTGCCCCGCGCAACAGACCGGCGGCGCGTTCCGGGTCTCCGGCCAGCAGCGCCTCCCGGCCCCGCGCGGCGCGGTCCTCGAACAGCGCGAGGTCGAGGCCTTCGGCGGGTACGCGCAGGGCGTAGCCGGGAGGGTGGGTCTCCAGGAGTCCGTCCACCGCCAGCGCGCGGCGCAGCGACGAGACGTACGCCTGCACGAGCGTGCAGGCGGTGGACGGCGGATCGTCGCCCCACACCTGCTCGACGAGGCGGTCCACGGACACGACGCGTCCACGGGCCAGGAGCAGGGCGGCGAGCAGGGTCCGCGGCTTGCGACCGCCCAGCGCCAAGGGCCGCCCCTCGCGCACGACTTCGACCGGCCCCAGCACGCGGAACTCCATCGTCTCCCCCGACCATGACGATGCCGGCCGCGGTGTGCGACCGGCTCCGCCACGATCATCGACGATCAGGCGTTCCTACGGGGCGGAACTCCGCCCGGAATGGATCAAGGGCAGGTGACCAGGATGATGGAGAGGGCGGTGCAGGTGACGCTCGCGGTGTCGTTTGCGCGGTTCGGGTCGGTGGGCGCGGAGGCGGTGCGCGCGCCGGTGACCTTGACCGGGCCGAGGGTCAGCAGGTGCAGCGGGACGCGGAAGGTCTTGCTCGCGCTCGCGTTGTTGGCGATGGTCCCGTAGGTGCAGGTGACCGTGGCGCCGGCGCTCGTGCATCCGGCGGAGAGGTGCGTGGCCGAGGCGCCGGCCGGCAGGGTGGCGGTCAGGGTCGCGGAGGTGACGGCGCCCGGGCCGGTGTTGTGCGCGGTGAGGGTGTAGGTCAGGTAGGGCAGCAGGATGCCCAGTTGGGGCTGCGTGGTGAGGTTGACGTCGATGTCCGCGGGCGGCGCGAGGTAGGTGTACCGGGTGGCCGGGCTCACCGCGCTGGTGCCGCCGGGGGTGGTGACCCGTACGTCGACGGTGTCGGCCGCGTGGGCGGGAGCGGTGACGGTGCAGGTGGTCGCGGTGCAGTTGACGCCGGTGGCGGGGGTGGAACCGAAGGTGACGGCGGTGGCGCCGGCCAGGTTGGCGCCGGTGACCGTGACGGCGGCGCCGCCCGTTGTCGGGCCGGAGGAGGGGCTGATGCCGGTCACGGCGGGCACTGCCGTGCCCACGCTCAGCACGGCGAGGGTTTCACTGCCGTTGTTGACGACGTAGACCAGGTTGCCGTCCGGGCTCACCCCGGCGTCGACGGGGCCGCCCCCGACCGACGCGTTCTTGGTGACGGTGTTCGTCGCGGTGTCGATCAGCGACAGGGTGTTGCTGCCGATGTTGGGCACGTACGCGGTCGCGCCATCCGAACTGACCGCCGCGCCGCCCGGGTTGGCGCCGGTGGTGATCGTCGTGGTGACGGTGAGCGTGGCCGGGTCCACCACGGAGACGGAGTCGCCGGCGCCGTGACTGGCGTACACCGCTCCGCTCACGGGGTTGACCGTGAGCGCGTACGGCTGCGCGCCCAGCGCGACGTTCCCGGTCACCGTGAGGCTCGCGGTGTCGATGACGCCCAGCGTGCTGTTGCCGACGTTGGAGACGTAGGCGCGGGCGCCGTCGGGGCTGAAGGCGACGTCGCGCGGGAACGGACCGACCGGGACCGACGCCGCGACGGTGTTGGTGGCGGTGTCGATGACGCGGACCGACCCGTTGGAGCCGCTGGAATCGACGACGTAGGCCCGGGTGCCGGCCGGGTTGACCGCCACCGACTTCGGGTCGCCGAGCCCGCCGATGGTGGTCGTCACCGTGTTGGTGGCGGTGTCGACGACGTTGACCGTGGCCGCGCCGCGGTTGACGACGTACAGGCGCGCGCTGTCGGGGGTGACCGCGAGCGCGGTCGGGCCGTTGCCGACGGGGATGGTGGCGCCGACGGTGTTGGTGGCGGTGTTCACCACGGTGACGGTGTTGCCGGGATTGCCCCCGAAGACACCGGCGTTGCTGACGTAGACGTGCTTGCCGTCCGGTGCCACCGTCAGGTTCTCGGGGCTCGCGCCCACGGGCACGGTGGCGATCAGGGTCGGCCCGTCCACCGCGGCCGCCGGTGTGGCGGCCAGGGCGGACAGGCCGGTCGCGGCGAGAGCGAAGGCGGCGACCAGCGCCGTGCGGCGTCGGCCGCGGAAGCGGTGCGGGCGTAACAGGGTGCTCGTTGACACGATGGTTCCCCCCTCGAAGGCCGCGGCACGACGGCGGGAAGCGGAGGCCCCCGGGAACCGGCTGTGGCGCGGTCACACAAGACGCGTCCGGCCGTCGGCGTCAACCACCCCCGCAGACGACAGGCGCGTCCCTCGCATGCTCACCGAAAACCGGCCACGGCGAGTCGCCGACATCGTGCCAGCGGGGCATCACTTGCCGGGCAGAACTTTCGCAGTTGTCCATTTCAGATCATGTGGTGACCGATTTAGTGAGTGGTTGTCCGCCTGCATCACCCACTCCCTCGGCTCCCTCGACTCCCGAAGGGTCATCAGACGTAATGCATGGGGCAGCTGTGGCGGATCGCGTGCTCGGCGGCCCCCAGGTACAGGGCCGCGTGGAACGCGGCGTCCGTGGCCCGCGACCAGGGGCCGGGGTGGGTGGCGGCCGCGTCGGCGACCGCCGGGCCGTCGAACCAGTTGGTGAGGGCGAGGTTGCCGCCGTGCCGGGGGACCTGCGGGGGCAGCGCGATCCGGTCGGACAGGCGCTGGGCCGCCGCGCGCGCGGCGTGCGCGCTGCGGACGGTGGTGACGTCGTCGTACGGCGACGGGACCGGCAGCTCGAAGGCGCCGTCGAAGGCGACCGGGACGAGCAGGTCCCAGCCCAGGAGCGCGTCGTAGCACTCCTCGCCGGCCGGATCCTGCCGGCACAGGTCCTCGAAGGTGCCCAGCGGCCTGTTCAGCTTCTCTTCGAACGACGCTCCGGAGCGCGGACGCGGGGACGGCTGCGGGCAGGGGTCGAGGCCCCGCCGGCGGAGCTCGGCGGCGAGTGCCCGCGCGGTCGGCCCGAGCACCTCTTCGTCCGACCAATCGTCGGAGCCGACGCCGCACACGTAGATTCCCATGGGGAGAACCTAAGCTCCGGCACTGACATCAGGGGGCTCCGGGGGCCGGGTCAGGCCTCCGCGGCGCTCAGTCGTTCGAGGTAGAGCGCCGGGTGGGAGCCGTGGGCCCGGTCCTGCGCACCGCCCCGTACGTGGGCCAGCTCGCCGTCGCGGGAGATGCGCAGCATGGTGGTCGCGGCGTGGGTCGTGCCCGACTCCCGCAGGGCATCGCCGTCGACGACCGCCACACCCGGCCCGAACATGGCCCTCGCCTCCGCGGCGGTGGCGGCCGGTGGCCCGCCGGTGCGATTGGCGCTGCTCACGTACAGCCGGGGGAAACCTTCCAGCAAGAGGGCCAAGGGCTGCCAACGGGCGCCGAAGAGCAGCAGGTGGCCGTCGCGCAGCGCGGGCCCGGCCCAAGCGGGGCAGGGGGCGTCGGCGCTCACCGGCACCAGCAGGGTGACGAGTTCGGCGCGCAGCAGGTCCAGCGCACCGCCCCGGGCCGCCGGCGAGAGGTACAGGGCCGGGGCCAGGGCGTTCCAGACGGCGTCGGCGTGGACCCACAGGGCGACCTCCTGGTCGGCCGGTCGGCCCTTGGCCCGGTTGACGGCGCCGGGCGTGGTGGCGGCGACGACGTAGGTGAGCGGGCTCGGGTTGGGCAGGACCGCCGCGCGCCCGCGCCCCAGCGCCTCGAAGGCGGAGCCGGTGTCCAACGGAGCCTTGAGCGGGGCCTGTGGCGGGGCGTCCTGAGGGGCGTCCCACGGAGCCTCCAGCGGGTCGGAGTCGTTCGGTCATGGTCCCGTCCGTTCGAGGGGCGCACTCGGTGTGCGGGGGGGCGGCGGCGATACGTTCCCGCGCACGGGGCGTCAGAGCCGCTGCGCGGTGGCGGTGAGGCCGTCGAGGTAGGCGGCGAAGTCGGCGTCGGCGATGACGGCCCGGCCGCTCCGGTAGGCGCGGTCCTTGACCCAGTCGAGCGCGGTGCGCGTCTGTGCGGGATCCAGCCGGTGCCCGAGCCGTTCGGCGACGGCTCGCAGCACGCGCCGGCTGGCCAGGTGGGTCAGGACCACGGTCGGGGCCAGGCCGAGGTGCTGCTGGGGGTCGTAGGGCTGGAAGGTCTGCGGGTGCGTGAAGGGCGTGCCCGTGGAGATCGTGGCGACGCCCGTTCCCACGACGGGGGTGGTGACCGTCAGCGGAACACCGGTCTGCGCCGACACCATCCGGGCGATCCCCGGCAACCGGGTCAGGTCGGGCGCGGTCCACCACGGCTCGGCCCCGCGCCCCAGGACCTGCTCGGCCTTGCCCGGGTCGTGGCCGAGCAGGAAGAGCAGCTGCTCGGTGGCCACCATGCCGCTGCGCTCGGCCATGCCCAGCCAGGAGCAGGCCGCCACGCGGACCCCGCTCGCCAGCGCCGCCAGGGTGTTGGCCAGGGCGAGACCGAGGTCGTTGTGCAGGTGCGAGACGAGGACGGTGTCCGGTCCCGCGCCCGCGGCGACGCGCTCGAACAGGGCCCGCGTGCGGTCGGGCAGCAGGTCGCCGACCGTGTCGGCAAGGACGACCGTACCCGCGCCGTGGGCCGTCATCGCCCCGGCGTACTCGGCCACCAGGGCGGGGTCGGCGCGGGGGGCGTCCACCAGGCACACGTCCACGGCGACGCCGTCGGCCCGGTGCACCGCTTCCTTGACCACCGCCAGGCCCTGTTCCAGCGCCTGGCGGGCGCCGGTGTGCACGAGGGCGTGTGCGGTCGCCTCCGAAGCCGCCACGATCACCATCACCCGGGCGTGCTGCGCACCGCGCACCGCGCTCAGGGCGAGCCGCACGTCGGCCTGCGTGCCGCGGCAGATCGCGGCCGGACTGACCGACTCCTGTGCTTCCAGGGCGACCTGCCGGGTCGCTTCGAACTCCTGCGCGCACACCGAGGGGAAGCCCGCCGCGAAGACCACGTGCCGTGGGCCGTCCGCCCCGAAGACCGCTCCTTGTTCCCTGGCCAGCCGGACCCGGAAGGGGGCGCTCATCAGCGTCTTGGCCTGCGCCCCGTCCCGCGCCGACTCCTCGAAGAGGACCACCCGGCCAGCGCCGGCCGACTCGCGCACCACGTCCACTGCGGACACCCTTGCAACCCTCTTCCTCCGTGCGGCACTTGTTCGCCACGCCGTGCGACGACCTTCTCACGCGGAGTGCCGCCGGGAGGGGTGATCGACGAGGCCCGACCACCACGACACCGTCGCGTCGAGCGCGTGGTTCGGGTCGACCCGCCCAGGTGGACGGGAGCGACGACACCCCCGGCCGTCACCCTCGTGCGCCTGGTGACAGACTGCTTCCGATCGTGCGCGTGATGACAGGCCGCTCCTGCGACGGGGCCCCTGGTTCCGGATCGTCCTGCTCGACATCTCGACCTCCTTCCCCACAGGGGTGGCTCCGTGACCCAGGAACCTCGCGTGTACTACCAGCTCGGCCACGGCGAGGATTTCGGGCTGACCGCCCTGACCGAACGCCTCGCTCGCTGCGGCTCCGGCACCACCGGCCCGGCCGCCGCGATCGGGCACGCGGAGGAGCTCGCCGACCGGTCCGAAGGGGACGAGGCCGTAGAGCTGGGCGAGGACGCGCGCCGGCTGCTGGCTTCCGAGCTTCCGGAGCAAGTCCTTTCCACCGTGTGGCTGGCCGCCTCGGGGCACGCGTTCGATCCGGGCGACCACGGCATGAGCAGCCGTGGGTGGCTGGAGGCGGTCTCGGAGGTCTCCACGGCACGACTCCGGCGGAACGAGCGCTCCTACACCCCGCCGCCGGTGAGACCGGTGCGGGACGCGTTCGCGTGCCGGGCGGTCGTGGCGGAGATACGCGCCACCGCCCCGGCCCTCGCAGCCGCTTCGGCGTCACCGGACCTCGTCGACGCGCTGGAACAGGTGGTGACCGGCGGCGACGGTGACCTCGGCATGCGGCTGTTCCTCCGCGCGATCAAGACGCATTCCGTGCCCGTGCCACACGAGCGGTACCGCCGCCTGCAGGCGCTGGGGTGGGAGTTCGGCTTTCCACCGGCCGTCGTTCACGACGGCCTCGACATCATCTGGCCACCGATCAGCACCGCCCGGCAGGGGATCACCGAGGACTTCGGACTCTCCGGACTCGCCAGGCTGTTCACTGCGGGATGGCACTACCGCACCCCCCGTGCGGCCCTCGAAGACGCCGCGACGCGCGACGGCTACGAGCGCCCACCGGGCTCCGAGGCGGCCATCGTGTGGGAGGACACCCGCCGGATGCTCGACTCGCCTCTGTCCGACGGCACGATCACCGTGCTGTGGTTGGCGGCAACGAACCGGGGCTACAACATCGACGCGTGCGGCGTCGGTGGCAGGCAGTGGCTGGAGCAGGTCGTGGAGGTGTGCGAGGAGCACCTGGGCAAGATCGCACCCACCTACCTCCCGGCGACGCCGACCACACGTACCGATGGCGCGGACGCCGTCCTGCGGGAGATCCGGGACATGACACGCCCGGCCGCGGGCTCGAAGATCAGCCGTGAGTTCCTTCCCGTGGAAGGCACCACGGTGATGGACGCGGTGGAACAGGTCGTCACCCGGGTCGACCCCGACCTCGGGTTCCGCCTGTTCCTGCGGGCCGTGGAGGTCCTGCATCTGCCGCTCACCGAGGAGCAGTACGCCCGTTACGAGGCCCTCGGCAGCCGCTTCCAGCACGGGGAGGACCATCTCCTCTTCTCCGTGCACCACTTGGTGCAGCGCAGCTGACCCCGCCCGTACGGACCGGTCCACGGGGTTGTTTTCGGGACGGGCTGGGACGGCCGATGATCTTGTTGCTCCGCTCGCCGGTCCGGGTCCCGCCGGATGCGCCCGGATACCACCGCAGGCCGCCGCATGGACAACTCCCCCGATCGCCTTGCGGCGACAGCGGCGCCCGGCCGCTCACACAATGGCCGAAACCACACCTCTGCACATTTCTCGGGCATGTGACCCCATTGACCCCACAGCGCCGCCACGGTTGCATGCTCGTGTTCCTCCGGTAGGGAACCGGGGGAGGAAACCTGTCCTACTTGGGGGGAAAATGAGGGGAACGACGAACGGGAGCACCACCAGACGGTTACGGACCGTCCTGAGCGCGGCGATCGCGGTCTGCGCCGTCACGGCGGTGCTGCCCGCAGCCGCCTCGGCCGCGCCCGCGACGGGGGCCGCGGGCAGGCTGACCAGCACCGTCGAGAGGATCAGCGTCTCGCCCAACGGCACCCAGGGCAACGGAAGCTCCACCGCCGCCTCGATCACGCCCAGCGGCCGGCACGTCGCCTTCACCTCATCGGCGACCAACCTGGGGTCCGGTGCCTCGTCGGCCCAGAACAGGCCGTACCTGCGCGACCAACAGACGGGCCAGACCAGGCGGGTCTCGGATTACACGCCCATCGGATCCGTCACGGTCAGCGGCGACGGAGGGTACGTCACCTACGCGCTGCAGTGGATGCGAAACGTCCGGGTCCGCATGGAGCAGATGTCCTCGGGATCGGCGATCGCCGCCAACTGCTCCGCATGGAGCTGCAACCAGTCCTCGTTCAGCGCGGACGGGCGGTACCTGGCCCTCGTCATCCTCCACAACCAGCGCGGGTCCGAATACCAGACCATCGAGGTCCAGGACTCGCGGACCGGCACCACGCAGGTGGTCTCCAACATGCCCCACCTCAACGAGTCCCGCCCCTCCATGAGCGGTGACGCCCGATACGTCGCCTTCCAGGACGGCGAGTCGAAGGACGTCTTCCTCCGGAACCTGCCCGGCAACAGCATGGTCGGCCCGATCGAAGGCCCGTCCGTGGCGGCCTCGCTCGTCCAGCTGAGCGACGACGGCAGCAAGGTCGTCTACGTCGCCGGCTCGGACACCTACGTCTACGACGTGGCCTCGGCCACCTCCCAACCGGTCCCGAACGTGCGGGGCGTGGCCATCGACCCCACGGGCCGCTACCTGCTGTACGCCCCGGCCGGCACGACCGGACCGTCGTCGCTCACGCTCCGCGACCTGCAGGCGGGCACCGACGAGATCGTCTCGGCCCAGCCCGCCTCGGCCGAGACGAACGCGGTCAGCACCGGTGGGCACGACGTGGTCTTCCAGTCCACGGCCGCCGACATCGTCCCCGACGACACCAACGGCGCGTCGGACGTGTTCGTCCGCCACTTCTCCTGACCGTCCCACCGCCGCAGCCGTGCCCCAGCCGTAGGTGGGGCACGGCTGCGGCGCGTCGACGGCGTGCGTCAAGATGGTGCCATGAGAACGAGGACGGACGGCGCGACCGAGGCGACGGCCGAAGCGGAGGCCTCAGCGGTGGCCGAGGCCGTGTCCCGGGAACGGGAACTGATGGCCCCCGAGGTCCCGACGTCGAAGGCGCGGGCCGAGCGGCTGACCGCCGCGGCCCTGGCGACCGCACGATGGCCGAGCGCCGACTGCCCGGACGTCGATTGGCTGCGGGAGCTGTCCGACGACGACGGGCTCACCGGATTCATGCCACCGCCGCTGCCCGACGCGGCCTGGGTGCTCCACCCCATGTACGCCCACGAACTCGGGCCGTTCGACATGACGTACGTCGAATACCGCCGGGCGGTGCTGATGGGTGGCGGCCCCGAGATCATCCCGGGCCTCGACCCGGCGGAGGTGGTGGACGGCGACCCGGGCGAGCGGCCGGGACCCCGTTGGCACCGGGTGCGCTGGCAGGAGCTCGCCCGCCGAACCGGGGACCCCGTGGTGCCCGAGGGATCGCCGCCGTACCTCGACTCGTTCCCGTCGACCGGGCAGAGCCGCTGGCCCGTCGGAGTGACGTCACCGCGCGAGGGCAGCATGGACCGGGCCTCCTGGAACCGCCTGGTCGAGATCCTCACCGCGCACAGCGCGACGGGTCCGGCGGCCCGCTGCCTGGCCTACTACAACCCGCTGCTGCTCGCGGCCGAGGACTTCGACAACCTGCACGTGCGGGCCGGCGCCCTGGCCGACGCCAAGGTGCTGTACGAGCACCCCGAGGAGGACGGCTGGAGTCCCTCCAACCTCTGGGCCGAGGACCACTCGTGGGTCGTGTGCACGGACTACGACCTGATGGCCACCAAGGTGGCTGGACCCGTTCCGCTCATCGAGGCCCTCCTGGGCGACACGGAGATCGAGGCCGTCCGACTGCCCTGGTCCTCCTGACCCCGCTCCACCCCCTGCTCAGGAGGACCTGCCGCGCAGCGCGCGGCGGACCCCGTACAGGATCACGAGCAGCACGATCACGACCACCAGACCGATCAAGAGCTTCTTGAAGAGTCCACCCTTCTTCTTGCTCTTCTTGCTCTTCTTGGTACCGGTGACGGCCTCGACCCGGGTGGACGCCGACGCGCGCAGGCCGGTCGCCCGGCCCGTCGTCGCACCGGTGCCGCTCGCCGGGGCGGTGTGCGGGAGGGCCGCCACGGTGGAGGCCTGCCGGGCGGTCGGCACGGCCGCGGTGGCCGTTGCCGCCGGACCGAGCAGGAGCCCGGCGATCACGAAGAGCGGTACGAATGCGGCGGCCCGTGCGGGGCGCTTCCCTGGCCTGCTGATCCTCGTCACTGTCTCCCCTGTTCCCTGCGTTCTCGGTGTGCTCGGTGTGCTCGGTGTGCTCGGTGGCGTTCTCCGAGACTTCCGGGTTCCCCCGGTTCCCCGTCCGAACCGGTGTGATCCGGCCAGACGGCGCTGCGGAGCATCGTCGACGAGGGGGGCCTCCCTGGCAAGGGCACGGGGCGCACGGAGTGCGTCGGGGCTCCCGTCCCGGGGCCGGAAGCGGAACGGTGGGAGGTACGCAGGGACACGGCGGTGAGCCGGGGGATGGCGCGGACCAGGGCGCGTTCGGCAGCGGCGGTCACCCCGTGGGCCTGCACGACGGTCAGGCGGGCGTCGACGACGACGTCGGCCTCGGCCCGTAGCGCGTGGCCGATCCACCGCATGCGCACCTGACCGGCGTCCAGCACTCCCCCCACGCCGCGCAAGGTGTGCTCGGCGGTGTCGACCAGGGCCGGATCGACGCCGTCCATCAGGCGTCGGCAGACCTCGCGGGCGGCGTCCCGTAGGACCAGCAGGATCGCGGTGGTGATCAGCAGGCCGATGACGGGGTCGGCCGCCCGCCAGCCGAGCGCCGCGCCGCCGGCGCCCAGCAGGACGGCCAGGGAGGCGAAGCCGTCGGTGCGCGCGTGCAGGCCGTCGGCGACCAGTGCGGCCGACCCGATCCGCCTGCCCGTACGGATGCGGTAGCGGGCGACCCACTCGTTGCCGACGAAACCGGCCAGCGCGGCAGCGGAAACGGCCCGTAGGTGGGTGACGTCGCGCAGCTCGAACAGCCGGTCCACGGCGACCCAGGCGGCGAGTACCGCGGAAGCCGCGATGGTCAGCACGATGAGGATCCCCGCCAGGTCCTCGGCGCGGCCGTAGCCGTAGGTGTAGCGGCGGTTCGCCGCCCTGCGTCCGAGCAGGAAGGCGATCCCGAGCGGGACGGCGGTCAGGGCGTCGGCGGCGTTGTGGATCGCGTCCCCGAGCAGGGACACCGAGCCCGACAGGACGACGACTCCCGCCTGGACGGCGGTGGTGACCCCCAGGACGACGAGGGACACCCACAGCGTGCGCATCCCCTCGCGGGAGGTCTCCATCGCCGCGTCAACCCGGTCGGCCCCGTCGTGCCGGTGCGGCCGCACCAGGTGCCCGAGCCGGAGTCGGCGTGGGTGCGGGTGCGGGTGCGGGTGCGGGTGGTCGTGACCGTGGTCGTGGTCGTGCGTACGAGGTTGCGGCTTCGCATCCATACGGCTCACCGTGGCACACGGATCCGATTGCGGCTACGGCCGTCGTACGCGCTCTGACCAGGTGCGATGCACTGGCAATTGGGGCGCCTGGGCAACTGCTCCGCACGCCCTGGAGCGCACGGACCCCGCCGCCCGTCCGGCGGGGTCCGTGTGATGCGCGGCACTGTCCGGGCGCTCCGGGGCGGGCGTGCGTGATCATGGCCGGATGGACTCCCGCTTCCTCGCCATCGACGAGTTGACCGAAACCCCGTCCGTGGCCGTCGTGGTCGACGTCATGCGTGCCTTCACGGTGGCCGCGTGGGCCTTCGGTCAGGGTGCCGAACGGATCGTTCTCGCCGGTTCGTTGGACGAGGCCCTGGCGCACAAGGGCCGCCACCCGGATTGGGTGGCGCTCAAGGACGGTGCGCCCGCGCCGGGGTTCGACACCGTCAATTCGCCGGGCCTGCTGCGGTCCATGGACCTCGGCGGGCGCACCGTCGTGCAGAAGACCACGGCGGGGACGGTCGGCGCCCTCGCGGTCAAGGACGCGTCACTGGTGCTGTGCGCCGGCTTCGTGGTGGCCGAGGCGACGGCGCGGCTCCTGCGCACCCGCGGGTGCGACCGCGTGACGTTCGTGGTCACGGGTGAGGAGGGGCGGGCCGACGAGGACCTCGCGTGCGCCCAGTACATCGCCCGGCGGGCGAGCGGGGCCGAAACGGACGCGGCCGGGTTCCTGCGCCGCGCCGCCGACTCGCGGGCCGCCACCGAGCTGGCGGAGGGCATCCGCGAGGGGGTGCATCCCGATGACGTCCAACTCTGCCTGGAACTGGACCGGTTCCCCTTCGCGATGGTGGCCCGCCGGGAGGGCTCCCTCATGGCCTTGCGCCCCCACACGGCGTGATCCGATGGCGCCGCGACCACCGGCGCGCGCTCCCTGCGCCCCCCACGCTCCCCCGCCAATGGGGTGAGCTGCCGTTTCCCGTGATCGTTCCGAGGCGTTGAAGGGACCGATGCGACCGCTTCTCGGACGCGTCTTCCAGAGATCCTTGGGAGTTTTCATGCGTATGCGCTCTGCCCTCACCGCCTCGGTCCTCGCCGCCGGCATCCTGCTCGGTGGCGCCGGCGCCGCTCTCGCCAACGACGGTGGCGGGCTCGTCCAGGGCACCGGCTCGCAGGGCGCCGGGCGCACCAGCGGCTCGTCGTTCGCCGGTGTCATCGACCACGTCGGCCCGATCTACTCCAACACCGAGTCCACCGAGTTCGAGTGGGACCGCGGCACGTTCCTGGGCATCCACTTCTAGTACGACGCCCCGGCTCCACGACGTACGGCTTCCACTGGGAGCGGCGGTTCCACCGCCGCTCCCAGTGGCATGTCCGGCGCCTGTAGTTGACAACGTTTCAGTTGCGGTGGCCGACGAATCTGGCCGAAACCCTTCCGGCGGGATGCGACATGTGAAATTTTACATGTCACATGCCAACCAGCATGCCCACTGCCTGGCCCGTGCCACCCAGCACGTGGCCTCAACGGCCCCGGAGGCCCCCGCAGATGCATCCCTTCCGGATATCGAAGGCCAACGCGCGCAGGCTTCCTGCGCTCGGCGCGGCCGTCTTCATCACGCTCGGCCTGTTCACACCGCCGAGCCAGGCCGCCGTCTCCGTCGGCACCACCGCCGCCGGCACCACCGCGGCCGGCGCCACCGCGCGCGGCGCCGCGGCCTCGGCGCCCCGGTCGATCCCGGTGCCCAAGTCGCCCGACGCGACGAACAAGAACGCGCGGTTGCGGATCTCCGCACAGGACAGCGCCCTGGTGTCCGCCCCGCCGCCCGCCCCCGCCGTCAAGCCGGCCACCCCCGTCAAGCCCGGCGCGCAGTCCTCCGCCGCAGCGGCAGACGCGTGCGGCGACCTCTCCGGCGTGATCAACTCCACGGGCGGCGCACTGGTCCAGCAGCTGAAGGCCCTCCCCCGGATCGACTGCACCTACCCGCTCTTCAACCTCACCGGGGAGAACGCGCGCAAGGCCTTCGGCGAAGCACAGATGGTCACCGTGGCCAACGCGCTGCGCGACGCCTCCGCCGGCTACGCGGGCAACAACAACGCCTCGGTGGGCCAGTTGGTCCTGTTCCTGCGCGCCGGCTACTACGTGCAGGACAACAACGCCGACGTCGTGGGCCCCTACGGTTCGGCGCTCGACGGCGCGGCGCGCGGCGCACTGGACGCCTTCTTCGCGTCCCCGCGCAGCAAGGACGTCACCGACGCCAACGGCGAGATCCTCAACGAGGTCGTCACGCTGATCGACAGCACCCACGCGGCCGGCCGCTACGCCGGCGTCGTCAAGTGGATGCTCGCCGGCTTCGACGCCACCTGGCCCGGCCAGATGAACCTCGCCATGCAGCACGTCGAGTGGGTCGTCCAGAACGGCTTCAAGGCGAAGAACGACGACCGCGGCTGGCGGGCCGCCCTCAAGGCCGACCCCAGCATCCTGAACACCTGGGCCGGCTTCATCACGCGCAACGGCGCGCAGCTGAACCGCTTGGACGTCGTCAGCAACGTCGGCCGCTACCTCGGCTACGCCCTCGACGTCCCCGAGCTCAAGGACCGGGTCCGGCCGCTGCTGAAGGACCTGATCAACCGCTACCCGAACGTCGGCCCCACCGCGCCGATCACCATGAACCTGGGCTGGTACACGCGCCAGTACGACAGGAACAACTGCGCGGCCTACGCCATCTGCGACCTGGGCGACCGCGTGCTGCCCGTGATCCTGCCGCTCCAGCACACCTGTACCCCGGGCCTGAAGATCCGCGCCCAGGACATGTCACCCGGGCAGTTGGGCGGCACCTGTACCAGCCTGGTCAACGAGGACGCCTACTTCCACCGGGTCATCGGCGACAAGGGCCCGATCCCCGGTGACGTGAACACCGACCTGGAGGTCGTCGTCTTCGACGACTACACGCAGTACTCCCTGTACGCCTGGGCCATCTACAACATCGACGTCGACAACGGCGGCATGTACGAGGAGGGCAACCCGGCCGCCCCCGGCAACCAGGCCCGCTTCATCGCCCACGAGGCCGACTGGCTGCGTCCGGACTTCCAGATCTGGAACCTCAACCACGAGTACACCCACTACCTCGACGGCCGCTACAACATGGCCGGCGACTTCGACGCCGGCATCACCACGCCGACCATCTGGTGGGTGGAGGGCATCGCCGAGAACATCTCCTTCGGCTACCGGGGCGAGCGCAACGCCGCCGCGATCGCCGAGGCCCCCAAGAAGACGTACAAGCTCAGCGACCTGTTCGACACCGTCTACAACCAGGACGCCGACCCCGACGTCAACTCGAACCGGGTCTACCGCTGGGGCTACCTGGCGGTCCGCTACATGCTCCAGGCGCACCCGGCCGACGTCGAGACCGTGCTGGGCAAGTACCGCGCGGGCGACTGGAACGGCGCCCGCACCTTCCTGAAGCAGACCATCGGCACCCGCTACGACGCCGGCTTCGACACCTGGCTCACCACGACGTGCGCGACCGATGACTGCGGCCCCCTTCCGGAGGCCCGGACCACCCCGCTCTGCACGATCGGCGACGCCCGCCAGTTCGACAAGAACTGCCGCCGCGACAACCTCGCGGCCGCCGCCGGCAACTACAGCTACCACTTCGTGTACCTGCCGGCCGGCGTCAAGCAGCTGACCATCACGAGCAGCGGGGGCGCCGGCAACGCCGACCTCTACTACAACGGGCCCACCTGGGCGACCACCAGCGGCTACCAGGCGAAGTCCACCCGCGCCGGCAACGACGAGACCCTGACGATCGACAATCCGCCGGCCGGCTGGGTCTACTTCAGCCTCGCCGCCGCGCAGGACTTCAGCGGGGTGAGCGTCTCCACGCAGTCCAAGTGACCGGATCCGCCGTCCCGACGGCGCCGCCTCACCGTCCGATCCACGGACGGCGAGGCGGCGCCTTCGCGTATCGGGTGATGCTGACGCGTCCGAGGTGATCTTGCGCATGCAAACCGGCCCGACCGTCCTCTCGCACCGTCGG
Organism: Streptomyces sp. NPDC098789; assembly: GCF_044759975.1. Lineage (NCBI taxonomy): Bacteria > Bacillati > Actinomycetota > Actinomycetes > Kitasatosporales > Streptomycetaceae > Streptomyces > Streptomyces sp. NPDC098789. The sequence continues at coordinate 23,890 of NZ_JBIWAJ010000014.1, forward strand.
GCTGCGCGCCGAACAGCCGTGCGCCGCCCGGCGGCTTCAGGGTTGCCACCGGACCCCAGAAGGGTCCGATCCCCATGCGACCCTCCCCCGTGGGGGCCGCAACCGTCGGGCGGCGCACAGCCGTACCGGAGCTCTGTTTCGCAGTAGCGAAAACAGGGGGCTCCGGTGGCAATGCCAAGATCTTGCGCCACGCACCCCAGCCATGTCAACAATAGTTATCACCCGCACGCACCTACACTTGCACTGCCGGAAGCGTGGCCGGGAGATCCCCGGGTAACCGGGACCGGAGCGGCTCCAGTACGGCAGGAAGGTGGCGGCGATGAGCGACTCCGTGGACGAGCGGGCGGCGCTGCTCGCGGAACGCCTGAACTTCCTCTTCGCCCACATCCACCCGCGCGGCGGCGCCCCGCAGTCGAACGAGGCCGTCGGCCTCGCCACCGGACTGTCGACGGCCGAGATCGCCGACCTGCGGGCCGGGGTCCCGCTGGACCGGCCGCCGGGGACCTGCCCCTTCGTGAGCAGGCTGGAACACCTGCTCAGGACCCGGGTGACGGAGTCCGGATCGCCGTACCTGCTCGGGGACGTCGCGAAGTCGTGCGGGAAGTCCCGGGTGTGGCTCTACAACCTGCTGGCGGGGAAGAGCAAGCCCACCCTGGAATCGACGATGGCCATCTGCCGGATGTTCCAGGTGGACCCGTCGTTCTTCACCGACGACCCCTCGCAGGCCCTCGCCCGGCACTTCGGCGTGGCCGCCGGGGCCCCGTTCTTCAGCCTGCCGCCCGACGACGTACGGGTCCGGGACACGAAGGCGTCGGTGGAACTCCTGGTGGAGCTCCGCGAGGCGGGCGTACCCGCCGTCATCGGCCGCTACCTCGGCAGTCTGCCCCGGCCCACCCCGTAGCACCACATCGGGCTCACCCCAGGTCCTGGTCCCGGTCGGGGGACGTCGCCCACCATTCGCCCAACGCCACCAGGTTGTTCGTGCCCGTGGCCCGGTAGATCCGGCCGAGCAGGCTGGTCAGGCTCCGCTCGCTGGTACCGAGGGTGCGCGCGATCTCCGAGCGGGTCCGGTTCTCCCGCAGCATGCGGATGAAGTCGCGCATCTGTGGTGTCGTCGCCAGCTCTCCCGCCTCCTGGCGCCGCTCCCCCCGCCACGGCCTGGACCGCTCCCACAGCTGCTCGTAGAACGACACGACGATCGCCACGACGACCGGCTGGGTGATGAAGAACGCCTCCGTCCGCCCATCGAACTCCGGCGGCGCCGCGATCATCACGGCCTTCCTGTCCACGACGATCATCCTGAGGTAATCGGGGGCCCGCGTGCGGACCGCGGCGCCCGCGTCCGTCATCGCGGCCACCCACTTGACCTCGGCGTCGCGGGCCCGCGCCGTGTTCGGATAGATCGTGCGGTACTCCAGACCCCGGCGGACGATGGCCAGGTCCCGCTCCAGCGATGCCTCCAGGCTCCACGCCGGCCGGTCGACGGGGTGCGCGCTCCACAGGCACGCCTCGACCCCCGCGACCATCCGCGTGAGCACGTCGTTCGCCTCCCCCTTGTCGGCGAGCCTTTCGATGCCCCCGACGGGCTGGGCACCCGCCTCCGCGGCGAGACCCGCCAGCACCTCGGGCACCCGGCTGAGCCGCTGGAGCCGGCCCAGCAGCTCGCCTATCTCCGCCTGTACGACCGACCGTTCCACCTGCGCGAGGTCCTGCACCACGTACCGGCCCTGGGAGAAGGGCGAATCGGCGATGAGCCCACCCGCGAGCAACTCGGACAGGGCGCGCTCCTGGCGGGCGCGCGCGGGGCCGCTCCCGGGGTCCGGCAGCGGCCCTCCGTCCGACAGGTGCAGGAAGACCTCCCGCGCCTCGGCCGACAGGTCCAGCCGATCGAGTCGCCCACCCGCGTCCGCTGCTCGCACTCACCCTCCCCATCGGGGCTTCCGATCCGGGAAGTGCGCCGACCGGAAGCCCCTCATACTTGATCTCCCCCGCGGGGAACGTACAGGCTACCCAGTGTGATTATCCAGGCACGGGCGCACCGCCCCGTCAGCCCTTCCCCGGCTGACCAGACCCGTGTCGGGGACGGACCCGGTCGCGCGCGACCCCCGCGCTCACCGAGAGTCAGTGCCTCCGCGGCCCTCTCGCCCGCCTCCGCCCCCACGCCCGCGACCGCGCCGGACGACTTACGGTTCGGCCCTCGCCTGGACTAGTCCGTCACCGTCGGCGGTCCGGCACACAGGGGAACGTCCGCGCTTCGTGCGGCCGATCCGTCGCACGCTTCCGCCGACACGCAGGTCATGTGGAGAGAACGATCAATGCAGGCAGTCCGCCGGACCCTAGGTCTCGTCGCGGGCACGGTCAGGGAGATCCGCACCCTGCGCAAGCTGCGCAAGCGCTTCTCCGCCCGGCTCGGGCTGTCCGCCCACCCCACCCTGGAAGACGTCCGCGAGGCGGTCGCCCTCAGCTGCGGCACACCGATCCGGATCGTCTACCTCCCCCTGCGGCACCCGTTCACCGGCGGACTGCTCCACACCCCCACCGAACTGACCCTCGTGGTCGACAAGAACTCGCCGACCATCCTGCAGCACTTCGTCATCGCCCACGAGCTCGCGCACGCCTTCCTGGGCCACGACCCGCAGACGGTGGGCCACGAACTGCGGTCCGTACTGCTCGCCGGGCTCGCACCGGCACTCGATCCGCGCATCAGCCGCATGATGCTGGCGCGGTCCTACTTCGACGGGCCCCATCCGAACCGGTCGCACGGCGAAGCCCTCCCCGAACGGGAGGCGGAGACCCTCGGCCGGCTCATCGTGAGCATGATCACCCACACGAGTGCCGGCCCGGGACCGGGACCGGGAGCCCCGGCCGCATCGGCGCTGCGCCACAGGGGGACGACCGGTGTCTGAGGACGCGGCCAACGTGGTCTACCTGATCATCGTCGTGGTGGCGTCGTGCACCACCCTCGGCAAGTACGCCGCCTGGCGCCGCGAGCGGTCCACGGCCCTGCGCCTGATCACCACCTGCTCGGCGGTCGGCGTCGTGGCCTTCCTGGTGGCGACACCGCTCGTGTGGCGGGCCGTCGCCCGTCTCACCGGCTCCGCGAACGTGGCCGAGCCGGTGGTCTTCGCCTGCATCCTCGCCTTCTTCGCCCACACGCACGTGATGTCCCTGATGTGGTGGCCCGCCGCCCCCGTTCCCCCGACCTCGACCGCGGCTCCCGGGCGGGGTCGGCTCGTGCGACCGTTGGCCGTGTACTGCGCCGCGGGCGTCGCCATGGTGGCCGGATTCGCCGCGGGCGACCTCGGCGACGCACCCCATCCGATGGAGTTCAACATCGCCTACGGCCAGGACCCGGGGGCCCTGGTGATGTTGGCCGCGTTCCAACTCGGGCTCGCGTACGCCTCGGTGTCGACGGCCGTGCGCTTCCGCCGCAACGCGCACTCCTCCCACAGCGATCCACGGCTGCGCCGGGCCCTGCGGCACATCTCGCTCGCGACCTGGTTCATCGCCGGGTACGTCGCCTGCGTCATGCCGGCCACGGTCGCGGGCGCCCTGGGATCGCACGCCCTGGACCCGCTCCACAGCCTCGGACCCGTCTCCGGCACGGTGGGGGCCCTCGTCATCAACTGGGGCTTCTCCGGTGCGGCGATCTCGCTCTGGCGCGCGGACCGGCGCGACTACCTGGCCCTCACCCCCCTGTGGGAGCTGACCCACCGGGCGGATCCCCGCATCGCCCTGGACGCACGCAACCGGGTCACCGACCTGGGCCTCCTCCACGTACGCGACTGGCACCTGGTGACGCGGACGGCGGACATCCTGAGCGCGATCCGGAGCCTCTACCCGTACTTCGACGACGAACCGGTGGTGCGCGTCCACCTCCTGGCACGCGCCGGGGGTTGGCCCCTGGAGGACGAACGGGCCGCCGCGGCCGCCGCCCTGGTCCTGCGGGCGGTCGCCCTCACCGGGAGCGGCGCCGAACGGGACGGCGAGACCGGCCTGGTCCTGCCCGGCGGGAGTCTCGATCCGGCTTCGCAGCGCGCCCACTTGGTGCGCGTCGCAGGCTACCTCGACCATCCCGACGTCCTGGCCGCGGCCGGCCTCGACGGGGCGAGGCGGCCGGTCCCGACGCCATAGCCGCCCGCCCCGGTCCGGCCCGCCCCGGTCCGGCCCACCTCGGCAGGACCTACCGGACGCGCCCCGGCGCCGCCTGGGCGCGCAGGGCAAGGGCCACCCTCCACCAGAACCGCGGGGTCTTCAGGTCCGCCGGCCGCCTGCGCATGTTCACCACGTCGAGGAACCGCCCGTGTACCCAGGCGTCCGTGACGGAGGCCCGGGCCATCAGCTCCGACATCCGGCGCGCCAGCGCGTACCCGGTGGGGTAGGGGCCCCGGACGTGCGGCTGGGCCAGGTCGGCGAGCGTGGAGACCTCCCAGGCCGCGTCGACCACCACCTCGACGTGGTCGAAGTACCCGCGGGCCGGGGCGTGGAGGTCCGCTCCCCCGCGCAGGTGCGCCGCGAGGCAGGAGGCGTGGAGGAGGGCGCAGGTCATGCCCTGCCCGTAGACCGGGTTGAAGGACGCCACCGCGTCCCCGACGACGAAGAGCCCGCCGGGCAGGCGCTCCACCGCCCACCACTTCCGGCGGAAGGAGTGGCCCATGCTGTACGTCCGCACCTCGCCGACCATCTCGCAGCCGTCGGCGACGACCCCGAAGGGCACGGCCATCTCCCGCATCCGCCGGACGAACTCCGTACTGTCACGCGTCGGACGCCTGTCCGCGTAGGCCACGATCACGGCCATCCACAGGTCGCCCTCCACCGCGGCCATGGCACCGGTGTCGGCCTGCTCGTCCGTCACGGACGGCAGCTGATGGGCCACGACCACTCCGGGAAGTTCGTTCCCCCTGCGGAAGAGCGCGGTGGCGTACCCCAGGTCGATCCGCATCCGGTCGACCGGCGGGGCCTCCCAGCCCGCCTCGGTCAACCACGCGGAGAGCCGGCTCGACCGGCCCATCGCGTCCACCACGGCATCTGCCGTGAGCGTCTGCTCCGGCTCCGGCTCCGACTCCGGTCCCGCGGCGCGCAGCCGGACGCCGGTGATCCGTCCGCCACGAGTGGTGAGCCCGACGGCCCTGGCGGTCACCACGTCGACGTGGTCGTCCGCGAGGGTACGCCGGCGGATGTGCTCCTCCAGCAACGCGCGGCTCACGCCGATCAGTTCGTTGCCGGGCACGTCGACCTTGCGCACGGTGTCCGCGAACATCCGGATCTCGTCGCCCGACCCCAGAACGGCGCCGTCGGCCAGCAGCTCCTCGGAGAGCCCGGGCCACCACCGGTCCGCTTGGCGCCGACCCATGTCGAGCAGCGCGTGGAGCTGACCGCTCTGCGGCACACCCGCCCTGGCGCCGCCCGCGCCCGGTGCGTCGGGTTCGACGATCGTGACCCGATGCCCCTCGCCGCGCACCGCCCGCGCGGCCGCAAGGCCCGCGATGCTTCCCCCCAGGACGACCACGTGCTTCACGCGCTTCTCCTCCATCGGCTCGCGACACCCCCGCCCTGCCCTGCCGGGCGGGGTGGGAGCAGCCTAGTGCTGTGGCCGGAAAGGTTTGCCGGGTCGCGGCGTCCGGTGCGGTGCATCGCAAGGCGGAGGACCTCGACTCGTACTGGACGTACCGTCGTGGTCCGAACAACGCCGCGAGGTGCCGTGCCGGGCGCCGCGACACGGTGAACCTTTCCGGTCACAGCACTAGACAACGGCGGGGGTGCGCATCGCGGCGAGGAAGGTCAGGGCCTGGGCGGTGCGGGAGCCCGGTTCGGCGGTGTAGACGAGGAGGCTCTGGTCGGCGGCGCCGCGCACGTCCAGGACCTGGTAGTCCAGGCTGAGTTCGCCCGCGAGGGGGTGGCGGAAATCCTTGCGGCCGCAGTGCTGGGCGCGGACGCGGTGGCTGGACCACCAGTGGCGGAAGTCCTGGTCCGCCAGCGACAGTTCTTCGACGAGGTCGGCCAGGGCGCGGTCCTCGGGGTAGCGGCCGGTGTCCATGCGGAGGTAGGCGACGCACTCCTTCGCCACCGTCTCCCAATCGGCGTAGAGCCCGCGGACGTGCGGGTCGAGGAAGCTCAGCCGCACGTGGTTGCGGTGCGCCGGCGCGACCTTCCCGAAGTCCGTGATCAGTGCGGCCGCGAGGGGGTTCCACGCCAGGACGTCCATGCGCCGCCCCAGGACGAGGGCGGGTACCGCGGTCATGCTGTTCAGCAGGGTCCGCGTGCCGGTGGACACCTGTGGGGCCGCGGCTCCCGGCGTGTCCGACCGTGGGGCGGGGCCGTCGGCTTCGGTCGCGCAGCGCAGCAGGTACGCCTGCTCGTCGGCGTGCAGACGGAGGGCGCGTGCGAGGGCCAGGAGGATCTCCGGCGAGGCCGATTTCGCCCTGCCCTGCTCCAACCGCACCACGTAGTCGACGCTGACGCCCGCCATCATGGCGAGCTCCTCGCGCCGCAGCCCCGGTACGCGGCGGTGGCCGGACGTCCGGATCCCGGCCTCTTCGACGCTCATCCGGGCGCGGCAGGCGCGCAGGTAGTCACCCAGTTCCGACACGGCGCGCTCCGTCCTCTCTTCGCCTCTTCATCGCTTCGTCGACTCTCCTCAGGCCAGGGCCCGGGCGTCGTCGCGGTCGGTCGACAGGGCCAGGTGTCGCCACGCCGCGGACTCGGCCCGGAGCCCCGCGATCTTACGGTCCAGCTCCGCGACGCAGTCGCTGCCCAACTGGGCCCGCAGGGGCGGGACGTCGGCGTCGGCCAGGACGAGGACCGCTGCGGCGCCCTTCACGGGGTCGCCGGGCTGGGTGTGGTTGAGCCCGGGAACCATATCGCGTACCGCTCCTGAGGTGGCGGCGTAGTCGTCGATGACGGTGCCCTCGGTGTGCAGGCTGCCCCCGTCGAGGAAGTCGGTGCGGAAGTAGCCCGGCTCGACCAGGGTCACCCCGATGCCCAACGGGGCCAGTTCGGCGTGCATCGCCTCGGAGATCCCCTCCACGGCGAACTTGGTCGAGCAGTAGATCCCGAAGCCGGCGGAGCTGCTGAAGCCACCCAGCGAGCTGAGGTTGAGCACCCGCCCCGAGCGCCGGCGGCGCATCACGGGCAGCACGGCACGGCTGACGTTGAGCATCCCGAAGACGTTCGTGTCGTAGACCGCGCGGACGGCCGTGTCCGAGGCCTCCTCCACGGCTCCCAGCAGACCCCGTCCGGCGTTGTTGACGAGGACGTCGATCGTGCCGTAGGTCTCGACGGCCACGGACACCGCCGTACGGGCCCCGGCCTCGTCGGTGACGTCGAGCGCGAGCGGGAGCAGGCGGCCCCCGTACCCGGGCAGTGCGGACGCGACGGCTTCGGGGTTGCGGGCGGTCGCGACGACGTCGTCACCGCGATCGAGGGCCTGGCGTGCGATCTCCAGGCCGAAACCGCGGGAAGCGCCGGTGATGAACCACGTGGTCATGCGTACTCCTCGGAACCGGGAACGGTGTGTTGCTGGCGGTGCTGTTCATGCTCGGCGCCCGCGAGGAGTTCATCCAGGGAAGGATGTGCATAGGAAGATGGTGCCGTGGCGGAGAGACGCAGGACGAAGAAGACGAGGAAGCGTCCCCCCTTCGGCATACCGGAGGAGGTCATCCTCCTGGCAGCACGCGACGCGTGGCCGTACACCGTTAGGGCCGAAGGGGCGGATGGCACGGGTAGTGCCGGCAGTGCGGGTGGTGCGTGCGGAAGGATCCCGATGCCTCGCGACGCAGCCGTCGAGGACGCGCAGGCGGCGGTCCTCACCACCCTCGCGGACCTCACCCGCACCTTCCACGGCGTCGACATCGACATCGTCTGGTCCCCGCTGCCGCCCGACTCGTGGGTCGGTCGCATCCGGCGTACGACGAGCCCGGTCAGTGGCCCAGGGCTCGTTTGAGTTGGGCCTTGTTCGACCGGCTCCCTTCCTCAGCGCCCGGCTCGCTGCCGGGCCGCACGGTGCCTACCCCGCCCGGAACGGCTCAGTCGTGCGCGGCCGGGATGCCCGGGAGACGGGGGCCGGGGCCGGATCCGGCCCCGGGGTGGCGAGGGTGCGGCGCAGGTCGTGGGTGGCTGCGCGGCGGTGCCCGGCCGGGCGGCCGCGGTCCGCTCCGGGCAGACCGGCCTCGTCGATCCGGTCCAAGAGGCCCAGCGGCTGGCGACGCCAGTTGCAGACGAACAGGGCGATGCCACGGGCCCGGGCCCGGCGACCGAGGTCGAGGAGGCGGTGCAGTCCCGGCAGGTCCATGAAGGGCACGTGCCTCATGTCGCAGACCACTACGCAGACGTCACCTCCCAGGACGTGGCGCAACGGGTCGAAGCCGGGGCCCGCGCCGATGTCCAGCGCACCGACCGGAGTGAGGTGCAGGGTGGGTCCGTAGTGCCGCACTTCTATGTGGAAGTCGCTTCCCATGGCGTTACATCCCGGTGCGTCGGTCCGTTGGTGCGTCCTCCCTCCGTGGCGGCTGCCCGCCCACCGCCGGGTGAAACCCGCTGGTCCACGCCCCGTGGGACACACCCGGTGGGTCATGATGGTGCCGCCTCCCGGTATCCCGAACGGGGCACGTGTGGACGTCGTGGGCCCGTGATCCCCGTCCACCCGACCTGCGGTGTCCCATGGCTACGGGCGATCAGCTCGGGTGTGCGGCGAGGCCGTAGTCCGGCAGTGCGATGTCCCCCGCCTTGGCGAACTGCGCGGCGAGCAGGTTCCGCATCGGCCACCGGTTCATCGACCTCATCGAGAGGTCGCGCATGCGGATGCCGAGGCGGCTCGACGGCGCGTACCCGGCGGCCCCGCCGGGCGGCAGCTGCTGCGCCTGGTCGACGTACGGGCGCATCACCTCGTCGTAGCGGCGGAAGGCGACGCCGTGGTCCCCCGTGGCCGCGGCCAGCTCACCGGCCAGTACGTACGCGCCGACCAGGGCGAGGCTGGTGCCGAGGCCGGTCAGCGGGGTCGCGCAGTATCCGGCGTCGCCGAGCAGGGCCACCCGGCCGCGCGACCAGCTGTCGAGGCGCACCTGGCCCATGGAATCGAAGAAGAAGTCCGGGGCGGTGCGCATCGAGCGCAGCAGGGCGGGGGTCTTCCAGCCGACCCGGGCGAAGCGCCGGGCCACGAGATCCTGCTGGGCGGCGACGTCACGGCGGTCGTAGGAGAGCGCCGGCGAGCGGAAGCTGAAGCCTGCCTTGATCTCGCCGGGCAGGCGACCGGGCCGGGCGGAGACGACCAGGCCGCCGGGCGCGTTGTGCATGAGGAACCAGCCGTCGAGGTCCGCGCGGTTCAGGTCCGGGCCGTCGAAGGCGGTGAACCAGGCCGTGTGGACGTCGATGGGGCGGACGAAGTCCCGCTCCGGGCCGAAGGCCAGCGCGCGCACCACGGAGTGCGGCCCGTCGGCGCCGATGACGAGCGCGAACCGGCGCGGCGCGGCCCGTTCGAAGGTCACGGTGACCCCGTCCCCGTCCCCGTCCCCGGCCCCGCCCGGCCCCTGATCGATGCCGGTGACGGTGTCGTCGAAGAGGTACTCCGTGTCCGCCGCGGTGGCCTCGTACAGGAGGCGGGCCAGGTCGCCGCGGAGGATCTCGATCTCGGAGACGATCCCCTCACCGCCGAAACTGTCGGCCGGGATCCGCGCGGTGGTGCGGCCGCCCGCGTCGACGAGCGCGAAGCCGTGTTGGTCCACGCTCTCGGCCCTGGCCCGGTCCATCAGGCCCATCCGCTCGATCACGGTGCGGCCGGCGCCGCGCAGATCCACGGTCTGTCCGCCGGGGCGGGGTGCCGGGGTGCGCTCCACGATCGTGACCTCGAAGCCCGCCTTGCGTAGCCAGTACGCCAGCGCGGGCCCCGCGATGCCAGCGCCACAGATGAGTACCTCGTTGTTCGCCATGCCGCGAATGTACGCCGTACGCGATGTAGTGCACAAGCGCGAAAATCCCGTCAGGTATCGTGAGTTGTGCCGTACCGCACTAGTGCGGAAGGGCGAAGAATCGCTCGCTCCCGCCGCTCGGACGGCGACGGCGGCTAGGATGGCGCACATCAGGGTGCACTAGTGCGGAGGAGTGTCGGTGAGCGAACGGGCGGTACCGCGCTACAGCCGGATCGTCGGCGAACTGCGGCGGCGGATCGAGGCCGGCGAACTGGCGCCCGGCGATCGCGTGCCGTCGACCCGCGAGATCACCCGGCAGTGGGGCGTCGCGATGGCGACCGCGAGCAAGGCGCTCGCCGAACTGCGCCGGGACGGCGCGGTCCGCGTCGTCCCGGGCGTCGGGACGGTCGTGGCGGCCCCGGCCGGCCCGCCCCGGCCCAGCCGCCCGACGGCCTCCGCCCGTCCCGCACCCCCCACCTCCCCCGTGCGCCCTGACGGGGCACCCGACGCCGCCCCCTCGCCCCAGACGGGGCTCACGCTGGGCCGGATCGTCGGCGCCGCCGTCGCGATCGCGGGCGCGGAGGGACTGGCGGCGGTCTCCATGCGACGGGTCGCCTCCGACCTCGGGGTGGCGACCATGTCCCTGTACCGGCACGTGGCGGACAAGGACGACCTGCTCACGCGGATGATGGACGCCGTCATGGCGGAACGCCCACTGCCCGCCGAGCGGCCGGAGGGCTGGCGGGAGGCGATCGAGCTGGCGGCCCGGCAGCTCTGGGACCTCTTCCGCCGCCACCCCTGGCTCGCACCGGCCCTCTCGGTGACGCGCCCCCAGGTGATCGTCTCGGGCTTGTCGTACAGCGAGTGGATGCTCGCGACCCTGCACGCGCACGGCCTCGACCTGCAGTCCGCCTTCACCGCACACCTCACGCTGCTGAACTACGCCCGTGGCGTCGCGGCCAACCTGGCGTCGGAGCGGGAGGCCGAGGCCGACAGCGGGCTCGACAGCGAGCAGTGGATGGACACCCAGGAGCCCGCGCTCCTTGCCGCCATGGGCAGCGGCCGGTTCCCCGCGCTCTCCCGCCTCGCCGCGGTCGGGTACGACTTCGACCTCGACGCCCTCTTCGAGTTCGGCCTCCAGCGCCTCCTGGACGGCCTCGCCACCCTTCTCGACGGGGGCTCCGCCGACTGAGCGCGGGTGAGCCCGCAGGATCGGAGGCCTCGGGACGGCGGAGGACCGGGCGCTCACGGACCCCCGCGACCGGCCTAACGGACCACGATGTGGCGGAGGTGGACGACTCCCGTGGGGAAGGTCCGGGTCTCCGCGAGTTCCAGGTCGACCCGGCGCTCGGCGCGGGGGAAGAAGGGGATCCCGCCGCCCAGCAGCACCGGGTGGATCCGCGCCCGGTACTCGTCGATCAGGCCCGCCTCGGCCACCGCGGCGGCGAGGGTGGCACCGCCGATCGCGATCTCGCCCTCGCCCGGCTCGGCCCGCAACCGCTCGATCTCCTCCACCGGGCCGCCGGAGGCCAGCCGCGCACGGCCCCGCACCGCCGTCAGGGTCGTGGAGAACACCACCTTGGGGAGCGGGTTCCAGAGCCCGGCCCACTCCCGCATGGTGTCGTCCAGCGACGGATCCTGCTCGGCGGTCTCCCAGTACAGCATCGTCTCGTACAGCCGTCGGCCCATCAGGTGGCAACCGACCCCTCGGAACTCCTCCGTGATGAAGCGGAAGAGCTCCTCGTCAGGATCCGTCCAGTCGAAGCCGCCGTCCGGCCCGACGATGTATCCGTCGAGCGAGACGCCCATGGAATAGGTCACCTTGCGCATCAGAAGTCCTCCTCGACCACGGGTCCGACCGTACGGCCGCCGGGCCCCGTCCCCGGGGGCCGACACGGCTCACCAGAATTGTCGGAGGTTGAAGCTCCGCAGGGACACGTGACTCGCGGGCTCGGTCGTGCTCCTGGCGTAGAGCAGTGGCATCGCCGTACGCGCCGATCCGTACGCGGCGTTCCACGCGAGCCATTGGTACGCGTCCCAGCCGCGCTCCATGCCGATGCCCACGCCGTCCCTGCTCAGCGTCGTCGTGGCCAGCCGGTGGTGGAAGGCGACGTCGTAGCGGGCCTTGACCTCCAGCGGCCGGCGCTGGTGCCGGTCGAACCAGCGCAGTGCCGATGCGCCGCGCTCGCTCGGGTCCTCGGAGTCCGCGTGGACCGCCAGCAGTTCGTCGAGGTCGTACGGCTCGTTCCGCATGAACCGCAGCATCGTCCCCTTCGCGGCCTCGACGGCCGCGTCCAGCGTCCCGCCCTTGAACCACCGAGGCTCCGCGGGCGCGCCCGACCAGTCCGGGCCGAAGGCCTGCGTCATGTCCCGCTCGACCGTCTCGCTGAAGGGATCCAGCGGGGTGAAGCGGAACTCCGTGTCCGAGAGGACGTTGTGGCGCGCCAGTAGCGCCGACACGTCGTCCGCGTGCTGGTCGAGCGTGCGGAGCAGGTGCTCCGTCCTGCCATCGCGCGCGTAGCGCAGGAAGACGAGGGAGTGCACCGTGCCGGCGGCCCGGCCGGTCGCCGTCTGCTGGGACACGTTGACCGTGCGCGCCTTCGCGTGCGAGTTGTCGAGGAGCGAGGCGACGAAGGCCACCATCCGGCTCGATCCCGCGGGGTCGACGTGCTCGGGCAGCCGGGGGTCGCCCACACCTGCGCGGTGCGCGCACAATCCGATCTCCACGGCCAGGGCCGGCCTGTCCCGCAGCAGCGCCGAGAGGAAGCACGCGCCGTCCAGGTAGCGGTTCGCCTCCGGGTTGAACGTCTCGCCCTGCCGGCTGAAGCGGAACCCGGCGACCATGGTGGGGACCAGCGCCAGCATGCGCGGGACGGTCAGGGCGGTGCGGTCGACCCGCGGCAGCCGGTCCAGCAGCTCCCTCGCCTTGATGATCTCCTGGCGCACGGCGACCTGGCCGCTGCACGCGTAGATCGTCGCCGCGATCGCGGCCTCCCATCGGCCGGGCCGTTTGAGCGCCAGCGGATGGATGTCCGCCATCGCGTCCGGGGAGGGCAGCGGTGCGTCGTCGACCGACTCGGCGTCCTTGCGGAGGGCACACAGTTCCGCCAGCTCGCGCACGGGGATCTTCGCGCCGTTGTAGCGGCTCAGTGCCTGGGACCTCGAGTAGTCCCAGAACACCATCTCTTCTGCCATCACGCGTCTCTTCCTGTTTCTCTTCCTGCTTCTCTTCCTGCTTCTCTTCCTGTACCGCTGCCTGAATCGCCGCCCGTATCGCCGCCCGCCTTCGATCCCGTGCGGGCACCCGCCGCCCCGCCCGTCCCGCTCACGCCCTCCGGGAGGACCGGGCCGGTGGCGCGCCGTACGCCGGCCAGCGCCGCAGCGGCGGCCAGCGCGGCCACGGCCAGCAGCGCCCACGGCCACCGGGGGCCCAGGGCCAGTGCCGCGGTCAGGGTCAGCGGGGCGATCGCGGCGCCGATCCCCCAGGACAGCTGGTGCAGGCCGAGGTGGCGGCCGGGGGTCGCGTCCGGGGCCATCCGGACGGCCACGACGTCGCTGGTCGGGGCGTGCATCAGCTCCGCCGCGGTGAACACCAGCACGGCGAGCGCGAGGAGGGGCAGCGCGGCCGAGCGCGGCAGCCCGCTCGCCGCACCGAACAGCACGGCCGCCACGGACCACACCAGAGCCGCCCGCTGGAGGGTGCGCAGGTGCTCGCGCCGCTCCAGGTACCGCACGGCCAGCGACTGGCCCGCCATGACCAGCAGGGTGTTCAGCGCGAAGACCGCGCCCACGACCCAGGCGGGCTGCCGGAGTTGCTGGACGACGTAGAGCGGTACGAGCACCGGCAGCGCCGTGCAGAGGAGCACGAGCACCGTGTTGGCCGCCACCATGGCGAGGTAGGCGCCTCCGGGCCGGGGGCCGACCGTACGGTTGCCGGGCGCCGCCGGCACCGGACCGGCGGACGGGCGCCGTTCGGTGGCAGGCAGCAGCGCGATGAGGACGGTGGCGAGGAGGTAGCTGGCCGCGTTCGCCGCGAGGACGAGGCGCAGGCCGGTCAGGCCGTGCCCGGCCAGGAAACCGGCCGCGAGCCCGCCGACGGCCATCCCGGCATTGCGCAGGGTGCGTTCGAGGCCGTACCAACGCATCAGCTCGCCGGGGTGGCACCGGCGGGCGAGGAAGGCCCTGTTGGCGGGCCAGAAGAGGTTGTCCCCCAACGCCGCGAGGGTGGCCGCGACCAGCAGCGTCGTCGGGGAGCCGGTCGCCAGGTAGACGCAGAAGGCCGTCGCGCGCAGCACGTGGGCCGCCTGGACCAGGGGCAGCGGGCCCCACCGGTCGATCAGCGGCCCCGACAGCGGCCCGGCGGCCAGTGCGGCGGCGCCGGCCACCGTCAGCAGCGTTCCGGCGGTGGCCGCCGTCATCCGGTCCTGCCACGTCAGGTAGAGCAGCAGGAAGGGCAGTGCCAGGCCGCTGCCGGTGCTGTCGATCGCCACGGCGGCGAGCAGGCGCCGCTGACCGTTCAGCCGGGGCAGGCCGAGCGCCGCGCCGAGCCGCCCCGGCCGCGGCGGCGCGGACGGTGTCGCGCTCACCGCGAGCCGACCTCCGCGCTCGTCACGCGGTGACCTCCGGGAGCCTCACAGCTCCGCCATGGCGTTGCCGAGGTAGTTGGGCAGTCGGGACAGCTGCCCCCAGAGCTCGTCGAGGTCCACGGGATAGCTCTCCCGGTAGCGCCGGGTCACGGCCTCCACCTCGGCCCAGGTGGTCGGCATCCTGCCGTCGTTGTAGCGGGGCGCCAACTGGTCGTACAGCTTGGTGCCGGGACGCAGGAAGAGCTGGTTGAGGCCGAAGTAGCCGGGCAGGTCCGTCGCCCATTGCAGCAGGTCGCCGTTCTCGCAGGCGGGATCGTCGGGCAGGCCGATGAGGACGAACGCGAACGGCGTCACCCCCGCGTCCTGGAGCCTGCGCACCGCCGCGTTGGTCACCCCGGGCTTGATCCGCTTGCCGACCGGTGTGTCGGCGATGCCCGGGGACTCGGCGCCGAGCCACATGCCCTTGCAGCCGGCCCGCGCCCACTCCTCCACGTCCGTGCGCAGCACGACCTCGGCCCGGCTCTGGCCCGTCCAGCCGATGTCCTGCCCGGTCAGGCCGCGGCACAGGTCCCGGTAGTAGGTGGGGTGGAGCCCGAAGACGTAGTCGAGGAAGAAGATGAAGTCCACGTCGCGTTCGCGCATCGCGGCGATCTCCGCGAGGGTGCGCTCCACGGGCTGCGGGCGCATGCGGGTGCCGAACGGCAGGTGGCAGAAGGTGCAGCCGTAGGTGCAGCCGCGCACCCCGAGCACGATGCCGCACGAACCGCGGCGCACCTGGCCGTCCGTGAACACCTCGGCGGTGTAGGAGCTCATGTCGAACAGGTCGTACGCCGGCAGCGGCCACTGCTCGGGGGCGAGCTGCGGATAGCTGTCCACCAGTGGCATCACGGGCAGGGAGGGCCGACCCGCGATCAGGTCGCGCACCGCCTGGATGCCGGCGGAGTCGGTCTCGCCGCGGGCGACGAAGTCGACGCCCAGTTCGCGGCGGGTGGCGTCCGGGAGTTGGGTGGCGTGCGGTCCGCAGGCGAGCAGGGTCGCCCGCGGCCACTGCCGACGCGCCTGCTCCGCCATCTCCTTGACCGGGTCCAGCACGAGCGGGTAGCACTGCGCGCGGTCGGCGATGGCGGTGATCACGACCACGACGTCGGGGGCGCCGTCGGTGTCCGGCGGGGAATCGGTGAGGCGGTTGTCCCAGACGGACACGCGCACGCCCTCGGCGCGCAGCACCGCGCAGGCGTTGGCCACGTCGAGCGGCAACTGAAGGAATTCGCGGTCGAATTCGTCGTCGGGGATGGCGAAGAGAACATGGGTCACGAGGGGCTCCCGGGCAGTTTCATGGGCGCGTGGGGGGCATGGGGCGGCACGAGGACCCCCAATGGGTGCGGAGGCACGGGGCCTACGGTCGGGGAACCGTGCCGGACCGGGATGCGGGAGGCCGAGCGCACCCGGGCCGCCCCGGCACGGCGACCTTACGAAGACCGCCCGCCGCTGCCACAGCCCCTACGACCCCTACGACCCCCTATCGCGCACCTGGACGGCGGGTGGCCCGGTGCGTCCGGGGACGCACCGGGCCGCGGTGCGCCCGGCCCCTCGCCCGGCCACCGCCCCGGCCACCGTGCCGGCTCCCGTGCCGGCCACCGCCCCGGACCCGCGCCGGACCCGCACCGGCCACGGCCCCGGATCCGTACGGCACCCCGCGCCCCGGCCCCGGTCGTCGGTAGGGGGTCGTAGGGGGCGTAGGGGCTGGGGCGTCGGCCGGAGACCTCCATAGGCTCCCGATGTGCCGGACGGGCCCCCTGCGAAGCGACCCGGGAAGGCCCACGCGGCCCCCGGACCCGCCCCACGGGCCGTCACCGCGCCGCGTATCCCGCGCCCCCCGCTCCCGACTCCCCGCCCCGGGAGGCAGCGCCGGCCGCTCCCCGCCGGTGTGCCGGACGCCCCGGACCGCCGGCCAGCTCCACGACGAGAAGAGGTTGGAACGATGACGTTGACCGAAGGAGAGTCCAGGGGTGTCGCGCTGGAGGACGTCGCCGTCCCGTGCCCGGGCACCGGACGGTACGAGGTCCTCGACGGTCGCATGACGCCCCACGACGTCGACGCGACCGTACGCTCGGTGTTGCGCGGTGAGGGCGTCCCACTCGGGGAGCCGGAGCCCGGGGCGCCCGCTCCCGGGCGATCGGCCGCCGGGGGGCTGCTGTTCGACCTGGACGGCACCTCCGTACGGCTGCGCAGTCGACCCCTCGCCGACGCCGCCCCGGACACCCTCGACGCCGTCGCTCCCCCGGCCGCCCGCACCCAGGTGCTGCTGTCGGCCGACGGACCGCTCTCCGAGCGGGCCGGGGCCGTCTTCGACCGCATCGTCGGGGCGCTGACCCTGCGCGGCCACTGCTACACGCCCGCGGAGGTCGAGACCATCGTGGCCGGCATGCCGCTGGTGGCCCGCTACTCCACCGGGGAACCTGCCTTCCACGACTGGGCGTTGATCTTCCGCGACCATTACGTGGAGAACAGCGTCGGCTTCCTCCTGGGCATGGAGCGGGCCGGGATCGACCCGCAGTGGATCTTCGCGCTCTCCAAGGGCGACCGGACCCTGCACCGCGACCGCGTGCACGCCTGGTTCCTGCACCGCGGCTACCGGAGCGACACCCTGGACAACTCGGTCATCAACGGCTCGGCCGACACCTCGGCGCGCGCGTACGCCCTCGCGGTCAACGAGCAGGTGGACGACTTCGTGCGCAGCGCGCACGCGGCGGGCCGCAAGGTGCTGGTGATCGACGACGGCGGTCTGCTCGCGCAGGGTTACGGGGCCGAGGGCGTCCTGGAGGACGGCATCGACGGCGCCGTGGAACTGACCGTGAGCGGGTTGAAGCGGATCGCGGGGGCGCCCGGCGAACTGACCATCCCGGTGCTCAACATGGCGCGTTCGCGGCTGAAGAGCATGCTCGGCTACAACGAGATAGCCGACTCGTGCGTACGCCGACTGCGTGCGATCCTGCCGGGCGAGAAGTTCATCGGCCGGCACGTGCTGCTGCTGGGCTACGGCACGCTCGGGGGTCGCGTGGCGCACGCGCTGCGCGCGCTGGGCTGCCGGGTGGCCGTGGTGGACACGGACGTCCTGGCGCTGATCACGGCCGCGGAGCACGGGTACGAGACGTACCGCAGCATGGGCGAGGCGCTCGGCGCCCACGCGCCCTTCCTGATCATCGGCAACAGCGGTGAACTCGCCCTCACCCACGACGATCTGCCGCTGCTGCCCGACGGGGTGTACCTCGCGGGGTTCGCCACGAAGGACTTCAGCCTGCTCAGCGAGGGTTTCGAGGGGCTGCGCTCCACGCCGGTCCCCCAGGTCGGCGTCCGCCACACCCTGCCCGGCGGCACCACGGCCACCCTGCTGGGGGACGGCCGCTCGCTCAACCTCTTCGAGTACGAGGGCATCGCGAACCGCGGTTACGACGCCTACCGCGCCGGCACCCTGATCGCGGCGAAGCTGCTGTGCCGCGAGGCGGGCGGGCTCGCCCCCGGCATCCACCTGGAGCCCGTGGACCGGGAGATCGACGAGGCCGGGCTGTTCGGCGCCTACTACGAGGAGTACCTGGCCTCCGGCACCCGCCACCGCGGCGCCGCGGTGGCTCCGGCGGCTCCGGCGGCTCCCTCCGTACCGGTCGCACCGGTCGCACCGGCCTCGCCGGTCCCGGTGGTCCCGGTGGTCCGGTGAAGGCCCGCACGTCCGGTACCCGCGTCTGCGTGGTCGGGTACGGGGCCGCCGGCCGGTTGCACCAACGGCTGCTGGGTGAGCTCGGGTTCGACGTGAGCGTGGCCGATCCCGCACCGGGTGCCGTCCCGCCCGCGGTTCCCGTCTTCGACTCGGTCGAGGGGGCCGCCCGTCGCCCCGTCGACGTCTGGTCCGTGTGCTCGCCCACCGCCACCCACGTGGCGACGGTCGCGCAGGTGCTCGCCGTGGACCCGGCGGCCCGACTGCTGGTCGAGAAGCCGCTGTGCCGCGCGTGGGAGATCCCCGAGCTGACCTCCCTGTTGGACGCCCACCCCGAGGCCCGGCTGGTGGTCATGGACCAGTACCGGCACTCCCGGGCCATGGCCCTGCTGCGGAGCATGCGGCAAGAGCTGACGCCCGGGCACGCGCTGCGCGCGGTCCGCGTCGGCTTCGGCAAGGACCGGCGGGCCGACATCGCCGCGGGCCGGTTCGTCGACCACGACTACGGCGTCTTCGGCTACGAGTGGTTGCACATGCTGGCCCTGGTCCGCGGCGCGCTGCCGCCGGAGACGTACGACCGCTACATGGGCACCGACCCGCAGGCGTGCGCCCTCCAGGTGGCGATCGACCCCGAGTTGACCAGTACCGCCGCGCACGAGCGGGCCGTGGCCGACGGCGTGGACATCGAGTTGTACTCCACCATCGTCGGCCCCGACCCCTCCGGGCAGGTCGAGGTGCCCACTTGGTTCGACCTGCCCCTCGCGGCCGACGAGAGCAGGCAGCGACACGTCGACGTGCTGGCCGGGCCGGTGCGCTTCGGCCTGGACCTGGACCCGGTGACCCTGCCGCGCGGCACCCGGCTGCCGCGCAACACCCACCGGCTCACCGCGGAGGGGCCGGGGCTACGGCGCGAGTGGCTGATCCACGACTCCCCGCTGGACAACGCCCTGCGGTGGGCGGTGGCGACGCTGCTGTCCCCCGCCGGCCCGCCCGGCCTCGACCTGCGGGGCGCGGCGCGCATCGGCCTGTTGGCCGAGGCGGCCCACCCCGAGCGACCCGTCGGGACCTCCCGGGGCGCGCACCCCGGTCTCCGACCGCCCTCCGTCCGCACCTGAGCGGCGGCCGGGCCCCCGCACCTGGCACTGCCCGTACGAGCAGGGGCCCGGCCGAGCGCGACGACCGGAAGCGCCGTCCCCCGGCGCTACGCGCACCACCCGCACCACCCGCAACATTCGCACCACCCACACCACCCGGGCCGACCCCACGGCCCCGACTGGAGGAGAGATCCCGTGCTCACGTTCGGAGTGATCGGCTGCGGGTCGATCGGCGGCTTCCTGGCCCGGTTGCTGACGCGCGAGGACGCGGAACTGGCCGGCCGGGCACGGCTGGCGGCGGTCGTCGGCCGGGACCCGGTGCGGGCCGCGGCGCTCGCGGCCGAGGTGGGCTGCGCGGCGACCGACGTGGCCGGACTGCTCGCCCGGCGGGACGTGGACGCCGTACTCGTGTGCACTCCGAGCGGCACCCATGCGGAGCTGGCCGAGGCGGCCCTGCGCGCGGGCAAGCACGTACTGGTGGAGAAGCCGGTCGACGTGACGCCACAGGCCGCCGACCGGCTGATCGCGGTGGCCCGGGAGACGGGGCGGACGCTCGGCGTGGTGTCCCAGCACCGCTTCGACCCCGCCGCCCGGCTGGCCCGTTCGGCGATCGAATCGGGTCGGCTGGGCCGGGTGACCTCGGTCATGACCGAGCTGTCCTGGTGGCGCGGGCCCTCGTACTACGCCTCCGGCACCTGGCGCGGCACGCGGGCCCTGGACGGTGGCGGAGCGCTGATGAACCAGGCGATCCACGCGGTGGACCTGGTGCAGTGGTTGGCCGGGCCGGTGGTGGAGGTGGCGGCGCACACCGCACGACTGGCCCATCCCGGCATCGAGGTGGAGGACGTGGCGACGGCGAGCCTGCGCTTCGCGAACGGCGCGCTGGGCACCCTGCTCGCCTCCACGGCGGCCTACCCGGGGCGCACCGCCCGGACCGCGGTGAACGGCGACCGGGGCTCCGTGGTCATCGACGACGACAAGCTCGCCTACCTGCACCTCGCCGCGGAGGGCGAGGACGCGCCCGCCTACGGGGCGTTCGGCGCCGCCGACCAGTCCGCGGCCTACGCGGCGGAGTTGGCGGGCGATGGCGCCCGGGACGCCTCGGGCCTGCTGTACCAGCCGCACCGGGACCAGCTCCTGGACTTCTGCGACGCCGTGCGCGAGGGGCGGCCGCCGCTCGTGGACGGGGCGGGTGGCCGCCGGGCGGTGGCCGTGGTGACGGCGATCTACGCATCGGCCAGGACCGGTCTTCCGCAGCGAGTGGACCGTGCTGTTCCGGCCAATGATGGGCGCACGCAGAAGAGTCCCTGAACGGGGGAGCGCTTGAGCCCGCGCGTCCGATTCCGTTCGTTTGTCAGGACAATGGCGGAATATCGATCCCTGCTCCCCGACGCCCCACCGGTCCCGACGTAGACTCGATCACCGCTGGGCCGGAGGCCGCCTGCCCTGCCGGTCGGGTCCGTTCCGTTCCGTGCTGTTCCTCGCATGAGAACGGGATGGTGGGATGCGAATGGAAAGCTGCGGGATTTTGTCCTATGCCGATGAGATCGTCGAACGGGCCGGACAGCGCGGTGGCGTCATCCTCCTGGAAGGGGGCCCGGGAACAGGCAAAACGTTCCTGCTGGACGAGGTGAAAGCACGCGCCGTCGCATCCGGATCGGTATGCCTGCATGCCACCGGCTTTCGCGATGAGCGCGCGGTCCCCTTTTCCTTCCTCGAACAATTCGTGCACGGATCCGGAATTCCCGGTGCCGTCCGTGCGGCCGTGCACCGACTCGTCGAGGGTGCGGCGCTCGCCGACGCACCCGGCGCGTCGACCGGCTCGTCGACCACCGGCCAGCCCGGAGCCTTACCCGCGCACATCGTGCAGGAGCTGATCTGCGCGCTGGTCGCGGCCGCCGGGCCCGCCGGCGGCTTCGTCCTCGTCGACGACGCCCACCACGTGGACCCGGCCTCGCAGTCCTGTCTGCTCCACCTGGCCCGCCGGGCCCGGGCCCACGGCATCACCTTGGTGATGGCCTATCCGCGCACCTCCCGCGACGACATCCGCGACCACCTCGAATTCATCGGGCTCGGCGACGCCCGGCTGATCGAGGCCACCGCCTTGCGCGAGGAGGAGGTCGAACGGCTGCTGGAGCACGAGGCCGGCGCCGACGCGTCCCGCGAGCTGGCCGGGGCGGTCCACCGGATCAGCGGCGGAAACCCCGCACTGGCCACCGCGCTGGTCCGCGACCTGCACCCGGACACAGCCGCCGGCCCGCCGTCACCGATCCACGTCGGGGCCGCCTTCCGCACCGCCTACGCCGCCGCGCTGGTCCGCCACCCCCGGCTCGCGGAGACCGTACAGGCCCTCGCCGTGCTGGGTGACGACGCCGATCCCTTACGGGCCGCACGCCTGCTGGAGCGGCACCCCGGGGAGATCGAGCAACACCTCGCGGAACTCGAACGCGCGGGCCTGCTGGGAAGCGACGGCTTCCGCCACCCCGCCGTCCCCGGCGCCGCCTTGAGCATGCTCACCGCCGAACTGCCGGGCCTGCACGGGCGGGCAGCCGCGCTGCTGTTCGGCGAGGGCGCCCCGGCGCCCTCCGTCGCCCACCACCTCGTCGCCGCGGACGAGCGGCCCGACCCGTCCCAGGTACGGGTGTTGCGGCTCGCCTGGCAGCAACTCCTCATGGCCGGTCGGGCGGACCGGGCGCTCGCCTGTCTGCGCCTGGCCGACCGGGCCGAGCTCGACCACACGCAGCGCAGCAGGGTCATCGCCTCATTGATCGGCACGCAGTGCTACGTCAATCCGCTGGCGGCGGAGCCCGACGTGAACCGGCTGTTGGCCGCGGCGCGCGCCGGGCACGCGGACTGCGGCGCGCTGCGGCTCCTGGTCCTCTGGTTCCTCTGGTTCGGCAGTCGCGACCGCGCGCGGGAGGTGATGGCCCGCCTGGTCGAGACCTGCGAACCGGCCCATGTTCAGGAGGAGGTGCGGGAGTTCCGCGCGCTGATCGGGTGCCTGTGGCCGGAGCTGCTCGGCGATCCGGTGGTGCACGCCTACTTCTTCGACGCGGGTGCGGCCGGAGCCTCCGGTCGGCACGCGCCGGTGGCGGTGCCCGCGTCCTGCGCCGAGCCCGCCCACGGCGGCCGCAGCCTGCTGCGCCCACCCGGGGGCACATCGTCCGGGACCACACCATCCGGGGCCACACCCTTCGGGGCCGCACCGTCCGGGGGCGACGGCCACGACGCTGCCGAGCAGCGGTCCGTACCGGCGGCCATCAACCCCCGTTGGCTGCGGGAGCTGGACCTCGCGGCCCTGCTGGAGCTCACCCGCAAGGGCGAGATGACGCTGGCCGACCAGCTCTGCGAGGACCAGTGGAGCGGGCTCACCCCGGACGAACTCCCGGCCCGCAAGGCCCTCCTGAGCGGTCTGCGCGCGCACCTGCGGTGGCACCTCGGAGACCTGCGCACGGCTGCGCGGAGCGCCGCGCAGGCGCTGGAGCTGCTGCCCGACCGCAGTTGGGGCGTCGCCGTCGGGATGCCGCTGTCGGTCCTGATCGCCGCGCACACCCTCATGGGGGATCCGAACCAGGCGATGCGCTACCTGGAGCGTCCGGTCCCCGACGAGATGTGGGACTCGTCCTTCGGCCCGATGTACCGGTTGGCCCGGGGTTGCTACCTGCTGGAATCGGGCCGCCCGCGCGCGGCGCTGGACGACTTCACGGCCTGCGCCCCGGCGGAGGGGGCCCGGCAGGGAAACCCCTTCGGCCCGCTGGGCTGGCGTGCCTACGCCGCCCAGGCGTACCTGGCCCTCGACGACCCCGAGCAGGCCCGCCGGCTGGCCGTCGCGGAGATCGTGCAGGGCGACCGGCCGACCGACGCCCGCGGTCGCGCGTTGGAGGTGCTGGCCGCGGTCGACGATCCCGGGCGGCGCCGGGCCCGGCTGGAGGAGGCGGAGCGGACCCTGCGCGCGACCGGCAACCGGCTCTCGCTCGCCCGGGTGCTCGCCCAACTCAGCCACGTGGACCTGGCGGACGGCGTCACGCACACGGCGCGGGCCCGCTGGAACGAGGCACAGCACCTGGCCGCCGAATCCGGTGCCCCCCACCGGATCCAGGACCTCGCACCCCCGCTGGACACTCCCCCGGCCCCCAGCCCGGCCGGACCGCCCGCCATCGCCCCGGGAGGCGCACCCACGACGGGGGCCGCTCCCGCAACGACGGACCCGGCGGCCGTCGGCCTGACGGAGGCCGAACGCCAGGTGGCCTCCCTGGCCGCAGCGGGCAGGTCGAACCGACAGATCGGCAGCCAGCTGTACATCACGGTGAGCACGGTGGAACAACACCTGACCCGCGTGTACCGCAAACTCGCCGTCCGCCGCCGCTCGGAACTGACCGGAGTCCTGGGGGTCCGGGTGCCGTCGTAGCTGCGACGGGGTGTCGGCTACCGGTCAGGCCGGATGCAGCACCGCCGCGGCGATCTCACGCACGCGGTCCAGCGTGATCCCGGTGCGCTGTTCGACGGCGAGCGGGTGGTCGGTGGGCTCCAGTTGGATGTAGGGCCGATTGCCGAGGGGTCGGGTGTGGGCGTTGGTCTTCAGGTCGGTGGTGCCCTCGGAGTACATCGGGAGCTCGGTGCTGAGCCAGCCGAAGTACGGCTTCTCGGTCTCGCGGCCCCGCGTGTTCCACATCTCCTGGGCCCGGGCGAAGTTGTCCCTGCTCAGCGAGACCCAGACGCCCCAGGAGAAGACGTCCTGGCTGCCGATCACAGGTATCTCGATCATGCCCCTGATGAAGAAGTGCTGCCCCTTGATCACGCACTGGTCGGAGGACAGCATGCTGTCCGGATCCCCCTCGAAGCCGACGTCCCAGACATCGGGGGCGATCGTCGAATAGCTCATGGGGAGCTCGGCGTGGTGGGCGCCGCAGCAGGAGCACGTGAAACCAGGATCGTTGGGCATGACGTGAGCTTAGCGATCATCCGCACCGGCACGGACACGCTCAGGGCGGGACGTCGAGGGCGGGACGTCGAGTTCGGCGAGCAGGGCGTGGACGCGCTGCTCGATCGCGTCCCGGATCGGTCGCACGGCCGCCACGCCCTGTCCGGCCGGGTCGGTCAGGGTCCAGTCCAGGTAGCGCTTGCCGGGGAAGTACGGGCAGGCGTCTCCACAGCCCATCGTGATGACCACATCGGAGGACCGCACCGTCTCCGCCGTCAGGACCTTCGGGGTCTCGGCGGAGATGTCGATGCCCGCTTCGGCCATGGCCTCGACGACGGCCGGGTTCACGGTGTCGGCGGGAGCGGAGCCGGCGGAACGGACCTGGACCCGGTCCCCGGCGAGGTGGGTGAGGAAGGCGGCGGCCATCTGGGAACGACCGGCGTTGTGGACGCAGACGAACAGTACGGAGGGGACGGAGGGGAGGGACGGGAGGGACGAGAGGGACGGGACGGATGGGACCGCGGGGGTGCTCATGGGGTGAGTGCGCCTTCTTCAGCGGGGCGGGCGGCGGGTAGGGCGTTGCTCGTCGACGTGGGGCCCGTGCGGCCGAAGCAGGCGGCGACGAGGCCCAGGCCGAGGACGCCGCCGAGCAGTTGGGCGGCGATGAACGGGGCGAGGGAGGCGGGGGCGATGCCGGCGAAGGTGTCGGTGAACGCCCGGCCGATGGTGACGGCGGGATTCGCGAAGGAGGTGGAGGAGGTGAACCAGTACGCCGCCCCGATGTAGGAGGCGACGAGAGCCGGTGCCAGTTGCGCGCGCCCGGTGCGGGCCAGCCCGAGGACGAGCCAGACCAGCCCGGCGGTGGCCACCACCTCGCCCAGCCACAGGTGCTCCGCCCACCGGTCGCGGGAGGCGAGGGCCAGGACCGGCTCGGTGAACATCGCGTCGGCGAGCAGCGCGCCGCCGTAGGCGGCGGCCTCGCGCAGCCTGAGTCCGTCGCGGCGGTGGCGGCCGGTGAACCAGGCGGCGAGCGTGACGACCGGGTTGAAGTGCGCCCCGGAGACGGGCCCGAGGAAGGCGATCAGCACGCCGAGGCCGAAGACGGTCGCCAGGGAGTTGGCCAGCAACTGCACCCCGACGTCCCGGGTCAGCTGTGTGGCCTGGATGCCTGAGCCCACGACCACCGCGACGAGCGCCGCGCTACCGGCGGCCTCGACCACCACCCTGCGGGCCAGCGGCGCCGTGGTGCTCACCTACCGGCCTTCGCGGGCGCGGTGGGGATCTGGAGCAGGGCCGACAGCTGGGCCAGGGCCCGGGGGACCACCCAGTAGTACACCCACGTTCCGCGGCGCTCGGAGCCGACGAGCCCGGCCTCGCGCAACACCTTCAGGTGGTGGGAGATCGTCGGCTGGGAGACGTCGAACGGGCCGGTCAGGTCGCACACGCAGGCCTCGCCGCCCTCGTACGAGGCGATCAGCGACAGCAGGCGGAGTCGGATCGGGTCCGACAGCGCCTTGAACATCCGCGACAGATCGGCCGCGGCCTCCTCGCCCAGCGGCTCGCGGACCATGGGCGTGCAGCACACCGCGTCGTCCTGCCCGAGTACCGGCAGACCAGCTTGTTTAGACATGCCTCTATATTGACAGCCATCTAATCCGGTGGCAACGTCTTCTATATCGACAGATGTCGAAACAGTGATTCCCCGAAGGGGAGACCGCCATGTCCCGTGTCCAGCTCGCCCTGCGCGTCGCCGACCTGGAAGGCTCGATCGCCTTCTACTCCAAGCTCTTCAACGCCGAACCGGCCAAGCGCCGGCCGGGCTACGCCAACTTCGCCATCGCCGAACCGCCGCTCAAGCTCGTCCTGATCGAGGGCGCGGCGGACGAACCCACCCGCCTGGACCACCTCGGCGTCGAGGTCGCCACCACCGAGGACGTCACCGCCGCCACGACCCGCCTGGAGGAGGCCGGGCTGGCCACCTTCGAGGAGAACGACACCTCCTGCTGTTACGCGCTCCAGGACAAGGTCTGGGTGACCGGCCCCGGCAAGGAGCCCTGGGAGGTCTACGTCGTCAAGGCCGACGCGAGCACGCTGGGCAAGAGCGCCGACAGCGCCTCGCGGAAGTGCTGCGACACCTCGACGGAACAGCCGGACGACTCCCCGACCCAGGCCCAGACCCAGGCCCAGGCCCAGAGCCGGGCCCGCGCCCAGGCACCGACCGAGGCCGTGGCCGGCCGTACCTGCGGCAGCTGATCGGCGCGCCCCTCCCCGAGAGCGCCGGCCGGGTGCTCGGCGCCGCGCTCCTCCCGCCGAGGTGGAAGCACACGGGCACACCGCAGGGAACGTGAATCGTCGCCACCGGACGGCAATCCGAAAACCTCAGCAAGAGGCTTCTTCAGGACGCGGCTGCTGGGTCCTGTCCTTGAACCAGGTGGCTGCGTCCGGGTGCAGTCGCCGGCGGAGGGTAGTGCCGGCGACGGGGTCGTGAAAGGCCGCGTAGGACTCAGCGAAGAATTCGTCTGCGGAAGAGAACTGGTACGGGGACACGCCGTGATGGCGGGCGGAGGCCAGGTAGCTGCACCATGAGCCGTACTGATCGACTTGGTACACGCGTCCGTCGCGCGTGAGACGGTCGGTTCCGCCCTTCGGAAGCATCCACGGCTGTTCCGTGGCCAGCCCGAGGTCCCGGACCAGTTGTCGCAGGCCCGATTGCCCCAGGGTCCGCCCTGCTTCGGGAAGGTCCCGGGTGAGATCCGAGGCCAGCGCGGCATTCACTCGCACCACGCCCTCGCTGTCGGGAGCGATCCGGTGCGCCAGCCAGTGAATCGCGCCCTCTTCGGTGATCCCGTAGGGAGCAAGGAAGGCACGTGCGACCGCACGGCACCCGTAGGAGCCAAGGTGCGCCTGCCAGCCGCCGAACTCGGGCTTGGCGGAATCGGTGAGCAGCCATTGGTGCTGCTGGTCGACGCTGTGACCTATCTCGTGGCGCAGTGTCCAGCTCAACAGGCTGCCGTGCGACAGGACTTTCCCCATCACCTGCCGACGGTCACGTGACCGACCCAGTACGGAACAGCGCTGACCGATACTCAGACCGTCATAGCCCGCTGCGGCGCCCAAGTCCATCAGCCGACGCTGCCACCCCGAGCCTCTCTGGAGGCGGGTGTAGAGCCAGGCCGGAAGCCCCACGGGGTGCTGGATGTGCACACGGCTGGTATCAGGATCGAACAGGCTCACCAGGCCGCCTTGTCCGCCCCCTCGCACGAGTCCCCGCAGCGACTTGTTGTCGGCGAGGTCACGGCGCGGAAGCGTGCCGAGCACTTTGTCGATCTTGTTGATCTCGGAGTGACTGAAGTGCGTACCGCCGGCGGGTCCGGGACCGATCTCAATGCCGTACTTGGTGCTCAGTTCTCCTTCCCGGCGCTTTGCGCCTTTGTTCCACAGCAGCCCGGGCAGGCCTCGCCCTCCGGTACCGAAGCGGTCTCTCGACGCCGCCGGGCCGTTGCCCTTCTCCGCCGGGTTCTCCGCTCCGGCCGCCCACGCGTCCAGGGCTGTCCGGAGGGCCTGTGGAACCTGCACCCCGGCCTCACCTGCCACGGAGTCACATGGGGCCGCGAGCGGGGACAGGCTGCGTGACCGCTCCGCCTGGCCGTGACCCTGCCCGGCACTGTGACGTGAATTGGGACACTGATGCATCAAGTTGCGCATATCACCTGATCCTACTAGCGCGGCGGAGCGGGTGGGTGAGCCGACCTGGAGACGGTCCCAGGCCATGCTCGACCACCGCCCCTCCCCGTCACCGCCGGCCGGGTACGGCCCGCCTAGGCGGTAGGGAGGAGGGCGGCCACGAGGGTGGCGAATTCCTCGGGGTCGAGGATGCGGATGCCCAGCTCTTCGGCCTTGGCGCGCTTGGAGCCGGCCTTCTCGCCCGCCACCAGGAGGGTGGTGCGCTTGGACACCGACGACGAGGCCTTTCCGCCGGCCCGTTCGATCAGCTCGTTCATCTCGTTCCGGGACAGGACCGCGAGGGGGCCGGTCATGGAGCCGGTCACCACGACGGCCTGTCCGGCCAGTGGGCCGCCCGCCGGGTCCTGCGCGTCCTCGCCGTCGCTCGCGCGGGTCGCCTCGCCCGCCTCGGTCGCGGCCGACGTCGCGGGCCGCTGCGGCTCGGTGACCTGGGTGCCGACCCGTTGGGCCCGGAGTCTGTCGAGGAGCGGGGCCAGTTCGACGAGTTCGGCCTCGATGACGCGGGCCTTCTCGGCGCCGATGCCGGGGACGCCGGCCAGCGTGTCCGCGTCGGCGGCGCGGATCGCGGCCATCGAGCCGAAGTACGCGGCGATCCGGCGGGACATCGTACGTCCGGTGCCGCGGACACCGAGGGCGCAGAACACGCGGCTCAGCGCGGCCCCGCGGGCGGTCTCGATCGCGGCCAGGAGGTTGGCGGCGCTGGTCTCGCCCATCCGCTCCAGATCGAGGAGCTGCTCGCGGGTCAGCGTGAACAGGTCGGCGACGTCCTTGACCAGAGCGGCCTCCACCAGCTGGATCGCGCGGGTGCCGCCGAGGCCTTCGATGTCGAGCTGGTCCCGGCCGGCCGCGTAGATCACCGAGGCCACGGCCTGGCAGCTGCGGCCTCGCACGCACCGCCACCGCTGCTCGGAGGTGTCGATCGCGTCGCCGCAGCGGGGGCACTCCTCGGGGAAGAGGATCGGGCTCTCGGCGCCGGTGCGCTGGTCGACCAGTGGTGCTTCGACCCGGGGGATCACGTCGCCGGCCCGGTACACGAACACCTGGTCGCCGATCATGAGCCCGCGGCGGGTGATGTCGGACGGATTGTGGAGCGTGGCGTAGGTGACCGTCACCCCGTCGATGACCACGGGCTCCAGGACGCCGCGCGGGGCGATGATCCCGGTCCGACCGACGTTCCACTCCACTGCCAGCAGGCGCGTCACCTTGTGTTCGGCCGCCAGTTTCCGGGCCACCGCCCATCTCGGGGCGCGCGAGCCGTTGCCGGCCTGCCGCTGGTCCTCGGCCGTGTCGGCCTTGACGACGACGCCGTCGATCCCGAAGGGCAGGTCACCGCGCAGCCCGGCGATCACGTCGATACGTTCCTGCACCTGCTCCACGGTCTCGCACCGCAGCGGGGCGGCGGCCGTGCTGGCGGCCGTGTTCGCACCGAGCGCGGCCAGCCTCTCCAGCAGGGCGACGTGACCGAGGCCGTCCAGGCCGATCGCGCTGTAGCCGAAGAAGGTCAACTCGATCCGGTAGGGCCGGTCCTTGGCCCGCAGCGTGCCGGCCGCCCCGCTGCGCGGGTGCGCGAAGGGCGTGGCCTCGTGGGCGAGCCGGATCCGGTTGGCCTCCTCGAACTGTGCGGTCGTCAGCAGCACCTCGCCGCGCAGCTCCACGTCGATCGGCTCGGTGAGTACCGGCGGCAGCCCGACGACGGCGTCGGCGGCGTGGGTGATGTCCTCGCCGGCCAGGCCATCGCCGCGGGTGAGGACCTGGACGAGCCGCCCGCCCCGGTACCGGACGGCCACCGCGAGGCCGTCGAGCTTCGGCTCCACGCACCAGCCGGCCACCGGGTGCCCGAGGCGCCGTTCCAGCCCGGCGGCCCACTCTGCGAGCTCGTCGGCGTCGAAGACGTTGTCCAGGGAGAGCATCGGCACCGAGTGCGGCACGTCGCCCTGCACGGCCCCGCCCGCGACCTTCCCGGTCGGCGACTCGGCGAGGCCCTCGTCCGGGTGGGCGTCCTCGTAGGCCGCGATGGCGCGCAGCAGCCCGTCGTACTCGTCGTCACCGAGCGGTGTGGTCCCGTCGCCGTAGTAGGCGGCCGACGCCGCCACGGCGGTGGTCACGGCCTGTGCGTAGGCGGCAGGAGAGAGCGGGGTGCTGTTTTCGGTCATGGAGATCATCATGCTGCCACCCACTGACAACGCCCTGTCCGACCCGGTCATCGCCCTTTCGGACGTGCGGCGCGGTGCCCGGCGGCTGTCCTTAAGGTGGGTACCGTCGTCCGGTCACGGGCGGCGATCGGATCGTCCGTACAACCCAGGGGAACCACCATGACTGAATTGAACTCGCTGCGGGCAAGCCTTGCGTCGGGTGAGCACGAGTTCGCCGACACCTTGTCCTTCGTCGCCGCGCACTACGCGTACCAGCCGCAGGCGTTCCGCAACGGTGAGCTGACGAATGCCGCGGGTGAGAACGAAGGGTCCTGCAAGACCCTGGGACTGGCCCTGTTGGAAGGGCTGAGCGACGAAGAGGCGCTGCTCGCCTTCGGTGAGCACTACCGCGGCGTGCTGGCGACGCCGAACGACTCCGATCACAGCAACATCCGCAACCTCATGGCCCACGGCCTGGCAGGGGTGAGCTTCGCCGGGCAGCCGTTGGCCCGCAAGGGCTGAAGCGCCGCCCGCCGGGGCACCGGAACGCCCGAGCAGCGAAACGCTCGGGCGCTCCGACGTCGGGTCGCCTCCCCCGAACGCCCGGCCTGCCGGCCGGCCTCGAACATGCTCGGACCGTGATCTTGAGCATGTTCGAGGGAGCCTCTAGGCTCACACCGCCACGCCGAGGTCCAGCAGGCCCTGCGGCCTCTCCTCGACACCCTTCCGACGGAGTTGCGTGAACGGGAGAAGATCATGAAGTTTCGGTCCCACGTCGAGCCGCCCGAGCCCATGCGGGGGCTGGAAGTGCCGTCCGAGGTGGTGGCAGCGCTCGGCGGGGGCGCGCGGCCGCCGGTGACCATCACCGTCAACGGTCATTCCTGGAAGAGCCGGGTCGCCATCCTGCGCGGCCGCCACTTGCTCGGCCTCAGCCTGGCCAACCGGCAAGCCGCGGGTGTGGCGATCGGCGACGAGGTCGAGGTCGAGCTGGCGCTCGACACCGAGCCGCGCGTGGTCGTCGAGCCCGCGGACTTCGCCCGGGCCCTGGACGACGACCCGGTCGCCCGCGCCGCCTACGACGACCTCGCGTACAGCCACAAGCGCGAGCACGTGCGCGCGATCGAGAGCGCGAAGAAGCCCGAGACGCGCCTGAGGCGCATCGAGAAGGCCATCGCCACCCTGCGGGGCTAGGGCGTGTACATCCTCGCGCCGGCCGATCGGCCCGGCCGTGTGACCGCCGACCCCCGCATCCGAAAGAGGAGACCGACGCCATGACCACCCCGCCCCGACCTCTCGCGCAGCGCATACAGGACACCCGGCGCCGACTCGACGAGGACGTCGACGCCTGGGTGGCCACTGCCGACGGGGCGGGTACCCCGTACCTAGTGCCGCTGTCGTTCCTCTGGGACGGCGAGACGCTGCTGATCTCGACGGCGGCCGGCAACCCCACGGCCCGCAACCTCCGCGCCGGCGGCCAGGTCCGGCTCACGATCGGGCAGACCCGCGACGTGGTCCTGATCGAAGGATCCGCGGTCGTCGCCGACGGGATCACCGACGACGTGGCCGACGCGTTCGCGACCAAGACCGGCTTCGACCCCCGCGCCCAGCGCAACTACCCGTACTTCCGCATCCGTCCGGACCTGATCCAGGCCTGGCGCGAGGTCGACGAGATCGCCGGACGGGATCTGATGGTCGACGGCAAGTGGCTGACGTAGTTCGGGTTCGGGTACGGGTTCCGGTAGGCGTTCAGGGCCGGGGGCGAGTTCCGGTTCGGGCTCCGGCTCGGGCTCGGGTTCGGGCCTGCTTGCGGTAGCCGTCCAGCACGTCCTGGCGGAGCAGGAAGCCGAAGCCGGCCGATTCCAGGCGCAGGCCCAACTGTGCCTCGTCGATGCCGAGTTCGGCCGCGGTGTCCGCCATGTGCCAGTCGTTCGCGGCGAGCTTGCTCAGCAGGTGACCGCGGCGGACCTGGCTCTCCGACAGGCGGAACGTCTTGAGGTAGGAGATCCTGCCACGGTCGTCGGTGATGGCCTCACCGATGTGGTTCTCCTGCTTGGGACGGAACTCCGGCAGGAAGCGGGAGAGGGTGAAGCGGCCCATCCGGTAGACCGTCTGCCAGTCGTAGGCGTGGTCGAGCAGTCCGGCGGCCATGGTCGTGTCGTGGAAGTGTGCCCAGTCGCGCTCCTGCTCGGCGACCGCCGTGCGCAGGTGGGCCAGGGAGCGGATCCCGGCGTCCGGGATGCGGGCCCGGAAGTCCTGGACCGGTGGCATCAACGTGGCGTAGTGGTGGATCAGTTCGCCGTACAGGTCCTGCAGGAGCGTCGCGTGGAGCGCACGGTAGTCGTCGGGATGCGGGACCACGAACGCGGCCGCGAGCGCGTCGGCGACGTACACCAGCACACCGCACTGGCCGGGGTGGATCTCGAAGACGCGCAGCGCATCGCCGAGTCCGCGCACTTCGGCGCCCACGTAGGCTTCCTCGACGCGCGGGGAGAGCCCTTGACCGATCGCGCGCTGCGACCACTCCTCCCAGGCGATCGAGGGGCCGCCGAAGTGCAGCGCCAGATAGCCTTCGAGCGCGAGGTGCATGGGGAGGAAGCGCAACCGGTCCTTGGCCTGGCGGCGGGCCATCCGGCGGTGGAAGCGCAGGCTCATCGTGGCGGCCGGGGGCACGTCGTCGCCGGTGGCGAACTGGGTTCCGTAGGCGGCCGCGGGCGTGCCGTCCCCCGTCCATGTGGCGACGAATCCGTGCGGGACGTAGGAGACGTAGGCACCGCGGCGGCCGACCTCGACGAGACCGGGCCCGTCACCGTAGAGCCGGGCGTGCAGGCGGAGGTCGTGCACGGGCTCGTCGCGGACGAGGGGTACGAGACGCACCGCGCCCCAGACCTGTGCGGGGCGGGCGGTCAGACCGGCCAGGTCCAGCGCGGTCGGGTCCGGGGAGGTCCGGTCGTGCGTGGTCCGGTCGTGCGTGGTCATCGCGGCCGCTCCTCGTCGGGGACGCCCATCAGCAGGGCCGCACGGGTGTCCATGTACGTGATCAACTCGGCCAGGCCGGTCCGGCCTTCCGCGAATTGGGCGAGTTCCACCAGTGCGGGAAGGTCCTCGGCGTCGCGGATGCCCGTGGTGGGCACCGTCGGCGAGAGCCGGCGCACGTCGAAGGCCGCCGCGTCGTAGACCGGGTTGAGGTGCACGATGCTGGTGCGGCGTTCGGGATCGAGCCGGGTGCGCCAGATCCGCAGCACCTCGGCGGCCAGGCCGGGAGGCGCGTTGTCCCATCCGTCGGAGACGATGACCAGCCTGGACGGGGCGGTGTCCAGCGCGTCGAGGAGCCGACGGCCCAACGGGGTCGGCCCGTACGGGTACGTCAACAGGGCATCGGTGCGCCCGGACGTCCACAACCCGCGGTAGTCGTCGGCGAGGGCCGCGAGGAGGTAGTGGCAGGCCAGGGTCACGGCCAGCGGCCGACGGCGCTTGTGGACCGAGCCGGAGGTGGAGAAGCTGTCGTCCAGGACGGCGGTGACCTTGCCCCAACTCCCCCGGTGCACCCCGGCCACCCGGCCGGCGGCCGATTCCAGGGCGCGGGTCAGCTCGGCACGCCGCCGCACGCGGTCCTGGACCGGCAACGACAGCGCGTAGGTGGCCAACCGGGTCAGCGGCATCCGGGACAGGTCCGCCCGCACCGCCGCGGCCCCGGCCTTGTGCGCGGACTCCTGCAGTCGCAGGGTCTCCAGACGGGTCATCCGCGGGGCGATCCGCTCCAGGAAGACGTTCCGGGGGATGCGGTGTTTGGCGGCGAAGCCCTCGGCGGTCGTATAGGGCAGCTCGTACAGCGCGGCCTGCTCGTAGTGCGCGCGGCGCCACGTCTCCAGGAGGGGGGTCGCGTACTGCTTGCGGGTCAGCGGCGCGAAGACGAACGTTCCCAACTCCGCGGTGGCGGGGGCCAGGTGGGCGTGGCGCAGGGCGCGCTTGAGGGCGCTGCGGTACTTCACGGCGTCGAACGCCGGGTCGGGGCGGGCGGACAGCCAGTCGCGCATGATCGCGCGGGTGCGCCGGTTGTTCACGCCGGCCCGGCGCAGGGCGTCGAACAACCCGTACACGCGCTGCGGCGGCAGCGTCGCCAGCCGGCACGCGATCAGCCGGCCCTCGCTGCGGCGTTGGTCCGCGGTGGCCTCGGCGGCGGTCTCCAGCAACCGCCGGACGATGAGGGCCACGTTGTGGTCGTTGATGTCGAGCGCGAGGACACCGGCGTACAGGTCGCGGTAGTTGCCCAGGATGTACGCGTGGAGGAAGTCCAGGGACAGCAGTTGCTCGCCCGCGTCGCTGTGGAACTCGCGCTGACCGGTGGAGGTGATCGCCGCATTGACGAAGAGCAGCACGTCTTCGGCAGCGACGAGGTCCCCGTACGAATCCATCCGCTTCATTTCCCGTAGGTCGCCGCGCAGGTCTGGGCGCCGGCCGGGGAATGGGGGCACGAGCTGCGAATCATTGCTTCAGAGGCAGGTTCCGGAAGTCGCACCGGAGTCCCGCGGCCGGCCCATGGACCGTAACAGAGCGGTCCACGGGCCTTCCACCGACTTCTTCCGGCCTCCGCCGGCTACCGCTGGCCTCCGCCGGCATTCACGGGCTTCCACCGGCTTCCGCCCGCTACGCGATCGACGATCGCGGCGCGCTCTCGCCGGGTGTGACGGTCAGCAGGGCCGAAGCGCACTGCTCGGCCAGGTCCTCCGCGTGCGGGGGCAGCGGCTGGCCGGCGCGCAGGTGACGGCGCACCACGGACAGCGGCAGGTCGATCAGGGCCAGGGTGACGCGTTCGTGGTCCTGGGGTGTTGCCGCGCCCAGGACTTCGGCGAGCAGGTGGAGGGATTCGTACACGCGATGGTTGCCCAGGTCCGCGCGTTCCCTGTGCTCCTCGGACCAGTCGGCCCGGCCGAACTCCGCGGCGCCGTAGAGGAGCAACGATGCTTCGCCCGGGTGGGCGCGGCTCCAGGAGACCACGTGCCGGGCCGCCGCGCGGGCGGCCCCGTGGGGATCGGGGGCGCTGCCGAGCGCGACGAAGTACCCCTCTTGGAAGCGCTCCACGCTGCGCAGCCACACCTCCGCGAGCAGGGCCGCGCGGCCGGGGAAGCGGTGGTAGATGGATCCGCTCGGCGCGCCGATCGCCTGGGCGACGGCGGACATGGTCACGCCCGTCGGTCCGGCGGAGGCAGCCAGCCGGACGGCGGCGTCGAGGATCTGGTCGGTGTCGAAGCGGGGTGGTCTCGCCATGAATCAGAGAGTACCCTCCACATTATTAGAGACTGATCTCTAATAATGGACGGAGAGGTGGAGGACGCATGGGCGTCTACAACGTGCACGAGCGCCTGCTGGCCGCCGGGGGGAGCGACGTCGGCGCGCTCGTCGACAGCCTGTCCGGCGGCGCGGCGGACCGGCTCTGGCCACACCCGAACTGGCCCGCCATGGAGTTCGACCGTCCACTAGCGGTCGGTGCGACCGGCGGTCACGGCCCGGTCCGCTACACGGTCACCGCGTACGTGCCCGGGACCTGGATCCGCTTGGCTTTCAGCGGGCCGCGCGGATTCGACGGCTTCCACGAGTTCGCGGTGCTGCCCGTCGACGGCGGGCGCACGGTGCTGCGGCACACCCTTGCGATGCGGGTCAGCGGACCGGCTCGGCTGACCTGGCCGGCGGCCTACCGGTGGATGCACGACGCCTGCCTGGAGGACGGCCTGGACCGCGCCGAACTCGCCTGCACGGGCACGGTGGCCCGCCCGGCCCGCTGGACTCCGTACGTACGCCTGCTGCGCTCGCTCGCGCGCTAGGGCCTGTCCGGCGGAGCGCGTGACCGTAGGCGGGCTCGGCCCGCGGTCTCCGCCGGGTCTGGTCGCCGGTCGAGCCGTCGAGCATCTCGCGCAGGATGTCCAGGTGGCCGTTGTGGCGGGCCGTCTCCTCGGCGAGGTGGAGGAGGATCCGGCGCCGGTCTGCGTGGAGGCCGCCTGGAACCAGTAGTACTCGACCCGGCGGAGGTGGTTGACCGACCCGCTCATGGTTTCTCGACGGCGGCCCGCCCGGCACGGCCCACCGGACGGGTCCTCGTCATGTGAGCGGCGTGGGTCACGGCGTGTCGCCCTCCCAGCGGAACGGGCCGCCGGGGTCCGCTTCGGACGGGCTGTAGAGGGTACGACCGCCCGGTCCGTACAGCCCGCGATCGGTGATCAGGAGCACTCCCTCCGCCCACTCCCGCAGGGACAGGCTGCTCACATCGAGGAGCTGACCGTCCAGGGGGCCGCCCGCCAACCCCACGTACACGCGGCCCGGGGTCCGCCGGACCACGTGACCCTCGTCGGCGCAGTACACCCGGCCGTCATCTGACGTGCTCATCCCGCCACCTGCACGGGCTCCCACGTCGACGCATCGATCTGCTCGTTGACGACCATCCTGTCCCACCCTCCGCGATCTTCGAGGCCGAGCCTACGAGGTGCGGAGCAAGATCAACAGTCCAGCCGCGCGCACGGCCGCGCCGCTCGCGACCGGCGCGGGGCGCCCGGGCCCGAACCGGCTCGCCTCCCGTCAGGCGCCGGGCGCGTCCTGTCGGTGCGGGTCGGACGGGACGGCCGTGAGGTGGTAGGTGGTGTCCACCCGGAAGTCGCCCGTCTCCGTCTTCGCCGTGACGGACAGGACGTAGTCGCCCGGGAGGAGGGGATCGATCGTGCTCCACAGGCCCCAGGCGACCTGCGGCCCGACGGACCAGAAGCGCTTCGAGGCGGCCTCGCGGACGGGCAGCGGTATGCCGTTCAGCTCGGCCTCGGCACGTGAGGTCGCGATGCGCGACGGCCGCGCGGAGAAGCCGAGCGCCAGCCGCCGCGTGTTCAACACCGGGAAGAACAGGGGCCGATCGGTCGGCACCGTGCACCGCCGCACCACGCGGCCCCCGTAGGTGCCCGCGAGGAACCAGACGTCCGACGGCTGGCCCCGATGCGCGTGCTCGCCGGTGGCGTCCCGCACGGGGCTCCGCCCGCTCGGGGCCGCATCGGCCCATTTCCACCAACGGGCCGCCAGTTCCCGCGCATCCGCTCCGGCCACAGTCGTCTCCCCGCCCGCATGCCCGCTGACCAGCCGATGCGCATGGTAGCGCGCGGGGATGCGAACTCCCGGTGGTCGTTCATGTCCTTTGGATCCAACTCCGCCCCGACTGGACCAGGTTCGTAGTTTCAGCCAGTACGGACTCCTGTCGCCCAGCGGGAAGACTCCGAAGGGAGGGCCGCGGCTCGCCATGAGAGCCGACGCCACAAATCGAGGGGAACGCCACGATGAGTGGTCAGTTGTACGACGGCATTGGTGAAGCGTTCGAAGGCTTCAAGACCCTGCCCGTCATTCGTTACGCCGAGGTACCGGGCTTCCTCGCCCTGATCGGTGACGTCACCGGCAAGTCCGTACTGGACGTCGCCTGCGGGACCGGCTTCTACAGCCGCGAGCTCAAGCGGCGCGGGGCGTCCCGCGTCTTCGGCTTCGACATCTCCGGCGCGATGATCGACGCGGCCGACGCCCTGGAGCGGTCCGAACCCCTCGGGATCGACTACGAGGTCGGGGACACGGCCACCCTGCGCGACTTCGACCGGCCCTTCGACATCGCCGTGGCGGTGCAGGCCTTCAATTACGCGAGCGACGTCGCCGAGATCGAGCGGATGATGCACCGCGTCCGGGGCAGCCTCGTCGCCGGTGGCGCGTTCTACCTGTTCGCCCAGAACCCGGACTTCGACTTCGACGGGCCTACGCTGGCCAAGTACGGGTTCCTGTTCGAGTCGACCGGCCGGGACAACGAGATCGGCCGCGGGATCCGGCTCACGGCCCTGCTGGACCCGCCGGTCTCCTTCGAGGCCACCACGCC
The DNA here is from genome assembly GCF_044759975.1 of Streptomyces sp. NPDC098789. Classification (NCBI taxonomy): domain Bacteria; kingdom Bacillati; phylum Actinomycetota; class Actinomycetes; order Kitasatosporales; family Streptomycetaceae; genus Streptomyces; species Streptomyces sp. NPDC098789. The sequence goes on from NZ_JBIWAJ010000014.1 coordinate 61,866, forward strand.
GTCGCAGGAGACGTACGAGACGACGCTGAAGGCGGCCGGATTCACCGGGATCGAGTGGGTGACGCTGGACGTCTCCGACGCCGGTGTCGAGGAGTTCGGCGAGGAGTTCTGGGCGGACTACGCCGGGAACAAGCCGCTGATCATGATCCGCTGCACCGCCTGATCCTCCCGGTCCACCCGGTCCACCTGATCGGCCTGATCCACCTGGTCGACCGGATTCACCGGATTCACCGGATTCACCCGTTCCGCCCGATCCCGCCGATTCACCCGACGTCGCCCGGCACCCACGGTGCCGGGCGACGGCCCGTTCCGCCGGGTGCGACGGATCCGGGCATGTCGGCTTGACCGATGGTCCCGCGGCGACGTAGCTTCAGCGCACCAATTCGTGAGCACATGGCAGGAGGCGACGTCCGATGTCCACCATCTCCGGCGCGCACCGCCTCGCTCACGAGACCGCCTGGGCTCCGGGCCGTCTCGCACACGGCTGCTGAGCAGCCCCCCTCCCGGCGCGCCCCCTTGCGGCCCCGCCACCTCTTCCTCTTCTTCCTTTCACCGCCTTCGCTCCCCCACCGGCCGCGGCACGCCTTCGCGTGCGACGCGCGCGCCGGGCTGTTGAGCTGCGCCACCCCGAGAAAGAAAGCTCCCGACATGGCGATCAGGACCATCAGAACGACGACCGCGCCCCGCACGGGGAACGTCCCGTGGTAGCCGCGCGGATCACGGTCAACGGGCGGGAGATGCCGATCGCACCGGCCGCGCCCCACACCACGGCGCTGGACTTCCTGCGCGAGCGCGGCCTCACCGGCACCAAGGAGGGTTGCGCGGAGGGCGAGTGCGGCGCCTGTTCCGTGCTGGTGGCCCGCCCCGGGGTGCACAAGCCCACCGACTGGGTGGCCGTCAACGCCTGCCTGGTCCCGGTGGCCGCGCTCGACGGCCAGGAGGTCATCACCTCCGAGGGCCTCGCCGTCACGGGCACACCCGGCGCGCCGCCCGTACTGCACCCCGTGCAGGAGGAGATGGCCCTGCGCGGCGGCTCCCAATGCGGTTACTGCACACCGGGGTTCGTCTGCAGCATGGCGGCCGAGTACTACCGGCCCGACCGCTGCCCCGCCGCCGACACCCAGGCCGACGGGCACGGCGACGGGGACCGGGACGATAACGGCGACACACACGCCGATCCCGAGCACGGCCCGAACGGCTTCGACCTGCACGCGCTGAGCGGGAACCTGTGCCGCTGCACCGGCTACCGGCCGATCCGCGACGCCGCCTTCGCCGTCGGTGCGCCCGCGCCGGACGATGCGCTGGGGCGGCGTCGCGAAGTGGCTCCGCCGGCACCGGTCGCCACCCGGTACCTCCACGACGAAGGCTCCTTCCTGCGACCGGGCACGCTGGCCGACGCCCTGCGGACGCTGGGCGAACGCCCCGACGCGGTGGTCGTCGCGGGAAGCACCGACTGGGGCGTGGAGGTCAACATCCGTGCGCGCCGGGCGCCTTGCGTGGTGGCCGTCGACCGGCTGCCCGAACTGCGGGAACTGCGGGTCGAATCCGACCACATCGAGATCGGCGCGGCGCTGACGCTCACCGAGATCGAGCGCCGGCTCGACGGCCGCGTGCCGCTGCTGGCCCAGCTGTTCCCGCAGTTCGCCTCCCGGCTCATCCGCAACGGTGCGACGCTCGGCGGCAACCTGGGTACGGGCTCCCCCATCGGTGACAGCCCGCCAGCGCTGCTCGCGCTGGAGGCGTCGGTGGTGCTCGCCGGCGCCGCCGGGGAGCGCGTCGTACCGCTGGCGGACTACTTCACCGGCTACCGGCAGAGCGTCCGCCGCCCCGACGAACTGATCCGCTCCGTGCGCGTCCCGCTGCCGCTGTCGCCGGTCACGGCCTTCCACAAGATCGCCAAGCGCCGCTTCGACGACATCTCCAGCGTCGCGGTCGCCTTCGCCCTCGACATCGAGGACGGGATCGTGCGCACGGCGCGGATCGGCCTGGGCGGCGTGGCCGCCACCCCGATCCGCGCCCTCGCCACCGAGGCCGCCCTGGAGGGCCGGCCGTGGGCGGGGCAGAGCGTCGAGGCCGCGGCCCGGGTGCTCCGGGGCGAGGGCACACCGATGGACGACCACCGCGCCAGCGCCGAATACCGCTCCGCGATGCTCGGCCAGAGCCTGTTGAAGCTGTACGCGCGAACCACCGAGGCGGTGCCGTCATGAGCCAGTTGTCCGAACGTCCCGAGATGCCCGTCGTCGGCCTTTCCGTGCCGCACGAGAGCGCCGCCCTGCACGTCACCGGCGCCGCGCTCTACACCGACGATCTGGTCGCCCGTACCAAGAACGTGCTCCACGCCCACCCGGTCCAGGTCATGAAGGCCCGGGGCAGGATCACCGGGCTGCGCACCGGGCCGGCGCTCGCCGTGCCCGGCGTGGTCCGCGTGCTGACCGTGGCCGACGTACCGGGCGTCAACGACGCCGGGATGAAGCACGACGAACCGCTGTTCCCCGACGAGGTCATGTTCCACGGGCACGCGGTGGCCTGGGTGCTCGGCGAGACCTTGGAAGCCGCCCGGCTCGGGGCGGCGGCCGTCGAGGTGGACCTCGACGAGCAGCCGTCCTTGATCACGCTCCAGGACGCCATCGCGGCCGGCAGCTTCCACGGCGCCCGGCCCGAGATGGCGACCGGGGACGTCGAGGCCGGCTTCGAGGACTCCGCGTACGTGTTCACCGGCGAGTTGCAGTTCTCCGACCAGGAGCACTTCTACCTGGAGACGCACGCGGCGCTGGCGCTGATCGACGAGAACGGGCAGGTGTTCGTCCAGAGCAGCACCCAACATCCCTCCGAGACGCAGGAGATCGTCGCGCACGTCCTCGGTCTGCACAGCCACGAGGTGACCGTGCAGTGCCTGCGCATGGGTGGCGGCTTCGGCGGCAAGGAGATGCAGCCGCACGGCTTCGCGGCGATCGCCGCGCTCGGTGCCCGGCTGACCGGTCGGCCCGTGCGGGTACGGCTCAACCGCACCCAGGACCTGACCATGTCGGGCAAGCGGCACGGCTTCCACGCCTCGTGGAAGATCGGCTTCGACTCCGAGGGCCGCATCCAGGCCCTGGACGCCACCTTGACGGCGGACGGCGGCTGGAGCCTGGACCTCTCCGAGCCGGTCGTGGCGCGCGCGATGTGCCACATCGACAACACCTACTGGATCCCCAACGCCCGCGTCCGCGGCCGCATCGCCAAGACCAACAAGGTCTCCAACACCGCCTTCCGCGGCTTCGGCGGCCCGCAGGGCATGTTGGTGATCGAGGACGTCATGGGCCGGTGCGCGCCGCTGCTCGGCCTGGACCCGATGGAGTTGCGGGAGCGCAACTTCTACCGGCAGGGCCATTCGACGCCGTACGGGCAGCCGGTGAGCCACCCCGAACGCATCTCCACCGTCTGGCGGGAGGTCCAGGAGGACGCCGACCTCGCCGGGCGCCGGCGCGGGATCGCGGCCTTCAACGCCGCGCACCCGCACACCAAGAGGGCGATCGCGGTGACGGGGATCAAGTTCGGGATCTCCTTCAACCTCACCGCCTTCAATCAGGCGGGCGCCCTGGTGCTGATCTACAAGGACGGTTCGGTCCTGATCAACCACGGCGGCACCGAGATGGGGCAGGGCCTGCACACCAAGATGCTGCAGGTGGCCGCGACCACGCTCGGCATCCCGCTGCACAAGGTGCGGCTGGCGCCCACACGGACCGACAAGGTGCCCAACACCTCGGCCACCGCCGCCAGTGCGGGGGCGGACCTCAACGGCGCGGCGGTCAAGAACGCCTGCGAGCAGCTGCGCGGGCGGCTGCTCCAGGTGGCCGCCACCCAGCTCGGTACGAACGCCTCGGACGTGCGCATCGTCGGGGGCGTCGCACGCGTCCTCGGCAGCGACGGCGAGGTGGCCTGGGACGACCTGGTGCGCACGGCGTACTTCCAGCGGGTCCAGTTGTCGGCGGCCGGTTTCTACCGGACCGAAGGACTGCACTGGGACCCGAAGAGCTTCCACGGCTCACCCTTCAAGTACTTCTCGTACGGCGCGGCCGCTGCCGAGGTGGAGGTGGACGGCTTCACCGGCGCGTACCGGATCCGGCGGGTGGACATCGTGCACGACGTCGGCGACAGCCTGTCCCCGCTGATCGACATCGGTCAGGTCGAAGGCGGTTTCGTACAGGGCGCCGGCTGGTTGACGCTCGAGGACCTGCGCTGGGACGACGGTGACGGGCCGCACCGCGGACGGCTGTTGACCCAGGCCGCGAGCACCTACAAGCTGCCGAGCTTCTCGGAGATGCCGGCGGAGTTCAACGTCAGGCTGTTGGAGAACGCCACCGAGGAGGGCGCGGTCTACGGGTCCAAGGCGGTGGGTGAGCCCCCGCTGATGCTGGCCTTCTCGGTCCGCGAGGCACTGCGGCAGGCGGCCGCCGCGTTCGGGCCCGCCGGGGCCAGCGTGGAGCTGGCCTCCCCCGCCACGCCGGAAGCCGTGTACTGGGCCGTCGAATCGGCCCGCGCGGGCGGCGTACGGTCGGGCGGCGCGCGGCCGGGTGTCGGCGAGAAGAGCGACCTCCCGGAAAGCGGCAGCGCGGAAAGCGGCAGCGCGGAAAGCGGCAGCGCGGAGAGCGGCAGCGCGTTCCTCCTCGACGAGAGCGCTCCGCGCGATGCCTGACATGTCCTGGGTCGCCGCGGTCGCGCGGTTGCGGGCCCGCCGGGAGTCCGGCGTGCTGGTGACCGTCGCGACCGTGCGCGGCCACGCCCCGCGCGGGGCCGGCGCCAAGCTCGTCGTCGGCGAGAGCGAGACCTGGGGGTCGATCGGCGGCGGCAACATCGAGGCCGTCTCGATCGACCGGGCCCGCGAGCTGATCGGACTGCCCGACGCCGACTCGGAGCTGATCGAGTTCGCCCTCAACGACAAGGTGACCGGCCGGCACGGCGTGCAGTGCTGTGGCGGAGCGGTGAGCGTCCTGTTCGAACCACTGCCGGTGGTCCAGGCCGTGGCGATCTTCGGCGTCGGGCACGTCGGACTGGAGTTGGCGCGGATCCTGGCCCGTCACAGCATCGATCTGCACCTGGTCGACTCCCGCCCCGACGTGCTCGCCGAGGAACGGCTCGGCGTGCTCGCGGACGCGGTGGCGCAGGTCAGCGTCCACCACGCGCCGCTGCTCCCGGAGGAGGTGCTCGCCGAGCTGCCGCCCGGCACGCACGTCCTGATCATGACGCACGACCACGCCGAGGACGCCGCCCTCTGTGACGCGGCCCTGCGCACGCCCGGTCTCGGCTCGATCGGCCTGATCGGCTCGGCCGCGAAGTGGGCGCGGTTCCGCCGCCGGCTGTCCACGGAGGGCGGCCACGACGCCGCCACCATCGATCTGATCAAGAGCCCGATCGGAACGGCCGGCATCACCGGCAAGGAACCCGCCACGATCGCGGTGAGCGTCGCGGCGGACCTGCTCCGGGCCTTCGAACGGACCGCCCCCGGGTGACGTGACACGCATGCCCCGGAGGGAGGGCCGGCGGCGGCTCAGGAGTGGATCCGCGGCAGGACCCGGTCGAGCCAACGGGGCAGCCACCAGTTCCCCCTGCCCATCAGGAACATGGCGGACGGCACCAGCACGAGCCGCACCACGGTCGCGTCCAGCACCACGCTGACGGCCAGGCCGAGGGCGAGCATCTTCACCACGACCGTGGGCGAGGCGGCGAAGGAGAGGAACACCGCGGTCATGATGAAGGCCGCGCTGGATATGACCCGGCCGGTGACCGAAAGGCCGGTGCCGACCGCGACGGTGTTGTCCCCGGTCCGGCGGTAGGTCTCGGCGACGGAGGAGAGCAGGAAGATCTCGTAGTCCATGGACAGGCCGAAGACGATCGCGAACATCATCATCGGCACGTAGGACTCGATGGGCACGGGCTCGGACAGCCCCAACAGGGCGCTGCCCCAGCCCCATTGGAAGACCGCGACGAGGATCCCGTAGGAGGCGGCCGTGGTGAGGAGGTTCATCAGCACCGCCTTCACCGGGATCACGACGCTGCGGAAGACGGCCGTGAGCAGGAGCAGCGCGGCGGCAAGCACGATCGCGATGATGTAGGGCAGGCGCGCGGTGACGGTGTCCCGGAAGTCGAGCTGCCCGGCGGTGGACCCGGTCAGGTAGCCGCGCGCTCCGGAGCCGTCGAGCGCCCCGGGCAGGGTGGTGTCGGTCAGCTCGGTGAAGAGGTGCCCGGTGGCCGCGCTCTGCGGTCCGGTGGTGGGGGTGAGCGTGGTGATCAGCAGCTTTCCGTCCGGGCTGGCGGTCACGGGGGTGATCCCGGCGACCCCGGGGGTGGAGCGCAGGGCGTCGGCGAGTCCCGCGCCGATCCGGTCGACCGGGGCGCCGGCCCGGCTGACGTCCGCCACGACCACGAAGGTGCCGGCCGCTCCGGGACCGAATCCCGGACCCGCGGCCCCGGCCGTCCAGTCGTAGGCGTTGCGGGTGACCGTCCCGGGGGCGTCGGCGCCGTCGTCGACGTGGCCGAGCCGCATCGAGAACATCGGTACGGCGCACAGTGCCAGTAGCGCCGTGCCCGCCGCGAGGAAGGCCCAGGGGCGCCGGGCGACGAGTGCGGCGTAGCGGTGCCACCCGTCGCGCTCCCCGCCGGTCTCCGCGACCGGGCGGCGCACGGCGAAACGGTCGATCCGGCGGCCGACCAGGCCGAGCGCCGCGGGCACGAGCGTCAGCGAGGCCGCCGCCGTCACCACCACGGCGATGGCCGCGGCCAACCCGAGCTTGCCGATCAGGCTCAGGCCGCAGGCGTACAGGCTCAACATGGCCACCGCGACGGTGACGGCGGCGACCAGGACGGACCGGCCGCTACCGGCGGTGGTGCGGGATGCGGCGGCGACCGGATCGTGCCCGTCGAGCAGGTCCTGGCGGAAGCGGGTGGTCAGGAAGAGCGCGTAGTCGATGCCCACGCCCAGCCCGATCATCGTGGCCAGGGTGGGCGCGGAGGTGGCGAAGGTGACGACGCCCGCGGTGATCCCGACCGCGCCCAGCCCGACGCCCACGGCGAGCAGTGCGGTGACCAGGGGCAGCAGGGCGGCGGCGATGCTGCCGAAGGCGAGCAACAGGATCAGCAGGGCCGCGGCGATGCCGATCAGTTCGGCGGTCCGGTCGTCGGCGGGTTCGCGCACCACTTGGCCCAGGTCGCCGCCGTAGGCGACCTGGACCCCGGCGGCGCGGGCGGGGGCGGTGGCCTCGTCGAGGCGCTCGGTGTAGCCGTGCCCCAGGGTCTTGACCTGCCGGTCGAAGGAGACGGTGGCGGCGACGGTACGGCCGTCCGCGCTGGTGCTCGGCGGGGAGACGGCGGTCACGTGCGGCAGCGCCCTGAGGTCGGCGAGCGTACGGTCCACCGCCCCGGGGTGCTGCGCCACCGTGCCGGAGTCCACGTGGAGGACGACGCGCCCGTTGGGGGCGCCGGCGGCGGGGGCGGACACCGCCAGCAGCTCCGCGCCGGTGTGGGAGCTGCTGCCGGGCAGGGACACCTCGTCGCTGTACGTCGGCCCGACGGCCTGACGGCCCGCGAACACGGCGGCCAGGAGGAGCAGCCAGGCCGCGATCACCCACAGCGGGTGCCGTGCGCAGAATCCGCCGAGGCGGCCGAGACGGCCGGGCCGTTCGACTTCGGGTTCGCGAGCGACCTGGGCCGGAGCCGGGCCTCGAAAGCGTGCGGAAGACACGACACCTCCATGAATTGGCAGGACTGACACTTACGGCACGGACGACCATAGAGGGAAAGTGGCAGGACTGACAATTGACAGGGGTGACGTGATTGCTAGGCTGCTGCCATGCGCATCGAACCCGCCGCCGGGTCAGGGACAGAGCCAGGGACAGGGGCAGAGCCAGGGACAGGGCCGCAGACGGGAACAGACGCGGGGTTGCGGCGACGCAAGAAGGAGCTGACCCGCACCAGGCTCCGGGAGGGGGCCGCCGCGCTCTTCGCCGCGCGCGGTTTCGCGGGGACCACGGTCGCGGACATCGCCGCGTGCGCGAACGTCTCGGAGCGGACGTTCTTCCGCTACTTCGACAGCAAGGAAGCCCTCCTGCTGCCGGACATGAACCTGCTGTTCGAGTACGTCGAGGCGGCCCTCGCCACCCGTCCGCACGAGGAGGACCCACTGGGCGCGATCTGCAACGCGCTGCTCACCGCGGCGCAGCCGTTCGCCGCCTCCACCCTCACGGCACTGACCCACCCCATCGAGGGGGCGGAGCCGCTGATCGCGGCCCGGCTCGTCGAGGCCTTCGCCGCCTTCGAGGACCGGCTCACCCTCCTCGTCGAGCGGCGGCTCCCCCGGGACGCGCCCGACGCGGACCTGCGGGCCGCGGTGATCGCGGGGGCGGCCATGTCCTCGGTGCGCGCCGTCCTGCGCACCCAGCGCCGCCGCCGCCAGGCGGGCACCGTCACCGATGCCGCCCCCGCGCACCTCCTGGTCCGCTCCTTCGACATCCTGCACGAGATCGGAACCACCGCGTCGTGAAGTCCAGCCGCCCCGCGCCCCGCCGCCCCCTGCTCCGCCGCCCCGTACCCCTGCTCATAGGCGTCGGCCTGACGCTGACGGCCGCCGGCGCGGTCACGGACCTCACCGTCGAGCACGTCGCCCGCCAGCGGATCGAGGAGGCGGCCGCCTGCCGGCTCTCGCCCGCGGGCCCGGTCACGGCGGACCTGCTGGACCCGCTCGCCGGGCTGCGTTCGCTCACCGGCGACCTGGGCACCGTACGCATCGACGCGCGCCGCGTGCGGCACGCCGACACCGAGATGGACGTCCGGGCCGATCTGCGCGACGTCACCACCGACGGGGCGACCAGCGGCGGGACGGCGACGGCGAGCGTCCCGTACGCCGCCCTGCAGAAGCGGCTGGCCGATGCGGCTCCGGGCATGACGGTCGGCGGTGACGGCAGCGGCCTGACCCTGACCGGGCGCGCCGGCACCGGGGCCCTGAGCCTGCCCGTGACCGTCCACGCCGGTGTCACCGCCACGGCCGACAGCCTGACCGTCACGCCGACCACCGTGACGGTGCTGGGCCGCACCATGCCGATCGATTCACTGGCGGGCCTCCCCGGCGCGTCCTCCTTCACCGAGGAGCTCGCCCCGCGCACGGTCCCGGTCGGCGAACTCCCCGACGGCGCCCGGCTGACCGGCGCCCGGGCCGACGCCTCCGGCCTGGCCGTCTCCCTGTCCCTCTCCCGGACCACGGGCACGACGACCGGCGGGAAGTGCACCACCGCCTAGTCGGTGGAGCCGGCCGCGGCTCGGCTGCGATCAGCCGAGCTGCTGGAGGAGCGGGAGGATGTTCTTCGGCTGGGAGTTGACCTGGGCGAGGACGGCGATTCCGGCCTGCTGGAGGATGCTGGCCTGGGTGTAGTTGGCGGTTTCCAGGGCGTAGTCGGTGGCTTCGATGCGTTCGCGGGCCGCGCTGAGGTTCACCACGCCGGTGTCTTGGGTGCGGATGTTGGACTCGAAGCGGTTCTGGACGGCGCCGAGGATCGAGCGCAGGCTGGTGACCTCGACCAGGGCGGAATCGATCATCGACAGCGGGTCGATCAGGAGCGGCGGCGTGAGAGCCGTGGCGTCGGCCTTCGTGACCGAGACGGTCCGACCGTCCGCGTCCGTGTACGTGACCTTGTCCGGGTCGGCCTCGTCGGTGAAGGCGATGGTCCTGGACACGTCGTAGGAGTCCAGGCCGAGGGTGTTCACGTTGAGCATCTTCATGGCGACGGCGATGATGTCGCCGTCGTTGGCACCGGTCTGGAAGTTCATGCTGGTGTTCTTCGCCAGCACCTTGATGCCGTTGAACTGGGTCTGCTGCGAGATGGTGTCGATGGCCTCCAGACGCTGGGCGACCTCCTGCTGGATGGCACGGCGGTCGGTGGTGGCGTAGATGCCGTTGGCGGCCTGGACCGTCAGCATCCGGATGCGCTGGAGGTTGTTGGTGACTTCCTTGAGCGCTCCCTCGGTGGTCTGCGCGAGCGAGATGGCGTCGTTGCTGTTGCGGGCCGCCTCGACGGATCCGTTGAGCTGCGCGGTCATCCGGTCCGAGATGGCCAGCCCGGCGGCGTCGTCCTTCGAGGAGTTGATGCGCTTGCCGGAGGCGAGCCGTTCGGCGGCGACTCCCATGGTGGAACCCGTGATGTTCAGGTAGTTCTGCGTGGTGAGCGACATGATGTTGGTGTTGAGCGTCAGCACGTGATCGTCCCCAGTCGGTGGTCGGTACGGGTGTCGGGCGGCGTGCGGCGCTACGCGGACGGCGGGGCGGTCACGTGCACGTCGTCCTGGGCCAGGACGAACCGGAGGACGTCGACGTCGACCCAGCCGAGGGGCGAGACCGCGTCGATGAAGGCGGGGAGCGTGCGCGTCAGCTCCGCGATGACCTCGGCCCTGCCCTGCCCGCGCGCGGCGGCGGCTTCGGCGAGCTTCTCCTCGCCCAGGGCCGCGACCACCTGCTCCTCGGTGAGCGGTTCGTTGGGGCCGGAGCCGAGCCAGGACCGGCTCTGCGGCAGGGCGGCGGCCAGGGCGCGCGTCTCGGCCACGATCTGCTCGGCCGCCGCCTCCTCCCCGGGGGTGAGGTCCGCGATCCGTGCCGCCGCCCGGAACACCTCGATGGTCTCGGCGGGGATGGCGTCCACCAGCGCGGGGATCTCCTCGGCGAGGGAAGCGGCGACCTCCGCCTCGCCCACCTGCGCCAACTCGGCGAGCGCCGACAACATGCCGGCGGGAGCGGCGGCGGCCACCTCTTCCGCGGTCAGCGGATCGTTGGCGCCCTGGCCGGTCCAGGAGTCGAACTTGCCTGCCGTACCGGGCTCCCCGGCCAGGGCCGTCAGCAGCTGTCCCAGCACCGGGGCCACCGTGTTCTCGCTCATCGAGCTCCCTCAAGTGAATGATCTTGAGCCTGCGAGGCTACCCAAAGGGAGCGAGGGACGACAGAGCGTGAACAAGTCATCCCGGAGCGATCCGTACGGCTGGATCGGCCCTGTCACGGCCTCCTAGGTCTCCGTCGGACCCGCCCCGGGGCCGGGCGGGGCGAGCTCGGCGATGATCTCCGTGCCCAGCGCGTAGGCCGGTACCCCCGAGGTGATCAGTGCCGTCTCGGCCACCCCGATCAGGTCGGCGAAGGTGGCGCCCGCGCGCAGGGCGCCCCGGGCGTGCAGCCGCGCGGGATGGTCCCGGCCCAAGGACAAGAGCTGCCCGAAGTGCACGAGTTGTTGCACCCGCGCCCCCAACGGGTTCTCGGTCAGCACGACGTGCCGCAGCACCGCGAGCGCCTCTTCGGTGGGGAGCCTGTCGAACTCCCGCGCCAGCCGCAGCCGTTCCTCCACCCCGCGCGGCACGTACCCGAGCGTGGAGACGTAGCGCTCCCGGACGGCGTCGGTCCGCGGGGCGGGTGCAGCGGTCCGCGGGGCGGGTGCGTCGGTGCGCGCGGCGGGTGCGCCGTCGTCCGTCATGACGACACCCGTGCGATCGAGGCGCGCACCGCTTCCACGGCGCCCTCGGGGAAGTCCACGGCTCCGCCGATCGCGACCGCGGCGAGCTCCGCCTCGGCGCTCTCCTCGATCGCCACCACGAGGTGGGCGGTGGTCGCCGGGTCCGGGCCGAAGACGAGCAACCCGTGGTTGGCCAGCAGGGCCGCGGCCGTCGTCGGGCGGCGCTCCAGGATCTCGGCGATGCCGCGCACCGATACGTCCGACCCCCGGGGGCCCCAGGGAACCACCGGGACCTCCTCGGCCTGCCCGAACCTCAACATCGGCTCCGTACGGCAGGGCAGCGGCCGGTGGGCCACCGCGAAGGCCGTCGCGGCGGGCGAGTGCGTGTGGATCACCGACCCCACCTGCGGGCGGGCCGCGTAGACGGCGCTGTGCATGGTGATGATCTCGGCGCTGACGGAGCGCAGCTCGCCCTCCAGCACCCGTCCGTCGAAGCCGACCGTCGCCAACTGCTCGGGCCTCAGCCCCCGGACGAAGCCCGGCGTCAGCAGGAACCGCTCCTCGTCGATGCGGGCACTCAGGTTGGCGTGCCCGGAGTGGGACATCACCCCCGCTTCGAAGAGCGTCCTGGCGGCTTCGACGAGCTGCTCGGCCCGTTCCTCCACTCCCTGTACGTCCGTCATCGCGACCTCTCTCGGCTCCGGTGTCGGCGGGCGCTCGTGCGCCGCCGTCCACGTGCCGCCCACTCTTCAACTTGAACTAAGGTTCAAGTCAAGCGGCGTGGAACGGGGTGGGGCAGGTGGAGGACCCGCGCATGACGATCGGCCGGCTCGCCGAGGTCACCGGGGTGCCGGCTTCGGCCATCCGGTACTGGGAACGCCACGGCCTGCTCCCGCAGCCCGAGCGCCGGAGCGGGCAGCGGCGCTACCCGGCGGAGGCGGCGCAGCGGATCGTGCTGCTGCGCAAGTGCCAGCAGGCGGGGCTGACCCTGGTCGAGATCCGCGCGTTCCAGGAGGAACAGGAGGCGCGCAAGGCGATGCTCCGCGACAAGATCGTCGAGATCGAGCAGCGCATGGTCGACCTGGACCACGCCCACCAACTCCTGAGCCACGCCCTGCTGTGCGGCGAGGAGGACATCGTCCGGTGCCCGAAGTTTCGCGAGCAGATGGCGGGGTGGCGCACGGCGGAGCCCGGGGTCGACGGCTGACGGCCGGGCCGCTGGTCGTCGGACGCCGGACGCCGGACGCCGACGCGCGTGCTCAGCCGGCCGGGACGGTCGCCGTCGGGGTGTTCCACCCGGAGATCCGCAGCCTCGGCGCCGCCCCGTGCAGGTCGGCGGTCCGGTAGGTCGCCGTCAGCGTCGTCGACTCCCCCGGCCAGAGGCTGACCTGGTTGTCGCTCCACCGCACGGGGAGGACGGGCGCGCCCCGCGCCCCGACGAGGTGGACGTCGGTGAGCAGGGCCGGGGCCTTCCCGGCTCCGGTGTGGCGCAGGGTCACGGTCGTCGTGGACGTGGACGTGGTCGGCGTCGTCGTCACCGTCGAGCCCGTCGCGGTGACGCTCGTGCGCGGCATCGCGGCGAGGCCCCGCAGGTCGGCGTACGCACTCGTGGGCGTGTAGTACCAGGTGGTACCTGCGTAGTCGAGCACGTCGTCCGCGGTCGACAACCAGTACACGTTGCGGCTCACCTCCCGCCCCGCGCCGTCGGTCAGGACCAGCCGGGCCAGGTAGGTGGTGGACAGCCCGGTGACCGATGCCGGCACGGTGAGCACGGCGCTGCTCGCGCCCCCGCCCGCGACGCTCACGCCGGTCACCGTGCGGTCGTACCGCTGCGCGCCGTCGGTGGAGAAGAGCGTCACCCGCGCCGTCAGTCCCGAGGCCCTGGACGTGCGGTTGTTGACGACCGCCACCGTGCGGTCGCCGTAGCCGTACTGGACGTGCAGGGGTTCGTTCGCCTTCTTCGCGCCGAAGTAGGCGCCGCCCTGGTCGAGGTAGCGGTCCACCAACTGCCAGTGCAGCGAGGTCCAACCGCTGTTGAACATCCAGTAGATGACGCCGGTCGACGGCTCGGAGGCGTCCTTCGCGTGGCGGGCGTACGCCTCGAACTGTGCGCGCACGCTCTCGTACTGCGCGAGCTGCGCCTTGCGCACGTAGTCCGTCAGATCGGTCGGGGGGCCGTAGCGGTGGGACAACGCCTCGTCGTACAGCTTCAGCGTCGCGAAGGTGGCCGAGGGCGAGCGGTGGTACTGGGCGGCGCCCGGGTCCTTCCACAGGCTGTCCAGCTCGGCCGGGGACATCATGCGGCGCAACGTGTCCAGGGTCGGCACGTCCGGGCCCGCGCTGGTCTCCGAGTTGAAGCCGCCGGCGCCGCCCGCCCGCTTGTCGTACCAGTAGCGGGGCGGGACCCATTCGTAGGGACCGGTCATCTTCATCCCGGAGGCACCGGTGAGCGGCGAGGCGGCGCCGGAGGCCGCCGGGATCACCGGGGCCGTCCAGTCGGCGGCCTTCAGCGCGTCGAGGTAGCCCTGCTCGATCCGCCGGTTCGGCGCGGCGTCGCTACCGATCAGGAAGGAGATCACGCTGGGGTGGTGGCGCAGCCGGGCCGCCTCGGCGGCCATGGACGCCTTGGCCACCGGGTAGTCGGCCGGGGTCCAACGCTCGCCCGAACCGCCGCGGTTGACCTCGCCCTCCCATTTGTCGCAGCACTCCCAGCCGGGCAGCGTCAGGATCCCGTAGCGGTCGGCGAGGTCGAAGAACTCGTCCGGCTCGATGTGCCCTTCCAGCCTCAGGGTGTTCAGCCCGAGGTCCAGGGCGTACCGCAGGCGGTCCTCCACGTAGGTGCGGTCCCAGCGCAGGTACGCGTCCGGGGACCAACCGGCGCCCTTGATCAGCAGCGGGCGGCCGTTGACCTCGTACTGCCGGGCGCCGTCGGCGTTCAGCGGCGCCCGCACCTCCCTGATCCCGAAGGTCTCGTGCGCGGTGTCGGAGGGGGCGCCGTCGACCGTCGCGGTCAGGTCGAGGCGGTACAGGGGCTGGCGCCCCATCGTCGCGGGCCACCATACGCGGGGCGCGCGCAGGCGCAGTGCCGGGTGGTCGGCCGGGGAGAAGACCAGCGTCCGGGTCTCGTGGGCCGCGAGCCTCACGCTCCGGCTGACGGCCACCGGGCCGACGGTGCCGGACACGGTCGTGGTGACGGGCGCCGGTGAGTCGTTGCGCACCCGGGCCTTGACGGTCAGGTCGGCCGAGGACATCGCCGGCAGGGCCAGGGCGGTCACCACGTGTGCGTCGCGCAGGGCGACCGGCCCGCCGCGGCGCACGGTGACGTCGCGGACGATGCCCATGTTCCGGTCGGGCGGCGGTTGCAGCCAGTCGAGCCAGCCCATCGTGAAGTGCTTGCGCGGATCGTTGGGCCGGACGCGGAAGGCGACCGTGTTGGTGCCCGCCTCGACCAGGTCGGTGAGGTCGATCTCGTGCCGGGTGTACGCGCCGGTGACCGTGCTCGCCCCGGCGACCTGGCGGCCGTTGACGTAGACGTCGGCCGCGGACATCACCCCGCTGACGTCCAGGTACGTACGGACCGCGGGGTCCGCCACGACGAGATCGGCCCGGTACCACCAGGGCACGGCGAAGTCCTCGGCCGGGATCCGCTTCTGTCCGGTGGAGTAGAAGGGGTCGGGATGGACGCCGGCGGCGAGCAGGGCCGCGAGGACGGTGGAGCGGGGGCCGGCCCGGTACCAGCCGGACGCCGGATAGCCGGGGCTGGACACGACGGTCGGGGAGTCGGCGACCTTCGCCGTCGACTGGATCGCGTACCCGGCCAGGGCCGTCTTGCTGCCCGGGGCCGATCCGACGTCGGTCCTCACCACCGGCCCGGGCGCCGGCCCCGGGGCGGCGGGTGCCGGGGCGGCCCCTGCCGTCAGGGTCAGGACCAGGCCGAGGACGGCAACGGATGCGGTGGCGAAGGCTGTTCTTCCGCGCAGGAG
This sequence comes from Streptomyces sp. NPDC098789, assembly GCF_044759975.1. NCBI lineage: Bacteria > Bacillati > Actinomycetota > Actinomycetes > Kitasatosporales > Streptomycetaceae > Streptomyces > Streptomyces sp. NPDC098789. Next base: position 77,308 of record NZ_JBIWAJ010000014.1, read on the forward strand.
GGCGGGCCGGTGGAACAAGGATCCTCCTGCTGCGGGGACGGCGGGGCGGTCACCGGGGGTGATCCTCACACATGCCCCGCCCCGCGCCGCGGAAGCTCGACGGCCCGCTCCCCACGGCGCTCGCGGCTCTCACCCCACCGGACGCACGCCGCCCCGGGCCCGGGATGAGCGGCGCGGCGGGCCCCCTCACCTCTCGCGGCCGCCCGGCACCCACGCCGGCACCAGCGCGGCGAACCGCCCGCCCCACCCGGCACGCCTCCGGGGCGAGGTGACCGGGGTCGGTGCGCTCGGCACGTACTGGGTCGCGGGGTGCGGGGACCAGCTGATGTCCCTCACGCAGTCGCCCGGAACGCCGAGGACCTCCACGAGCGCGGCGAGGGCGCCCTCTCCGTCAACTGCTCTGCGGTCGAGCCATACGGTGACCGCATCGCCCCCGTCGGTGAACCGGCTCAGGGCGAAGAGGTGTCCACCCAGGCGGAAGACCGCGACGTCCACGGAGCCCAGGTCCTCCCAGCTCTGTTCCACCGTCAGCACGAGCCGCTCCACGTACGCCGCGAACGGCGGTGGAAGCACGCCGATCGGCCTGTACGCCAGGACCATCGAACCCCACATGCCGTACTGCATCGCGGGATTCGGGTTGCCCCCCTGGCATTCCGGCGCGGGCCGCCAATCCGGTTCCGGCCCGGGGACCACGACGGGCTCCCACATCGGCCCGTCGTTCCCCGCGGACACGCCCTCGCCCATGATCGCCCTCCCCTGAAGCCCCTTTAGCTGATCTACTGAGCCTATGGGGCGTTCCTACGTGGACTATCGCGGCAGTGGCTTCTGGACGCGTGACGTTCAGGCCGAGGTCTACCTGTGCCTCCTGTCCGCAGCGGCCGGCGAGGTCGCCGGCCCGCCGCGGTGGCTCCGCGGTGCCCGGGAGGACTGGCGGCTGCAGGCGACCGCGGGGTTCATGGGCTGCGTGTCGCCGGGCCTGGACGAGCACGTGGGCGTCGAGCCGGAGCGGGTCGACCTGGTACTGGAGCTGTCCGAGCGCGTACGGAACCGGCTGGTCGCGTGGGGGCCCGCGATCCCGAAGGACCTCGTGAGCGCGTTGGGGACCGGGGGCGGACAGGACGTGTTCGACGACGACCTCGATACGGGCCCGTTCCTGCGGTTCGCCGACGCGTTCGCCGGGCTGCTGCGCGGCGAGTTCCCTGTCGGGCCGGGCACGACCACGGTGTACTGAACCGGCCGTGCCCGTGCCCGTGCCTGCGGCCGACGCGTGGGGCGGGGCCGGGAGGGGACGGCTGCTCAGCCGATCACGGCCTGGGCGTCGATCTCGACCAGCATCGGCTCCTGCGGGAGTTCCACGAAGATGGTCGTCCGGCAGGGCTTGACCCCGCCCGGCTTGATGTTCTCGTCGATGAACGCCGCGTAGACCTCGTTCATGAGCGGGAAATCGGCCCGCTTGGTGAGGTAGACGCGGAACATCACGACGTCCTCGATGGTCGCGCCGCCCGCCTCGACGATGGCCTTGACGTTCTCCAGGGTGCGTCGGGTCTGGGCCTTCACGTCCCCGTGGTAGAGGTACTCGCCGGTCGCGGGGTCCTGCGGGCCCTGGCCGGACACCTGGAGGATGGGGCCCTTGCGCACGCCCTGGGAGAACATCCAGGCGGGGGCGGGGGCGCCGTCGGTGCGGACTTCGGTCTTCTCGGTGGTGCTGTTGCTCATGGGGTCTCCTTATGACAGTGGGTTGTTGGGGGCGGTGTGATGGGGCGGTCAGGAGTCGGCCGGCGGGGAGCCCGCGTCGGCCGAGATGGCGCGGGTGGCCGCCAGTAGTTCGGGGAGCAGCCCCAGGACCTGTTCGTACGGCAGCACCACGTCCGGTACCGAGATGGAGGCCGCCGCGACGGCGCGTCCGGAGGCGTCGCGGATCGGGGCGGCGATGCAGTTGATGAACGACTCGTGCTCGGCGTGGTCCTCGGCCCACCCCTGGGCGGCGACCTTGTCGAGTTCCGCGAGGAGCGCCCCGGGGGTGGTGATCGTGTTCGGGGTGTGGACGGTGAACTCGACTCCCTCGACCACGCGGCGCCGTTCGGCCTCCGGGAGGTCGGCGAGGAGCACCTTGGCGACGGCCGTGTTGTGCAGGGCCGCGCGCAGCCCGATCCGGGAGTACATCCGGACGGGGTGGCGGGAGTCGTACTTGTCGATGTAGACCACCTCGCCGCCCTCGTACGCGGCCAGGTGCACGGTCTGCCCGGTGTCCGCGTTGAGCCCGGCCAGGTGCGGGGCGGCCGTGCGGCGGATGCCGTGCTGTTCCAGGGCCAGGCTGGACAGGGCGAACAGGCCTGCGCCCAGGTGGTAGCGGTAGCCCGGGTCCCGGTACACGAACCGTGCCTCCTCCAGGCTCTGGAGCAGTCGCAGTGCGGTGGTCTTGTGCACGTCGAGGACCTGGGCGAGCTGGTCGAGGGAGCGCTCGCCCTCGCCCAGCTCGGTGAGGAGGCGCAGGGCACGGGTGACGGTCTGGCTCATGGGTGGTGGTGCTCCGGGTCGGGTCTATGGAGTGGTCGACAGGGGTGACACGATGCCACCCGCCGTGACCGAGGTCGCGGCCCACTGCTCCGGCGACGCGCCGAGGAGGTCGTTCAGGACCGGCGCCGGGGCCGGTACTCCGTGGTCCTCGTGCGCGGTGAGCGCGGCGGCCGCGCTGAGGTGGCCGAGCCGCAGCCGGCTGCGCTGGTCGAGGCCGCGCAGCGTACCGGCGAGGTAGCCGGCGGCGAAGGCGTCGCCCGCCCCGGTGGCCTCCACCACCTCCACGGTCAGTGCCGGTTCGGTGACGGTCAGGCCGTCCCGGGTCAGAGCGGTGACGGCGTTCCCGGAATCCTTGACGACGAGGGTGGCGGGCGAGGGGAACAGGGCCCGCAGCGCCTGCGGGTCGCCGGTGCCGAAGGCGGCCTCCGCCTCGTCCGCGCCGAGGAGTACGAGGTCGGCCGCGTCCAGCAGGTCGCGCAGGACCCCGGGGTCGCGGTCGTGCCACAGGGCGGGGCGCCAGTTGAGGTCGAAGCTGACGAGGGTGCCGGGACGCCGGTGTTCGGGGGCCAGGAGGGCCCGTACCAGGTCGAGGCAACTGTCGGAGAGAGCGGCCGTGATGCCGCTGAGGTGCAACAGCCGGGCCGCCGTCAGCAACCGCGCGGCGGCGGGGTCCGCGAGCAGCTCCGGGCCGAGGGCGGAGGCCGCCGAGCCGGTGCGGTAGTAGTGCAGGCGGCTGCTGCCCGCGCCCAGGTCGCCGCGGTGTCCGGAGCCGCCGGTCTCCTTGAGGTAGAGGCCGGTCGGGCGGTGCGGGTCGACCGCGACGGCGCTGGTGTCCACGCCGCGGGCGCCGACCTCGGCGGTGAGCCGGCGGCCGAAGCCGTCGTCGCCGACGCGGCTGATCCAGGCGCTCGGTATGCCGAGGGAGGCCAGCGCGCAGGCCACGTTGGACTCGGCGCCGCCCACGGACGGCCGGAAGGCGCCGACGGTGTCGAGCGGGCCGGGGCCGTCGGCCAGCAGGACAGCCATCGACTCCCCCAGGCAGACGGCCTGGACCGGTTCGGCCGTACGGGGTGCGGGTGCGGTGTCCTGCCGGTTCATCAGTCGCTGCTCCCTGGTTCGCGTGTCTGCTGCTCGTGGAGTGCCCGTCGTCTCCGCCTCCCGGCACCCGGGGGCCTTTCGGACGTTGCCATCCGTTCCGACGGAATGCTAGAACCATAACAGCAACATACGCAACGAGCGTTGCATATGTTGCAACGCATGGTGAGGGTTCCGTGCCCGGCCCCGTACCGGCCCGCATGTCGATGTCCAGGCGGACGTCCCCGACCGCGTGAACCCGCAGTACCCGCAGTACCCGCAGCAGTCGCAGCACCCGTACCAATCGCCACACCTGCACCAGTCGCACGAGTCGCACCGGAGGATCACCGTGGATCACCAGAGCTACGCACGCCATACCGACGGCCCCGGGATCGACCACGCCGCCTTGTCCGCGCTGGCGGACGAGCCACTCGACTGGCGCTTCAAGGCACTGCCCGATGCGGCCCGGGGCCTGACGGTCGGCCAGTACCTCGCCACCGGCCCCGCCCTCCACGACCTCGGCACCCCGCTGCTGACCCTCGACGCCGGCGCCCTCGCGCACAACACGCGCACCATGGCCGATTGGTGCCGCCGCGCCGGGGTGGTCCTCGCCCCTCACGGCAAGACCACGATGGCCCCCGCCCTGTGGCGCACCCAGCTCGACGCCGGGTGCCACGGAATCACCCTCGCCAACCTGCCGCAGCTGCGGGTGGCCCGCGCCTTCGGCGTCACGCGGTTGATGCTGGCCAACACCCTCCTGGACCCGGCGGGACTGGCCTGGCTCGCCGGCGAGCTCGACCGCGACGCGGAGTTCGCCTTCACCTCGTGGGTCGATTCCGTCACCTCCGTGGAGCTGATGGACGAGGCCCTGCGGGCCGCGGGGGCCCGCCGCCCGGTGGAGGTCCTCGTCGAACTCGGCGCCGCGGGCGGCCGGACCGGGGCCCGCGACCTGGACACGGCCGAGCGGATCGCCGCCGCCGTGGTGGCGGCCCCGACCCTGCGCCTGGCGGGCACCGCCGGGTACGAGGGGGCGCTGGCCCACGAGGCCACCGAGGACGGGCTGGCCGTCGTACGCGGCTACCTGCGCTCGCTGGCCACCCTGCACCGGCGCCTGGCCGAGGCGTACGAGACCTCCGCGCCGGTGGTCACCGCGGGCGGCAGCGCCTACTTCGACACCGTCGCCGAGGAACTCGTACCGCTCGCCGAGCAGGTGCCGGGCACCGTGGTGATCGTTCGCGCCGGCGCCTACCTCGCCCACGACGACGGCTTCTACCGGACCATCTCCCCCCTCTCGCGCGACGTAGACGAAACGCCGCTGCGCTCCGCGATGCACGGCTGGAGCCGGGTCGTCTCCCGGCCCGAGCCGCAACTCGCCCTGCTCGACGGCGGCAAGCGCGACTTCCCCTTCGACGAGGGACTGCCCGAACCGCAGGCGGTGCGCGGCGGCGGCCCCCTCGACTCCGGCCGGATCACCGCCCTCAACGACCAGCACACCTTCCTGCGCGACGCCGGGGACCTGGCCCCGGTGGGCGCGGTCCTGCGGCTGGGGCTCTCGCACCCCTGCACCGCCTTCGACAAGTGGTCCCTGATCCCCGTGCTCGACGACGCCCACGCGGAGCATCCGCGCGTGGTGGATTTCGTAAGGACGTTCTTCTGATGGCCGATCTGCTCTTCCGGGGCGCCACCGTCGTCGACGGCACCGGCGCCGAACGCTTCACGGCCGACGTCACCGTCACGGACGGGACCATCGATGAGGTGACCGCCCCCGGCGCGGGGCACCGGAGCGCGCGCGAGGTCGTCGACGCCGACGGACTCGTCCTGGCCCCCGGCTTCATCGACATGCACGCCCACTCCGACCTGCGGCTGCTGCTCGAACCCGAGCACCCCTCCCGGGTCACCCAGGGCATCACCTGCGAGGTCCTGGGACAGGACGGCCTGTCCTACGCGCCGGTCGACGACACCACCCTCCCGGCGCTGCGCCGCCAGATCGCCGGCTGGAACGGGAACCCCGACGACGGGGCGGGCTTCGCGTGGGACTGGCGCACCGTCGGCGAGTACCTCGACCGGATCGACCGGGGCGCCGGGGTCAACGCCTGCTACCTGGTGCCGCACGGCTCCGTACGGATGCTCGCGATGGGCTGGGACGACCGCCCGCCCGGCCCGGCCGAGCTGGACCGGATGCGCGAGATCCTCGCCCAGGGAATGCGCGAAGGCGCGCTCGGCATGTCGAGCGGCCTCACCTACACCCCCGGCATGTACGCCGACACCGCCGAGCTGGTCGCGCTCTGCGAGGTGGTGGCCTCGTACGGCGGCTACCACTCGCCGCACCAACGCTCTTACGGAGCAGGGGCGTTGGAGGGCTACGCGGAAATGGTGGAGATCGCCCGCCGGTCCGGCTGCGCGCTCCACCTCACCCACGCCACGATGAACTTCGGCGTCAACGAGGGCCGGGCGGGCGAACTGCTCGCCCTGGTCGACGCGGCGCTCGCCGAGGGCGTGGACCTGACCCTCGACAGCTATCCCTACCTCCCCGGTTCCACCACCCTCTCCGCCCTGCTGCCCAGTTGGGCCACGGAGGGCGGGCCGGACGCCACCTTGGCCCGGCTCGACTCCCCCGGCGACCGCGAGCGGATCCGGGAGGACGTGGAGGAACGCGGCAGCGACGGCTGCCACGGCGTGGTCACCGATTGGGCCACGATCCAGCTCTCCGGGGTGCAACAGCAGCGTCTCGCACCCCTGGTGGGCCGCACCGTCGCCGAGATCGCCGCGGAGCGCGGACGCACCGGCACCGAGGTCTTCTTCGACCTGCTGCGCGAGGACTCCCTGGCCACCACGATCCTCCAGCACGTGGGCCACGAGGAGAACGTGCGGGCGATCATGCGCCACCCGGCGCACACCGTCGGCAGCGACGGCCTGCTGACCGGTGCCCGCCCGCACCCCCGGGCGTGGGGCACCTTCCCCCGCTACCTCGCCCGCTACAGCCGCGAGCTGGGCGTGCTCAGCCTGGAGGAGACCATCACCCGGATGACCGGCCGCGCGGCCCGCCGCCTGGGCCTGGTCCGGCGCGGCCTCGTACGTCCCGGCCACCACGCCGACCTGGTCCTCCTGGACCCGGACACCGTCCAGGACACCGCGACCTTCGAACACCCCCGGCGGCCCGCCGCCGGCATCCCCTACGTCTACGTCAACGGCACGGCGGTCGTCCACGACGGCGCCCCCACCGGTGCGCTGCCCGGCCGGGCACTGCGCCGCACCCACCGAGGAACAGAGGCAGCTGAATGACATCCCCCGCGACCGGCTCCACGTCCGCTCCCACCGCCGACACCGCCGAAGCCTCCGCCGCCTCCGACACCTCAGCGACCCTGGTGGCCACGCTCACCGCGGACCCGGTGATCGCCGTCGTCCGGGCGCCCCGCATACCCGACGCCGCCGCGCTGTGCGAGGCGCTGGCGGCCGGGGGGATCCGTACGGTCGAACTCACCTTCACCACCCCGGGGGTGGGCGCCCACATCGCGCGGGCCGCCGCCGCGGGCCACCGGGTCGGGGTCGGCACCGTACTCACCGCGGACCAGGCGCGCGAAGCCATCGCGGCCGGTGCCTCCTTCCTCGTCACCCCGGGGCTGCGCCCGCTGGTCGCGGCCGTCGCGGCCGAGGCGGGCGTACCGGTGGTGATGGGCGCGCTGACGCCCTCCGAGGTGGCCGACGCGCTGGACCTGGGCGCGGCGGCGGTGAAGATCTTCCCCGCGAAGGCCTTCGGGCCCGGCTACTTCAAGGACCTGCACGGCCCCTACCCGGGCGTACCGCTGGTCGCGTCGGGCGGCGTCAACGCCACCAACGCGGGCGCGTTCCTCGCGAACGGGGCGCTCGGCGTCTGCGCGGGCACCGACGTCGTGCCCCCGGCGGCGGTGGAGGCCGGGGACTGGGCGGACATCACGCGGCGCGCCGCGGCGTTCACCGGCGCCCTGGCCGGGGCGGAGGTCCGGGCGTGATCCACTGGCTCCAGCACGAGACGGCCGGGCTCCTGGTCCTGTCCGCGATATCCATCGCCTTCCTCCTCCTGCTGATCATCAAGTTCAAGCTCGAACCCTTCATCTCCCTCGTGGTCACGGGGCTGTTGTTGGCGCTCGCGGCCGGCCTGCCCGTCAACACCATCGTCGGGTCGGCGCTCAGCAGCAAGGAGTCGCTGATCGAGGGCGGCTTCGGCGGGATCCTGGGCCACATCGCCCTGATCGTCGGCCTGGGCTCCCTGCTCGGATCGCTCCTGGAGGCTTCCGGCGGCGCCGAGGTCCTCACCCAACGGCTGCTGCGCGCCTTCGGCGAGAAGCGCGCGGGCCTGGCGATGGGTCTGACCGGCCTCATCTTCGGCATCCCGGTCTTCTTCGACATCGGCATCTTCGTCCTCGCGCCGCTCGTCTACGTGGTGGCCAAGCGCAGCGGCAAGTCGATGCTGCTGTACGCCCTTCCGCTGCTGGCGGGCCTGTCGATGACCCACGCGTTCCTGCCGCCGCACCCGGGGCCGGTCGCGCTCGCCGGCTTCCTCGGCATCGACCTCGGCTGGTTGATCGTCATGGGACTGGCCTGCGGGCTCCCCGCCTTCTTCGTGGCGGGCGTGCTGTGGCCGAAGTGGATCGGCAACCGGATCATGATCGAGGTGCCGGAGGAGTTCAGCGCCCCGCAGGAGGAGGCCGCGGAGGCGGACGGCGGCCGCGGGCCGGTGTCGCTGGGCAAGGTGGCGCTGGTCATCTGTGTGCCGCTGGTGCTGATCCTCGGGGCCACCTTCGGGACGGTCTTCCTCGACAAGGACGCCGGCGTACTGCCCTTCTTGACCTTCGTCGGGAACCCGGCCGTGGCGCTCACCCTGGCGTGCCTGGTCGCCATCAAACTCCTGGGCACCGACCGGGGCATGACCAAGCAGCAGCTCTCGGAGCTCGGCGCGGCGGCGCTGCGTCCGGTCGGCATGATCCTGCTGGTGGTCGGCGCGGGCGCATTCTTCGGCGCCGTCATCTCGGCCACCGGTGTCGGCAAGGCCCTGGCCGGGACGCTGTCCACGGCCGGGCTCCCGCTGATCGTCCTCGCGTACGTGATCTCCTGCGGCCTGCGCGTCGCCCAGGGCTCGGCCACGGTCGCCATCGTGACCACGGGCGGCATCATCGCCCCGCTGGTCAAGGACGCCGACTACAGCCAGCCCGCCCTGGCCCTGATCGCGGTCTCGATCGCGGCCGGCTCGATCATCGCCTCGCACGTCAACGACGGCGGGTTCTGGATCATCTCCAAGTACTTCAACACCTCGGTGAAGGACACCCTGAGGTCCTGGACCGTGCTGGAGACGATCCTGTCGGTGACCGGCTTCGCCGCGGCCGTCGGGCTCAGCCTGGTGGTCTGACGGTACGGAGCCGCGCGCCGGTGGGCGGCCGTCACGGACGGTCCGCTCGCCGGCGCGCAGTTGCCCGATGGCCTACGCCCTATGCGGTACGGGTACGGGTACGGGTACGGGTACGGGTCAGCGCCCGGTCCCGTCCGAGCAGACGACCATCAACGCGTCGAGTCGCACGGCGCGCGGCGTTCCGTTGGAGCCGAGGATGGCTTCGACGAAGTTGTTGTTCTCGCCCTCCGCCATCCAGTCGACCTGGACCAGCCGGTAGTCGCCGCTGATGAGCCATGGGGCGTAGCTGACGAGCTTCTTGCCCTGGGGGGTCCAGACCCTGAGCTCGAACTGGAGGTCCTGGTCCGGCTTGACGTAGACCCGGGCCGTACAGAAGCGGAAGGCCGGTTCGAAGGAGGCCCAGGTCCCCTCGCGCGCCCATCCCTGGGTGGCGGTGATGCGACCGTTGCCCTGTCCGGTCAGGGCGGTACCGGTGCCGATCTCGAAGCCCGCCTGGCCGTCGCCCCCGGAGAGGCGGTCCCACTTGCCGATGTCGGACGCTTCGAAACCGTTGTAGAGACCCCGGGCGTCGGCGTGTGCCGGTGTCGCCGCCATCAGGGCGGCCAGCGGTACCAGGGCCGAGGCCGCCCAACGCGCCGTGATCCGTGCGCGCTTGCGCATGATTACCTCCGCAACGATGTGCAGGGAAAGGAGAACCTGTCGACCAGGCTCGCACCGCCGGCCCGCCCGTTCCAAGGCAGGATCCCGCCGAAGCCCTCGCCCGCGGCCCACAGGTCACAAACACGCCGCGGCCCGGCCCGGTCTGGTCAGCCTCGGACCGGAAACGCCGCCTGGAACGCGAGGCGTGCGTCGGCCCCGTCCGCGATGTGTGCGAGGAACTCGTCGAGCGCGATGAACTCCTCCCAGCTCGGCCGACCGCTCGCCCGCGCCAGGACAGTGTTGGTGATCATCGCGTCAGGGTAGCGGCGGTCTGCGCGCGGCCCTTCTCATGTGGGCACGATCTACGTCGCACGGCCGTTCACCGGGGGACACCATGAGGAGCGGGAGGAATCAGTGGAGTTGCGCGATGTGGTGCACGGCGACGTCGACCTCGACGCCTACGTGCGGATGCGGTGCGATCCCGTCATGATGGCCGACCTCGGTGGTCCGCAGCCCCGGGAGGGGATGGCGGACAAGGTCCGGCGGGATGCCGAGCAGGCGGCCGCCGACATCGCTTGGCTGAAGATGATCGTCCCCGATCCGGCCGTCCCCGAGGTGGTGGCGGGGACCGTGACCCTCTGGTCGCACGACGGCGACGACGGGCCCACCTCCGAGATCGGCTGGATGGTCCTGCCCCGGTTCCAGGGGCGGGGGTTGGGCAGGCGCGCCGTCCGCGCCCTCCTGGAGCGGGCCCGGGACGAGGACCGGTGGGGAATCGTGCACGCCTTCCCGGCAACGGGCAACGCCGCCTCGAACGGCATCTGCCGCTCGGTCGGCTTCCGCTTCGTCGCGGAGGCCGACGTGAGCTTCGCCGGGCAGCTCTTCAGGACCAACCACTGGGCCGTGGACCCGCGGAGCGATCTGAAATGATCACCGTATGAGAGCTGACTCCCGCGGAACCGAGACCGTCCGTGTCCCCGCCCCCGGCGGCGGCGAGCTGTGGGCCGAGCGCGGCGGCGCCGGCAGCCCGGTGGTGCTCCTGCACGGCGCCGGTATGGATTCCCGGCTGTGGGACGCCGTCGTCCCCGAGTTGGCCCGGCGCCACGACGTGATCCGCTACGACGCCCGCGGGCTGGGCCGCTCCACCCCACCGGGCGAGCCGTTCAGCGACGTCGACGACCTGCGCGCCGTACTGGACCACTTCGGTCTGCGCCGAGCCGCCCTGGTGGGCCTGAGCATGGGCGGCGAGACCTCGCTGGACTTCGTCCTCGCCCACCCCGAGCGCGTCAGCGCACTGGCCCTGGTCGGCGCCTCGGTCAGCGGCCACGACTGGCCGCAGACCCCCGAGCTGTCCGCCTACTCCGCCGCCCGGCGCGCGGGCGACGCGGCCGCCCTGGCCGAGCTGGAGCTGACGGTCTGGGCAGCCATGGGCCGCACGGCCCCCGGTGGAGAGCTGATCGGGGCGATGGTCGCCGCGAACGCCGAGCAGCGGCTGGTGAGCGAACGGCACTGTGTGGTGGGGCCGCACCGCGCCGCCGCAGCACACCTCGGGGAGATCACCGCGCCGACACTCGTCGTCCACGGCGACCGCGACCACCCGGAGATCGCGGTGATCGCCGAACGCCTCGTCACCGACATCCCCGGCGCCCGCGGCCGGGCCGTCCCGGACGCCGACCACTACCTGCCGCTCCGTACGCCGGCGCGCCTGGCCGAGCTCCTCCTGACGCACCTGCCCTGATCATCCGGTGGCCGTCGTCGACACGCGCGGGCGGCCCGTCACCCGTCGAGCAACCGGCGATTGACCCGAACCGCTTCGATCAACCTCCGCCCACAGGGCGCCAATTCGGTGATACCGGGGCATTAGCCCTCCCCCTCCGGTCGGTTTCCCGTCACGCGACGGTGGCGCCGGAAGCGGTTTCCCGCCACCGACACACCCTCGGCGCGCCACTCGCGTCCGAATTCCATTCATCATGCATTTATCGCGTGCCAACATGTGCCCGGTGCGGTCAATTGTCCGCTTCAGCAACCGACATGAACATGAAGGAGTGCGCTCGTGACCACCCATCTCAAGCGCGGCGCCGTTCCGCGGACCTTACTGGCGCTGATCGCGGCCCTGTGCGCGATCGTCGGCACCACCGCGCTCGGTGCGGCCCCGGCGGCCGCGGCCGATCAGCGCCACCCGATCTACGCCGTCGCGCACCGCGTCGACACCCTGGGCGGCGTGGACGCCGCACTGGCGCACGGCGCCAACGCCATCGAGATCGACGTCTGCGCCTGGTGGAACCCGAACGAATGGCGGGCCTACCACGACTGTTCCTCGGCCGGTGACAACCGCCTGGGCCCCAGCTTCGACAGCATGATCGACCGCATCGTCTCGAACGCCAACGCGGGGCGCAGGCTCTCCCTGGTCTGGCTGGACATCAAGGACCCGAACTACTGCGGGGAGCAGGAGAACCGCGGGTGCAGCGTCGCCGGTCTGCGCGACAAGGCGCAGCGCCTGACGGCCGCGGGGATCCAGGTGCTGTACGGGTTCTTCGAGTACCACGGCGGCAGCACCCCCGACGTGGGCGGCCGGGGTTGGAAGAGCCTGGAGGGCCGGCTCGGCGGCCTGGAGGGGATCACGACGACCGGCACCCGCGACCAGGCCCAGGCGGCCTTCAACCGGTCCGGTTCCGGTTTCCCGGCCGGCCACCGCGCGATGGACTACGGCGACTCCGACATCACCAAGGGCTTCGGCAACTGCACCGAGGCCACCTGGAACACCTGCGCGGAGCTGAAGAAGGGCGCCGCGGACCGCGACGCCGGACGGCTCGCGGCCACCTTCTCCTGGACGACCACCTACAACGACCCCTGGTACGTCGACAAGCTGCTCGGCGAAGGTCGCGTGGACGGCATCATCGCGGGCTACGGAGCCTTCACCGGAGTGCGGGAGTACGACGACAGCTGGCAGTGCGCCAACGCCGTCAACCTCGTCCGCGACTGGGTGAACCGCCACAGCGGCACCCACCGCATGGCCACCCCCGGCGACCGCCTGTTCCGCTAGGGGGTGTCTGACGGATGTCCGCGGCGCCCGGCACGCACTCTCGCCGCACCGACCGAAAGCCCAAGTACGTCCAGTACGCGGACTTCCGCTCGGCACACCGAGAGCACGCACCGGACACCGCTCCTTTCCCACGCACATCCGTCAGACACCCCCTAGACCGGACACCCACCGGGGCACCCGCCGACGGGGCGGTCAGCCGTCGAAGCGGCGCCAGTCGATGGGGAGGTCGGCCAACGGGGCCAGGGCGCTCCGGTGGGTGGCGCCGGCCCAGCCGTCGAATTCCCGGCCGTCCTTGGTGCTGACGCGCACGACGAGGCCCGGTGCCACGTAGAAGCGGGTGGGTGCCCAGGGCCAGAAGGGACGCAAGGGCACGAGGCGCAGCGCTTGGCCGAGCTGCTCGACCTGCGGCGCCGTGAGCCTGTTGGTCGTGGCCAGGTAGTCGGCTCCCATGGATGCCTCGAAGAGGGAGAACTGGATCAGGAAACCGCTGAGCGGCTCCTGTTCGGCTATCGGCTCCTCGGTGAACTCGCGGAACCAGACGGTCGGATCGGCCTCGGGTCCTTCCAGCGTCCACAGGAGCGACCAGCAGAAGCCTCCTTGGCTCTCGTCGGCGACGACGCGCATCTCCCCGAGCTGGTCGGTCCGCCGGCTCGACTCGGGGAGGATGGCGTTCTGGCCTCCGAGAACGGCCGGCCGCCGTTCCGCCAGGCGGTAGAGCTGCCGCAGTCCGGCGGGCAGCGCTGACACCGCGTGCGTGCGCGACGACGCCACGGCGCCGGCCTCGCCGTCGGTCGGGTACCAGCCGGTGAGGAACCTCTCCAGCGCTGCCGCGCGGTCGCCGTTCACCTCTCCGAGCCACTCCAGACCGGGAAGGCCCACCGGTGGCAGCGGTGGGCGCACCCGGCGGAGGAGCTCCCTGCTGAGAGGGGCGTCGAGGACGAGCTCGCAGTCGGTGAGAACTCCGTCGCACGTACCGGCCCGGGACAGCGAGGCGGTGCCCAGGTACAGGGCTCCTTCCGCCGCGCGGACCGCGATGTGGATCGGCAGCGGCCCTCCGTCCGCGCCGAGGGGCCGCCCCGTGAGCCGCTCGGTGACCGGCTCCGGTGCGGGACCGACGAGACGGACCTCCCGCGCGTTCCAGACGCCGCTCCTGGTGGGCGCGTCGCCGGCGGCCATGGTGATCAGCGTTCCGGTCGAGCCGATGACGACGTCGGCCCCACCCACCACGCACCGCCCGGCTGTTCCCTCGCCGCCGACCAGCGCAAGTACGCGCTCCCCATCGAACTCAGTCATCCCCGCATCATCCTCGACCGGCACCGGCCGCCCCCGTCCGGGCCTGACCGGACCGGGGTGGGGCGGGGCGACCTCCGGTCGGTCGCCTCAGCGGGGTCCGTCCTCCTGGGCGAGCGCGGCGAGGAGCCCCTCGGCCGTGTGGCGGGCCGACTCCGTCCCGTCGGCCTCGCCGCCGGGGGCGCCGAAGAAGGGGTCCCCGGTGCCGCGGGCGAACATGTCCTGTTCGTACGCGGCGAGTGCGGCCTCGATGTCGTCGGGGCGGGCGGCGAGGGCCTTGGCGAGTTCCGCGCCGTCGAGGATGGCCAGGTTGGCGCCCTCGCCGTTCGGCGGCGCGAGGTGGGCGGCGTCGCCGAGCAGCGTCACGCCCGGCACCCGGTCCCACCGGTGGTCGGTCGGCAGGGCGTAGAAGGGGCGCAGGACCGGCGGGAGGTCACCGTCCGTGAGCAGCGCGCGGAGTTCCGGCGCCCAGCCCTCGAACTCCTCCGCGATCCGCGCGGTGGCTGCGGCGGCATCGGTGAAGTCGATCGCGTCGAACCACTTCTGCGGCTCGGACACCATCACGTACGCGTGCAGGGTGTCGCCCCGTTCCCGGTGGGCGAAGATCTCGCGCCCCTCCTTCGGCACGATCATCGACCCGCCGCCGACCGCCTTCGCCGCGGCCGGGTGCCGGGTGTCGGCGTCGAACAGGTAGGTCTCGACGACCGATGTGCCGACGTACTCCGGAAGGGCTGCGGTGAGCATCGGCCGGACCCGCGACCAGGCGCCGTCGGCGCCGACGAGCAGGCTCGTCTCCACGGTGCCACCACCCACGAACGACACCTCGTGGCGGCCGCCGCCGAGGGATCGGACGCCGCTGACCTTGTGGCCCCAGCGGACGGTGCCTGCGGGCAGGGAGTCGAGCAGCATCTCGCGCAGCTCGCCGCGATGCACCTCGGGGCGTCCGCCCGTGCCGTCGTCGGGGACGTCGTGCAGGACCGTGCCGTCCGGGTCGAGGACCCGCATCGCCTGCCGGCCCTCCAGCACGAGGCCGCGGAACTCCTCCATCAAGTCAGCTGCCTCGATGGCGAGTTGCCCGTTGTAGTCATGGATGTCGAGCAGTCCGCCCTGCGACCGGACGGCCGGGGTGGTCTCCGCCTCGTAGATCGTGGCCGGGATGCCGTGCAGGTGCAGGACCCGGGCGAGCGTGAGGCCGCCGAGTCCTGCGCCGATGATCGTGACGTGAGTGACGATGGGGTTCATGGAGCTCGTGGGGCTCATGGGGCTCACCTTCCTGAGGGCGGCCCGTCGTACGGATGACGGGCGGGGCCGGGCGCCGTCGGTGGGCGACGACGCCGGCTCCTTGCGACTCCAATGTCACGACCGCCGCCGACAGCTGACTGACAGGCCCCCGCACCCTCCTGACAGCGGACCGACACCCCTCCCCCGCCCCGGTCCCGCTCAGGTCGGTCGCGGTGCGGCCGCGGTGGGCTTCGCGCGTCGCTTGATGTTGACGGCCGAGGCCTTGGCCAGGGCCACCGGGCTCAGGAAGCGCAGCGGGCCGATCAGGCGGGACGCGAAGAGGTGCATGTGCCGCGCCACCGCGGCGTCGCGCGCCGCCGCCGAGAACATCAGCCGCTCCAGGGGGGTGAAGGGCCGGGACTTGGCGAAGTCCGCGGCCAGGAGCTGGTGGCCGCGCAGCCGGCGTCGGTGCCTGCGCGCGTACACGGCCAGCTGCTCGTCGAGGTCGCCCCGCCCGGTGACGGCCGCGGCGACGGCTTCGGCCAGCCACTTGCCCGATTCCAGGGCCCACCCGCAGCCCACTCCCCACAGGGGGTCGCCGGTCAGGGCGGCGTCGCCGATGAGCGCGATGCCCGGGGCGGTCGGCCGGCGGCTGTGCAGCGGGTAGTCGACGGTACCGATGATCTTCGAGACGCGCTCGGCGGAGTCGATGGGCGGCGCCTCGGGCAGGGCGCGCACGAAATCGAGGAAGCTGCCCTCCAGGTCGTCCCGGAAGGCCGGCAACCGCTTCTTGTCCGGAAGGACCGCGAGGACGGTCACCCCGTCGTCGCTGGGGAAGGCGTAGGCCATGTCGGGTTCGAGGAACCAGGTGTGACCGATCCCGTCGCGCAGCGGGAGGTCGCGGAAGTGCGCGAGGTAGCCGAAGCGCGCGTTCTCGTGCTCCTGGCCCGGCATCCCGGCGAGCTTCGCCACGGCCGAGTCCTTGCCGTCGGCGCCCACCACCAGCCGGGCCCGGATCTCCCGCTCCCCCTGCGGGGTCGACGCGCGCACCCCCACGGTCCGCCCCGCCTCCTGGACCAGCCCGGTCACCCGGTGTCCGAGCAGCAAATCGACGCCGGGGGTCCGCGCCGCGTGCGACCTGATCAGCGGGTCGAGGGTGCTGCGCCGGATGTTGTACGCGTACGGCAGCTCGGGACCCCCCGACGCGGCCTTCGGCTCGATCCAGCCCCAACGGGTGTACCAGCGGGCTTCGTTGCGCACGGCTCCCGCTTCCTCGATGGCGCGGACGAGGCCGAGTTCGTCGAGCACCGGGTAGGCGTTGGCCGTGATGGAGTGGGTGCAGAGCACCTTGTACGCCCCGGGGTCCGAGCGCCGTTCCAGCAGGACGACGCGGACGCCGCGTCGGGCGAGGAGGATCGCCGCCGTACTGCCCGCGAGGCCGGCTCCGCTGATGACCACGTCGTAGTCGTGTCCCGCGCTCTCAGGCTCGGTCATGCGCCGATCGCCCCCTTCGGTGTGTGCTGCCGCCGGCCGTGCCACCCCGCCCGCGGCAGTCGTGTCGTGCAACTGGAGTCAAGATCAAGGCCAGTTGTCAAGGGCTCCGGTTCGGGCGAGGGGCGAGCGGCCGGGTCGGTACGACGGAGCCGCGCCTTCCGGCAGGCGAGATCGCGCCGGGCGGGGCCGGCTCAGGCCCGGCGGTACTGGTCCACGACGATCGTGACGGAGCCGCCGGCGGCCGCCTCCACGAGCCGTACGATCGCGATCTCCGTGCGGTCCGGACTGCGTACGCAGAACGGCCGCGCCTTGGTGAGCGCGCCGAACGGCAGGGCGGACACCGGTCGGGTGTCGATGCCGCGCACGCAGTCGGCGGGCGTCAGCTCCGCGGCACCGGGATCGGCCATGAAGGCGTCGGACTCCTCGGAGGGCAGGAAGGCCTGGCTGTCGCGGGCGAGGTACCAGGTGGCCGTTTCCGTGGCCACGACCTTCCCCGTCCTCAGGTCGAACTCGTAGCCGGCGTCGGGCGCCGTGAGCCGCGCCTTGGCGTAGCCCGGCAGGTAGCCGGGGGCCGTGGGTGCGGGTGTGGGTGTGGACTTGGCCGACGGAGGACGCGGGCTCTCGACCGCACCCGTGCCCGTACCCGCACTCGTACCCACGTCCGTACCCACTTCCTCGCCCGCCTCGGCCCCCGTGGGGTCCTCCAGGTAGTAGACGACTCCGGCGCAGGTGAGCAGCGTGGCGGCCACCGCGAGGGCGACGGCGGGGAGCCGCCTCCCCCGGCCCGCCGACCGCCGACCGGAGCCAGGGGCCGGATCGGGGGTGTGGGTGGGGGCGGGGGTGTGGGCGAGGGTGTGGGGCGGCCGGGCAGCGGGGTCCGAGAACCGGGCCGGCGGCTGCACCCGGGTGCGGACCTCGGTGGGGGCGGCAGCGGGCACGGCGGCGGGGACCGCGGTGGGCACCGGCGCCGGGCCGGCGGGCCGGGCGCCGGGCCCCGGGGGCGCAGCTACGGAGGCCGCCCGGGTCTCCTGGAGGTGGACCGGCGCCGGCCACCCGCCGCCCTCCCGGCCGCCGACCTCGTCCCCGATCGGCCGGGGCAGCCAGCCGTCGGTGAACTCCGGGCGCGGGCCCACCACCGGGTGCCCGTGCACGTACTCGATCAGTTCGGTGGTCGAGGGCCGGTCCTCGGGGCGCTTGGCCAGGCACCAGGAGACCAGTGCGTGCAGGTCCACGGGGACGTGGCTGAGGTCGGGGTGCTCGTGGACCACGCGGTACAGGGCGCTGGACTCCGGTCCGTTGCCGAAGGGCGGCGCGCCGCCGGCCACGTACCCGATCAGCGTTCCGAGCGCGAAGACGTCGGCGGCCGGCGTCACCTGGAGCCCCAGCGCCTGCTCGGGCGCCATGAAGGCCGCGGTGCCGATCCGCAGCCCCGTACCGGTCAGGGCGGCGGCGTCGGCGGCGCGCGCGATGCCGAAGTCGATCACCCGGGGGCCGTCCCCCGCGATGAGTACGTTGGCGGGCTTGAGGTCGCGGTGGACCACGCCCACCTCGTGGATCGCCTGGAGCGCCTCGGCTATACCCGCGACGAGCAGCAGGACCGTGCGCACCGGCAGGGGCCCGTGGCGCCGCACGACCTCGTGCAACGAGGGGCCGGGTACGTAGGCCGTGGCGAGCCAGGGCGTGCGGTCATCGGCCCCGGAGTCGACCACCTGGGCCGTGAACAGGCCGTGGATCCGCCGGGCGCTGGCCACTTCCTGGGCGAACCGCTCACGGAACTCGGGGTCCGCCGCGAACTCCCTGCGGACGGCCTTCAGCGCGACGGGGCGGCCCCCGGGCGTGTAGGCCAGGTAGACCACCCCCATGCCACCGGAGCCGAGACGCGCGTGGAGGCGGTAGCCCCCGATCTCGTAGGGGTCGTCGGCGGACAGCGCCGCGGGTGCGGGCTGTGCGCCGGGGAGCTGTTCGTACATGCGGTGGCTCTCTCAACGGTGCGGCAATGACCTGCGCGCATCGTGCCCCTAACTGAAGTTTCAGTCAACATACGACATACGCGACCTCCCGGTACAGGGGTACGGGCACCCCCGCGGGCACCCTGGAGGATCACCGGCGCGGCGCCGCCCGATAATCCTCCGATGGGAACAGTGGCGGCGTTGTACCGGTACCCGGTGAAGTCCATGCTCGGCGAACAGCTCACGCGTGCGGAGGTGACGGCGCGGGGCCTGACCGGGGACCGCCGGTTCGCCGTGCTCGACGGGTCGGGCGCCGTCGGCAGCGCGAAGCACCCCCGCAAGTGGGGCGAGCTGCTGCACTGCCGCAGTCGGCTCGTCGGGAGCGGAGCGTCCGAAGGGGCCGAAGCGGCCGCTGCGGCCCGGGTGGAGCTGCCGGACGGCACGATCCTGTCGGCGGGGGACGCGGAACTGGACGCCCGACTCTCCCGGCTGCTGGGCCGCCCGGTGCACGTGTCCGACGTACCGCCGGAGCACGGGACCCTGGAGCGGGCGGTTCCGGAGTACCCGGGCGGAGTCCCGGACGTCCTGCGCGCCGGCGCCGTCGTGGACGGGACCGGCTCGACCATCACCTCGGGGCGGGTCGCCCCCGGCACCTTCTTCGACTTCGGCGCCGTCCACCTCGTCACCACGGCGAGCCTGCGGCGACTGCGGGGGCTCCACCCCGCGGGGGACTTCGACCCCCGCCGCTTCCGGCCGAACCTGGTCGTGGACGTCCCCGACGTCGACGGTTTCCCCGAGGACTCCTGGGCGGGTGCGACGATGCGCGTCGGGCGGGTGCTCCTCCGGGTCACCGTGCCCACGCCCCGCTGCGCGGTCCCGACCCTGGGGCACGACGAGCTGCCGGCCGATCCGGGCGTCATGCGCGCCGTGGCCCGCGAGCACCGGGTCCCCGTGCTCACCCTCGGCGCGCTCGCCTGCCTGGGCGTGTACGCGGAGGTACTGGAACCGGGCACGGTCAGGACCGGCGACGCGGTGACGGTCGGGTCAGCCCAGCAGTAGCTTCATGAGCACCGCGACCCCGGCCGAGGCACTGACCAGCAGCGCGACGAACGCCACGGCCTTCGCGACGAGGGTTCCGGGGTCGCGGCCCCCGGCGGTCCACGGGGCGCCCGCACCGGCGGCCAGCCGGCAGCCGAGCAGGCCGAGGCCGAGGGCGGTCCACCGCAGCAGCGTCGCCCCGTCCCGGTACAGGGCGGGGACGGCGAGGATCCCCGCGACGAGGGCCACGGCGGGTGCGCGGGCGAGCAGCCAGCGCCGCTGCCGAAGGGCCCGCAGGGTCCGCAGGACACCGCCGCCGGCCGAGGGCTCCACGCGGGTGGGCACGTAGCCGCGGCCGGAATCGCCCGGCCCCACACCCGCACCGACGCCTGCACCGACGTCCGCAACGACACCGGCACCCGCGCCCCCGCCAACGCCCGCACCGACACCGGCACCGGCACCCGCGCCCGCGCCCGCGACCGCCCGCTCGCGGATCCGGTCGACCTCTTCCCTCATCGCGTCCGCGTCGGGGAACCGGTCCGCCGGGTCCTTCGCCAGGGCCCGCGCGATCAGTGCCTCGACCTCGGGCGGCTGGTGCGCGTCCATGTCCGCGAGGGCGGGCGGCACGGCGGTCACGTGCTGGTAGCCGATCCGGAAGCCCGAGTCCGCGTCGAAGGGAACCGCTCCGGTGAGCAGTTGGAAGAGGACGATCCCGACGGCGTACAGGTCGGAGCGGCCGTCGACGGGCCGGCCGGGCTCGAACTGCTCCGGCGACATGTAGTGCGGGGTGCCGACGGTGAATCCGGTACCGGTGAGCGCCGTGGCCTGCTGGTCGAGGGCGCGCGCGATGCCGAAGTCCATGACCTTGACCGAACCGTCCACGCCCACCATCACGTTGGCCGGTTTGATGTCGCGGTGGACCATCCCGCGCGCGTGGCTGGCGGCCAGCGCGGCGAGGACCGCGGAGACGAGCCCCAGGGCATCGGCCAGCGGTAGGCCACCGGGAACGTCCGGTACCCAGTGACCGAGGGTCCGCCCCTCGACGTACTCCATCACGATGTACGGGACCCGCCCCTGCGGCAGCTCCTCCTCGCCGACGTCGTGGACCGCGACCACCCCCGCGTGGCTGATGGCCGCGACGGCCCTGGCCTCGCGGCGGAAGCGCTCGCGGCTGGACGCGTCGGCGGCGACGGCGGCGTTCATCGTCTTGACCGCGACCGGTCGGTCGAGGGCGGTGTCGCGGGCCCGGTGGACGGCGGCCATGCCCCCTTCACCGATGAGTTCCTCGATCACGTACCGCCCCCGGGCCAGGGTGTGCCCCGGCCCTATCCCTGCCTGCATGCGCGTCCCCCACCTGGTCGGACGGCAGGCTACCCCCCGTCCCCGCGACGGGGCGCGATCTTCGGACACCCCGCGACGCCCGGGCCCGGGACCGCCGCCTGCGGGCGTCCCACCATCCGGAACGGATCCGATCAACATACGGACGGCGCTTGCCCCGGCCCGCTCCGCACCGACAGGATGCAGCCATGGCCCCCGTACTCGTATCGCGTCGTCACGTGGATCTGCTGCGTGTCTCGACCATGCTCTGTCGGGCCGACTCCTCCCGTACGCACGGCTGTTGATCCCCTGATCCGCCGCTCCTGACACCGTACGGACGCGGGCGCCCCGCTGGCGCGCCCATCCGCTCCGCGCCGCCCTTCGTCTCCGGTCCGCAGCTTCCGCACGCCCTCGCGTGCGCTGCGCCGCGCGCCGGAATCCGTCTGCTCCCGCGCCCCGCTCCCCTCCTGTCCGCGTACACGTGTCACTGCCGCCGCCGCGCGGCCTCGGCACATGCTGCGCCGCTCCTCCTCCGAGGTCCTCCCATGCCGCGAAACCCCCTCCTGCTCCACTGGTTCCTGCCCACCGGCGGGGACGGCCGCGACCCCGGCGGCGTCACCGCGGTGCAGGGCCGCACCGGGGCCGCCACCCGGCGCCCCGCCGATGTCCCCTACCTCGCCCAGGTGGCCCGCGCCGCGGAGCAGGCCGGCTTCCATTCGCTGCTCGCGCCCGTGGGCCTCGGCTGCGTGGACCCGTGGATCCTCACCACCGCCCTCGCCCAGCACACGACGCGCATCGGCTTCCTCGTGGCCTTCCGCGCCGGTTTGGCCAGCCCCACCCTGGTGGCCCAACA
Source organism: Streptomyces sp. NPDC098789 (assembly GCF_044759975.1). NCBI lineage: Bacteria > Bacillati > Actinomycetota > Actinomycetes > Kitasatosporales > Streptomycetaceae > Streptomyces > Streptomyces sp. NPDC098789. The sequence continues at coordinate 99,126 of NZ_JBIWAJ010000014.1, forward strand.
GGCCGACGCCTTCCGCCGGTTCGCGGGTGGGCGGCTGGCGCTCAACGTGGTCACCGGCGGTGACCCGGCCGAACAGCGTGCGTACGGGGACCTGTTGGGACACGACGACCGCTACGCACGCACCGAAGAGGTGATGACGGTGGTCCGGGCCCTGCTCGACGGCACATCGGTGGACCACGAGGGGGACCACCTGAGGATCGAGGCGGCCCGGCTGTCCGATCCCGATGCGAGCCGTCCCGTACCGCTCTACTTCGGTGGGGCCTCGCCCGCGGCCGAGGAGGTCGCCGCCCGTCAGGCCGACGTCCAACTCCTTTGGGGGGAGCCGCCGTCGGCCGTCGCCGCACGCGTCGAGCGGGTCCGGCTCAAGGCGCGGGCCGCCGGGCGCACGGTCCGCTTCGGGCTGCGCCTGCACGTCATCAGTCGGGACACCGCCGCGCAGGCCTGGGCGGAGGCGGACCGCATCCTGGCCGGTCTGGACCCCGAGGCCGTACGGGCGACCCAGGAGCGCTTCGCCACCATGGACTCCGCCGGGCAGGCCCGGATGACCGCGCTGCACGGCGGGGTCGCGGACGCGGCCCGACTCACGGTGGCGCCGAACCTGTGGGCGGGCATCGGCCTGGTGCGGGAGGGGGCCGGGACCGCACTGGTCGGCTCGCACGACGAGGTGGCCGCGCGGCTCGCCGAGTACCGGGCCCTGGGCATCGACGAGTTCGTCCTGTCCGGGTACCCGCACCTGGAGGAGGCGTACCGGGTCGGCGAGGAGGTCGCCCCGCGGCTGCGCGCGCTGACCGGATCGGCGGCCGTCGCATGACCGCGCTCACGACGACGGCCGGACCGGACCGCGGTCCCTCGGCGCCGGCGGCCCGGACCCCGGCGCCCGGGGAGCCCGGCGCGGGGCGGGGCCGGTGGACCCGGTGGACCCGGTCGGCCCGGCTGCGCGAGGCGCTGCGCTGGGGCCTCCTGCGGCTGGTCGCGCTGGCCGTGCTCCTCGCCGCCTGGCAGGCGGTGGTCTCGGCCGGGGTGTGGCCGCGGGTGCTGGTGCCCTCGCCCGGTGAGGTGTGGCGCCAGTTCGTGCGCGCCTCCACGGTCCACGACGGGGTGCGGGGCGTCGGCGGGCACCTGCTGGTCGAGCACCTCGGGGTGAGCCTGGGGCGGATCGCCACCGGGTCGGGGTACGCGGTGCTGGCGGGGGTTCCGCTCGGCCTGCTGATCGGCACGGTCCGGCCGTTGGCCGTCGTGCTGGAGCCCGCGGTGACCTTCCTGCGGACGCTGCCGCCGCTGGCCTACCTGTCCCTTCTGGTCATCTGGTTCGGCATCGACGAAGCGCCCAAGATCTGGTTGCTGGTGATCGCCGCACTGCCGCCGATCGCCGCTGCCACGGCCGCCGCCGTGCGCACGGTCCCCGGGCAACTGGTGGAGGCCGCACGGGCCTTGGGGTCAGGACCGGTGGCGCTCCTGCTCTCCGTGCGCCTGCCGTCGGCCCTGCCCGAGATCCTCACCGGTGTCCGGATCGCCGTCGGCGTCGCGTACACCTCCGTCGTGGCGGCGGAGACCATCAACGGCGTACCGGGCATCGGCGGCATGATCCGCGATGCGCAGCGCTACAACCAGACCGCGCTGGTGATCACGGGCATCCTCGCCATCGGCCTGTCGGGAATCGTCCTGGACGCCCTGCTCCGGCTGGTCGAGCGGCTCGCCGTCCCGTGGCGCGGCCGGTCCTGACCTCCGCTCCCCCGCCACCTCCACCAGCCACGTCCCTCTTCGCCCCCGCACCACGGCCCTCACATCCATCCACGCACCTCGCACCCCACACCTCACACGGAGCACAGCCATGCCCGCATTCCCGTCCCGCCGGACCGTCCTGCTCGCCGCGGCGATCGCTCTCACCGCCTCCACCACCGCCGCCTGCGGCGACCCGGGCGACGCGGGCGGCCGGACCACCGTCCGGATCGCCTACCAGGCGATACCCAACGCCGACCTGGTCGTGAAGAACCAGCGGCTACTGGAACAGGCGTTGCCGGACGTCGACGTCACCTGGGTCAAGTTCGAGTCGGGCGGCGACGTCAACACGGCCGTCCTCGCGGGGGCGGTGGACCTGGGACTCGCCGGTTCGAGCCCGGTGACCAAGGGGCTCTCCGCGCCGCTGAACATCCCCTACAAGGTGGTGTGGATCCACGACCTCATCGGGGACAACGAGGCGCTCGTCGCCAAGCCCGGCATCGGATCGGTGAAGGACCTGGTCGGGAAGAAGGTGGCCACCCCCTTCGGCTCGACCGCCCACTACTCGCTGCTCGCCGCCCTCACCGCGGCCGGGGTCGACCCGTCCTCGGTGCGGACCATCGACCTCCAGCCGCAGGACGCGCTCGCCGCGTGGAAGCGCGGGGACATCGACGCCGCGTACGTGTGGACGCCGACGCTCGGCGAGTTGGCCAAGGACGGCAAGGTACTCGTCAGCAGCCGCCAGCTCGCCCAGCAGGGCAAGCCCACCGCCGACCTCGGCGTGGTGACGGACGCGTTCGCCGCGAAGCACCCCGAGGTCGTGACCGCCTGGATCAAGGCGCAGGACCGGGCCGTCGCACAGGCACGGACCGCGCCCGATCAGGCGGCGAAGTCCGTCGGCGCCGAACTCGGTTTGCCGGTGGACGAGGCGAAGCGCCAGCTCTCGGAACTGGTGCTGCTCAGCGCCAAGGAGCAGGCGGGCCCCGACTACCTGGGCACGCCGGGGGCCCCGGGGAAGCTGGCCGCGAACCTGCACGACGCCGCGGTGTTCCTCAAGGGGCAGAAGGCGGTCGACGCGGTACCGGACGTGGCGGTCTTCGGTCGGGCGCTCGCGGTGGAGGAGCTGGCCCGTGCCACGAACTGAGCCCGCTGAGAAGGGCGTCGTCGAGCCGGACGCCGTCACGCCGGACGTCGCCCTCGTCGACCTTGCGGGGGTAGCGGTCCGCTACGGCTCGGCCCGGCAGTCGGTGACCGCGCTGGAGGGCGTGGACCTGCGGATCCGGGCGGGCGAGTTCGTCGTCCTGGTCGGCCCGTCCGGCTGCGGAAAGACGAGCCTGCTGCGGCTGGTTGCCGGTTTCGAGCGACCCTCCCGCGGGACCGCCCTGGTCCGGGGCGCGGCTCCGCGACCGGGCGGCGGCGCCGGGGTGGTGTTCCAGCAGCCCCGGCTGTTCCCGTGGCGCACGGTCGGCGGGAACATCGGCTTCGCCCTGGCCCGCCACGGGGTGCCGCGGGCCGAACGGGCAGGGCGGATCACGCAGTTGCTGGAGCGGGTCGGGCTCGCGGGCATGGCCGCCCGGCGCACCTGGGAGCTGTCGGGGGGCCAGCAGCAGCGGGTGGCGCTCGCCCGCGCACTGGCCGGCGAGCCCGAACTCCTGCTGATGGACGAGCCGTTCGCCGCACTGGACGCCTTGACCCGGGAGCGGCTCCAGGAGGAGGTCCGCGCCCTGGCCGGGCGGTTCGGCACGACGGTCCTGTTCGTGACCCACTCGGCGGAGGAAGCGGTGCTGCTCGGCTCCCGGGTCCTGGTGATGGCGGCGGGTCCCGGGCGGGTGGTGGCGGAGCTGCCGATCGGCCTGGACCGCGGCCCGGACACCGACGTCCCGGCCCTGCGCGCCTCGGCCGAGTTCGCCCGGCTGCGCGGCCGCCTCACCGAGCTGGTCCGGCTCCCGGACGACCACGCCTGACCCCGGCTCCTGCCCGTACCCCGGAGGCCCCCTCAGCCGTCGCCGTACACGACCAGCGTGTGGTCGGGCCGTTCGGCCAGGTGGAAGGCGGTGTACGCGTAGTCGACCACCCCGCGCGCCGGGTGCCGGAGCCGCTTCACCCCGCCGTGGCGGGCCTGGAGGTCGTACTGCGGCCACCAGGCCCGTACGTGCGGGCTCGCCGCGTTCAGTTCCTCGACGAGCCGCGGGTACCGCGGGTCCCCCGGGTGGCTCGCGGCCAGGGTCCGCAGCCGCGCGAGCAGACCCCGCGCCTCCGCTTCCCATTCGACCAGCACCTCCTTGGCCGCGGGATCCAGGAACACCCAACGGGCCAGGTTCGGTGCCGGGGTGGCGAGGTGCGGCAGGAGCTCCGCGGCGGCCGGGTTGTGGCTGAGCACGTCGTAGGTGCCGTTGATGACGTAGGCGGGGGTCGGCTGGAGCAGGTGCGGCACGGCAGCGACCGCGGCGGGGGGCGGTGCGGGCTCCGTCCCCGACGGCTCCCGCTCCTCTGGCGCGTGCCCGGCGAGCCGGAAGAGGTGGCCGCGCTCGTGGCGGTCGAGCCGCAGGACCGAGGCGAGGGAGTCCAGCACCTGGTCGGAGGCGCGGACGTCCCGGCCCTGTTCGAGGTACGTGTACCAGGTGGCGCTCATCCCGGCGAGGAGTGCGAGTTCCTCCCGGCGCAGTCCCGGGGTGCGGCGTCGGCCCGTTCGCGGGAGACCGACGTCCCCGGGGGTGATCCGTTCCCGCCGGCTGCGGAGGAAGACGCCCAGCTCACGGCGTCGCTCGGGCTCCTGCTGCATGGTGGATGGCACTCCTGGTTCCAGAATAAACGGGCTCTGGATACCAGGTTAACGGGCCCACAGACTGGTGGTCGGTCCGGGCGTTCGTCCGGCACCGCAGGCACAGGGACGAGGAATCCACCATGTCGGTCAGCACATCGCCCAGTACGTCTCCCAGCACGCCGGCCAGCACCTCGGGGGCCCCGGGAATCGAGGGCAAGGTCGTGGCGATCACGGGCGCCAGCAGCGGAATCGGCGAGGCGACCGCCCTGCTGCTCGCGGCGCGGGGCGCCCGGCTCGTCCTGGGCGCCCGGCGGACCGAGCTCCTCGCGGGTCTGGTGGCCCGGATCGAGGGGGCGGGCGGCACGGCGGTGCACGCCCGCACCGACGTGACCCGGCCGGAGGACCTCCACGCCCTGGTCGCACTGGCCCGCGAGCGGTTCGGGCGCCTGGACGTACTGATCGCCAACGCCGGGGTCGGGACGATCTCACCCCTCGACGACCTGCGCGTCGAGGAGTGGGACCGCATGGTCGACGTCAATCTCAAGGGGGTGCTCCACGGCATCGGCGCCGCGCTGCCCGTCTTCCGGGCGCAGGGCGCCGGCCACTTCGTCACCACCTCCTCCACGGCGGCGGACCGCGTCCTGCCGGCGATGTCCGTGTACGCCGGTACGAAACTGGCGGTGCGCGCCGTCTGCGAGGGGCTCCGCCAGGAAGCCGGGGACCACCTGCGGGTGACCACCGTCTTCCCCGGGATGATCGGTACGGACTTCGCCGAAGCCTCGCCGAACGCACAGGTGCGGGCGCGGCTCGTGGAGGCCCGGGACCGGATCGCCATCCCGCCGGAGGCGATCGCCCGGGCCATCGCCTTCGCCATCGAGCAGCCCGCCGAGGTGGACGTGAACGAGATCGTCGTACGGCCCACCGCCCAGGCGTGACGCCGGAGCGCGGCGATGCCGCCGGCCGCTCAGGGCCCCGTGACCGCCGCGATGCCGCGCGCGAGGCAGGGGATGCGGTGTTCCGGTATGCCCGCGATGTTCAGGCGCCCGGCGGCCGTGCCGTAGATGGCGAACTCCGTGCGCAGCCGCAGCATCTGTTGCTCCGTCAGGGAGAGCATCGAGAACATCCCCTTCTGCCGGGCGAGCGTGCGGGCTTCCTCGGCCCGGCCCAGGGCGCTGAGGCCGGCGGCCAGCGCGGCCCGGTGGGTGGTGATCCTGGTGCGCATCAGCTCCAGTTCCGCGCGCCAGGAGGCCCGTAGCCCGTCGTCCTCCAGGATCGTCGTGACGACGGCCGCGCCGTGTTCGGGGGGCATGGAGTACTGGGTCCGGGCGGCGTTCTGCAGGGCCGTCTCGGCGTGCCGTGCCGCTCCGGCCGAAGCCCCGATGACGATGGCGGCGCCCACGCGGTCGCTGTAGAGGCCGAAGTTCTTCGAACAGCTGACCGCGATCAGTACCTCCGGCACGCGCGCGGCCAGCGTCCTGGTGGCCAGCAGGTCGGCTTCCAGGCCGTCGCCGAGCCCGTGGTAGGCGAGGTCGACGAAGGGGATCCAGCCCCTGTCGGCGGCCGAGTCCGCGAGCGCGCGCCAGTCCTCGGGCCGCGGGTCCACCCCGGTGGGGTTGTGGCAGCAGCCTTGGAGGAGGACGACGTCCTCGCGCCCGGCGCCGGCCAGTTCGCGCAGCACGCCCTCCGTGTCGAAGCGGCCCTCGGCGTCGCGCCAGCCGAAGCCGCGCACCGTCAGCCCGGCGGCCTCCAGGATGGGCCGGTGGTTGACGTACGCCGGTTCGCTGATCCACACGGTCGCGCCGGGGCGGGTGCGGTGGATCAGGTCGGCCAGCAGGCGCAGGGAGCCCGATCCGGCGACGGTCTGGACGGCCGCGGCCCGTTCGGCCGGACCACCGGGCGCGGAGCCGAGCACCATGGAGAGCACGGCCCGGTTGAAGGCGGTGTTGCCGGAGAGTCCCCGGTACTCCTTGGACGGCGAGCGTTCGGCGAGGCGTATCTCGGCCTCGCGCACGGCGGCCATGACGGGGGTGCGGCCGGTTTCGTCACGGTAGACGCCGAGGACGAGGTCGAGCCGTTCGGCCCGTTCGTCGGCGCCGAAGGCGTCGGTCAGCGCCCACAGCGGGTCCGCGGGCGGTGGCGGGAGCAGCTCAAGCATCTGCGGGGATCTCCGGTCGGGGGCGGGTGCGGGGACGGCGGTTGGCGAGGACGACGCCGGTGGTGATCAGCGGTACGCCGACCAGCACGGCGGCGGTCGGCGACTCCCCCAGCACCGGAACGGCGAGCAGGACGACGGCGACGGGGCTGAGGCTGCCCATCACGGCGCTGCGCTCGGCGCCGAGCCTGCGGATGGCGAAGGCGTACAGCAGGCCGGCGCAGAGGCCGACCCCGAGTCCCTGCACGACGAAGAAGAGGGCGATGTCGGATCCGGCGGCGTGGGCGAGGCCGGTGGGAAGGGCTCCGGTCAGCACGAGGACCGCGATGATCACGAAGGAGGGCAGGCAGAGCAGGCCGATGGAGCCGACGGGGTCGAGGTCGACCTCCTTGAGCCCCACCGTGTACAGCGCCCAGAGGCCGCTGGCGACCAGGAGCGTGCCCGCGCCTTCCATGACGTCGGTGTCCACGGGAACGACGTAGCGCCAGACAAGGACCGCGACACCGACCGCGATGAGCGCGAGACCGGCCGCCTGAGCGCCGCGGGGCGCGCGGTGCCCGCGCGCGACCATGAGCGCGGTGACGAAGAGCGGGACCATGCCGGGCACGATCGAGCCGACGAAGGCGGCGGAGGTGAGGGAGCCGCCGTGCATCGCGGCGAGGAAGAAGGGCACTCCGGCCCCGCAGACGATCTTGACGGCCGGTCCGGGCCGCACCGCCGCGATGCGCCGGCGGCGACGCCACAGGGCGGGGGCCAGCAGCAGGAGCGGTACGCCGAAGCGCAGCAGGGCGGCATCGGCCGGCAGCAGCGAGGAGGCGCTCAGGGCGCGGGCGCTGAGCGCGAAGGCCGCCCAGATCGCCACGGTCACCACCAGCGCCGCCATGCCGACGGTCTGCGGGGAGAACCGGCGCGCGAGCGCTCGGCCGGGTCCCCGGGGAGGGGCCCCGGCCGGGGTGTCGATGGCGACCAAAGGGGTTTCTCCAGCTTCTGGGGCCCGGCGGGCGGGCAGATCGATACGGCGGCGGGGCAGGGAGTGCGTACGGGCGAGGTACGGGCGACACGGGCGGCGCGCACGCGCGCCGTGGCCGGATCTCGTACCCCCGCAACGCTAGGGCTTCGGCCGGGGCAGTCGATTGCCAGTTCTGCCTCCTGGACATACGTTTGGGGCAGAATCTGCCAAGGAGTGGCCATGGACGCAGTCGATCTGCAGATCATCCGGGAATTGCAGGCCGACGGCCGACTGTCCAACCAGGACCTCGCCGACCGCGTCCGGCTCTCGCCGTCGCCGTGTCTGCGGCGCGTGCGACGGCTGGAGGAGGCCGGCCTGATCCGCGGCTACACCGCCGTGGTGGACCAGGTCGCCTTCGGCCTGCCCATCACCGTTTTCGTCCGGATACGCCTGGAGCGCCACACGGCGGAGGCGGTCCGGCTCTTCGAGCAGCACGTCGCGCTCATCGAGCACATCCAGGACTGCTACCTGATGGCGGGCAGCAGCGACTACCTGCTCCGGGTCGTCATCGAGGACCTGGAGGCCTACGAGTCGCTGGTGCGCGACCGGATACACGCCATCCCCGGCATCGCCTCGATCGAGTCGAGCTTCGCGTACGGCAGCGTCAAGCAGTCGCGGACCTACCCCCGCCCGACCCCGGGCGCCTCCGCACGCCGCCTCTGACCCCCGGCCGGGCTCGTCAAGTGGCCTGATCAGAGCCTCGGTTAGGATCACCGACGGAGCAGCGGCTCGGGAGGCGGACCACCTCTCGGGCACCGGATCCGACACCTCCCCTCCCGCGCGCGGCACGGCCCGGCGGGCGGAGCTGTCCCCGGACGCGGCCGCTCCGTAAGGGAACGAGGGGGAGGAGAGCCACCATGGTGTCCGTGGGAGAGAGGCTGAGCCGGGCGCGGGTACGGGCCTTCATCGGCCGGGACGAGGAACTGGGCCGCTTCGAGGACGCGTTGGGCGGCGACCCGCACGCGCCGTTCGCCTTCTACGTGCACGGTCCGGGCGGCATCGGCAAGTCGACGCTGCTGCGCTGCCTGACGGACCGCGCCCGCGCGGCGGGCCGGCCGCTCGTCGAGCTCGACGGCCGCTTCGTCGAGCGGGACCCGGCCGATTTCGAGCGTGCCGCCGCGGCCTTCCTGGACGTGCCGGGGACGGTCCTGTTCGTGGACTCCTTCGAGCACTGCCAGTGGATGGAGAGTTGGCTGTGGCACCACTTCCTGCCGCGGGCCGCGGACGGCGCCCTGGTCGTCCTGGCCGGCCGGCGCGCGCCGCAACCGCAGTGGGCGGCCGACCCGGCGTGGTCCGGGCTCCTGCACGTGAGCGAGCTGGGACCCTTCTCCGAGGACCAGGCCCGCGGTCTGCTGGCGGCCGCCCGGATCCGGCCCGAACTGCGCGACCCGGTGCTGCGCTTCGCCGGAGGCAACCCGCTGGCCCTGTCCCTCGCGGCCGCCGCGGGGTCGACGGGCTGCGGCCGGGAGGACATCTGGGCCCCCTCGGCGGACGTCCTGCGCACCCTGCTGGCGGGCTTGATCGGTGAAGTGCCCACCGCGGCCCACCGCCGGGCCCTGGAGGTGGCGGCGCAGTCCCACTCGACCTCGGAGGAGCTGCTCACCTCGGTGCTGCCGGAGGAGGACGCCCACCTGCTCTTCTCCTGGCTGCGGGACCTGCCCTTCATGGAATCCACGCGGCGCGGGCTCCACCCGCACGACGCGGCGCGCGAGACGCTGGCCGCGGACCTGCGCTGGCGGGCGCCCAACGCCTTCGAGACGATGCGCCGCCGCCTGGCGGACGAATACCTGCGGATCCTGCGGGAGGCGCCCGAGGAGCGGGTGTGGACCGTCACCGACGAGCTCTTCTTCCTCTTCCGGGAGGGGAAGACCCTGGCCCGGCTGCGCACCTGGTCCCGCGAGGACGAGGTGCACGACCGCCCCCTCCACCCGGACGACCTCGATACCGTACTGCGCATGGCCGAGGAGACCGAGGGCGCCGCCTCCGCGGAGATCGTCCGCTACTGGGCCCGGCGCCAGCCGCAGGCCTTCAGCGTCTACCGGCTCGTCGACACGGGTCGGATCGTGGCCTTCACGGCCCGGCTCGCGCTGGCGGCCCCGCCCGACCCGCAGGATCTGGCCGCCGATCCCGTCATCGCCGCCGCGTGGCGGTACACCGAGGACACCGCGCCGGTCAGCCCCGGCGAACACATCGGCGTCAGCCGCTTCACCGTCTACCCCGAGCGCTACCAAGTCCCCTCCCGCGTCATCGACCTGAGCAGTTCACGGGCCCAGGCGGAAGCGGCCCGCGCCCGGGGCCGCGCCTACGGCTTCGCCGTCTTCCGGGACGCCGAGACCTGGGGCGCACGCGTCAAGGGCACCCTTGAGGACATCGGGGCGCGCCCGCGGGTGGGCGCCCACACCTACGGGGTGTTCGGAGTCGATTGGCGCGGCATACCCGTGGAGGCGTGGATCCAGAGCTTCCTCTCGGACACCGACGCCTCCCCCGTGCCGCCCGGGCCCTCGCCCATCTCGCGCATCGCCTTCGACCAGGCCGTGCGCGAGGCGTTGGCGCACTGGCGGGACCCGGGCACCTTCGCGGCGTGCGCCCTGTTGCGCACCCGGCTGGCGGCCGATCTCACCGACGCCGCCGCGGAGTTGCGCGCCCTGCTGCGCGGGGCCGTCGACGGGCTCGCCGACGACCCGCGCGCCGTGCGCGCCCGGGAGGCCCTGACGGCGGGGTACTTCTCCGGCGCCCCCACCCAGGAAGCCGCCGCCCGGCGCCTCGGCCTGCCGTACGGCACCTACCGGCGCCACCTGCGGCAGGGCCTGGACCTGCTCTGCGAGGCCCTGTGGGAGCAGGAGTTGTACGGCTCGCGCGCGCGGTAGCGCGGGCGGTGGCACGGGCGGTGGCACGGGCGGTGGCACGGGCGGTGGCACGGGCGGTGGCACGGGCGGTGGCACGGGCGGTGGCACGGGCGGTGGCACGGAAGCCCGCGGTGGCGGGTGGACAGCCGCGGACAGGACTGGACAGTCACCGTCGCCGTCGGGCCTGGAGAGTGGACAGCGCTCCGCACGAGGCTGTGCGACATGAACCTCCCCCACCGCACACCGACCGGGCGGACACCACCCGGTCGGACACCACCCGCCGCCCGGGCGACGGCCGCGCTCACGGTGCTCGCCGCGGCCCAGTTCACCATCATGCTCGCCACCTCGATCGTGAACGTCGCGCTGCCGCAGATCCGTGCCGGGGTCGGCCTGTCGGACGGAGGCACGACCTGGGTGGTCAACGCCTACGGCCTGGCCTTCGGGGCCCTGCTCCTGGCCGGCGGGCGCGCGGCCGACCTGCTCGGCCACCGCCGGGTGCTGATCACCGGCCTCGCGCTGTTCGCGGTCGCCTCGCCGGTGGCGGGGCTGGCCACCTCGCCCGGCCTGTTGATCGCGGCGCGCACCGTCCAGGGCATCGGAGCCGCCGCCATCGCACCGGCCTCCCTCGCCCTGGCCATGGGCCTCTTCCCGCCCGGGCCCGGGCGGGGCAAGGTGCTCGGGGTGTGGGGCGCGGTCTCCGGTGCGGGAGCGGCGGGCGGCGTCCTGCTGGGTGGTGGGCTCACCCAGGCGTGGGGCTGGCCGTGGCTCTTCCACTGCGTCGCGCTCGGGGCGGCCCTGGTGCTGGCCGCGGTGGTGGCGCTGGTACCGCGCGGGGCCGGCGGCGAGGACGGCCGGTTCGACCTGGTGGGCACCGTCACCGTCACCCTCGCCCTCACCAGCCTGGTCTGGGGCCTGACCACGGCGCGGGGCGCCGGCTGGACGGATGCCCGGGTGCTGGGCGCCTTCCTCGCCGCCGGTGTGCTGCTCGCCGTCTTCGGCGTGATCCAGTCGCACCGCCCGGACGCGCTGCTGCCGCCGCGGTTGCTCGCCACCGGGCGCGTGGCCGCGGGGAACCTGCTGATGGCCCTGCTCGGGTCGGTGTGGATCGCGCTCTTCTTCTTCCTGCCGCTCTACCAGCAGCAGGTCCTGGGATCCAGCCCGTTGGTGACCGGGGTCGGGCAACTACCGCTCGCGATCACCCACATGATCGGGTCGGCCCTCGCGCCGCGCGTCTCGCGCCGCTTCGGCGCCACCGCGACCGTGAGCGCGGCCCTGTTCACCGAGGCCGCGGGGATGCTGTGGCTGTCACGGATGAGCGCCGACGGCAGCTACCTCGTCGACGTGCTGGGCCCGAGCATCCTCATCGGCCTCGGCCTGAGCATCGCCTTCGTCCAGCTCACCGCCTTCGCCATGGAGGGCCTCCCGCCGCGGGACGCGGGCCTGGCGGGCGGCCTGGTGAACACCACGCGTCAGGTCGGCGGTGCGATCGGCCTGGCCGCGCTCGCCACCTTCGCGGGCTCCGTCACCGCCCGGGCGTCCCCGTACGAACCGGCCCTGGAGGCCCTGACCGCCGGGTACCGGGCCGCCTTCACGGTCTCGGCCGCCGTCCTGGCCGCGACGGGCGTCCTCGCCGTGCTCCTCACGCGCCGCACGGACCCGCGGAGCACCGGTACGCCGACGTACGGGTCCACGAGCCCGCGGCGCCCGCACCTCGTGGGACGCCCGCAGGCCCCCGAGGCCCCCGCGACCCCGCGCGTCGGCTGACCCGGCCGGCTCCGCCACCCCTCCCCCACCCCTCCGCCCCCGCTCCCTCCCCCCGTACGTCACCTGACGTCCCGCACCTGCCCTTCCACCGTGACCACCGTGTCCATCGTGTCCATCGAAAGGAAATCCACCATGACCGCCGACAAGCCCTACCTGACCGGCCACTTCACGCCCGTCGTCAACGAGGTCACCGCCACCGACCTCACCGTCGAGGGCACCCTGCCCCCCGAGCTGACCGGCCGGCTGCTGCGCAACGGCCACAACCCCAAGCCCGGCGTCACCCCCACCCACTGGTTCAAGGGCAGCGGCATGGTCCACGGCCTCCGGCTGCGCGACGGCCGCGCCGAGTGGTACCGCAACCGTTGGGTGCGCACCCCCGCGCTGGACGGCGCCCCGTACATGACGGAGCGGGGCCCGGACCTCACGGCCAGCGCCGCCGGGACGCACATCATCGAGCACGGCGGACGGCTGCTCGCCCTGTGCGAGGCGAACCTCCCCTTCGAGCTCACCCGGGAGTTGGACACGGTCGGCGCGTACGACTTCGACGGCAAGCTGCGCACGGCGATGACCGCGCACCCCAAGGAGGACCCCGTCACGGGCGAGCTCCACTTCTTCGGGTCCTCGCCGTTCCCGCCGTTCCTCGTCCACTACGTCGCCGACGCCAAGGGCGAGATCGTCCACACCGCCGAGGTGCCGGGGGCGACCGCCTCGCTCAAGCACGACTTCGCCATCACCCGTCACCACGTGGTCTTCATCGAGGGCAACGTCACCTTCGACCCCACCGAGCACTCCGGCATCCCCTACGGCTGGAGCGACCAGCACCCCGCCCGCATCGGCGTCATGCCGCGCGGCGCCGACGGCCCCCGGAACATCCGCTGGTTCTCCATCGAGCCGGGCAACATGCTGCACGTGGCGAACGCCTTCGAGGACGGCCGGGGCCGCGTCGTCCTGGAGGGCCCCACCGTGGACCACGAGGGCTTCGACCTCTCCTGGAACTGGTGGGCGGGCAACCCCGGTCGCGGCACCGAGCCCGTCTCCCGCTCCTACACCCGCCGTTGGGTGATCGACATGGCGGCCGGCTCCGTCGACGAGCAGATCGTCGACGACCTGCCGGTGGAGTTCCCGACCCTCAACGAGGAGTACCTGGGCGCCGAGAACCGCTACCACTACGCCGTCTCCTTCCCCGACGAGAAGGGCTTCGGCGGCTACGGCGTGGTCAAGTACGACCGCACCACCGGCGCCCGCCGCATCCACCAGGTCGGTGACGCCCGGATGCCCGGCGAGGCCCTCTTCGTCCCCGCCGCCGGCGCCACCCGCGAGGACGACGGCTACCTGCTGACGGTCGTCAGCGACCTCAAGCAGGACGCCTCGCAGCTGCTCGTCCTCGACGCGTCGGGCCTCGACCGGATCGCCACGGTCCACCTGCCCCACCGCGTGAGCGCCGGGCTGCACGGCTCCTGGGTCCCGGACGCCGCCCCGGCCGGATCCGAGCGCTGACCGTACCGCGATCGGACACTCCCGAGCCCCTTGACGCTCATCCTTAGCGTTAAGGGGCTCGGGACGCTAGGGTGACGGCATGAGCACGCGACCGAGCACACGCCCCGGGGGCCGCAGCGCCCGCGTACAGCAGTCCGTGCACGACGCCGCGCGCGACCTCGTGGCGGAGCGCGGCCGCGAAGGGCTGACGGTGCCCATGATCGCCGCGCGCGCCGGCGTGACGCCGTCCACCGTGTACCGCAGGTGGGGCGACCTCCAGGAACTGCTGGCGGACGTCGCGGTCGCGCACCTGCGCCCCGACGGTCCGCCCGACGACCGGGGCTCCCTCAGGGACGATCTCGACGCCTGGGCCGAGCTGTTCCTCGACGAGATGGCGTCGCCCCCGGGGCGCGCCTACGTCCGGGACGTGCTGAGCGGTGACCCCGACGGGCTGGGCGCCGGGCAGTGTTCGGCGTACGCGGCCGAACAGCTCACCGTCATCCTGGAACGGGCCGTGGAGCGCGGCGAGGTGGCGCCCGGCCTGGAGGACACGATGGACGCGGTGGTCGCCCCGATGGTGTACCGCATCCTGTTCCGGCCCGGCGCGCTGACGGCGGACTACGCCCGCGGCCTGGTCGACGCGCTGCTGGCCCGTTGAGCGGACCGACCCGCGTCTCTCACCGAAGCCCCTTCCCAGGAGAACTCCCGTGCCCCACTGGCAGATCGGCGACATCGCCGTCCACCGCATCGACGAGATGGCCCTTCCCGCGGCCACCGGCCCCTGGCTGCTGCCCGGCGCGACTCCCTCCGTGGTGGCGGGGGTCGACTGGCTCAAGCCGTCCTTCGCCGGCCCCGACGACCACATCAAGCTGGCCGTCCACACCTTCGCGCTGGAGATCGACGGGCTGCGCGTCCTCGTCGACACGGGCATAGGCAACGGCAAGACCCGCGCCAACCCGGCGTGGAACGACCTCGACACGGCCTACCTGGAGCGGCTGACCGACGCGGGCTTCGCGCCGGACAGCGTCGACTACGTGATCCTCACCCACCTGCACGCGGACCACGTCGGGTGGAACACCCGTCGGGCTCCCGACGGTTCCTGGCAGCCCACCTTCCCCCGCGCCCGGTACGTCGTCGCGGCGGCCGAGGACGCGTACTGGTCCGCGGTGGAGGTGGAGGAGAGCCGGCGTCAGATGTTGGACGACTCCGTCGAGCCGGTGCGCGCGCACGGCCGGTTGGACCTCGTCGACGTCGCGCAGGGCGGTACGGAGTTCCTGCCCGGCCTCACGCTCGTGCCCACGCCCGGTCACACGCCGGGGCAGATCGCGGTCGCCCTCAGCAGCGGCGGGCACCGCGCCGTCATCACCGGCGACTGCATCCACCACCCGGTGCAGCTGGCCGAGCCCGCCCTCTGCAGCTGCGTCGACATCGATCCGGCGGCGGCCGTACGCACCAGGACCCGCTTGCTGGACGAACTCGCCGACACCGAGACCCTGTTGCTCGGCAGCCACTTCCCGCCGCCGACCGCCGGAGTGGTCCGGCGCGACGGCGACGGCTTCCGCCTCCTGCCTGCGGCGCACTGACCCGCCCGGCGCGCGCGGGGCGCCGACGAGCGGGCCGGAGGCGGGGTCGGCCCGGGATCAGACGGGTGCGTTCCAGGCGGTCGTCAGGCCGTCCAGCCAGGCGGGCGGCAGCTCCCCGGCGTCCCACTCCTCGCGCAGCGGTCCGGGCGCCACGACCAGCCGCTCCAGCACGGCGATGCCGGTGACCGAGTGGACGAGCGAGTACCGGCCGTGCACCGCGATGCTGCCGCCCGGTCCGTACTGCGCGAACAGCCGGTCCAGTCGGGCCCGGTGGGCGGTGGCGAACTCCGTGAGCCGCCCGGCGTACCCGGCCCGCTGGCGCGGGGTCATCGTGGTGAGGACGGCGGCGAGCACCTCCTCCGTCACCTCCGGGTCCAGCTCCGAGACCTCGGTGAAGGACAGGTACAGGGGGGTGAGCGCCACCCGCGCCCGCTCCACCTCCATGCGCCGCACCCGCTGGCGCGCCGCGGCCGGATCGGGCTCGCCCTCCGCTCCCACGACCTGCAGCAGGGTCCGCTCGGTGACGGCGCCGAGCTCCTCCAGCAGGTCCCCGGCGCCGTCGAGCCAACCCGACTCGTACGCTTCGCCCTTGTCACCGGGCGCGGTCCGGCCGCCGCCGCTCAGTTCCTCGTGGGCGAGTGCCAGCGCCCCCGCCTCCAGGAGCCCCATGAGCGTCCGCGCGTCATCGGAGGGGACGCCCGCACGGGCGAGGAGCTGGAGCAGCGTCGCCCTGGCATTGTCGACACTGACCTCGTCCGGCCACTGCCGTCCCTCGTCGGCCGTGCTCATCGGGTCCTCCTGATCGCTCGGGTGGTGCGCGGTGCGTTCCGTCCCATCAGATCAGATCGCCGGGGTGAGCGCGGGAAGGGTCCCCCGCGGGATCCCCGCGCGCGGCAGGACACGGCCGGAGAGCCGCTCCGGGATCCCTGGCGGAGATCGGCGGCTCAGCCGCCGATCTCCGCCAGGAAGGGGACGACCGCGTCGACGAAGTGTTCGCCCCGGTCCCCGGCCACCATGTGTCCCGCACCGGCCACGTCGACGTACCGCGCGCGGGGCACCCGGGCGCAGAACTGCGCGGCGGTCTCCTCGCGCACCACGTCGCTCTCCCCGCCCCGGACGAGCAGGACCGGTACGTCGGCGCCGCGGGCGGCGCCCAGGAGGCGCTCCGCCATGCCGGGCGGGTCCATCCTGCCCTCGAAGTGGTCCAGCATCCGGGGGTCCCAGTGCCAGACCCACCGCTCGCCCCGGCGGCGCAGGTTGTCGCGGAGCCCGCCCGTGTCGTACGGGCGCGGGCGGCGCGCCAGGTGGGCGGTGACCACCGCGGCCGCCTCCTCGACGCTCGCGAAACCGTCCGGATGGCCGCGCATGAACTCCACGATCCGGCGCGCCCCGCGGGGATCCGGGCGGTGCGCCACGTCGACGAGCACCAGGGCGCGCACCGCCGCTCGCGGGGCCTCGCCGGCGGCGAGCAGCGAGGCCAGGCCGCCGAGCGAGGCGCCGACGAGCACCGGCCGGTCGTGGAGCGCGGCGACGAGCGCCCGGACGTCCCCGGCGAAGAGGTCGAGGCCGTACGCGCCGTCCGCCGACCAGTCGCTGGCGCCGTGCCCCCGCAGGTCCGGGGCGACGACCCGCCAGCCCCGCGCGGCCAGGCGGGGCCCGGCCCGGCTCCAGGCGCGGCGGGTCTGGCCGCCGCCGTGCAGCAGGAGGAGGGGCGGTGCGGACGCCGCGCCCCAGACGTCGGCCACGAGCCGGTTGCCGTCGCCGCCCACGAAGGTCGAGGTCCGGGGCGGTGCGCCGGCCCTCATGCCGTGCCCCGGGTGCGCAGCGGCTCCAGCAGCCGCTCCCGGTGGGCGTCCGCGGCCGCCGCGGCGAGTACGACGTCCAGCCCGAAGAGGGCCCGCTCCAGGAACCGCTCGTCGTCGATCAGGCCGGCGACCCACTGGTGCAGGGCGCCGACGCAGGAGGTGGCCACGGCGAAGGCCAGGGCGTCGGCGTCGACGTCGGCGCGCAGCACGCCCCGCGCCCGGACGTCCGCCATCGCCCGGCGGAGCTGACCGAGCGGGCTGCGGTCGAAGACGAGGCCGCTCTCCTCCCAACCCCGCACCATGCGGCGCGACACGACCGGGTCGCCGGTGAAGAGCCGCACCGTCGCCCTGACGACCTCCCGCGGGTCGCCCGTGTCCAACACCGCCAGCTGGGCCTCCAGTCGGTCCACGAAGCCGCCGGCGAGCGCCTCCCAGACCTTCTCGCGCGGTCCGATCAGGTTGTACACGGTGGCCGGGGAGACGCCCGCCCGTTCGGCGATCCGCTCGGTGCTGATCGCCGACTCCGAACCGTCCCTCAGGAGGTCGCGCGTCGCGTCGAGGATCCGCTCCCGTCGCTGCGCCTTGTGCTGCTCGCGCAGCCCGCCGCCGCCCGTCCGCATGCGATCACGCCCCTTGGACTTGGAGAACCCTTGAACTTAGAGAGCTCTCTAAATTTAAGAGGGTCGGCGGTCGGGGTCAAGGGCCGCACCTTGGTCCTTCCGCCGACGGGAGCCGGCCTCCCTGGTGGGGAAAGCGCATTGCGCCCCCGGGTGTCGGCGACTTGGATGGAGCGGACCAGGCGGCGGGCCCGCTCCCCGACCCCGTGCGGAGCCCTCGCCCCGCAGGGAGGGAAGCGGATGTCACCCACGCTCGACGGCTGTGCGCCCTGGCCCGAGGAGTACGTCGACCACTACTGGGCGGCCGGGCACTGGCGGGGCACTTCGCTGGACGACCTGCTGCGCGGCTGGGCCCTCCAGTACGGCCCCCGGACCGCACTCGTGCACGGCGACACCCGCATCACCTACGCGGCCCTGAACCGGCGCGTGGGCCGCACGGCGGCCGGCTTCCGGCTGCGCGGCCTGCGGCCGGGGCAGCGGGTCCTCGTCCAGATGCCCAATGTGCCCGAGTTCGTGATCACCGTGTTCGCGCTGATGCGCGCCGGCGCCGTCCCCGTGTTCTGCCCGCTCCCGCTCCGCGCGCCCGAGGTGTCCCGCATCGTGCGGCTCACCCAGGCCGTGGGGTACGTCGGCCCGTCGACGTACCGGGGCTTCGACCACATCGCGATGGCCGCGGACATCGCGGCCGAAGGGCCCTTCCTGCGGCGGGTGTTCCCCTTCGAGGAACCGGGCACCGCGTCCCCGTACGGCGGATTCACGACCGACACCTCGGGCTGCCACTACTTCCCGCTGGCCTCCCTGGACTCCCCGCCGGACCAGCCGCTCGTGCGGGGCGCCGACCAGGTGGCGCTCCTCCTGCGCGCCGCCCGCGCCGACGGCGCCCGCGACGCGCCCCTGCTCGTGCCCCGCACCCACGACGACTACGCCTACCAGGCGCGGGCCGCCGCGGAACTGGTGTCGCTGACCGAGGACGACGTCTACCTCGCCGCCCTGCCCGCCGACCACAACCTCACCTTCGGCTGCCCCGGCATCATCGGCACCCTGACCGTCGGCGCCAGCGTCGTCCTGCTCGACGACCCCGATCCCGCCGCGTGCCTCGCGGCAGTCGAGCGGGAGGGGGTCACCGTCACCTCGGTGACGCCCGCCGGGGCCCGGCTCTGGCTCGACGCGCTCCCCGACGTCGGCGCGGACCTGAGCACGCTGCGGCTGGTGCAGTGCGGCGGCGGGCCACTGCCCCGGGCCACCGCCGAACGGATCGCCGCCGAACTGGGCTGCCGCCTCCAGCGGGTCTTCGACCTGCCCGAGGGTCTGGTCACCCTCACCCGGCCCGCCGACCCGCGGGAGACCGTGCTCACCACGCGGGGCCGCGCGCTCTCGCCGGACGACGAGATCCGCATCGTCGACGCCGAAGGCGCGGACGTGCCCGACGGCGAGCCCGGCGAACTCCTCGTCCGCGGTCCGTACGCCCCGCGGGGGCACTACCGCGCCCCCGACCACAACGCCCGCGCCTTCACCGCCGACGGGTTCCTGCGCACCGGCGAGCGCGCCCGGCGCACCCCCGACGGCAATCTGATGCTGGCCGGCCCTCCCGCCGACCCGCTGTAGGCCG
The DNA here is from genome assembly GCF_044759975.1 of Streptomyces sp. NPDC098789. Taxonomy (NCBI): domain Bacteria; kingdom Bacillati; phylum Actinomycetota; class Actinomycetes; order Kitasatosporales; family Streptomycetaceae; genus Streptomyces; species Streptomyces sp. NPDC098789. The sequence continues at coordinate 118,470 of NZ_JBIWAJ010000014.1, forward strand.
CCCGGCCGTGCAGGCGCCCGGTCGTGCGGTTGTGCTCGGCCGTGCGGTCGGTCAGCGGTGCAGTCGCCGCGCCCAGTCCTGCGGGACCCGGTCGGCCGGGCCCGGCGCGGACTGGTCCGCGGGGTGGCCGACGGGCGGCGCGAGCGCGGGCCCGGACTCGTACAGCTCATCGCCGGCGTAGTCCCAGTACCACTCCTCGTCCGGTTCGAAGCTCTGCACGAGGGGATGGCCGCTGGATTTCCAGTGGGCGGTGGCGTGTTGGGCCGGCGAGGAGTCGCAGCAGCCGACGTGCCCGCACTGGGCGCAGCGCCGCAGGTGGAACCACCACCCGCCCACCGCGTCGCAGTCGACGCAGCCGGTGCCGGAGGGCACGGCGCTCGGGTCGATACCTTCGACGGCCTCGGTGTCGCTCATGCGGGCTCCTCGTCCTCGTCGGATTCCGGGGCCGCGGTCAGTGGCAGCAGCACCTGGAAGCGGGTGTCGCCCGGTACGGACTCGACCTGGAGGCTGCCGTGGTGCTTGCTCACCACGATCCGCCAGGAGATGTCCAGGCCGAGGCCGGTGCCCTCGCCCACGGGCTTGGTGGTGAAGAAGGGGTCGAAGATGCGGCTTCGGATCTCCGCCGGGATGCCGGGCCCGGTGTCACGGAACTCCACCAGCAGCCGGTCCCCCTCCCGCGCCGTGCGGACCGTCAGCGTGCCGTCGCGGCCGGTGCTGCCGATGGCGAAGACGGCGTTGTCGATGAGGTTGGTCCACACCTGGTTGAGTTCCGCCGGGTAGGCGGGCACGTCCGGCACGGAGCGGTCGTACTCCTTGACCACCCGGATCCGGGGGCCGAACTTCCCGGAGAGCATCACCAGGGTGCTGTCGAGGAGTTCGTGGACGTCGACGACCCGGTACGGGGCCCGGTCGAGCTGCGAGTACTGCTTGGCGGCGTCCACGAGGTGGGAGATGCGGGTCGTGGAGTCGTTGATCTCGTCCATCAACAACTCGGTCTCGACCGTGTAGTTGAGCCAGCCGATCGCCCCCGGCAGGATGTCCTCGGCGACGGTCGCCGCGACGTGGTCCAGCCAGTCCGTGTCCAGCCCGGCCTGCACGAAGGTCGGCGCGATCCGCCAGCCCTCCTGGATGCCGTGGTCGTCGAGCCAGTCGGTGAGCAGGTCCTCCTGGTCGGAGGCTTCCAGCGGACTCAACGCGGGCGCCTTGGCGACGCGTTCGGCCGTGCGCTCCTGGATCTCGATCAGTTCGGCGAGCGCCTCGCGGGAGTAGGGGCCCTTGGCGATCACGGCCAGTTTGTGCCGCATCTTGCCCACCCTCTCGCGCAGGCTCTCGGTGGCCCGGACCGCCGCCGCCGCCGGATTGTTCAGCTCGTGGGTGAGCCCGGCGGACAAGGAGCCCAGCGCCAGCAACCGTTCGCGCTGCCCGATGGCCTGTTGGGTGCTCCTCGAACCGAAGAAGAGGCCCTCCAGCAGGTGCGCGGCCATCGGGAACCACTCCCGCATGACGTCCGCGAACGACTGCGCGGGCAGCACGAAGAACCGCGTCCGCTCGGTCACCCGCATCGAGTTGTTGTAGGTCTGCGGCACCCGGTCGCCCAGGTAGGCCTGCATGGCCCCGGAGTACACCCCGCGCTGCGAGGTGCGGCCGACCTCCACGTCGTCCGCGCCGACCCGGCGGGACAGCACCACGGTGCCTTCGATCATCACGTAGAAGCAGGTCGCCGGATCGCCCTCGGTGTACACGGGACCGACTTCGAAGCGCTCGACCCGTCCTTCGGCGCACAGCCGCCCGAGCTGCTCCGGGGTGAGCTTCTCGAACAGGAACAGCGAGGAGATCTCGTGCGGAGCGCACGGCATGACCTGCCCGCTCATGACTGCTCCAGGTAGCGGTGGACCAGCATCACGGCCATGGCTCCCTCTCCTACCGCGGACGCGACGCGCTTGGCGGACTGGGCGCGCGCGTCGCCCGCCACGAAGACGCCGGGGATGTTGGTCTCCAGGTGGTAGGGCGACCGGTCGAGCTCCCACTCCGCGGGCGGCCTGCCGTCCGCCGTGAGGTCCGGGCCCGCCAGGATGAAGCCGTGTTCGTCGCGCAGCACGGTGCCGTCCAGCCAGTCGGTGAGCGGGGCCGCGCCGATGAAGACGAACATCCACTGGGTGTCGAGGAGTTCGGTGGCGCCGCTGTCCACGTCCCGCACCGTCAGCTGTTGCAGGTGTCCCTCGCCGTGCGCCGATTCGACGACGGTCCGGGCGCGCACCGCGATGTTCGACGCCTCCTCGATCTGTTGGACGAGGTAGTGGCTCATCGAGGCCCGCAGCGACTCCCCGCGCACCAGCAGCGTCACCGACTTCGCGCCCCGGGCGAGGTACATCGCCGCCTGTCCGGCCGAGTTGGCGCCGCCCACGATGTACACGTCCTGCTCCTGGCACGAGGCCGCCTCGGTGAGCGAGGAGCCGTAGAACACGCCGCAACCGGTCAACTCCTCGCAGCCCGGTGCCCGGAGCTGGCGGTACGACACCCCGGTCGCCAGGATCACGCTGTGCGCGGCGATCTGCGAACCGTCGGAGAAGCGGACCACGCGCGCGGCGCCGTTGACCTCCAGTCCGGTGACCTCGCGGGCGGTGAGGATCTCGGCGCCGAACCGGCCGGCCTGGCGGCGCGCCCGATCGGTCAGCTGTGCGCCCGAGACCCCGTCCGGGAAGCCGAGGTAGTTCTCGATGCGGGAGCTCTGTCCGGCCTGTCCCCCGGTCGCCGACCGTTCGATCAGTACCGTGCGCAGCCCCTCGGAGGCCCCGTACACGGCCGCGCCGAGGCCGGCCGGGCCGCCGCCGATCACGACGAGGTCGTAGAAGTCCGCGGCGGGCGTCGTCGCGAGGCCGACGTGGGCGGCCAGGTCGGCCGTCTCCGGCTCGATCAGCACGGCGCCCTGCGGGGTGACCACCAGCGGCAACCGCTGCCCGTCGGCGCCCGCGGCCTCCAGCAGCCGCCGGCCTTCGGGCTCGTCGGAGGAGTACCAGCGGTACGGCACCTGGTTGCGGGCCAGGAACTCCCGCACGTCCGAGGAGCGCGCCGACCAACGGTGGCCGACCACCTTGGTCGCGGGCACCGGCCGGTAGTCGCTGGCGCGCCAGGCCGCGAGCAGGTCGTCCACGACCGGGTAGAGCTTCTCCTCCGGCGGGTCCCAGGGCTTGAGCAGGTAGTGGTCGAGGTCCACGACGTTGATCGCGTCGATCGCCGCGTTGGTGTCGGCGTAGGCCGTCAGCAGCACCCGCCGGGCGCCCGGGTACACGTTCAGGGCCTGTTCGAGGAACTCGATGCCGTTCATCTGGGGCATCCGGTAGTCGGCCAGGATCACGGCCACCAGATCGCCCCGCAGCTTCAGCTCGCGCAGGGCCTCCAGCGCCGACTCGCCGGACTCGGCGCGCACGATCCGGTACCCGGCGCCGTAGCGTCTTCGCAGGTCACGGGCGACGGCTCGGGAGACTCCCGGGTCGTCGTCCACGGTCAGGATGACGGTCCGCGCGGTGTCGGCGACCTCGACCATGTGCCTCCTGCCCGGGCGGACCCCACCGGCACGGCCAGCCGCGCGCCGGTTCTCGACCATCGTAGGTGCGATCGCCCCGGTCCGCTCCGGGGCCGGGGCGACCTCAGGAGGTCGTGCCCACTGCGACCCATCCGTTGCCGCCGAGGGGGAACTCGTATCCGGGGCGGCCGGTGTGCCCGCTGGTGCGGAACGGCTTCCCGTTGTTGTCGATCGTGAGGGTGCCGTGGCGCGGACCGCTGGACCAGGACAGCTCCAGGTACCAGCTCACGTCGTTCGCCGCGACGCCGGCCCTGATGTAGAACACCTCGGGCTCGGACTCGCTCACCTTGAACGGGAAGTTCGGCTGGCCCTCCTCGGGCACGGCGGCCGGGCGCGTGGCGTCCAGGGACACGTTGAAGGTGCGGGTGGGCACGCCGGAGCCGCAGCCGACGCCCGGGTACCCCATGGCGTAGTCGTTCCAGGCGAGGGGCGCGCGCTTGCCGGCGGTACGGACGGTCAGGCCGTCGAGGACCACGGTCTCCTTGCCCGCCCCCTGGAGGGTCAGCGTGAGGTACTGCCCGCCCGCCGACACGGCCCCGGCCGCGCCGACCCAGGCCGGGGCGTCCCGCTCCAGGGGCGGCGGGGCCACTTCGGCCGGCGGCTTGTCGATCAGGTAGTGCTGGTCGCAGGGGCTCTCCCAGGTGTACGGCTGGGTCGTCACCTTGACGGGCGCACCGGCCGCGGGGGCTTCGCCCCGGCCGGGCGGGGGCGCCGACACGGGGGCGCTGCCGGACCCGGTGGCCCCGGCGGCGCCCGCCGGGCCCGGGGAGGCGGGTGCGGAGGCCGGGTCCGAGGCCCCGGAGGGGGCCGCCCGGGCCGTCCGGTCGCCCGTCCGCTGCCCCGCTCCGGGCGGGGCGGCCGCGGCGCCGACGGGCCCGTCCCGGCCGTCGGTGTCGCGTGCCGACAGGTTCGCGGTGAGCGCGACCGCCCCGGCGACCACGGCCACGGCGAGCCCGGCGTAGGCCGCCCTGCGGTGCCGGCGCCGCTCCTTCGGGGCGGGCGCGTCGGAGAGGCGGACGACGGACGGCTCGGGGGCGGGGGTCGGGGTGGGGGTAGGGGTGGGGGTAGGGGTGGGGGTAGGGGCGGGTTCCGGCTCGGGCGAGGGGACGGGCGACGGGGCGGTCGCGGGCTCGCCCCCCTTGCGCGGTCGGTTCGCGTCCGCCAGTACCCAGTGCCGGTGCAGCTCGACGAGCTCGTCGGGCGATGCCTTGCACAGGCGGGCGAGCCGTTCGACGGGGGCGTAGTCCGTGGGGACGACGTCGCCGTTGCAGTACCGGTGCAGCGTCGACGTACTCATGTGGAGCCGTTTGCCCAGCGTTCCGTAGCTGTGCCCGGACCGCTCCTTCAACTCCCGCAACAGCCGGGCGAACCCGGCCCCGGCAGTGTCCTGCGACACCGTTCCTCCCACCCGCGTTGCACCCCGTGTCCCGTTCCGCGTCCCAGCGGAGGTTTGTTCCAGCAGCTCAGAGGCTGTTTCGCCGTTCCAGTATCCCTGACCGACCGACAGTCGTGGCGGCCGGGACGGATCGCCTCACAGGCTGGGGCCATCCAAACACAGGGCCACCGGCGCCGGTTCCGACGGATCCGGCGCCGCGTGGTCGGCACATGAAGGGCAGTCACCGATGACCGCGTTCCGCCGCCGCTCCCCGCGTCCCCGCACCACCCGCCGCCTGGCCGGCGCCGCCGCCGTCGCCCTCGCGGCCCTCGCCCTCACCGCCTGTCAGAACGGCGCGGACGGCACGGGTGCAGCCGCCCCGGGATCCGCCCCGGGATCCGCCCCCGGATCCGCCACGGTCACCCCGTCCACGGCGGGCGGCACGGGCAACGCCCAGGGCGCGGCAGCCGCCTCGTCGACGGGAGGCGCGAAGACCTCCGGGACCGGGGCCGGCACCGGCGATGCGAAGGGCTCCGCGGACGCCTCCGGCGCGGGCGGCCGCGTCCAGTGCGCCGGGTCCAACACGGCCGTCACCGTCCAGCCGGTCACCCGGCCGCTCAACCACATGCTGATCACGGTCAGGAACACCGGCTCCAAGCCCTGCGACCTGACGTACTACCCGGTGCTCCGCTTCGACGAGATGCAGTGGGCACCGGCCGCACGGAAGGAGACCCAGCCGCAGGCCGTGGTGACGCTCGCACCCGGCGGGTCGGGCTACGCCGCGGCGGTGCTGTCGGCGGCCGACGGCAGCGGCGAAGGCGGGACGACGGCCCGCCGGCTCACGATCGGCTTCCAGGGCCGGACGCCCAACAGCAGCGGTGGCGCCTCCGCCACGCCCGCCCTGCCGCCCCAGGGGATCTACTACGACAGCTCGTTGGTCGTCACCTACTGGCAGCAGAGCGCGGCCGAGGCGCTCGACTCCTGACCGGGGGCCGCGACAGGGGCGGGGGCGTGCGGCAGATGGAGCGTGCGGCAGATAGGGCGTACGGCAGATGGGGGACGGGGCTTGTGGAGCGGCCCCGTCGCTCAGCACGCTTGCCCCATGACCACACCCGCCCCCGCCCCGGTACGGGCTCCCACGGCCGCCCGCCCGGCCGGTGCGCGCCGGGCACTGGTCGCGGGGTCCGTCGGCAATCTGGTCGAGTGGTACGAGTTCGGCGTCTACGGCTACTTCGCCACCGTGATCGCGGCGCACTTCTTCACCCCCGAGGGCGGCAGCCCCGTGGAGGGCCTGGTCAAGACCTACGCGTCCTTCGCCCTCGCGTTCTTCTTCCGGCCCGTCGGGGCGGCGGTGTTCGGCCGGCTCGGCGACCGGATCGGCCGCCGCCCGGTGCTCGTCCTCGTCATCTGCCTGATGACGGGGGCCACGGCCATGATCGGCGCGCTGCCGACGTACGCGTCCGTCGGCGCGGCCGCACCGTGGCTGCTGACGGTCCTGCGCGCCGTGCAGGGGCTCTCCGCGGGCGGCGAGTTCGGTGGCGCGGTGGCGGTGATGACGGAGTGCGCACCACCGGGTCGCCGGGGCCGGTACGGGGCGTGGCAGTCCTTCACGGTGGCGCTCGGCCTGCTCGGGGGCGCCGCCGTGGCGGCGCTCCTGGCGACCGTGCTGAGCGCCTCCCAACTGCACGCGTGGGGATGGCGGGTGCCGTTCCTGCTGACGCTGCCCCTCGGGCTCGTCGCCCTGTGGCTGCGCTTGCGACTGGACGAGACCCCCGCCTTCGCCTCGGCCGTCGCGTCCGCGGGCACCGCCCCGCCGGGCGCCCGGGAGCGCGTCCCGGAGGGCGGGCCGCCGCGGCGGCCGCCCGTCTCGGACACCGTGCGGGCCGTGGTCCTGGGCGCCGGGCGGGTCATGGGCTGGTCCGCGGCCGGCTACACCTTCCTGGTGGTCCTGCCCTCGTACCTCCAGAACACCCTGCACGCGACCTTCCGGCAGGCCCTGGTCGCCACCGCCCTGGCCAACCTCGGGTTCGCCTGCTCGATCCTGCCGGCGGGCGCGGTGAGCGACCGGGTCGGGCGGCGTCCGGTCATGCTGGCCGGGGCGCTCCTGGTCGCCGTGCTGGCGCTGCCGCTGCTGCACCTGGTGCAGGATCCGGGCGCGGCGGCGTACGCGAAGGGCGCGGCGCTGGTCGGGGCCGGGGCGGCCGTGGGGCTGATGGCGGGGCCGGGGCCGGCGATGCTGGCCGAGATGTTCCCGACGACGGTGCGCTACACGGGCCTCGGGCTGGCGTACGCCCTGTCCAACGCCGTGTTCTCGGGCTGCGCGGGGCTGGTGATCACCGAGGTCGTCGCACGGACCGGGGACGTCGACGTCCCCGGGTACTACGCGGCGGCAACCTGCGCGGTCAGCGCCGTCGCCCTGCTCACGCTGCGCGGCGACGACCACGAGCGCGAGCTGCGGTGAGCGGCCTGCGGGTGATCGGGTTGATGTCCGGCACCTCGTACGACGCCATCGACGCGGCCGCCGCCGAATTCACCGTGGACGGGGACGCGCTCGTCCTCACGCCGCTGGGCACGCTCGGCACGACCTACGACGACGCGCTGCGGGAGGCGCTGGCCGGGGCGCTGCCGCCGGCCGGGACGGATCTGGCCACGGTGTGCCGGCTCGACACCCGCATCGGGCAGGCCTTCGCCTCGGCGGCGCTGCGGGCCGACGCCGAGTTGTGCGGCGGGCGGGCCGACCTGATCGCCTCGCACGGCCAGACCGTCTACCACTGGAGCGAGGCCGGGCGGGTGCACGGCACCCTCCAGATCGGCGAACCCGCTTGGATCGCCGAGGCGACCGGGCTCCCCGTCGTCTCGGGCTTCCGCACCCGGGACGTGGCGGCCGGCGGGCAGGGCGCGCCCCTGGTGAGCATCGTCGACGCGATGTGGCTGCGCGGGCGGCCGGGGGTCTGCGTGGCGCTCAACCTGGGCGGGATCGCGAACGTCACGGTGCTGTCGGGCGGCGGGGCCGGCGGTGGGCCGCTGGCCTTCGACACCGGGCCCGCGAACGCGCTGATCGACGCGGCGGTGCGGGAGTGGGCGGGGCGCGATCGCGCGGGCCGGGCCCGCTCCATGGATGTGGACGGCGCGCTCGCCGCGCGGGGCCGCGTACATCTCCCGCTGCTGCGGCGGCTGTCGGAGGAGCCGTACTACGCGCTGCCCGCGCCGAAGACGACCGGCAAGGAGCTGTTCCACCTGGCCTACCTGCGGGCGGCGTTGGCGCCCTTCGGGCGGCTGCCCGCCGAGGACGTCGTCGCCACGTTGACCCGGCTCACGGCGCGGACCGTCGCCGAGGCCGTGCGGCCGTTCGGCGCGACGGAGGTGATCGCCTCCGGCGGCGGTACGCGCAATCCGGTGCTGATGCGGTGGCTGGAGGAGGAACTGGGCGCGGGCGCGGGGGGCGTCCTGCTGCGGACCTCCGACGCACTGGGGCTGCCGTCGGAAGCGAAGGAGGCGTACGCCTTCGCCGTGTTGGGCTGGCTCACCGCGCACGGACTCCCGGGCACCCTCGCCTCCTGCACCGGCGCCCGGCACCCGAGCGTCCTCGGCTCGATCACGCCCGGCGGGCGCGGCCCGCGACTGCCGACGCCGCTGACAACGGCCCCCGATCGCCTCGACGTCCGGCCCGTGCGCGGCCTCGGCTCCGCCGCCGGTCCCCGGTGACGGCGGAAAACGGGTTGCCGGCGAGCGATCGCTTGGCGAGGCTGCTCGGGCAATCGATGAGCCGAGAGCCCGTGGAGTCCGCCGATGCTGACCGACGCCGAGATCGAGTCCTTCGTGGCGGACGGCTTCGTCCGCGTCCCGGGAGCCGTCCCAGGGCCCACGGTGGACTCGTGCCGGGAGCAGTTGTGGGAAGCCGGCGGCTTCCGCGCCACCGAGCCCGGGAGGTGGACCGAGCCGGTCGTGCGGATCGCCGGCATGGACACCGCGGCCTTCCGGGAAGCGGGCAACGCCCCACCGCTGCGCGAGGCCTACGACCAGTTGGTGGGCGCGGGGCGTTGGCGCGCCCCGCTCGGCATGGGCACCTTCCCGATCCGCTTCCCCAGCGAGAAGGATCCCGGTGACGACGGCTGGCACCTCGACGCGGGCTGGACCGCGCCGACGGGCGAGTACCGGGTGAACCTGCGCTCGCGCGGGCGCGCCCTGCTGATGCTGTTCCTCCTTTCGGACGTCGGCCCGGACGACGCCCCCACCCGCATCCGCGTCGGCTCGCACCTGGACCTGCCGCCGCTGCTGGCCGCCGCGGGCGAGGAGGGACGGGAGTGGTTCCCGCTGTGCGCGGACGCCGTACCGGCCTCGGCCGGCCGCCCGGAGGTGGCCGCGACCGGCCCGGCCGGGGACGTGTTCCTGTGCCACCCGTTCCTGATCCACGCCGCGCAGCGGCACCGTGGCAGCGCGCCCCGCTTCCTCGCCCAACCCCCGCTGGAGCCGGTGGAAGCGGCGGGAGCGCTCGACCTGGACCGTCCCGCGCCGTCACCAGTGGAGCGGGCGGTGCTGGCCGGCCTGCGGGGCCGCTGACACCGCTCGGCCGGGGGCACCGGACCCGAGGTCGGCCATCGTCTCGGCCTGGTCCCAGACGGTCAGGAAGGTCAGCCTCAAGCAGCTGGCGAGCGCCGGGTGTTCGATGAACAGGGCCGTGGTGGCGCCCGTACCGGCCATGGGGTCGGGCATGTCGCACAGGACCAGCGAGGCGTCGGCGATGATCAGCTTGAGCGGGAGCCGCGGGGCGAAGCGGGCCTCCTCGCCCGCCTCGCCGAAGCGGCGCACGCTCTCCAGTACGTCGGCGTCGCCGAGCGCGTCGTGCGTGTACACCGCGCGGGCCGTTCCCCCCTCGCGGCGCAGCCTGCGCACGGTCCTGATCCCCTCCGTGTTCGCCGCGGGGGCGACAAAGGGTGGTTTGCAGAAGCTGAGCACCTCGTGCGCCGCCTGCTCCTGGATGCGTGCGAAGCGCTCGGCGATCGCCTTCGGGTCGCGCAGCACCTCGATGTAGTCGAGCGGGTCGGTGTGGGTCCGCCCCGCGGTCCAGAGCGGGGTCAGCGCCGCGGTCAGGGCGGACGAGGCCTGGTCCAGCCGCTCCAGGGACTCCCGCTGGAGGGCCATCAGCCGGGTGAGGGCCAGTTCGGGCGCGACGGCCGAGAAGGCCGCCACGCGGCCGGGGCGCGGGATGGCCAGTCGCCTGCGCACGAGCGCGTCGAGCACGTCGTAGACGCGCTGGCGCGGGACGTGCGCCGCGCGCGCCGCCTCCGCGGCGGTGTACGCCTCGCGCGTGACCAGCGCGAGGTAGACCCTGGCCTCGTAGCGCGAAAGACCCAGCGCGACAAGGTCGTTGACCGCACCGTCGTCCGACGACTCCATGGCACGACACGCTATACCCGGAGATCACCGGACCGAAAGCAATCCTTTGCCCTCGACGGGTGTTCCCTTGGGCGTGCCACGCACTCACCTCGTCGGTGGCGGCCGCTGGACGCGGCGACGGGCCGTTCCTGATCGACGACACCGCGGTCGACCTCGGCCGACCCGGACGGCCCCGCCGCGACCGGCGCATCAACTAGGCTGCGCACCAGAGTTGTTGATGCAAGGCGACCGACCGGGGTGGAGCACGCATGCGTCACGGATCACGCGGGGCCGCCGTCGCCGCATGCGCCTCGGCGCTCCTCCTCGCGGCCACCGGCTGTTCCGGCTCGGCGACACCGAGCGCGGCCGCGTCGTCCTCGACGTCCCCGAAGGCCTCGTCGTCCGCGGCGTCCACCCCGTCCGTAGCGCCCACCACGGCCACCCCGACCGCACCGGCGGCCCCGAGTGCGACGTGCACGGACACCGCGGCCATGGACACGGAGAAGCTGACGACCTACCTCTCGCGGCTCAAGAGCACCAGCGGCTCCTACGGCAGCAAGGCCCTCAAGATCGACGGCTCGGGGCTGAGCTTCGCCCCCGAAACGACCGAGCGCCCCTGCACCGCGGTCGAGGTGACGCTCAGCCGGTTCTGGGTGGACGTGTCCCACGGGAGGACGATGCCGGGGCGGCCCTCGCCCTCCCCGGGCAAGCAGTTCGTGTACGTCCTCATGGACCGCCCCGTCCTCACCGTCGGTCCCGCGGACGGGATCGTCGGCGGCAGCGTGCCGCCGCAGTCCTCGGCGTGCCGGGGCTCGCTGTCGGTCGTCCACACGGGCCCCGACATCACCGAGTCCGATCTGCCGGGCGACCTCCAGATGCCGACCTCCTACACCGAGGCGGGCCGCGGCGCCATGGACGTGACGGTCAAGGCCCCCCGCGTGCTCGCGGCGACCTTCGTCCCCCCGTCCACTCCGGGCGGCTGCTGAGTGCGGCGGGGCGTCCCGTGACGGGCCCGACCCGCGGACGTTAGGAGAGCACCGGTACCCGCAGTGCACTCGTCTGGAGGACCCGTGAATCCGCTGCACCCCCGCGGCCACGACCCGGCCGCGTCGAAGGACCCACAGCAGGACGGGAACCAGGAGGAGGGGTCGGGCGCGCAGGACCCGGAGGCCACGGACACGACCACGGGCTCGACGACGGAGCCGCCCGACGGCGCGCCGTCCGTCTCCGACTCGGAGCGGTTGTTGTTCGGCGGCGAACTGGCCTACGACATCGGCTGGGAGCGCCACGAGGGCGCCTGGCTGGAGTTGGGCCTGTGGACCATGGCCAAGGGGCTCCCGCGGATGGTCGGCATGGGCGTGCGGCTCGCGCACCTCGCCGATGCCCGGGCGCTACGGGTGGTCCTCGGCGCCGAGTTCGGGCGCGGCGTCACCCAGGCGATCGGGTTGGTCGCGGTCAACTCCGTGCTCGGTCACGTCCTGGCGGGCGGGTCGACGAACGAGCGCCTCGCCCGGGCGGTCCCGGCCCTCGTGGTGGTCGCCGTCACGGCCCTGCTCGGCTCGCTGTTGCGCTCCGCCTCGACGGCCGCGACGGGCGCGCTGGAACCGAAGGTCCAGCGCGTGGCCACGGAGCGGTACTTGGGGCTCGTGCACCGGGTGGAACTGGCGGCGATCGAGGACGACGAGTTCCACCGGCTGCTGGACGCCGCCCGCTACGGCGCCGACTCGGCACGTCGGATGATCCGCTACTGCACCAACACGCTCAACTCCGCCATCTCCCTGATCGCGGCGGCGGGCGTGCTCACCGTGCTGCACCCCGCTCTGTTGCCGCTGCTGGTGCTGATGACCCTGCCGAGCGCGTGGAGTTCACTGACGATCTCCAAGCAGCGGTACGTCTCCTTCCACACCTTCGTCCAACACGCGCGCGCCGGGCACCTGCTGGGGCAGTTGCTGACGTTGCAGGAGGCCGCCGCGGAGGTCCGCGTGCACGGGGTCGGCCCCTTCCTCCTGGGGCACTTCCGGAACATGGCCGAGACCAGCGAACGCGAACAGACGCGCCTGGCCCGGGGCGCCGCCCGGGTCGGGCTGGTCGCCGACGGCGCGGGAGGGGTGGCGACGCTCCTCACCTACGGCGCCCTCGGACTCCTGCTGTGGAACGGGGCCATGGACCTCGCCGTCGCGGGCACGGCCGTCCTCGCGATCCGCACGGGCGCCGCCAGCCTCGACGGGCTCGTCTCGCAGATCACCGAACTCCACCAGGAGTCCCTGTTCGTCGCCGACTACGAGCGGCTGTGCACCGAGGCCGAGGCCCGGGCCATTCCCGCCACCGGCGAGGCGCTGCCGCCGCCGGAGGAACTGCGCGAGGTCCGCTTCGAGAAGGTCACCTTCACCTACCCGGGCAGCACCGGAGAGACACCCCTGCCCACCCTGCACGAGGTGTCGCTGTCCTTCCCCATGGGCAAGGTCATCGCGCTGGTCGGGGAGAACGGGTCGGGGAAGTCCACCCTGATCAAACTCCTCGCGGGCCTCTACCTCCCGGACCGGGACGGCGGCACGATCCGGTGGGACGACGTCGACGCCGCGCGGGCCGACCGCGGCGAGATCTTCTCCCGCGTCGCCCTGATGAGCCAGTCGTTCTACCACTGGCCCTTCACCTTCCGGGTCAATGTCGGCATCGGCCGCCCCGCCCGTCCGATCGACGACCGTGCGGTCGAGGCGGCAGCGGCGTACTCGGGCGCCGACAGCGTCCTCGCGGAGCTGCCCCGGGGTCTCGGTACCCTCCTCGCCCGCGGGTACCGGGGCGGCCACCAGATCTCCGGCGGGCAGTGGCAGAAGATCGGCATCAGCCGCGCGAAGTACGCGGACGCGCAGATCCTGGTCGTGGACGAGCCCACGAGCGCCCTGGACGCGGTCGCGGAGCAGCGGGTCTTCGACCAGATCCGGGCCCTCGCCCGGACCGGCCAGACGATCGTGCTGATCACGCACCGGCTGCACTCGGTCCGGCACGCGGACGTCATCCACGTCCTGAAGGACGGACGGGTCGCCGAGTCCGGGACCTTCGCCGAGCTGATGGACGAGGGCGCCGGGACCGGGGAGTTCCGCAGCGCCTATCTCGTCCAGGCCGCGGCCTTCGCCGACGACCTGCCCGCCCCGCGCGACGGCGCGGACCCGGTCGCGCCGTCCGGCGCCGCCCGCCCCCGACCCTGAGGAGCCGAGCATGAGCACCGCACCCACCGGGCCGCGACCGAACGTGGTCGGAGTCCACCTGTACCTCCGGCGCGACGACGGCCGCATCCTGCTCGGGCTGCGCCATCCGGACGTCGCCTTCGCCGGCCGCACCTGGCACTTCCTGGCGGGCCACTGCGAGACGGAAGGGGCGCTGGCCGCCCTGGTCCGGGAGACGTCGGAGGAGGCCGGGCTGGTCATCGATCCTGCGGGGGCCGAGCTGGTGCACACCGTGCACGTCCTCGACGGCGACGCCCGCCCCCGCCTGCAACTGGTCTTCCGGGCGCGCGCCTGGTCCGGCACCCCGGAGGTCCGGGAGCCGGACAAGTGCCTGGAGTGGGGCTGGTTCGCACCGGACCGGCTCCCCGAGCCGCTCGTCCCCTACACCCGGCAGGCGATCGAGTCGATCGGGCGCGGTCGGGCGTACTCCGAGATGGGCTGGTCGGCGCGGTGAGCGGGGTGGAGCGCTACCGGCTGCCGCTGGACGTGCACCTGCTGCTGGTCCGGGCCGGGGAGCGGGGGCGGGAGCGGGAGGTGCTGTTGTCGCGTCGGGCCGGGCAGGTGTACGCGGCGGGCATGTGGCACCTCCCGTCCGGGCACGTCGACGGGCCGCACGAGGACGTCGTCACCGCGGTGATCCGGGAGGCGGCCGAGGAGACCGGTGTGCGGATCGAACCGGGCGCGGTGGGGCTGGCGGTCACCGTCCACCACCGCGGCCCCCAGGGCCGGGCCCGGATCGGCCTGTTCCTCCAGGCCCGCACCTGGCGGGGAAGCCCGCGGGTGCGGGAACCCGACGTCTGCGACGCCATGGGCTGGTACCCGCTGGACGCCCTGCCGGATCCGATGGTCGCCTACTGCCGGGCCGCCTTGGACGCCTACCGCGCGGGCCTGCCCGGCGCCGTGCACTTCCAGGAGCCCGGCGACCCGATCCTTCACACCGCGGACGCCCCGAGCGACCGGACCCGGCTGCTGCCGGGCCCCGAACAAACCCCCTAGGAGCCCGTTCGATCTCGTGGCAGGATCGCGGGATGCTGCAACTCACCGATTTCATCATCGACTGCCCGGACACCATGAAGCTGGCGGCGTTCTACTCCGAGGTGACGGGGCTCCCGGTCAAGGCGGACAGCAACGACCACTGGGCCGGTATCGTGTTCGGCGCGATCGAACTGGCCTTCATCCAGGTGGAGGACTACCGCGCCCCGCAGTGGCCGGACAACGAGCACCCCAAGCAGTTCCACCTCGACTTCGAAGTCGACGACATCGAGGCGGAGGAAGCCCGCATCCTGGCCCTCGGCGCGACCTTGCAGCGGGACATCATCGATGCCGAAGGCTACGGCTTCCGCGTCTACACCGACCCCATCGGCCACCCCTTCTGCCTCTGCCGCAACAAGGGCGTCGTCTGGACCGAGCAGGGCCCCACCTGGCCGCAGCGCGCCTAGCCAGTGGTCAGGAGGCGGCGGAGCCAGCGGGTGCGGGCGCTGCGGGCGTCCGCGCTGAGGGCCGCGTGCGGGGCGAGGGTGTCGAAGCCGTGGAAGGCCCCCGGCCACACGTGCAGTTCGGCCCGGCCGCCGGCCCGCCAGATCGCGTCGGCGTAGGCCACGGCCTCGTCCCTGAACGTCTCGGCCGACCCGACCTCGATGTAGGCGGGAGGCAGGTCGGACAGGTCCGTGGCCCGCGCGGGCGCCGCGTAGGACGGCAGGTCGGCGGCGCCGTACCGGTCGCCCAGCAGGGCCCGCCACGCGGTCGCGTTGGAGGTGCGGTCCCAGGTGTCGAGGCCCGCCATCTGGTGGCCGGAGAAGGTGTCGCCCCGGTCGTCGAGCATCGGGCACAGGAGCAGTTGGCCGATCGGGGTCGGTCCGCCCCGGTCCCGGGCGAGCAGGGCGAGCGCCGCGGCGAGCCCGCCACCGGCGCTCTTCCCGCCGATCACGATGCGGTCCGCGTCGACGTCCAGCTCGGCCGCGTGCCCGGCCACCCAGTCGAAGCCCGCGTAGCAGTCCTCCAACGGCGCGGGGTACCGCGCCGCGGGGGCCAACCGGTACTCCACCGACACGACGGCCAGCTCCAGTTCGAGCGCCCACTCGCGCAGCAACCGCGGGAGCACGGACCACGCGTTGCCCATGAGCATGCCGCCTCCGTGCATGTAGTACAGCGCCGGCAGCGGCCCGGTGGCCGCGGCGGGCCGCGCGCTCACGAGCGTGACGTCCGGCCCGTCCGCCGCTCCCGGCACGCACAGTTCACCGACCTCGAAGCGGCCGTCGGCGCGCAGCTCCCGAGCCGTCGGCCGGGGCCGCGCCGCGTCGTCACGCCGCTGCCGCGCCGCGAGGTTCTCCGGGGTGAACGGCTCCCGCGCCCGCTCCCCCAAGGCCGCCAGGACCTGCTCCAGTTCGGGATCGAAGGGGGGCGCCTTCGGGGGGATCGTGCGCGCCTGGTCCATGCCGGGTAGTCAACCACGCCGACAACATCGCGCACGGCGGCCCGTTTTGGATTGGCGCGCGATCCTCAATACGATCCGGCGATGATCACAAGCAAACGGCTGGCGATCGGGGCGTGCGGCATGCTCGCCGCCCTGGCGGTCGGGCTCTTCCCGGCGAGCGCCGTCGCCGCAGACGGACCAACGGCCAAAGAACCGCCCAAGGTCGACCTCGTCCTCGACGTCAGCGGCTCGATGCGGGCGACCGACATCGACGGACAGTCCCGGATGGCGGCGGCGAAGCAGGCCTTCAACGAGGTCATCGACGCCGTGCCCGACGAGGTGCGGCTCGGCATACGGACCCTGGGGGCCAACTACGCCGGTGAGGACAAGGCACTCGGCTGCAAGGACACCAAGCAGCTGTATCCGGTGGGCCCCTTGAACCGGACCGAGGCGAAGACCGCGGTGGCCACACTGGCGCCCACCGGCTGGACCCCGATCGGTCCGGCCCTGCTCGCCTCCGCCCAGGATCTGGAGGGCGGCAACGCCACCAAGCGGATCGTGCTCATCACCGACGGCGAGGACACCTGCGCCCCGCTCGACCCGTGCGAAGTGGCGCGCGACATCGCGGCCAAGGGCATCCACCTCACCATCGACACCCTTGGCCTGGTGCCCGACGCCAAGACGCGCGCGCAGCTCACCTGCATCGCGGAGGCCACCGGCGGCACCTATACCGCGGTGCAGCACAAGGAGGAACTCTCCGGTCGGGTGCGCCAATTGGTCGACCGGGCGGCCGATCCGGTCGTCAACCCCGTGGCCACCGAGGGCGCGAAGCAGTGCCAGGGGGCGCCGCTGTTGAAGGCCGGTCTCTACAGCGACCGCGAGACCTTCGGCGAGCACCGCTGGTACCGGGTGGACGTCCGTCCCGGACAGGAACTGCGGGCCTCGGTGAGCATCGCCGCCGACCGCGCCGTCAACAACGACTACGGGGTCCTGCTCCGGGCGACGACCGTCCACGGGCGGGAGATCGTACGGGGTTCGGAGGCGGGTGACGGGCGCACCGACGTGCTGTCGACCGGCCTGCGCTACCCGAAGGCCGACGTCGACGACGAGGGCGCGGACGGCGAACCGCCGGCCGAGACCGTGTGCATCCAGGTCAGCAACTCCTTCTCCGCGGCGCCGTCCGTCAAGACCACCCCGGGCATGCCCGTCGAGCTGGCCATCGAGCTGGTGGACGGCCCCGACGAGGCCTCCGACGCCGCCGCCTTCGGGCTCGGGCGCGGCTGGTGGCTGCTGGGCGTGCTGGTGCTCGTCGGACTGCTGGCCGGTCTGGTGTGGGGCTGGATCTCGCGCTGGCGCATCTCCGTCTGGAGGACCAACTGATGCGTACCGTACGCACACTGACCGCCGCACTCGTGGCGGCGACCGCCGCGCTCGCGGTGGCGGGAACGGCCGCGACGGCGATGGCGGACACCCCCTCGCCCTCCGGCCCCGCCGCCAGTCCGGGTTCCGGCAAGAAGTCCGGCAAGGACGCCTCCGGGGCGAACGCCCCGACCGAGGCGGGGACCGGTTTCCGCACCGCCGCCGCGTTCCGTCCGGGTCAGCGGGCCACCGCGGCCGGGTCCACGGGTGACTACCTCTACTGGGTGCTCCCCATCGACGCGCAGCAGCGGGTGACCGTGAAGACCACGGTCACCCTGCCCGAGTCCGCCGCCCGGCACGGCTCGGCGACCTGGCAGCTCGACGTGTACGACGGTCTGCGCCGCCGGCAGGCCTGCACGTACGGGACGCAGTCCCGGGCCGTGGCGAAGGAGGCCGCCTCGGTCGAACTCTCCTGCACCCTGCGCACCGTCCGCGCCGCGGCGGAGCCGTGGGCCAACGATCCGCTGCCGGGGAGCTACTACGTGCGCCTGACGGTCGCCGCACTGCCGGCCGAGGACCTCGGCCTGCCGGTACGGGCCGCGGTCGAGGCCGCCGTGACGGAGACCGGTGGTGCCACCGCGGTGGACGGTTCGCTCGCCGCTCCGCTGGTTCCCGCCACCGTGACCGGGTCGCTGCGCGAGCCGGAGGACGGCTGGTCCGGCGGCTGGTGGACCGACCGTTGGATCTGGACCGCGGCGGGCGGCGTGCTCGGCGCCCTCGCGGGCCTCTTCGGGTACTCCCTCACGCGTGGCCGGGGCCGCCCGTCCCGGGTGCCGCCCGGCGCCTGAGCAGGGCGCTCACGCGCGGGACGCCGTGCCGCCGAAGCGGGCGAGGTAGCGGGCCAGGCCGGTCGGCTCCTCGCCCGCCCAGCCGACGTACCCGTCGGGCCGGACCAGGAAGATCCCCTTGCCGTAGGGCTCGTAGGCGTCGACGCGCCGCGTCAGGACGAACTCGGCGTCCACCGAGGGCAGTTCGGCGTCCGTGCCCACGGCCAGCAGGGTGAAGTGGGGGCCCCGGAAGAGGTCGAAGAGCCGGCTCCCGTCCGGGAGCGGCCCGTCCGGGGCCCGGTCACCCGCTTCCAGGGCGCCCGCCGAGCCCTCGGAGAGCGGGCCGCCCCGGTAGCCGAGGCCGAGCTGGCGGCCGGCTTCGCCCCGCTCCTCCTCGCCGCGGTGGATCCGGGTCGACAGGCCGAGCATCTGGGCGGCGACGGGCTGGCGCTCCTGCTCGTACGTGTCGACGAGCGCCGGGTGCGCGCCGTGGCGCAGCACCTGGCCGAGCTTCCAGCCGAGGTTGTAGGCGTCCTGGACGCTGGTGTTGAGCCCCTGCCCGCCCGCCGGCGAGTGGACGTGGGCGGCGTCGCCCGCGAGCAGGACGCGGCCGGCGCGGAAGCGATCGGCCATGGCCGCGCGCGGTCGGAAGTCGGAGGCCCAGCGGACCTCGGTGACGTCCCGCGCGCTCAGGTGGGTGAGGGCGGCGACCACCGCGGGGACGTCGAGGTCGTCGGTCCGGGCGACGAGCTGGTAGTCGTCGGTGCCGGGGAGCGGGCAGATCGCGGCGAAGGCGCCGTCCGCGCCGGGGAAGACGTGCCAGTGGTCGCGGTCCAGGGCGCCGGGACGCAGTCGGACGTCGGCGACGACCATCGGGTCGGGGGCCACGGTGGCACCGCCCTGGCCGGTCATCTCGATGCCCAGGGCCTTGCGCACCGTGGAACGCCCGCCGTCGGCGGCGACCAGATAGGCGGCGCGCAGGGTGGTTCCGTCGGCGAGGTGCGCGTCCACGCCGTCGGCGTCCTGGTCGAGGCCGGTCAGCTCGACGCCGAAGGCGACCCGGCCGCCGATCTCGGTGAGGCGCGCGAAGAGGATCTCCTGCGTGCGCCACTGCGGGATCAGCCGGGCCCGTCGGTGGGGCTCGGCGTCGGTGGGTCCGTCGATGTCGCCGTCGCCCAGCATGTCGTGCTCGCCGACGGGGGTTCCGCCCTGCCAGATCCGGCCCATGGGGGCGTTGCCGCTGTCGGCCAGCACGGCGTCGACGACCCCGAAGTCGTCGAGGACCTCCAGGGTCCGCGGCTGCAGGCCCTTGCCCCGGGATCCGGGGAAGAGCGCGTCGGCCCGTTCGAGGACCAGGGCGCGGACGCCGCGGCGGGTGAGGTCGAGGGCGAGTGCCAGTCCGGTGGGGCCCGCGCCGACGACGAGTACGTCGAGCGCCCCCGACTCCTTAACGCTGTTAAGTGCTGTCATGGCTACGAGAATGTGCTTAACGCTGTTAAGTTGTCAAGGTGTCGAAAGAACCGGACGCGAGGTCCGACGTACGAGGAGCCAAGCCCGAGCGGGCCCGGCTCGACCGCGCGACGGTCGCGGCCACCGCCCTGCGCCTGCTCGGCGAGGTGGGCCTCGAAGGGCTCACGCTGCGGGCCATCGCCAAGGAACTGGACGTCAAGGCGCCCGCCCTGTACTGGCACTTCAAGGACAAGCGGGCCCTGCTCGACGAGATGGCCACCGAGATGTTCCGCCGGATGACGGCGGACCTGGCCACGGCCGTCGATCCGCCCCGCGACTGGCACGAGGCCCTGGACAGCGCGATGCGCGGGCTGCGCGACCACCTGCTGCGCTACCGCGACGGCGCCAAGGTCTACAGCGGCACGCACTTCACGGACATGAGCTTCGCCGCCCCGATGGAAGCCCACCTGCGCACCCTGGTCGACGGCGGCTTCAGCTCCGCCGGGGCCGCCCGCGCGTGGTTCACCGCGTACAGCTACACCATCGGGTACGTGATCGAGGAACAGTCGATGGGGCCGCTGCCCGGCGCGGACGGCGAAGGATACGACCTCGACGCCCGCGCCGCACGCCTCACGGACTACCCGCTGACGACCGAGGCCGGCCCGGCCATGTTCCGCGACCGGGACACCGGATTCGAGCAGGGGCTCGCCGCGGTCCTCACGGGCATCGCCGCTACGCGCTCCCGCTGGTGAGCGTGAGGGCTCCGTCGTGCAGTACGAAGTGACGCGCCCCGCCGTCGCCGACCGTGACGCGGGGCACCCGGCGTGCCCTCGAACGCCCCGGGCGTCGGGCCGGCGCCGGGCCGCGCCGCGCGGGGGAGGCGCCGAGGTCGGTCATGCCCCGATGATCGCACCGGTACGCGAGCGGAGGGCGGCCGGGGCGCTGACACGTGTGGTGCCGGTGTGGTGACCGGTGGAGATGCGGAGGCGTCCTGCGTGTTCTCGCCGCGGTGCGGGGCGCGGTACGCGACCATACGGACGCCGATGCGCGCTCGATCGTCGGCGGCGTGCGAAGCGGCCGGCAGCCGGCCGAGGGAAACACCGAGAATCAGGAAGAAGGACGACGTGTCCGGCAGCGACAGCGAGAACCCAGTCATCCCCGCCCCTGCCCCCACCTCGACCCGCCCCAGGTCGAACCGGGACTGGTGGCCGGAACAGATCGACCTCCAGGTCCTCCATCAGCATTCGTCCCGCTCCAACCCGCTGGGCGAAGACTTCGACTACGCGCGCGAGTTCGCGACGCTGGACCTCGACGCCCTGAAGCAGGACGTCTTCGCGGTCATGACGGCGTCGCAGGACTGGTGGCCCGCCGACTACGGCCACTACGGGCCGCTCTTCATCCGGATGAGCTGGCACTCCGCGGGCACGTACCGCATCGCCGACGGCCGCGGCGGTGGCGGGGCCGGCGCCCAGCGCTTCGCGCCCCTCAACAGCTGGCCGGACAACGCGAGCCTGGACAAGGCGCGCCGGCTGCTCTGGCCCGTCAAGCAGAAGTACGGCCGGAAGGTCTCCTGGGCCGACCTGCTGGTCTTCGCCGGCAACTGCGCCCTGGAATCCATGGGGTTCAAGACCTTCGGCTTCGGCTTCGGACGCCAGGACATCTGGGAACCCGAGGAGATCTTCTGGGGCCCCGAGGACACCTGGCTCGGCGACGAGCGCTACAGCGGCGACCGGGAACTCTCCGGCCCGCTCGGCGCCGTACAGATGGGGCTGATCTACGTCAATCCGGAGGGCCCGAACGGCAATCCGGATCCGCTGGCCGCCGCCAAGGACATCCGCGAGACGTTCGCGCGCATGGCGATGAACGACGAGGAGACGGCCGCCCTCATCATCGGCGGGCACACCTTCGGCAAGTGCCACGGCGCGGTCGGCCCCGAGTACATCGGCCCGGAGCCCGAGGGTTGCCCGATGGCGCAGCAGGGCCTCGGCTGGCAGAACACCTACGGCAGCGGCTCGGGCGTCGACGCGCTCACCAGCGGGCTGGAGGGCGCGTGGACCTCCGCGCCCGCGACGTGGGACAACGGCTACCTGGACAACCTCTTCGCCTACGACTGGGAGCTGACGACCAGTCCGGCCGGCGCCCAGCAGTGGACGCCCACGGATCCGGCGGCGGCGGGCACGGTGCCCGACGCGCACGATCCGTCGAAGAAGCACGCGCCGATGATGCTGACGACGGACCTCGCGTTGCGGTTCGACCCGGTCTACGCGCCGATCGCGAAGCGGTTCCACGAGGACCCGGCCGCCCTCGCGGACGCGTTCGCCAAGGCCTGGTACAAGCTCCTGCACCGCGACATGGGACCCCTCTCGCGCTACCTCGGCCCGTGGACCCCGGCGCCGCAGCTGTGGCAGGACCCCGTTCCCGCGGTCGATCACCCGCTGGTCTCGGACGCGGACGTCACCGCCCTGAAGGCCGCGGTCCTCGCCTCGGGGCTGACCGTGTCCCAACTGGTCACCACCGCATGGGCGTCGGCGGCGAGCTTCCGCGGCACCGACAAGCGCGGCGGGGCCAACGGGGCGCGGATCCGGCTCGCGCCGCAGAAGGACTGGGAGGTCAACGCCCAGCCCGAGGTGGCCGAGACGGTGCGGCGCCTCGAAGGGATCCGGCAGGAGGCCGGCGGTGCGCGGATCTCGCTCGCCGACCTGATCGTCCTGGGCGGTTGCGCGGCGGTCGAGCAGGCGGCCAGGAACGCCGGGCACGAGGTCACGGTCCCGTTCGCACCGGGACGCACGGACGCCACGCAGGAGCAGACCGACGTGGAGTCCTTCGCCGTGCTCGAACCGCGCGCGGACGGGTTCCGCAACTACCTGCGGGCGGGCGAGAAGCTGTCGCCGGAGACCCTGCTGCTGGACCGCGCGAGCATGCTGACGCTCACCGCACCCGAGATGACGGTGCTGACCGGCGGCATGCGGGCCCTGAACACCGGCTTCCGGCGGTCCCCGCACGGCGTCCTGACCGACCGGCCGGAGGCGCTGACGAACGACTTCTTCGTGAACCTGCTGGACATGGGCACGCAGTGGAAGGCCTCGCCGACGGCGGAGAACGTCTTCGAGGGCCACGACCGCGCGACGGGCAAGCCCCGGTGGACGGCCACCGCCGCCGACCTCGTCTTCGGTTCGCACGCCCAGCTCCGCGCCCTGTCGGAGGTCTACGCGTCC
This sequence comes from Streptomyces sp. NPDC098789, assembly GCF_044759975.1. NCBI lineage: Bacteria > Bacillati > Actinomycetota > Actinomycetes > Kitasatosporales > Streptomycetaceae > Streptomyces > Streptomyces sp. NPDC098789. The sequence continues at coordinate 141,291 of NZ_JBIWAJ010000014.1, forward strand.
GCGGACGCCGGGGAGAAGTTCGTGCGCGACTTCGTGGCCGCGTGGGACAAGGTGATGAACCTCGACCGGTTCGACCTCGCCTGACGGGTGCCCCCGAAGGACCGGGACCGTGACCGGACGGTCGGGGTCCCGGTCCCCCGACCGGCTGTCGCGGCGTGCCCCCCGGGGCGCCGCCGTCACGGTCGCAGGGCGTCCACGAGGCGCGCCAGGGCCACCGCCAGCGCGCCGAGACCGGGACCGGCGGGGCCGCCCGGCTCGGCCATGTAGACGTCCCGCCGGATCTCCACCATCAGCGCCCCGACCCGGGCGTCCTCGCCGTAGTGCTCCAGCGGTACGTACGTGCCGGCGAAGGGGCTGTCGAGTCCCGTGCCGCCGAAGCCCGCGAAGGCCTTCTCGGCCTCGGCGAGCAGCCCGGCCGGGGTGTGGAAGGGGTCCGTGCCCAGGCAGATCGGCGGTCGGCTCCCCGCGCCGTGGAGTTCGTAGGGGAGGGGCGCGCTCGGGTAGGAGTGCACGTCGATGATCACGGCCCGCCCGACGGCCTCCAGGCGGTCCCGCACGGCCCTCGTCATCGCCCGCGCGTACGGGTGGAAGTAGCGGTCGACCAACGGCGTCCCGTCGAACCCGTCCGGGCGCAGGGCCTCCCGGTGGGTGGTCCGCGTGTACACCGCGCCCATGCCCACGGACAGCATCTCCTCGCGCTCGTCGGGGAAGCGCTCGGGGTCGACGACCAGACGGGACAGGCCGTTGACGAACCGCCACGGGGTGAGGCCGCAGAGGGCCGCCGCGGCCGCGGCGATCTCGGCGGTGTGGGAATCGGTGATGTGGTCCAACTCCCGCTCCAGCGCGCCGTCCTCCAGCACGATGTCGGCGCGGACGGGGCCGGGCACGACCCGCGAGGAGTGCGGCACGTGCAGCACGACCGGCGAGGCGGCGGCGCCGGGGAGGAGCTGGAAGGGGGCGTCGGGCGTGTGCTGCATGCGGGGTTCCTCGGCGGGAGGCGGCGTATTCGGGCAGGTCGGCTGGCATGGTAACGCCCGCCCCTGGCAGCGCTCCTGACCGCGCCCCTGCCACCCGCGCCGTGGACGGTGCTTGACGTGCGCGCGGCGGGGCACCAGCCTTACCCGGAGTTACTCGTAGGTAGGGGAAAGGGGTGGCGGCCATGGGCGTGGGCTCGAACGGCGCGCTGGGCGGGGAGCGGGGCGGGGACCCGGACCGGCAACAGGACCGGGAGGACGCCGAGTTGATGTTCCAGGGGGTCGAGCGCCAGGCCGAGCTGGTGCGCACCGGCAAGGTCACCTCCCGGGCCCTCGTCGAAGCGTCGCTGCGCCGCATCGCGCGGCACGGCCCCGCCCTCGGCGCCTTCCGCGTCGTCCTCGCCGAGCGGGCCCTGGCCGAGGCGGACGCCCGCGACGCGCGGCCCGGGGACGGCCCGCTCCACGGCGTACCCGTCGCCGTCAAGGACGAGTTGGACGTCGCCGGGCAGGTCACCGGCTTCGGTGGCGCCGCCAACCGCACGCCCGTCGCAGCCGATTGCGAGGCCGTGCGCCGCCTGCGCGCCGCCGGAGCCGTCGTGATCGGCAAGACGACGATGCCCGAGTTCGGCCAGTGGCCCTTCACCGAATCCGCCGCCCACGGGCACGCCCGCAACCCCTGGGACACCACCCGCACCCCCGGCGGATCCAGTGGCGGCAGCGCCGCGGCCGTCGCGGCCGGGCTCGTCGGGGCGGCCCTCGGCGGTGACGGCGGCGGGTCCATCCGCATCCCGGCCGCCTGCTGCGGGCTGTTCGGCCTCAAACCGCAGCGCGGCCGGGTCTCCACCGCTCCGCACCCGCACCTCTGGTACGCCCTCGGTACGGTGGGCCCGCTGACCCGCACCGTGCGCGACACCGCCCTGCTCTACGACGTGCTCGCCGGCGCGACCCCCACCGACCGCTGGAGCGCCCGGCCCGCCGCCACCGACTGGCTGCGGGAGCTGGACACCGCGCCCGGCCGGCTGCGCATCGGCTACAGCGCCACGCCCGCCGTGCCCGGTGTGCGACCGGATCCGGAACACGTCGCGGCCCTGCTGGAGACCGTACGGGCGCTGCGCGAGCTGGGGCACGACGTACGGGAGGTGCGCCCCCGCTACCCGGACGCGACGGCCGCGTTCGTCGCCCAGTTCTGCGGCGGCGTACGGGCGGAGGCCGCCGCCGTCGAGCGGCCGGAGCTGCTGGAGCGGCGCACCCGGCACGTCCTGGCCCTCGCCCGGGCGGTCCCGGAGTCCGCCGTGGAGCGCGGGATCCTGGCGGGCGAGCGGCTGGCGGCCCGCGCCGACCGGATGTTCACCACCATGGACCTGCTGCTGACCCCGACCATCGCCGGGCGCCCGCGCCCGGTGGGCGCGCTGGACGGGGCGGGGCTGCTGACGGCGCTCGTCCGGGCGCGCCCGATGATCGCCTACACGGCGCTGTGGAACGTCACCGGTCACCCGGCCGCCTCCCTGCCGGCGGGCCGCGGCGCGGACGGACTGCCGCTCGCCGTGCAGTTGGTGGGCCGGCGCGACGACGAGGTGAGCGTGCTGCGGGTCGCGGCGCAGTTGGAGGCGGCCCGCCCGTGGGCGCAAGGGCGCCCGGAGCTGCCGCTCGCGTGACCGGCGTCCCGGGTATACCGGCCGCGCCCGACGCACCGGTCCGGGGCCCGCGTAGGCCGCCCGCTCAGCCGGTGTGCAGGATGCGGAAGCGGTCGGGCTCCGCCGGATCCCGGTCGACGACCTGGATCGGCGGGCCGTCCCACTGCCAGACGCCGATGCCCGGCAGCCGGGAGAAGCCGATCTTCCCGCGGGTGCCCTCCACCGCCACGTGCGGCCAGGACCCGGCGGTGCGCGCCCGGTCCGTGCCGTGGGAGCGCAGCACGTCGGCGAGGACGGTGATCGTGTCGTAGCCCTCGAAGGCGACGAAGGAGGGCGCTTCGCCCAGCCGCTCGCGCAGGGCCCGCTCGACCCGCGCCCCGAGCGGGCCGAGGCGCTCGGGCAGGTAGCGCAGGAACGGGACCGCGGCGCCGTCGTCGCCCAGGTGCGCCGCCCAGCCCGCGAACTCCGGCTGCCCGGCCGGGGCGCCGATCAGGACCTCGCCGAGTCGCGCGTCCCGGCGGACGGCCCGGACGATCGCCGTGGCCGGATCCGGCATTCCGACCAGCAACAGGAGGGCCGTGGCCCGCTCGGCGGCGAGTGCGTCGCACACCGCCGCGGGGGTGAGCGCACCCGCGTCCAGCTCGACGACGGCGCCGCCGCGGGGCGCGAGGTGCTCCCGCAGGATGCGGAGGCCAGAGGCCCAGTAGACGCTCGGCTGGGGCGCCACGGCGATGCGCCGGTGTCCCGCGCCGAGGAGGAAGTCCGCGTAGAGCCGCCAGCCGCGGGACTGCGGCGGGGCGAGGCGCGCGACCTGGTCCGTCGGCCCTTCGGTGAGCGCGTCGAGCACCGCCGACGAGCACAGGAACGGCAGGCCGAGGGCGTCCGCCCGGGCGGCGGCGGCGCGGGCGACGACGCTGTGGTACTCCCCCGCCACGGCGGCCACGCCCAGGGCGGCGAGCTCGTCCACGGCCGCCACGGCCCGCTGGGGATCGGCCGCGGTGTCCCGGACCACCAGTTCAAGGGGCCTGCCCCCGATCCCGCCCCCGTCGTTCGCTTCGCGGACGCCCAGCTCCAGTCCGGCGAGGAGGTGGTGGCCCGCCTCGACCCAGCCGGGCCGGGTCAGCGGCGCGAGCGCGCCGATCCTGACGGGCGACGACCCGTCGGCCGACCCCGCTCCGCGTCGCGATGCCGTTGCGTTCATGCCTGGACTTCCCCCGTCTGCCGTTCCCGTTGTTCCGTGCCGTGATCGCTGCGCCGGGCCCCTCGCTACGGCCTGCCCTCGCCGGTGACGACCTGCTCCAGCAGGCCGTGGAGGACCCGCTGCTGCTGCGGGTCCAGCCCGGCGAGCGGGGAGTCCACGGCGAGGAGTTCCTGCAGCCGGGCCCGCAGGGCGGTGCCCGAGGCCGTGAGCACGAGGTGCTTGGCCCGGCGGTCGGTGGGGTGCGGGTGGCGCTCGATCAGGTCCTGCTTTTCGAGCTTGTCGACGACGAAGGTGGTGTTGGACGGCTCGCAGCACATGCGCTCGGCCAGCTCCCGCATGGTCATCGGCCCGCTCATCTCCCGCAGCGCGGCCGCCTGGGACGCGGTCAGGCCCAGGGTGCCCGCACACGCCCGCACGTGCTCGGCGATCCGCTGCGCCAGTCCGTTCACCAGGCCGCACAACTGACGCTCGGCGCTGGCCTCGGGTTCGCGGGACGTCGTCATGCCACCACCTTAGCAAGTCCATCAAGACAACATAATTACAGCTTGAATGATTCAAACTTGATGCTTATGGTTACGCCGTCGCCCCGGACCACGGGGCGACCGACCCCACCACCCGGACCACCGGGCGACCGCCAGGAGAGACTTCATGACCGAGACGACCGCGGTACGAGCCGGCCGACTGAATCGACCGTCGCGCATCCGTTCCCTCCAGCTGGGGGACACGAAGGTGTCGTACGTGCCGGACGGCGCCGTACGGGTGCGGCCGCTCGAACTGCTCGGGGACACCACGGCCGAGGTGTGGGACGCGCACCCCGAGTACCTGGACGCCACGGGCCACCTCGTCGGGAGCGTCGGCGCCCTGCTCGTGGAGCACGGCGGTCGGGCGCTGCTCATCGACGCCGGCTTCGGCCCGCAGGAGCAGGAGGTGCCGGACGGCCCCATCGCCCGGATCCGGGGCGGCGAGCTCCTGGACCGGTTGGCCGAACTCGGCCGCGCTCCCTCGGACATCGAGGCCGTGGCCTTCACCCATCTGCACTCCGACCACCTCGGCTGGGCGTGCCACCGGGTCCCCGGCAGCGACCTGCCCGTCTTCACCGACGCCGCCTACCTGGTGTCCGGGCCGGAGTGGGCCGGGCGGGACCTCCTCGCCGACCAGGGCATGGCCGAGCAGGTCGCGGCACTCGCGCCGCGCGTGCGCACGGTCGAGGACGGCCAGGAGGTCTTCCCCGGCGTGCACGTGAGGATCGCCCCCGGGCACACGGTCGGGCACGCGGAGTACGTCATCACCGGCGGCGGACGGCGACTGATCGCCTTCGGCGACGCCCTGCACTCGCCGATCCAGATCGACCGCCCCGACTGGTCCTCGGCCTTCGACCACGACCCGGAGCGCACCGCCGACCACCGCCACCGCCTCGTCGCCGAGCTGGCGGAGCCCGACACGATCGGCTTCGGCGTGCACCTGGCGGACGTGGTCTTCGGACGGGTCCTGCGCGAAGGGGACGGTCCGGCCTGGCAGCCCGTGGACGCCTGAGCCCCGGGAACGACGAAGGACAAGGAGTTCAACTCCTCGCCCTCCCCAAGGTATAGCGCACCGGGGGGCTTGCGGCAAGGCCCCGCCCTCGTCGCAAAATGGCCGACCAAGGCCAGGACCTGCAGAAACGGGCATTGCGATGAGAGACGTGATCGTGGTCGGCGGCGGACCGACCGGCTTGATGCTGGCCGCCGAGTTGCGGCTGCACGGGGTGCGCGTGCTGGTGGTGGAGAAGCTGGCCGAGCCGACCGGGGAGTCGCGCGGGCAGGGCCTGCACGCGCGCAGCGTCGAGTTGATGGACCAACGCGGTCTGTTGGACCGCTTCCTGGCGGTCGGCGAGAAGTTCAGCGTCGGCGGATTGTTCGGCGGCGTCGTCAAGGCGTGGCCGGAGCGGCTGGACACGGCGCACCCGTACGGGATCAGAGTCCCGCAACCGGTCACCGAGCGGTTGCTCGACGAGCGGGCCCGCGAGCTCGGCACCGAGATCCGGCGCGGTTGCGAGGTCGTCGGGCTCGACCAGGACGAGGACGGGGTGTCCGTCGGGCTGGCGGACGGAACGCGGCTGCGCGCGCGCTACCTCGTCGGGTGCGACGGCGGGCGCAGCACGGTGCGCGCACTGCTCGGCGTCGGTTTCCCCGGGGTGCCCGCCACGGTCGAGACGCTGCTCGGTGACATGGAGGTGACCGCGGATCCGGCCACGATCAACGCCGTCGTCCAGGAGGTCCGCAGGACCCAGCTGCGGTTCGGCGTCTCCCCCAACGACGACGGGACGCACCGCGTCGTCGTGCCCGCCGACGGGGTGTCCGAGGACCGGACGGCCGCGCCGACCCTGGAGGACTTCCGGCATCGGCTGCGGGCGGTCGCGGGCACCGACTTCGGCGTGCGCGCGCCGCGTTGGCTGTCCCGCTTCGGCGACGCCACCCGGCAGGCCGAGCGGTACCGGGTCGGCCGGGTGCTGCTGGCCGGCGACGCGGCGCACGTCCACCCGCCGACCGGCGGGCAGGGGATGAACCTCGGCGTGCAGGACGCCTTCAACCTCGGCTGGAAGCTGGCCGCGGCGGTCGACGGGTGGGCCCCGGAGGGGCTGCTGGACAGCTATCACGAGGAACGGCACCCGGTGGCCGCCCGCGTCCTCGACAACACCCGTGCGCAGATGACCCTGTTGGGGAGCGACCCGGGTGCGACCGCGCTGCGCGGGCTGTTCTCCGCGCTGATGGACTTCGAGGAGGTGAACCGGTACGTGACGGGGATGATCACCGCGGTCGACGTCGCCTACGACCTCGGCGGGGGCCACGCACTCGTCGGCCGCCGGATGCGCGACGTGCCGCTGGAGCGCGGCCGCCTCTACGAGCTGATGCACGAGGGGCGCGGACTGCTGCTCGACCGGACCGGGCGGCTCTCGGTGGCCGGCTGGGCGGACCGCGTCGACCACGTCGTCGACCACGGCCTCGACCTCGACGGGGAAGGAGGTGCGCCCGCGGTCCTGCTGCGGCCGGACGGCCATGTGGCGTGGGTGGGCGACGACCAGCGGGACCTGCTGGACCACCTGCCCAGGTGGTTCGGAGCCGCGGCCGGCGGGCCCGGCGACAGCGCCGGGTGAGGTGGCGCCGTAGCGTCTACTCTTGTCCGCGGCAGAGGGCGGCAGGGGCCGGTCGACGAGCGGTTGTGAACGGGGCGTGCGGTGCCGACGGGGGAAGCGAACGACAACGAACTGGTCGGCAGGCTGCTGGGAGGCCGGTACCGGGTGACCGCGGTGGTCGGCCGCGGCGGCATGGGCGTGGTCGCCCGCGCACTGGACGAACTGCTGGGCCGTGAGGTCGCCGTCAAGATCCTGCGGGCCTACACCGACGCCAGCGGACCGGAGCTGGCCGACCTGCGGACCAGGATGCAGCGGGAGGCGCGGGCCGCGGCCCGGATCCGGCACGGCGGCGTGGTCACCGTGCACGACGTCACGCAGGACCAGGGACTGCCGGTCATCGTGATGGAACTCGTCGACGGCCCGTCCCTCGACGACGTGCTCTGCGAGCGCGGCCCGCTGGATCCGCGCGAGGCGGCGGCGATCGGGGCCGAGCTGATGCGGGCCCTCGACGCCGCGCACCGGGCGGGCGTCCTGCACCGGGACGTGAAGCCGGGGAACGTGCTGCTGGAGCGCGGCGGCCGGGTGGTGCTCACGGACTTCGGCATCGCCACGATGGACACCACCGACGACGAGGCCGCGTCCAAGCTGACCCGCAGCGGCCAGATCATCGGCTCCCTCGACTACCTGCCGCCGGAGCGCGCCCAGGGTCAGGAGCCCGGACCCCCGGCGGACATCTGGTCGCTGGGCATGACCCTGTACGCGGCGGTGGAGGGCACCGTCGCCTTCCGCCGCACCTCCGCGTGGTCGACGCTCTCGGCGATCGTCAGCGAACCGCTCCCCGAGCCCCGGCGGGCGGGGCCGCTGATGCCGGTGCTGCGGGCACTGATGGCGAAGGACCCGGCGCAGCGGCCGACCGCCGCCCAGGCCGGCGCGATGCTCGACCAGGTGGCGGCGGGCCGGCCGGCGCACCCCCTGCCCGCCGCCCCGAACCCGCCCGCCGCCGTGCCCCCGCCCGTCGGCGCGCCGGCTCCCACCACGGGCTCCTTCGGTCCGCCGCCGGTGCTCGCCGAGCCGCACCCCCAGCCGTACGCGCCCCCGCACCCCGGGCCGACATACGCGCGGCCCGCGTACGCACACCCGTCACTGCCGCAGCCCTCGTACGCACAGCCTTCGTACGCACAGGCCCCGGACGCCGGGCACCCGGCGCCCGGCGTGCCGCCGACCGGTACGCGGCACACCCCCGCGGACACCGCGCGGGCCCGGCGCCGCACCCGTACCGTGACGGTCTTCGCGGCCGTCGCCGTGCTCGGCGCCGGCGGCGTGGCCTACGCCCTGTCTGCGGGACAGGGCGGCGGGCGCGGTGGCGGGCGGGCGGCAGGGGGCGCCGGCCCCTCCACGATCGGCCGGCCGGATGCGGGCACGGCGACGGACGGCGCGGCCACCCCGAGCGCCTCCCCCACCCGCAGCACGAAGAAGAAGCCCTCGGCCAGCGCCTCCCCGCGCCGCACCCCGTCCTCGGCGACGACCAAACCCGGCTCGGCGTCCACCAGTTGCAGCGGATGGAGCCACAAGGACCCGAGCCCGGGAAGCTACGGCTACACGGCCGGCGACGTCCACCTCGAAACGGGCCCGTACGAGCGGTGCCCCGACGCCTCCACCACCAAGAGCGGCACCAAGCTCCGCTACTACTGCTACGTGGTGAACGCGGACGGCGACAAGTGGACGTACGTCCGGGTGGACGGCTCGACCGGCGCGGGCTGGATGTCCAATGCCGACCTCACGCGCCAGAAGGGCCCTTCGTCCCCCTGCTGACGGCCCGGCTCCCGGCCGCCCCGCGGGCGAAGGCGAGCGCGATCGGGCGGACGGACAGTCCGTGCAGGAGCACGCTCAGCAGGACGGTCGCGCACATCAGGGTGACGACGAAGTCGGCTTCCTCGGGCGGCAGTTGTCCGGCCGCCAGGGTGGCGAACACGATCGAGGTCACACCCCGGGACCCGAACCAGCCGACGGCCGCGCGCTCGGGCACCGTCAGCACGGTGGCGGTCAGGGACAGCATGACGGGCAGGAACCGGACCACGGTGAGGGCCAGCAGGGCGTAGCCGAGCTCGGCCAGGCCGATCCCGTCGGCGAACTGGTCGATCGTCAGGCCGCCGAGGACGAACCAGACCGCGAAGGCGAGCACCTGCCCGACGTGGTGGACGAGGGAGAGGTTGGCGTGGCCGAGCGCGCGGGCGGCCGGGGCGTAGCAGACGCCGGAGACGAAGGCCGCGACGAATCCGTTGCCGTGGGCGAGCACGGCCGCCGTGTAGACGAGGAAGGGGACCGCCAGCGTGGCCAGCCGCAGGCTCTCCGGGGTCGCCCACTGTGCCGCGAGGGCGCGCCTGACCAGCCAGGCGGCCCCCGCTCCCAACAGGGCGCCGACCAGGACGGCCGTCACGGACTCGCGCACCACCCGCCACACGAGCGCCCCCACACCGCTGTTGCCGGCCGCGGTGACGTGGGCGACGGCGAAGACGAACAGGGGCGAGATCAGCCCGTCGTTCAGACCGCCCTCCACATTGAGGGCGGCGCGGACCCGCAGGGGTACGCGTTCGTCGGCGAGCAGCGTCGAGATGGGCGCGAGGTCGATGGGCATCACCACCAGGGCGGTGACGAGCAGCAGCCACCACCCGGTGTCGGGGAACAGTGCGGCTCCCATGAGCGTGGCCGTGCCGATGGTGAGGGGCAGGGCGATCCCGAGCAGGCGCCACTCGCCCGCCGTGGTCTTCAGCCGGTGGTATTCGGTGGATTCGCAGGCGTCCAGGAACAGCAGCAGGGCGAGGACCACCTCGACGCCCCGTTGGAAGCCGTGTTGGCTCAGGTTCTCCTGGACCCACGGGGCCTCGCCGCTGTTGAGGAACGCGCCCGCGAGCGCGAAGGCGAGGGGAGCCGTCACGCTCCACCGGGCGAGCCGTTCCGCGGTCACGGACCACGCGAACAACAGGCACGCCACGATGAGGAACGCCGCCATGAACCCTCGCACGGGAGAAGACCGGCGGACCTGCGGGCCCGCCCGTGAGCCGGACCGGCTCACGATGGCCCGTCCCGGGCCGCGGCCCACCACGGCACCGGCCCGATTGACCCGTTTGGCCGCCGGCGACCACCCGGACGAGCCCCACCGGCCCGCTCCCGCTCGGCGTGACGGGCCCGCTCAGCCGGTCTTGCGCGCCGCGGGCACGGGCCAGCTCACGGTGGTCTGGTCGGGGCGGTCGTAGTCCACGCCGTCGAGGCCCCATCCGTACAGCTCGCGCAGCTGGGCCATGAACCAGGCGGCGCCTTCGGGCGAGCGCGCCAATCCGGCGTGCGGGTCGGCCCACAGCTCCCGGACCAGGTCCTGGACCTTCGGGTCGAGCTCCCAGCCGTCGAGCCGGATGCGGCCCTGCTCGTCGGTGACGAGTGCCGTGGTGCCGGTGAGCTGGTCCCACAGGTCCTCCGCCTGCTGGGCGGTGGTGCGGAAGCCGTCGCCGAGGACGGTGTGGAGGAAGGCGGTGTACAGGGCGATGGACGGGATGGCGCTGGAGGCCTGGGTGACGGCGGCGCCCGCGACCACGGTGAAGGCGCGCTGCGCGCCCGCCAGGACGCTCTCGTTCAGCTCGCCGGCGGTGTTCTCCAGGTGCTGCTTCGCGGCGCCGATGGTGCCCTGGCGGTAGACCGGGGCGGTCAGTTCGGAGCCGATGTAGGTGAGCGCGGCGGTGGTGAAGCGCTCGGCCAGCAGCGCACGCGCGGCGAGCGCGCGGACCCACAGCTGCCAGTCGGCGCCGCCCATGACCTGCACGGTGTCGTGCGCTTCCGCTTCGGTGGCCGGCTCCAGGCGGATGCTGGTGACCGCGGGGGCGGCCTGGGAGAAGTCGAGCGCGGGGGCCTGGTAGGGCTGCCCCAGCGGCTTGATCGCCGAGTGGTGGACGGTGCCGGTGGCCGGGTCGGTGCGGCGGGGCGCGGCAAGGCTGTAGATCAGGTGGTCGACCTGCCCGAACCGTTCCTCGACCAGGTCGAGGACCTCGGCCTTGCCCGCGTCGGAGAAGGCGTCGGTGTTGACGAAGAGGAAGTCGTTGCCGGCCTCTTCGACGAGGCGGGCGGCGGCCGCCGTGCGGTACCAACCGGCGGTGGCGGTGCGGCGCTCGGTCTCGGCGCCTTCGTAGGCGACGCCGACGCCCCGGATCCCGTGCTGGCGCAGACCGGTGAGGAGGGTGGCCAGGCCGTATCCGGCGCTGTGGCCCAGCAGGAGCACCACGGGGCTGCTGCCGTCGCTGCGGGCCGGGATCCGCTCCCACATCCGCTCGACGGTCTCGGCGGAGCCGGTGGGGTGGGAGTTGACGATCAGGAAGCCGCGTTGTTTCGGGTCGATCTGCCGGAGGCTCAAGGGGTGGGGTCCGTTCCGCTGGTGCCGAGTGGGTGTGCGAGTTCGAGGTGCCCTCCTCGGGAGCGTATCGGCGGCGCGGGACGGTCACGCGTACAAGCAGGCTACGGAGAATCGGCCCCCGCGTTGTGGGGTCCGGCATTGAGCATGCCGCGCGCGTATGAACGATCTTGATCAACGGAGCGTGGGCCCCTAGGTTCCGGCCCCCGCCGCGGTGATCAGGTCGACGAGGCCCGGTAGGCCGGTTTCGGCCAGGGCCCGGCGCTGCCGGTCGGCGGGGGTGCCTTCGCGCAGGAGGCGGTGGACGAGGGCGCTCACCTGGCGGAGGTCGCCCGCGGCCTCCAGCGCCGGGGTGATGTGGCGCAGCAGCGAGCACAACGTGTCGCCGCTGCTGTGCGGACGCCCGTCCCGGTCCGTCAGCGTGCCGTTCAGCCCGTAGCGGGCCGCGTGCCAGGTGCCCGCCTGCAGCAGCTCCGGATCCAGCGTCGCCGACGGGGCGCCGGCCTCCTCCTCGGCGATCGCCGTCGCGACCAGGGCGCGGACGATCCCGGCGAGCATGACCGCGTCGTCGGCCCGCAGTTGGACGTCCAGGCAGCGCACCTCGACGGTGGGGTAGCGGTCGGACAGCCGGGCCTGCCAGTACACCTGGCCCCGGTCGGCGATGACCCCGGCGGCCACCAGCGCCTCCAGGCGCCGTTCGTAGTCGGCGGCGTCGGCGAAGGCGGGCGGCGGACCGCTGACGGGCCAGCGGCCGAAGACGATGGTGCGCCAGCTCGCGAACCCGGTGTCCCGGCCCTCCCACACGGGCGAGTTGGCGGACATGGCCAGGAGCGTCGGCAGCCAGCCGCGGATCCGGTTCAGCACCGCGACGCCCGTCGGCCGATCGGGAACCGCCACGTGGACGTGCATCCCGCAGATGAGGTGCTCGTCGACCAGTTGCCGGGCCGCGCCCCCGATCCGCAGGTAGCGCGGCGTCTGCGTCACGGGTACGGGCAGGGGGCCCCGCAGCGGCGCGGCGCCCGTGGCCGCGATCCGGCAGCCGCTGTCCTCGGCGGCCGAGGCCACGGCGTGCCGCAGGCGCAGCAGGTGTCCCCCGACCTCCGCCAGGCTCGTGCACACGGCGGTGGCCACCTCGACCTGGGCCTGGAGCAGCTCGTCCTGCACCTCGTCGGGGTCCGCGACCGCGCCGAGGCCGGCGGCCCGGCGGACCTCCTCGCCCAGCGGTGCGGGCAGCCCCGTAGCGGGGTCCAGGAGGACGTACTCCTCTTCGACGCCGACGGTGATCACCTGACGCGGCTACCCAGGATGCACCGTGATCATTCCTACGGGAGGTCGCCGCACAGCACTCCGCCCGCCCCGGGGTCCGTGACTCCGGGGCGGGCGGACGGTTCTGCGCAGATCAGGCGGCGGTGATGTTCTCCGCCTGCGGGCCCTTCTGGCCCTGCGTGATGTCGAAGGTCACGGCCTGGCCCTCCTGCAGCTCACGGTAGCCCGTGGAGTTGATGTTGGAGTAGTGCGCGAAGACGTCGGGGCCGCCGCCGTCCTGCGCGATGAAGCCGAAGCCCTTTTCGGAGTTGAACCACTTCACGGTTCCGCTGGCCATGATGATGCCTCTCAGTCGATGTCGGATCCGCACCGCGCGGACCCGGAGGTGATCGCCCTGGTCCGGCACTGCACAGCAAAACGCCCACGCCAGGGCGCGGGCAGGAACTGCGAACCACGACAGCTGGAACAGAAGCTACACGGCGAATGCGCCCGTCACCAGAGAGCTACGATCACCGCTTGCAGACGATTCTCGGCGGGGGGACCGCGCGGGTCCACGTCGCGGTCGCGACTGTGTCAGTTCCCCGGCCCGCGCGGCGCCCGTACGGCGCCGGCCTCGGCGCGGTGGACGTGGTCGGCGATCAGGCCGGCGACCTCGGGCCACAGCTCCCGCGGCAGGTGGTGGGCCATCTCCTCCAGCACCACGAGTTCGGCCCCCGCGACGGCGGCGGCCGTGGCCCGACCACCGCTGACGTCGCACACGAGGTCGCGGGCGCCGTGCACCACGAGGGTGGGCACGCGCAGGGACCGCAGCCGCGCGGTCCGGTCGCCCGTGGCCACGACCGCGAGGCCCTGGCGCTGCATGCCGAGCGCGTCGTAACCGCGGTCGAAGACCCGTCCGGCCCGCTCGGCCGCGGCGGCCCCGTCGAACGGGAGGGTGGGCGACCCGGCGAGGCGCAGCGCCCGCACCTGCCACCGCACGAACCCCTCCCGGTCCCGCGGCGGCCCGCCCAGCCCGGCGAAGAGCGAGAAATCGGCCTCCCCCACACCCGGTTCCCCGGTCGTGGTCATCATCGAGGTCAGTGACCGCACCCGGTCCGGATGCTCGATCGCGACCATCTGGGCGATCATCCCGCCCATGGAGGATCCGACGAGGTGCGCATCGGTCAGCGCGAGCGCGTCGAGCAGGCCGACGGTGTCGGCCGCCAGGTCGGAGAGCGTGTAGGACGCCGTCGAGAGGTCACCCGCCAGGGCCGCCGGGAAGTCCGGCACGGGCGCGTCCGGGAAGTGCGTCGACCGGCCGCTGTCCCGGGTGTCGAACCGGATCACCTGGAGGCCGCGATCGACCAACTCCCGACAGAACCCTTCCGGCCAGTTGATCATCTGGGCTCCCGCTCCCATGATCAGGACGGCGGGCGGCGCGCCGGGGGCGCCGAAGCGTTCGTAGGCGATGTCGATGCCGGCCGGGCCGACGTCGCGCGCTGTGCGTTCCGACATGACCGGCACGGTATCGCGCGCCCGCGGCGCCCGTCGGCACCCCGCCGCCCCGCGGGTGACCCTTCGCATGCATGTGCCGGTGGGAACGCGGGCGCACCCCGCCCTAGAGTGACGCGCTGCCCGCCGCCGCAGGGCGTGGTGGGGGCACGACGGGTTCACGATGCGTTTCGGCGACGAGGGAGGCCGCTCATGGCCAGTGCGTTTCAGGAGCGCAAGCTCCGGGGGATGTTCGCGGCGTTCGACGCGGACGGGGACGGCTACTTGCGCGAGGAGGACTTCAGGGCGCTCGTCGCCCGGTGGAGCCTGCTCCCGCGCGTGGGGGCCGGTACGGGGCTGCGCGCGCAGGTGGAGGCCCTGCTGATGGGGTGGTGGGCGGCGCTGCTGGAGGCCGGGGACGCGAACGGCGACGGCGCGGTCGACATGGCCGAGCTGCTGTCCCTCGTGGACCGGTTGCCCGCCATGGTGGCCGACGTCACCGCGACGGCGCACACGGTCTTCGACGCGGTGGACACGAACGGCGACGGCCGCATCTCCCCCGAGGAGCACCACCGGCTCGTCGAGACGTGGAACGGCCGCCCCGTCGACGTGGCGGGCGTCTTCGAGCGGCTCGACCTGAACGGCGACGGGCACCTCGACCGCACGGAGTTCGCCACGCTGTGGCAGCAGTTCTGGATCAGTGACGATCCGACGGAGCCGGGCAACTGGCTGTGCGGACGGATCCCCGAACAGTGAGGCGTTGCCGCCGACACCTCGGCAACTCCCTTTTCCAGAACGAGACTTCGCACCCTTCCGCCTGAGCGGGCCGTGCGCCCCACGACGGACAGCGGCGAAGGGCGCCCAGGGGGACCCGACCGGCCGATGCCACCGGTCGGGTCCCGTCTCAGCCGTCCTGCTCCTCGACCTTGAAGGTGTGGAACCCGCGACGGTGGTAGTTGGGCAACGCGTTCGCGTGGTCCGCGGAGGAGGTGTGCAACCACACCCTGCGCACCCCCGGGACCACGTCCCACCCCTGCCGGATCGCGAGCGTCAGCGCATGACCGCCGAGACCCTGGCCGGTGAATTCCGGCAGCAACCCGAACGTCCTGATCTCCACGTCGCCGCCCGGGTGGACGTCGTAACAGACCGCGCCGGCCGGCTCGTCCGCCAAGGTCAGCAGCCAACACGTGCGCTCCGGATGCTCGACGAACCACGCCCGCCACTCCTGCGGGCCGCGCCGGGCGCTGCGCCAGTGGTACGGCGCTCCGATCCTGGCCATCACGTCGGAGACCGGCGACAGGTCCCCCACGACGGCGACCAGGGCCATGCCCGGGACCAGCGCACCGGGAACGAGGCGGCTCCGGTCGGTCATCTCGACGTACGTCACGGTCTTCTTCACCCGAGGCAGGCTACGTTCCCCGCACACATGCGTGCAGGCCGCCGGAGGAGTGCGACGAAGTTTACGGGGAAGGAACTGCGGGTGTCCGATGGCGCATAGCATCTGGCAGCAACACCGTGAGGTACGAGGAGAGTGAGCCGCAATGGCCGACGAGCCCGACAGCACGCCCATCCACAACGTGTACGCGCAGCGGTTCGCCGCAGATCTCGAAGTCAACCGCAAGGAACAGGAAACCATCACCGCGCAGCTCACGGATCTCGGGGCCCGCTTGGAGCAGTTGAAGTCCGACGAGGGCTGGCTCTCCGGCATGCAGGGCACACTGCCCGCGGCGCCGCCGGCACCTACACCCGTGACACCGGACGCCGACACCACGGTCGTCCCCCGGCCCCGGACGGCGAAGAAGGCCACCGCGGCCACCACGGCCAAGGCGGGCACCAAGACGGCACGTCCCAGGAAGACCGCGGCCAAGGCCCCCGCCCCGGCCCCGGTGGTGGCGGACACCGCCGCCGCGGAGACCACCGCGCCCGCGAAGGCCGCCACCCCGGCCAAGGCCGCCGCTCCGACCAAGGCCGCCACCCCGGCCAAGTCCACGGCGCGCAAGACCCCCGCGCGCAGGACCGCGGCGCCCGCGGCGAAGGCGAGCACCGAGAAGGCGGCGAAGGCGAGCACCGCGAAGGAGCCCGCGACGGCCGCGGCGACCGGCGCCACGGAGCCCCCGCGGCGCGAACTCGTCCTGGCCCTCCTCGTCAGCGCCGCGGAACCCCGCATGGTCAGCGAGGTCGCCGGCGAACTGGCGCAGGCACACCCCGAGCGCCCCGCCTCCACCCAGGTGGTGCGCAACACCTTGGAGCTCCTCGCCAAGAAGGGGCTCATCGAGAAGGAGAACAAGCAGGGTTCGGTCATGTACTCCGCGCCCCGGCCCGGGACACCGGAGCAGGCTCCCGCGGCGACCCCGGCAACCGGTGCGACCACCACGGCCGAGAAGACCGGCTCGACCGATGGGACCGCTGCCGCCCCCGCTCCCGTAGCGGTCTGATCCGGCGGCGCCCACCGCTCCCCGGCGACCTCCGCGGTCGTCCGGGGTGCGGGCGGCGCGGGGTCGCGGCCGTCCGGGGAGCGGTGGTGCGTTACGCGGCCGGCGGCAGCCGCAGCGCCAGGCCGTCGAGGACGACCTCCAACCCGTAGGCGAACTTGACCTCGCGGATCTCGGCGGGGTCGACGTCCTCGACCGGGGCGTAGGCCTCGGTGAGGTGCTCGTGGTCCGCCACCGCCACCCGCGCGGCGGGCATGAGGCGGGCGATGAATCCGGCTTCGGTCTCGCCCGAGCGCGCGACGGTGGTCAACCACGCCGCCTCGGTGGTGCTCATGCCGATGACGTAGCCCAGGACCGTGTCGATCGCACGGCTCGGCTCCGGGAATCCGGCGGCGGCGAAGAGCGCCGCCAACCGGTCGGAGAAGGACATGAGGTTCGGGCCCAGGTAGGCGAGGCCCGCCTGGCCGAGGACCGAGGCCAACCAAGGGTGGTCCAGGGCCGTACCGCGGAAGGACAGGGCCGCCTCGCTGACGGCCGTGCGCCAGTCCTCCCGCGCGCGCTGCGGTGACGGGACGAGGATCTCGGCGCAGACCTCGTCCACGGCCAGCTCCATCAACTCCTCCTTGGTCGCGACGTGCCGGTACAGGGAGGTCGCGCCCGCCTTCAGTCGGGCGCCGAGCTTGCGCATGCTGAGCGCGTCGATGCCCTCGGCGTCCAGCATGAGCACCGCCTCGCGGACGATCGCGGCCCGGTTCAGAGCGGGTTGCTGCACCTCGCGCTGCTCGCGGGCCCACACGGACGGGATCGCGTTCGCGTCGCTCTTGGCGGTCATGAGGACTCCTCTTCTGCGCACATCGTTCGCATCCAGCGTACACATCTCGATTCTTGCGCACACTGTTCCGCGATGCGTACAGTGTGCGCAACGAAGGAACAGTGTGCTCAGCCCGGAAGGACGTCCCATGGAAACCCGCAACCCACGTCGTTGGTGGATCCTCATCGTGCTCTGTCTCAGCACGCTGGTCCTGGTCGTCGACAGCATGGCCCTGACCGTCGCGGTGCCGTCGATGACCGCCGACCTCGGCGCGAGCGCCCAGGACGCCCAGTGGATACTCGACTCCTACATCCTGGTCCTCGCGGGGCTGTTGCTCACCGCCGGAAGCCTCGGCGACCGGTTCGGCCGTCGGAAGGTCATGGTCATCGGCCTCCTGCTCTTCGGGGTGGCGTCGCTGGCGGCGACCTACTGCACCACCCCCGGCGAAGTCATCGCCGCACGCACCGCGATGGGCGTCGGCGGCGCGCTGATCATGCCCTCGACCCTGTCGATCCTCATCACCGTCTTCGACGAGGAGGAACGCGGCAGGGCGATGGCCGCCTGGGGCGCGGTGTCCATGCTCGGCCTGGTCGGCAGCCCCGTGCTCGGCGGTGTCCTGATCGACCACTTCACGTGGCACTCGATCTTCTTCATCAACGTCCCGGTCGTCGTCCTGGCCGTCCTCGCGGCCTTCACCCTCATGCCCGAGTCCAAGGGACCGTGGCAGAAGCCCGATCCGCTGGGCGCGGTGCTGTCGGCGGCCGGCATGACCGCCCTGATCTGGTGGATCATCGAGATCCCGCAGCACGGCGCCTTCGACGGCCGCTCCGCCGTCACCCTGGGCGTCGCGGTCGTCGCCCTGGCCGGGTTCGTGGTCTGGGAGAACGTCACCCCCTCGCCGATGGTGCCGCTGGCGCTCTTCAAGCACCGCAACTTCAGCGGTGGTTCGCTCTCACTGACGCTGGTGCAGATCGGCAACGGCGGTCTGCTGCTGGTCCTCACCCAGTACCTGCAGTTCGTCCTCGGCTACTCGCCCGTCAAGGCCGGTCTCGCGTTCGTACCGCTCGCCATCGCCGCGCTCATCGGCAACGGCGCCGGGGCCGGGCTCGCTGCGAAGGTGGGCCACCGCCTCCTGGTGCTGACCGGCATGGTCGTCATGGCCGCCGCCTTCGGCCTGCTGGCCACCGTGTCGGCCACCACGGGCTTCACCGTCCCCGCCGTCGCCCTCGGCCTGCTCGGTCTCGGCGCGGGTCTGGCGATGCCCGCCGCGATCGGCGCCCTCATGGGGACCATCCCGCAGGACAAGGCGGGCGTCGGCTCCGCCCTCAACGACACCATCCAGCAGGCCGGTACGGCCCTCGGCATCGCCATCCTCGGTTCGCTCCTGACCAGCGGCTTCACCCGGCAGATGCCGGCGGACGCCCCCGAGGCGGCGAAGCACTCGATCGGCGGTGCGCTGGAGGTGGCCGGGGGCGACGGCGGCCTGGTCCGGGCGGCCCGGGACGCCTTCACCACCTCGATGTCGACCACCTTCACCATCAGTGCGATCGGCGTCCTCGCCGCTGCCGTCCTCGCCGCCGTCCTCATGCGGGACGTCCGACCGCAGCCCGCCGCGGCCCCCGCCGAGGAGGGCGTGCTCGTCGGCTGATCCACCGCCCGTGACGCACGGAGCCTCAGGCGTCCAGGGTCAGGTCGCTCGCGGGGACGGACTGACAGGTGAGGCAGTCGTCCTCGGGAAGGTCCTCGGACGGCGTGACGAGGTGGGTGACCGCGCCCTTGAGGACCGGGGTCACGCAGCTCTCGCACTGGCCCACCCGACAGCCGCTGGCCATCTTCACCCCGGCCCTCTCGCCGAGGGCCAGCAGCGTTCCGTCCTTCTTGGTCCAGGTGACGTCCTTGCCGGACCGGCCGAAGCGGACGGTGAAGGAGGCGTCGTCGGGGACGGTGACCTCGCGGACCGCGGGGCGGAACCTCTCGCTGAAGACCTCGAAGCGGGGCACGCCCCACCGCTTCAGCGCCCCGGTGAGGGCGTCCGTCATCGCGGCGGGACCACAGAGGTAGAAGCGGGCCCGCCCTTCGAGGAGCGCGGGGTCGATGTGGTCGGCCGTGATGTGGCCGGCGACCGTGTGGTCGGCGCCCGGGCGGTCCTGCGCGAGGGGCCGGGCGTAGTGCGTGACCACGCGCAACACCGGTATCGAAGCCTGGAGTTCGCGCAGCCGCGCGCGGTAGGGGTGGTCGGCGGAGTTGGCCACGCCGTAGTGGAGGACGACCTCGGGGACACTGCCGCCGGTGGCGGCGAGGGTTTCGAGGTAGCTCATGAAGGGCGTGATGCCGATGCCGCCGGCGAGGAGGACGACCGGGTGGCGGGTGTGGGTGGGGATCGCGAACACACCGGCGGGGGTGGCCAGGTGGAGCCGGTCCCCCACCTCCAGCTCCCGGTGGACGTAGCCGGAGAAGCTGCCGTCGGGGACGTGCCGGATGCCCAGGTGGTAGGCCGTACGGTCGGCCTGGAGCGCGGGGCCGGTGAGGGAGTACGAGCGCGCTCCGCGCTCCTGCGCGGCGGCCCCGGTGGCGTCCTCGGCGCGGACCGTGAGGTGCTGGCCCGGCCGGTAGTCGGGCAGGGCTCCGCCGTCGGCCGGGGCGAGTTCCAGGGTGCGTACGCCCTCCCCCTGCGCGCCGATCGCGGTGACGGTGAAGGGACGGGTACCGGACCAACTGGGGTCGCTGCCCGCGGGCAGCGGCCGGATCTCGCACACCGACGAGCGCAGGGGGACGCCACCGCTGAGGGGGTCGGTGACGGTGTGGTCGATGAGGCCGTTGATGTTGCTGCCCGTCGCGGCCAGCGGATCGGGGCCGGGGAGCGCGAGGTCGGGCGCAGCCTGCCACCAGCCGTACTCGGCGACGACGACCCCCGGGTGCAGGGACGCGTCGAAACGGGCCCGCAGGCGGATGCTGCCGCGTGCGGTGGCCAGTTCGACCCACTGGCCCTCCCCGATGCCGCGGGCCTCGGCGGCCCGCGGGCTCATGTCGACCATCGGCTCCGGGGAACGGCGGCGCAGCGAGGTGATCGAGCGCTGCTGACTGTGGACGAAGTAGCCGCTCTTCGCGCTGGTCAGGACGAGGGGGAAGGCCCGGCTGGTCGGCGCCGGGTCGACGTGTACGGGGACGGGCGGGTAGCCGTGGGCGGCGAGGCGCCCGGAGTACAGCTCGACCCTGCGGGTGGGGGTGTCGAAGCCCCGGACCGTGCCGTCCGGGCAGGGGCGCGCGTACCGGTGGTGGGTGGCGGGCTGCTCCACGCGGATGCCGCCGGGCCGGGCGCGCAGCTCCTCGGTGGTCAGGCCCAGCGGCTGGAGCTGGTGGTTCCAGGCGGCTTCGATGTCGCCGTCGAAGAACAGCTCGCCCAGGCCCAGGCGGCGGGCGAGGTCGAAGACGATCTCCAGGTCGGACCGGGACCCGCCCTGGGGCTCGACCATCCGCTGCCGCAACTGGACGTGCTCCTGCGCGCGTTGGTCGATGTCGAAGCCGAAGCGCAGGGCCTCGTGTTCCCAGGCGCTGTTGACCGGCAGGACGATGTCGGCGGTGCTGCTCGTGGGGGTGTGGAAGAGGTCGGCGTGGACCTGGAACTCCAGCTCCCGCAGCGCTTCGGCGGTCAGGTCGGAGCCGGGCTGGCTCATGACCAGGTTGGAGCCGAAGCCGATCACCGCACGGATCCGGTAGGGCTCGCCGGTCAGGATCGCGGTGCGCAGGTCGCCCGCGTTGATCCAGCCCGAGGCGGGCGGGCCGAGCGGGTGCTTGTCGATGCCGAGCGCCTTGGCGCGCTGCTCCGGGGCGAGCTGCCCGGGGTGGGTGGCCGGGGCGTACGGGGGGAAGGCGACCTGCCGGTTGCCACCGGGTGCGTCGAAGGAGCCGGTCAGGGCGAAGAGGGTGGCCAGGGCGCGCTCGATCTGGCTGGCGTTGGCGTGCTGCGCGACGCCCGTCCAGCCGTAGTACGCGACGGTGCCGGCCTCGATGATCATGTCGGCCAGCGCGCGCACCTCGCGCTCCGGGATCCAGGTGGTCCGGGCGACCCGGTCCAGCGGCCACTGGGCGCACGCGTCGGCGTACAGCTGGAAGGCGGGCACGCAGGTGACCGGCCCGTCGGTGGTCTCGATGCGGTGGTTGCCCCGGAGGGCGAAGCGCTCGGGGCGGTCGGCCGCGCGTGCGGTGTCGTAACCGGCGGGGGCGTCCGCCTCCTGGTCCCAGACGACGAAGCGGTCCGCTCCCGCCACCCCTTCCCCGACGCCTTGCGCGAAGCCTCCCGTGACGTCGGCGGCCCGCAGGAAGTCCTCCGTGTCGGCGCGGACCAGGAGCGGGGCGTTGGTCCAGCTCCGGACGAAGGCCTCGTCGTAGTCGCGCCCCTCGATGAGGAGGTTGGCCAGGCCGAGGGCGAGGGCGGCGTCGGCTCCGGGGCGCATCCGCAGCCAGGCGTCCGCCCGGAGGGTGCTGGTGGAGCGGCGCGGGTCGATGACGGCGAGCTTCGCCCCGGCGGCCGTGGCGGCGCCGAGGGCGGCGGACTGCGCCAGCCAGGTCTTGGCCGGGTTGAACCCCCACAGGACGACGAGGTCGGCGGCGGCGTAGTCGGGCGGCGGGAGCGGGGCGCCGAAGGTGAAGAGGTGCGCGCCGTCCCGGTACCAGTTGCAGATCTCGGTGCTGTAGACCGTGTTCGGGGACCCGAAGGAGCGGACCAGGCGCTCCAACCACTCGATGGAGTCCGAGATCGCCGACGCGCTCGGCGAGGCCACGGCGAAGGCGACCGCTTCCGGGCCGCTCTCGTCCGCGATCGTGCGCATCCTGGCGGCGATCTCCGCCATGGCCTCGTCCCAGCCGATCGGGACCCAGCCCGGGTCGGGGTCGGACTTCGGGCGGGTGCGGCGCAGCGGTGTCGTCAGCCGGCCGGTGGAGTGGGCGATCTCGGGGGCGGCCCGGCCCTTGGGGCACATGGCGGCGCCGGTGGGATGGTCGGGATCCGGGCGCACACCGGTGAGACGTCCGTTCTCGACGGTGTACAGCGCACCGCACTTCGACTTGCACAGGGTGCAGAAGCCCTGCTTCTCCTCGGTCATCCGACGCCCAACCCTTCGTCCACGGTGCTCCTCCCAGTGGACACCCCGCGAGGGGCCCGCGGGTGTTGCCGACGGTCACCGGGGACAGGGCCGAAGGTCCCGCGCCACCCCGACGGCGTGAACACGCGCGGGGGGGGGCGCGGCCGAGCCGCCCCGGGCCCCCCGCGCGCCGGTCAGTGGGTGGGGGCGGGCGGGGTCCAGTCGGCGGGGAGGCCGGACTGGGCGAGGACGGCGGCGAGGCTGTAGTGGTCCTCGTCCGAGGCGATCCGGCAGTGGTTCGCGTCGAGGTCGAGCAGGGTGGTCATCGGGACCGCGAAGGGCTTGGGGGCGCCCTTGAGCTGGCCGGAGTAGACGGCGTCGACGGTGATGCGGTCGCCCTTGCGGTGGGTGGCGCGCACGGTGACGTGGACGTTGGCGATGAGGCCGTCGGCGCGGGCCTTCCAGCCGGAGATCTCCCGCGGGCCGCGGAAGGTGACGCCCACGCCGAGGTCGACATAGGTGCCGTCGGCGGTGAACAGGGCGCCGAGCGCCTGCGGTTCGGTGCCGTTCCAGGCACGGGCCCAGTCGGCGACGATCCTCGGCGGGCGCCGGTCGCCGCCCGCGGCATGGACGGCCGGGGCGGTGACGGCGCAGAGGGCCGCGGCGGTGGCCAGTACCGTCGCGGCACGGGACGACCGGGAGGTGCGGGTGGCGGCGGAGGTCGCGGTCGTGGTGGGGGTCGAGGACATGGTGATGTTCCTTCACACGTGGCTGTTGCGCGGGCGGTTGCGGGTGCCGGCTCGGCTTCGCTCTGCCGTGTCGGCCGCACCGGTTCATGGACACAGCCTCGTGCCGGGAGGTGTCCACTTTCCACGCCGTCCCGGGGCGGGGAGTGTCCATCGCTGTCCGCACCCGTCCACCCGCGTCGCGCCCCCGGTACGGGTCCTCCCGGCCCGCTCGACGGAACCGCAACCGCCACATACGAGAGGTGTAACGGTGCTCGTCCCAGGGGTGCGACCGACGTCCCGGCGGGCATCCTCTTCCCATACATCCCAGCAGGTCAGAAGCCACGGGGGCTCGCCATGCGCACGTACCGAAAGACCACCCGCGCCCGCACGTTCGGCGCCCTCGGCCTGGCCGCCGCCGCGCTCCTGGCCACCACCGCCTGCGGACCCGGCGGCACCAAGGCCGGGACCGCGCAGTCGCCGACGTCCTCCGCGTCCCCTTCCGCATCGTCCTCGACCACCGCGCCGTCGCCGAGCGCGCCCCAGGCCCCCGCGTCCTCCTCCGCCAAGCCCTCCACCAAGCCCTCCGCTTCGGCCTCCTCACCGGGTCGTCCGGGCGAGGCCGAGGGCGACTCCAAGGGCATCGACGGCAACTGCTCCGACGAGGACACGCGCGTGACGGTCGAATGGGCCGTGCCGCCCGTGAAGGACGACTCGAAGCTCCTGCTGACCGTCACCAACGTCGGTACCGGGCCGTGCAAGCTGCGGAGCTACCCGGTGCTGAGGCTGGAGAACGGCCACGGCCGCCTCGTGGGCGTCTTCACCGGCTCCAAGCCGCAGACGGAGGTGACCCTCGCCCCCGGCAAGCAGGCCTACGCGGGCCTGTTGCTGCGCCAGGGCAACAAGGAAACCGCCACCTTGGTGACCGACATGGCGCTCGCACCGCACGGTCAGAGCCCCACCGCCGACACCGGCGAGGGCCTGCTCCTGCAGATGCCGAAGGGCGGGGTGTACGTGGACGACAAGGCCCGCGTGACGTACTGGCACGGCAGCTCGGAAGCCGCCGCGTCACCGCTGTTCGCGCACTGACGCGACGGGGGGCCCGCGCGGTCGTCGGGACCGGGCGGGCCGAAAGGGGCTGTCGAGGAGGCGAGTTCCGGCCGATCCGCACCGAACTGGCCGTACGGCGTCCGGTGTGCGTTCACCTCCCGATCACCTCATGGTTCAATGACATGTGAAATATCACATGTCATAGCCCGGAGCGAAAGCGCCGGGCGTGACCCATGTCCGTGACCGATGTTCGTCACCCTTCGCGAGGAGAACATTCCGATGAATCGCTTAGCCCTGCTCCTGGCCGTTTCCGCAGTCCTGGCCGTTGCCACCCTCACCCCCGCGAGCGCCGCGACCCTCTCCACCGGCGAGGTCGACACCGTGACCTCCTGCGGGAACTCGGGCCTCCAGTCGGGCCTGTCCACCCGGGTGTGCGCCGAAGTCACCGGCACCACCGTCGCGTTCTACGGCACGGTCGGGCTCGCCGGCCCGCCCTCCCCGGGCGGCCCCGGCCCCGCCCCCAAGGAGCTGATCACGACCCTGTCCACCGAGGTCGTCGGCAGCGGCGCGGCGCCCACCACCCAGACCAGGCAGGTCGTCTTCACCTCCGCGAACCTCCAGGTGCGCGGCGCCGCCGCCACCGTCCCGTGCGGGTCGACCGTCCGCGGCACCTTCGCCGTGGCCTCCTTCCCCTGGGCCCCGCGTCCGGTGGTCCACGAGGTCGTCATCCCCTGCTGATCGGGGCTCCGCGCGCGCACCCGCTCCGCGACGGGACCGCGGAGCGGGTGGACCGGAACGTGCCTACGCTGGAGGGGGCGGCGCGCAGAGGTGAATGAGGTGCGGCCATGGCAACGAGGCGCAGGACGCACACGGGGCACCCGGCGGCACGGCACGCGCGGCGGCGCGGCCCGGTGACCGCCGGCGCGCCCGCCGTTGCCGCGGCCGCCGCCGCCCTCCTGCTGTCCGGGTACGCCGCTCCCACCGCGGGGACGCCCCTCGCCCCGGTCGGGGCCCGCGCCGCCCCGACCGACGGGTCCTGCCGGACCTCCCTGCCGGACAGCTTCTGGCGGGCGCCCGTGGACGCGCTCCCCGTGCACCCGCGTTCCGCCCGTTACGTCGCCTCCATCGGCTCGACGGCGCCCCTGCACCCGGACTTCGGCTCGGGGCTCACCGGAGGCCGGCCCTTCGGCATACCCGTCACCGTCACGGACACCGCGGTGCCCGAGTCGAAGGTCTCGCTGGACTACGCCGAGGAGAGCGACGCGTCCGGCTACCGGATCCCGCGGGACGCCAGGATCGAGAACGGTCCGGCGAGCGACGGGGACCGGCACGTCATCGTCTGGGACCGCGCCCTGTGCAGGTCCTACGAACTCTGGGACGCGCACCCGCAGGGCGGCAACGCCTGGCACGCCGGCTCGGGCGCGGTCTTCGACCTGCGCGGCCACGCGCTGCGCCCCGACGGCTGGACGTCGGCCGATGCCGCCGGACTGGCCGTCCTGCCCGGCCTGGTGCGCTACGACGAGGCGGCGGCCGGCGCCGTCGACCACGCGATCCGGATGACCGTCCCCCGCTCGGACCGGAGCTACGTCTGGCCCGCCCGGCACCAGGCGGGCTCCGCCGCGGACGCCTCGCTGCCCCCGATGGGGCTGCGGTTGCGCCTGAAGGCCTCGGTGGACACCTCGCAACTGCCGCCGCAGGCCGCGGCCGTGGCCGAGGCGCTCAAGACGTACGGCGCCATCGTCGCGGACAACGGCTCGGCCTGGTACCTCTCGGGCGACGAGGACCCCCGCTGGGACAATGCCCAACTCGACGCCCTCAAGGGCTTCAAGGGCTCGGACTTCGAAGCGGTCGACGCGTCCACGCTCCGGCAGTCGCCCGACTCCGCCGCCGTGGCACCGCGGTAGCCGGCCCGGCACGCCTTCCGCCTGCGCGCCTTCCGCCTGCGCGCCTTGCGTCAGCGCATCTTCAGCGGGTGCTCGGGGGCGAGGGCGTCCGAGATGCGTTCGGCGATGGTCTGGGCCGAGTTCCCCTCGGGGCTCTTGGGGCCCTTCGTCACGGTGACGGAGACCGACAGCTTCTGCGCGGGCAGGTACGCCTGGATGGCCGCGTAGCCGGAGAAGGAGGGGTTGGTCAGGATCCAGTCGTTCACCACGATCAGGCCCAGGCCGAAGTGGTGGGCCGCCGTGTTAGTCAGCAGGCAGGCGGTCTTCGGGCACGTGGACGTCGCGTGGCCGAGGCCGAGGGTGCCCGGATCGAGCTGGGTCTTGAAGGACTGCGCGGAGAGCAGCTTCCCGGTCCCGATGCCCCGCGCGGAGCGGTCGAGGTCGCAGATGTTCTGGACGAGCACCGCACCGCGCGCGGTGGTCCACGACGGGTTCCAGAAGGTGGACTCCTCGTAGGTGCCGCGCTCCGAGGTGAAGGCGTGCAGCACGGGTTCCGGTATCTGCGGCGTGCTCTGGTTGGTGGTCCCGCTCAGCCCGAGCGGGACCATCACCTGCTCCGACAGCAGCCGGTCGAGCGGGAGGCCGCCGATCTTCTCCAGCGCGGCGCCCAGGATCGCGAAGTTGGCGTGCGAGTAGCTCCAGTTGGTCCCCGGCTCGTACAGCAGCGGTTTGCCCGTCGCGATGGCGATGACCTCGGCCGGTGTCCACGCGCGAAACGGCGCGGCCTCCAGTTCCGCGAGGAAGGTGGGGTCCGTGACGTAGTCGTGCAGCCCCGACGTCGAATCGGCGAGCATCCGCAGGGTGATCTGCGAGCCGTGCGGAACGTCCGGCAGCCACCGGGCCACCGGGTCGTCGAGCGAGGCCCTGCCCTGTTCGACGAGCCGCAGCAATGCGGTGCCCATGTACACGATGGCCACGGATCCGGTCCGGAAGTGCATCGAGGGTTCGGCGGGAACGCCCGTCATCGACTCCCCGAGGGCCGTGGTGAGCACTTCCCGGTCGCCGGAGGAGACGCGCAGGACCACCGAGTTCAGGCCGAGCTCCCGCTGTGCCTGCTGCGCGATGGCGAGGACCTTGGCGGCGTCGCCGCGGGCCGGTCCCGGCGAGCTGACGCAGCTCTCCGGATCGGCCGCGGCGGCCGCTGAGGTTGCGGAGGTTGCGGAGGTTCCGGCGGTTGCGGCTCCCGCGGAGACTCCGGCCGGGAGGGCGGCGCCCAGGACACCGGCGATGCACACCATGACCGTACGAGTACGCCTCATCCGTCCAGTATGAGCAGGCCCGGGGAGCGCCGCACGCGGACGTGACGGTGCGCACGACCGCGGCCCCGCGCGCAACCAACGCCCGCGCCGGCGCGTCGCACCACACATGGAACGCGCATGGCTCTTCTCCCTCATCCCCCTGGTGCTCGGCGTGGCCTTCCTCGCCATCGGCGCGTACGGGCTGCGCCGCACCGCCTCGCTGCGGCGCACCGGTGTCACCACCAGGGCCCGCATCGTCCGCCACGCGGTCAGGCGGGGCGACGAGGGGGCCACGTACCACTACCCCGTCGCTGCCTGGACGACCGCGGACGGGCGCGCCTGCGAGCACGAGTCGAGGTTCGGGCGCGGCTCCGTCGGACCCGGCGCCGGGGTGGGCGCCACCGTCCTGGTGCGCTACGACCCGCGGGACCCGAGCCGGTTCACGATCCAGGGGTGGGAGGGGAAGGGGGTCGACCTCCTGTTCACCGTGCTGGGCGCGGTGCTCACCGCGGGCACCCTCGTCGTGGTGCTCGTCCGGCTGTTCACCCTGCCCGGCTGAGGCGACCGCGGCCCGAGTCGGCCGCGGCCGCGCCGCTATCGGGCCCAGGGCGGCGTGATGGTGCTGCCGTCGGCGAGCTCGGCGGTGAGGCCCACCCGGGTGGTGACCCAGAGATGGGCACTCTCCCCGCTGGTGTTGGTGAGGCCCAGTTCGGAGCCGGCGGGGGCCACCGCCGCGTCGCCGGCCCGGAGTTCGGCGCTCTCGCCGTCGATGGTGAGGCGCACGCACCCGGACAGCACGTAGAACGTCTCCTCGGCGCTGATCGTGTGGCGCGGCCCCACCATCGCGGGCGGGACCTCGAGGCGCCAGGCGGCGAGCTCCTTGCTCCCGGTGTCGGTGCGGACGTAGGAGACGAAACGACCGCCGTGGATCTCGTGCACCACGGCCTCGTCACGGTGGATGAACGGCATTGCGACCTCCATATGGACAAGCAGCTTGTCCATTTAGACAAGCAGCTTGCCGAGTTATAGTCAAGGCCATGGATGACGCCCTCGCCTTCTCCGCCCTCGTGCTCACGCTCTCCGGACACCTGGTGCAGGAGATCCACACCCGCGTGTCCCAGCAGGGTTTCGAGGACCTGCGCCCGGCGCACGGCTTCGCCTTCGCCCGCATCTCCGCGGGCGGCGCCACCACGGCCGACCTGGCCGAACACCTGGGGGTGACCAAACAGGCCGCCGCCCAACTGGTCGAGGAACTGGTCCGCAAGGGGTACGTGGAACGGCATCCGCACCCGCACGACGCCCGCGCCCGCCTCCTGGCGCTGACCGGGACCGGCCGGGCCGCCACCCGCGCCGCCGACGAGGCGGCCGGGGCCGTCGTGGCACCGTGGCGGGAGTCCCTGGGCGAGGAGCGCTTCGGCGCCCTGGTCGCCGACCTGGCCCGACTCACCCCGCCGGGCCCCCTGCGCCCCGCGTGGTGAGCCGTCGCCGTCAGGTCCCGCCGGCACCCCTCGCCGACCACCGCGCCGGCCGGGGAGCTTAGGCTGCGCCGTATGAACGGACGGGGGGCCGGGGTGCCCTGGCATGTGATGGAAGGGGTGCCGGCCGGTCGGGCGGAGGTGCCGCGGCTGCTGCGGGAGTTGGTGACCGTCGGCCGACGGCGCAAGGCGTGGCACCAATTGGAGGAGCGCCTGGGCTGGAGCACCAACGAACCGCTCTTCGCCCACGCGGCCTCCAGGCTCTTCGAGTTGCTCCCGGACCTCGACGATCGCCGCCTGGTCCGCGTGCTCGACTTCCTCGCCCGGCGCGGTCACGGCGCCTGCAGCAGTTCGGCCGGCGTCCACTACATGACCTTCACGGTGTTCACGAACGGCGGGCGCCACGTGCTCGCGCTGGTCGCGCACCGATCGGCGGAGGTGCGGGCGGGTGCGGCACACGTCCTGCGCGCCATCCGCTGCGCGGACCCGGCCGCGCTGAGTGCGCTGCGCCGGCAGGCCGCCGTGGAGGCCGACCCGACGGCGCTGGCGTCCCAGTTGCTCGCGGTGGGGGTCATGTCGACCCTGCCGCCGTCGTCGGCCGGGGTCGCCGCGGCCGAGACCGGAGCGTGGCTCCGGCCGTGGCTGGAGCACCACCAGCCCCTGGTGCGGCTCGCGGCGGCGTACAGCACCCTGGCTCCGGGCGCGGCGGGGGAACCCGGCGGGGCTGCGGGGACCGGCCGCGCGGTGGCCCGTAGCCTCATCGCGATCGGGACGGACGCACTGCCGGAGGTGCCGTGGTGGCCCGTCGGGTACGGACCGGCCGAACGCTTCGGGCGGCTGCTCGCGCCGTATCCGCCGCAGGCCGCGGCATTCGTGCACGCCCTGGAGCGGCAGCCCGACAGGGAGCTGCGCAGAGCGGCCGTCATGGCGGCCGGTGCACGGCTGCGGTACTGGCGGGACCCGGCGCCGGACCTGTGGGAGGCCGTCGCCGCGGCGCTGGACGAGCCGGAGGTGGCGGCCGCGGCCCTCGACGTCTTCCTCCGGGGCGGTGGGGTCGCGGCCCCCTACGCCGACCGGCTGGTCCGATACGTCGAGCGGAACTGGCTCCGCGGCACCCGCACGCACAAGGTCGACACCGCGATCCGCGCGCTGATCGCCCTGGGCGACGACCGGGCGGTTCCTTGGTACGCCTATGTCCAGGGGGATCGCTTCCTGGAGGTCGACTCCGTCCCGGTGCGGTGGGCTCCGCGCCTGCTGCCGGTCCTGCGCCGACAGCTCGCCGCCGGTTCGCCGGCCCGTGACGTGCCCGAGATCCTGCGGACCCTCGCCCGCTGGGGCCCCGCCGCGGCGGCTGCCGTGCCCGAGCTGACCGACCTGCTGGACACCGGCCACGCCCGGCCGGCCGCCGAGGCGTTGGGCCGGATCGGACCGGCGGCCGGTGGCGCGGCCGGGGTGCTCGCGGCTCTCGCGACCACCGCGCACACCCCGTGGGCCGGGCCCCTGTGGCGGGGCGCGCAGAGCGCCGCGTGGGCGCACTGGCGCGTCACGGGCGATCCGGAGCTGGCCCTGCGGGTGTGCGGCGCGGCGGTACGACGCGGCCCCGGCCGACCGGTGCTGCGCCACCTGGCCGACCTGGGCCCGCTGGCCACGGCGTACGCCGACGCCGTACGGCCCCTGATGACCTGTCCCGGAGAGTGGAGCCGGGTCGGCGCGGCCGAGGCGTGGTGGCGGATCACCGGTGACGCGACCCCCGCCGTCGAGGTCCTGCTGCCGGAGCTGGCACCGCTGGCGGAGCACGAGGTCACCCCGCTCGTCCTGCGGACGGTAGCGGCACTCGGCGCCATCGGGCGCCCCGCCTCGGCCGCCCTGCCGGCGCTGCTCGCGGTGACCTCCTCACCCCGCCGCTACGGTGGCGCCGTCCCGTACGACGAGGAACTGACCCGCACTGCACGCGCGGCCCTCGCGGGGATCGGCTGACACCCCCTAGTGGTGCCAGGCCCGGCCGCCCACGTTGTGGATGAACCGCTGGAGCACCTTCAGGGTGGTCCGGTACTCCTCGTCCGAGATCCCCTCGTGGCGCTCGGTCCACAACTCGCCCTGCAGGGCGGCGGCCCGGTCGAAGAAGGTGCGGCCGTGCGGCGTCAGCCCGAGGACTCCCTCGGTGTCCTGCGTGAGCCACCCCCGGGCGATGGCCGTGTCGATCTCCTCGGAGACGGCCTCCGCGCCGACGGTGAGGTAGCCCTGCAGGGTCTCGATCACCTCCGTACGGCTCTTCGCCTTCTCGGCCAGGGCCACTTGGCCGAGCACCCACCACTGCGGCTGCGTGGTGCCGATCTCCGCCAGTGCGCCCCGGGTGCGGGTGACGACCGCTTCGTAGGCTGCCCAACTCCAGTAACCGATGGGCTGCTCGACCAGTTCGGCATCGTCGTGCGAGTACTCCATGACGGAACTCCGTTCGCGCTGCAAGATCGCTTGATACCGAAACCCTAGGAACTCAAGCGCGGTTGAGGTCCAGTCCTCCTCCCGACGGGTTCCTGACGGGTTCCCGACGGGTTCCCGACGGCCGCGGTCGGGTTCACCCAGGGGTCGGCGCGAACTCCACGACCAGGGACCTCGGGCCACGGGTGAAGACGCCCTGCTCGGCGGGGTCGTAGCCGGCCGCCGGCCGGAGGTCCGGCATCGCGTCGAGGAGCTGGTTGGTCGCGATCTCCACCTCGGCCTTGGCCAGCAGCGCCCCGACGCAGAAGTGTCGTCCCAGGGCGAAGGCCAAGTGGTCCGCGGCCGCGGAGAAGGCGGTCGTGGTCGTCAGGTCCGCGCGGAAGATGTCGAACCGGTCCGGATCCGCGTACCGCCCGGCGTCGCGGTTGGCCGCCCCGATCAGGCAGGTGACGGTGGCCCCCGCGGGGATCGTGCCGCCGCTCATCGGTACGTCGGTGGCGGCCTGCCGCATGATCATGTGGACGGGCGGGCTGAAGCGCAGGGTCTCCGCGAAGGCCCGGTCGATGAGCGTGCGGTCCTGCCGGACGGCCGCGAGCTGGTGGGGGTCGGCCAGCAGGTTCGCGAAGAGGGCCGCGACGGCCTTGTCGGTGGTCTCGGCGCCCGCGGTGAGCAGCAGGCTGCAGAAGGCCTTGATGTCCTCGTCGCTCATGGTCACGCCGTCGACCCGGGCGGCGCAGAGCCCGGACAGCAGGTCGTCGCCGGGGCGCTCCCGCCGGTCCCGGATCACCGGGAGCATGTACGCGGCGAACGCCTCCTGGGCCCGCGCCCCGGCGGCGGCGCACTCGGGCTCACCGGAGAGGTTGCCGGTGAAGGCGACGAAGGCGCGGTACCAGCCGGCGATGCGTTCCTGGCCGGAGCGGTCCAGCCCGAACATGTCGCCGATGACCGAGATGGGGAAGCGAGAGGCGAAGCCGCTCACCAGGTCGACCGTCCCGGCGCCGCGGAAGGCGTCGATCAGCTCGCGGGCGTTGCGGTCGATGATCGGCACGACCTTCTCGCGGAGCTCGCCCCCGCGGAAGGCCGGGGCCACCAGCGCGCGCCGGGTGGCGTGCTCGCGACCACTCATTTGGAGGATCGTCTTGCCGTGCACGGGTTCGGCCTGCCAGGCGTAGTTGTCCGTGGTGAAGCGCGACTCCTTGTCCTTGAAGACCCGCGCCACGTCCTCGTAGCGCGAGACGAGGAAGCTCTGCGTCGCCTCGTGCCAGACGAGCGGCGCGCTCTCGCGCAGGACGCGGTAGGTCGGATACGGATCCTCGGCGAACTGCGGCGACAGGATGTCCGGGGCGTCGTGCGCAGCGGTCATGGGTCTCCCCCATCGGCTTGACGGTCGACTGCGTGTCGGAGATTCAGGCGGCGTCCGGTCACTGAGCGTCATCCAGGAAACACCAGACCGCGCGCGCCCACCAGGGCTTCGACGCCCGTTCCTCGGGGATGTCCGGCGCCCCGTGACGGGGGGCGACGGGAGGGGCGCGACGGACGGTTGGTGGCGAGGGTCGGCCCGGCGCAAGGGATCGGGCCGATCCCGCGGGCAGCCGGGCGCGGCCACGAGCCGCCCGTGGCCCCTGCGGGCCGCCCGAACGGCGCTCCTCGACGGAGGCCCCGGGTTGACTGAATGTTCAGTCAGTGCCAGAGTGACAGCACGTGGTCGCATCACTCTCCGTACCGAGCGGCCGTTGCGGCGCGGAGCGCGCACCCTTGTGCGTAGAGACCGGTTTGTCCGTCTACGTCATACCGCGCTCCCGCCCAGGCCGGATGCACCTGCCGCCAGCCCACGATCGGAGTCCCCCGTGTCCTTCCCGCCCCCCACCCGACGGACCGTCCTTCGCACCCTCACCGGTATCGGCGCAGTCGTGCTGGGCTCCGCGGCCTGCGGGCCCGCCACGACCGGAGCCCGGGCAGAAGCCCTCGCCGCGCCCTCCCTCGCCGCCTCGGGCAACGGCAAGCGCCGCATGGGCGCCGAGTGGGAGAGCCACACCCGCACCTTCATGGCCTGGCCGGCGCTCAGCTCGGTCTGGAAGCAGGACCTGCGCTACGTCCGCGAGGACATCGCCCGGATCGCCCGGGCCGTCGGCGACTACGAGGCGGTCGTCATGATGGCCCGCCCGGACCAGGTGGACGCCGCCCAGCGCGCCTGCGGCGCCCGGGTCGAGGTCATCCCGCTGCCGGTCGACGACCTGTGGGCGCGCGACACCGTGCCCGTCTTCGTCGAGGAGGGCGGCAAGGTCATCGGCGTCGACTTCAACTTCAACGGCTGGGGCAACAAGCAGGAGCACAAGAACGACGGGGCGGTCGCCCGCGCCGTGCTCCAGAAGTACGGGATCCCCCGGGTCCAGGCCCCCTTCGTCGCCGAGGGCGGCTCCGTCGAGACCGACGGCCAGGGCACCCTGCTGATCACCGAGAGCTCGATCGTCAACGACAACCGCAACCGGGGCAAGAGCCGGGACGCCCTGGAGGCGGAGCTCAAGCAGACCCTGGGCGTCGAGAAGGTGGTCTGGCTCGCCGGTGTGCGCGGCGAGGACATCACCGACGCCCACGTGGACAGCCTGGTGCGCTTCACCGAACCGGGCGTGGTGCTGCTGGACCGCGCCCACCCCAGCACCCCGCCGGACTCCTGGTCGCGCTCCGCCGACCAGGCCCGCTCCGTCCTGTCGAAGACGACGGACGCCCGCGGCCGGCGCTTCGAGATCATCGACCTCCCGCAGCCCGACCTGAACCGGATCAGGGGCGAGGGCGACGACTTCGTCTCCACCTACGCCAACTTCTACGTCGCCAACGACGCCGTCTTCATGCCCAAGTTCGGGGACGCCAAGGCGGACGACCGTGCCCGCGGGATCCTGCGGGAGCACTTCCCCCAGCGGGACGTCGTACCGGTCTCGATCGACACGATCGCCTCGGGCGGCGGCGGCATCCACTGCTCCACCCACGACCAGCCCGGCAAGCCCGCCGCCTGACGGGAGCGACCGGGTACGGGTCCCCGCGCGCGGGGACCCGTACCCGGGACGGGGTCAGGCGCCCCAGCGCAGGGCGATGGTGTCGCCCACGTTGATGACCGTCTCGCGCAGGGCCCCGGCGAAGGCGGAGCCGTCGACGCTGATCTTCCAGGTGTTCCCGCCGCTGTTGGCCTTGCCGTTGACGGCCGTGATCGCGCCGGTGCCCGAGGCGGGGGTCGCGCTCGTGACGCAGCCCGACGGGGTGGCGCCGGTGGTCGCCGCGGTCAGGACGTCGCCGAGGGTGGTGGTCGCGGCGGTCGGGGTGAAGGCGACCGAGCAGACCTTGAGGTTGCCCGCGCCGTCGTCGACGGTCAGCGCCAGCTTGGTGGCGGTCCCGGCCGTGAAGGCGGACTGGGCCACCCACTGCGGGGCGCCGGGGGTGACGGGGACGGGCGGGGCCGTGGTGAAACCGCCGCCCGCGACGGCGCGCAGCGCGTCGATCGAGGCGTAGGCGGTGGGGGCCGTGTCGGAGGGCTTGTACTTGAAACCGCCCGCCGGGTTGTACTGGTTGGCGATCAGGAAGTCCACGGGGGTCTTGCCGCTGCCGGTGAGGAAGTCTCCGGTCTGCGGGTTGAATCCGCAGGCGTTCAGGCCCGCGACGCCCCAGCCGTTCGAGCTGGTGTTGACCCCGTAGAGGGAGTTGAAGGCGCCGCTGCCGGAAACGAGCGTGCTCTTGAGGAAGTTCTTCGCCTTGACGACGCCGGTGTCGGTGTTCGGGACGCCGGAGACGCAGAGGGCGGCCATGGCCGCGCCGGTCATGTCGACGTCGCTCGCGGAGTTGAGGACGGTGGGGTTGCCCTCGCCCTTCTGGAACGTCCAGCCGCCGTCCGCGTGCTGGTTGGCCCGGATGCGGGTGACCATCGAGTCGGTCAGCGCCTGCGGGATGCGGTCGGCGCCGCTCTGGGTCTTGGCGCCGCGCAGGGAGAGCGCCGCGAAGACCGTGCCGTTGAAGTTTCCGGAAGGGCCGAAGTAACCGGCCTCCGCCGTCTGCCAGTAGGAGTAGATGTTCGCGACGAGGTTGCGCGAGGCCGAGACCCGGGCCGGGTCGATGCCGGCGGCGTAGGCGTTGAGGGTGCCGCGCTCGTAGTCGGTGACCACCGGCGCGGCCTGCGGCCACCCCGCCGTCGACAGCAGGTTGCGGTAGACCGTGCGCGCGTTCTTCGTCGTGTCGCCGCCCGGGTAGACGTCGACGACCGCGGTGCCCGCGGCGGCGAAGGTGCTGAAGGCCCACTCGTTGGACAGGCCCGAGCCGGCGTAGGAACCGTCCGCCGCCTGGAGGGACTTGAGGTAGGCGACGCCATTGGTCTTGGAGGTGGCGATCTGCGCCGGCGACGAGGTCGCCGAGGCGGGCAGCGCGGTGAGGACGAGCGCACCGAGCGCGGCGGGAACCGCGAGCGCGAGGCGGCGGGAGGTACGGGGACGGGACATGGCCTGCTCCTGGAAATCGGCGGACGCCGGCCGCTCACCGCTCGGGCCTCACGTCGCCGTCGCAGGGACACGGCTGGGGCACGGGCCGGAGAGCCGCCGTCCGGAACGCGTGGTACGGCTTCCTGTTGCTGCATCGCCGTATGGGCATTCGGGCTCCGGAACGGCCCCCGCCGTCCCACACCGTTGCGCGTCAGCCCCGGATTCTCACCGGGTTCCCCCATGTGGCAGCCCTGGACGCTACCCGAGTGATCAAGCCACCGCCAGCCGCCCGGCCCGCGGAGGGACCGGCCCGCGCCGTGGGGGCGTCGCCTGAGACGTAGGCCACCTTGACGCGTCCACGGAATCCGTGTTGCACTCCGGCTGATAACTGCTCAGCTCCAGGGGAAGCCGGTCGAATTCCGGCACTGACCCGCAACCGTAGGCCCGGTTCGTCCCGGGCGAGTCGGAATGCCTGGGGCCGAAACACAGCACGAAGAGCGCCGTCGCGGACTACGGCGTGGTCGTAACAGCTCCCCCGTGGCCCGAGGGCCGGGTGGGGGCCGATCGCCACGCACGCAGCCGCCCGGCAGAGACGAGGGCCGCGGTGGGGACCGAACAGCAGGCGCAACGGACGCGGCCGAGACGGCGGTTCCTCTCGCTCGTCACCGCGTCCTTCCTGACGCTCGGTGCGGCAGTGGCCTTCCTCACTCCTCCCCCGGTCGCCCACGCCGACCCGATCGAGCAGTGCACGGCCACCGCCGGCGCCATCGTGGCGGTGGACTTCGGCCCCTTCGGCGGCAAGGTCCAGCGCGGCTGCGACACGACCCCGACGACGGGGTACGAGCTGCTGCACACCGCCGGGTTCACGACCACCGGGACCGTCCACGACGGCCCCGCCTTCGTCTGCCGCATCGGCAACGGGTCCTTCGACTCCGGTACGCAGTACCCGACTCCGGACAAGGAGCCCTGCACCGTCACCCCGCAGGCCACCGCGTACTGGTCCTACTGGATCGCCTCGCCCGGGCAGCGCAACTGGACCTACAGCCCGCTGGGCGCCATGGCCCGGAACCCGAAGCCCGGCGATGTGGACGCCTGGGTGTACGGCGCCACCTCCATCGGCGGCACCTCCGGCAAGCCCGCCTTCTCCCCCGACGACGTCCGGGCCGGCGGCGGCGTCACCCCCGACCCGGCCGTGCCCACCGCTCCGCCCACCGTGCCCGCGGGGGCGGTCGACGTACCGGCCGCCCTGCGCTGGATCACCGGGAAGCTGACGGACGGGGAACGGGTCGTCGACGACGGGGCCACCACCCCGAACCACTTCCTCACCACGGAAGCCGTGTTCGCGCTGACCGCCGCGGACCGGGGGAGCCCGGCGGCGAAGAAGGCGGCCGCCTTCCTGGCCACGCCCGCGCAGACCGACGCCTACGCCTACCCGGCGGGCAAGGGCGGGATCCCCGACGCGACCGCCGCCGCGCGCCTCGCGCTCGTCGCCGAGGCCACGGGCAAGGACCCGCGCGCCTTCGGCGGGCACGACCTGCTCGGCGACCTCCTGACGTACGTGTGCCCGCGCGACATCGGTGACGGCGCCCCCGTCGACGGCTGCCTCACCAAGGGCGACTTCCGCACGACCGGCCAGTCCGACGCACAGGCCATGGCCGTCATCGCGCTGCTCGGCGGCGGGGTCACCCCGCCCGCCGACGCCGTGCACCGGCTCGTCGGCCTCCAGTGCGAGGACGGCGGCTTCAGCGGCGTCCTCATCCGCTCCGGCGGCTGGTGCGACAGCGACCCGATCGCCACCGGCCTGATCACCTTGGCCCTCCAGCGCGCCGGTGGGTACGGCGGAGTCGTGCAGAAGGCCCGGGGCAGCCTCAAGAAGTCCCAACTGCCCACCGGCGCCTGGCCCGCCGCCCCGTACGAGACCACCGGCAGCCCGGCCGCCACCGCCTGGGCCGCCCAGGCGCTGCGCGCCCTCGGCGACGACGCCTTCGCGGACGCCGGTCTCTCCTGGCTCTCCAAGCGGCAGTCCACCACGGGCGGTTTCGGCTTCGACGAGAACGACACCGACTCCCGGATGTTCGTCACCGCCCCGGCCGCCGTCGCGGGCGCCAAGAGCGACCTGGTCCTGCTGACCACCAAGCCGGCCGACCCGACGCCGACCACCCCGCCCACCACCGCTCCGCCCACCACCGCCCCGCCGGCCGGTGACGGCCCGGACCTGGGCAGGGGAACGGCGTACCTCGCCGACCGCGGCCGGCTGGTCCAGGGCCGGTACTACGAGAGCGGCGCGGGCACCGGCTTCGCCGACTACGGCCTGACCATCGACGGCGCCTACGCGCTCGCCGCGACCGGCCGGGACAACACCACCCTGCGCAACATCGTCGACTTCCTCGACAAGGGCGGCAAGGACGGCACGGGCCGCACCGTCAACGACTGGACGCTCATCGGCACCAAGTACGCGGGCGGCGGCTCCCTCGGCAAGGCGGCCCTCCTCGCCGAGGCCGTCGGCCGTGACCCCCGCGCCTTCGGCGGCCAGGACCTGATCGGCGCGCTCGCCAAGGGGATCTGCCCGGCCAAGAGCGAGACGCCCCAGCAGTGCGCGGCGAAGGGCAACTACACCTACGCCACCTCGGTCTTCTCCCAGTCCCTCGGCGTCATCGCCCAGGTCCGCGCCGGGGAGGGCGCCGCCGCGGCCGAGCCCGTCGCCTTCCTCAAGGGCCTCCAGAGCCCCTCGGGGGCCTGGCCCAGCCTCATCGGCGAGCCCAGCCAGGACGAGGTGGACTCCACCGCGATGGCCGCCATGGCCCTCGACCTGCTCCCGGACGCCGGCTCGCAGAGCGCCGTCGACAAGGCGATCGCCTGGCTGGCCGCCCAGCAGAAGGACGACGGCGGCTTCCCCGGTGCGTCCGGGAACTCCGTCAACTCCGCGGCCCTGGCCGTGCAGGGCATGTCCCTGGACGCGGCGAAGTACACCGACCGCATCGCGAAGGCCCGTAAGTTCCTGCGCTCGCAGCAGAACGGCGACGGCGGCTTCCGGATCGCCAAGGAGGGCCAGGCCGGATCCGACGTCCGCGCTTCGGCCCAGGCGGTCGGCGGCGCCACCGGCATCTCCTTCGGCCTGCTGACCCGCGACCTGAACGGCACCACCCCGGAGCCCGTTCCCAGCACCTCCGGACGGCCTTCGGGCGGCAACGGCTCGCCCGTCATCGTGACGCCGGGCGAGAGCGGCGGCGCGGGCTCGGCCGGCGGTTCCGCGTCCGGCGGGGGCGCGACCGGCGGCTCGGGCGGGGGCGGCCTCGCCTCCACCGGCACCCAGGTCGGCGCCCTCGCCGTCGCCTCCCTCCTCCTGGTCCTGGGCGGCTGGGCGGTCACCCGCGCCGCCGGACGCCGCCGCGAGCGCACCGGGAGCGGAGCATGACGCGCCGGGAGCGATGGACGACCCGCCGGGATCCGGGAACGCCGCTCGCCCGCGCGGCGCGCGCCCTGGCCCGCTCGGCCGCCGCGCTGGGGCTGGCGGTGGCGGCCCTGACCGCCACCGCGGCCCCGGCCGGGGCCGCCCCGCAGCCGATGGGCCGGTGCACCACCAGTTCGGGAGCGGTCCTCGCCGTCGACTTCAGCCGTTGGGGCGGGCCGGTCTACCGCTCCTGCGGTACGACGCCGACCACCGGCTACGAACTCCTCAACCAGGGCGGCTGGGCCACCACCGGCACCGGCCACGACGGCCCCGCCTTCATCTGCCGGATCGGCTACAGCGGGTACCAGGGCGGCAGGCAGTTCCCGACGCCGCAGCAGGACGACTGCGTCCTGACCCCGCCCGCCTCGGCGTACTGGTCGTACTGGCACGCGGGCCCCGGTCAGAACACCTGGGAGTACAGCCAGCTCGGCGCCATGCTCTACAAGCCGAAGCCCGGCAGCGTGGACCTGTGGATCTTCGGGGCGACCAACGTCGAGGGCACGGAGGGCAAGCCCTCCGTCACCCCCGACCAGGTGCGCGCGCACAACGCCGCCCCGACGGGCGGGCCCGCGCCCCAGGACACCCGCACCGCCGCGCCCCTCCCGCCGCACGTCGACACCGGCCCCCGGCCGCAGGACCCGCCCCCGGCCGCGGCGCCCCCGGCGGCGTCCGCCCCGGCGGCCTCGGCCTCGCCGCCCGGACCGACGGCGCCGGTCGGCCCCTCCGCGAGCGCCCCGCCGACGCCCACCGCGGCTCCGTCGACCAGCGCCCCCGCGGTGGCCGCCCCGGCGCCGGGTCCCCAGGTGGTCGAGGCGGCGCCCGCCGCCGACGCCGCCCACGACGCGGGCTCGTACCTGCCCGCCGTCGCCACCGGGGCGCTGGTGCTCCTGATCGCCGGCGCCGCCGTGTTCGCGGCCAAGCGCCGCCGTCGTACGGAGTAGCCGCGTGGCACGCACCACCGCGGCGGCCGCGCCGCCCGCGGCCGACTCCGCGCCGGACGCGGGCGGCCGCCGTCTGCCCCGCACCCTGCACCCGGTCGCCTGGTGGATCTGGGCCCTCGCGCTCGCGACCGCCGTCAGCCGCACCAACAATCCGCTGCTGCTGTTCCTCGTCCTGGCCGTCCTCGGCTACGTCATCACCGTGCGCCGCACCGACGCCCCCTGGGCCCGCGGCTTCAAGTACTACCTCTACCTGGCGCTGACCGTGGTCGCCATCCGCGTCACCTTCCGGGCGGTCTTCGCCACCGGCATCACCCCCCGCGACCACTTCCTCTTCTCCCTCCCCCACATCCCGACCCCCGACTGGTACGCGGGGATCCAACTCGGCGGCCCCGTCTCCCTGGAGGCGCTGCTCTCGGCCGCCACCGACGGGCTGCGCCTGGCCTGCATGCTGTGCTGCATCGGGGCGGCCAACACCCTGGCCAACCCGAAGCGGGCGCTGCGCGTGCTGCCCGGCGCGCTGTACGAGCTCGGCGTCGCCGTCACCGTGTCCCTCAGCGTCGCGCCGCAGCTGGTCCAGAGCGTGCAGCGGGTGCACCGGGCCAAGCGACTGCGGGCCGGCCGCTCGAAGGGGCTGCGGGCGCTGCGCGGGATCATCGTCCCCGTCCTGGAGGACGCCCTGGAGCGCTCCCTGCGCCTGGCCGCCGCCATGGACTCCCGCGGTTACGGGCGCGCGGGCACCGCCACCCGCCGCTCCCGCCGGCTGACCGGGGCGCTCATGCTGCTCGGGATGTGCGGACTGTGCGCCGGGGCCTACGGGCTCCTCGACGCCACCGCCCCCAAGCTCCTCGGCCTGCCCGCCATGGGCGCGGGCGCGCTGCTGTGCTTCGCGGGGCTGCGGCTCGGCGGGCGCCGGATCACCCGGACCGCCTACCGGCCCGACCCGTGGCGCGCCGCCGAATGGTCCGTCGCCGGTTGCGGGGTGCTCTCCGCCGTCCTCCTCTTCGCCAACGTCGGCTTCAACGCGGCCGAGCTCAACCCCTCGATCTACCCGCTCAGTTGGCCCACCCTCCCGCTGGTCCCCGCGGCCGCCGTGCTGCTGGCCGGGGCCGCGGGCTTCCTGGCACCGCCGCCGGCGCCACCCGCCCGACCCGTCGTCCCCGCACAGCGCACCGAGGAACCCCAGTGATCACCTTCGACCAGGTCTCCGTCCAGTACGAGGACGCGTCCGGGCCCGTGCTGCGCGATGTGGACCTGACCGTCGAGGAGGGCGAACTCTGCCTCGTCGTCGGTCACACCGGCGTCGGCAAGTCCACCCTCCTCGGCGCCGTGAACGGGCTGGTCCCGCACTTCACCGGGGGCACCCTGCACGGACGGGTCACCGTCGACGGCCGCGACACCGCGCACCACCCGCCCCGCGAACTCGCCGATGTCGTCGGGGTGGTGGGACAGGATCCGCTCGACGGGTTCGTGACCGACACCGTCGAGGAGGAACTCGCCTACGCGATGGAGCAGTTGGCGGTGGCTCCGGCGACGATGCGCAAGCGGGTCGAGGAGACCCTCGACCTCCTGGGCCTGGCCGACCTGCGCCACCGCGCCCTGCACGAGCTGTCCGGCGGCCAGCAGCAGCGCGTCGCCATCGGGTCCGTCCTGACCGCCCACCCGCGCGTCCTGGTCCTGGACGAGCCGACCTCCGCGCTCGACCCGACCGCGGCGGAGGAGGTGCTGGCCGCGGTCACCCGCCTCGTCCACGACCTCGGGGTCACGGTCCTGCTGGCCGAGCACCGCCTGGAGCGCGTCGTCCAGTACGCCGACCGGGTCATCCACCTCCCCGGCGACGGCCGCGTCGTGTCCGGGCCGCCCGCCGAGATCTTCCGTACGTCCTCCATCGCGCCGCCGATCGTGGAACTCGGCCGGGCGGCCGGCTGGTCACCGCTGCCGCTCTCGATCCGCGACGCCCGCCGCGCCGCCGCGCCGCTGCGCACCCGGCTGGCGGACCGCACCGCGCCGCCGGTGCGCCCGGCGCCCGCGGCCGATCGCCCGGTGCTCCTGCGCGCCCGCGGGGTCACCGTCACCTACCACGGCGTCCCGGCCGTGCGCGAGGTCGACCTCGCGCTCCACGGCGGCGAGGTCACCGCGCTCATGGGCCGCAACGGCTCCGGCAAGTCCTCCCTGCTCTGGGCGCTCCAGGGCTCGGGCCCCCGCAAGGCCGGGAGCGTCGCCGTCAGCGCCGAAGGGGACGGGGGAGTCGAAGGGGGCGCCGCGAAGCCCCGGGACCCGAAGGACCTCTCCGCGGCCGCGGCCCGCCGGCTGGTGGGCCTGGTCCCGCAGACCCCCACCGACCTGCTCTACCTCGAATCGGTCGAGCAGGAGCTCGACCAGGCGGACAGCGAGTCCGCGGTGGGCGGGGACGACGTACGGGCACGGGCGATCCTGGACCGGCTGGCGCCGGGCATCAGCGGCGCCACCCACCCCCGCGACCTCTCCGAGGGCCAGAAGCTCGCCCTCGTCCTCGCGATCCAGCTGACCGCCGCGCCCCGGGTGCTGCTGCTCGACGAGCCCACCCGCGGGCTCGACTACCGTGCCAAGGGGGAACTGATCCGCATCGTCGACGACCTCGCGGCGGAGGGCCGCACCGTGGTGATCTCCACCCACGACGTCGAGTTCGTCGCCCGCGCCGCGGACCGCGTGGTGGTGATGGCCGAAGGGGACGTGGTCGCCGACGGCCCCACCACAGAAGTCATCGTCGCCTCCCCCGTCTTCGCCCCGCAGACCGCGAAGATCCTCGCGCCGCTGCCCTTTTTGACGGTGGATCAGCTGGCGTCCGTACTCCCGGCGACCGCGCC
Organism: Streptomyces sp. NPDC098789; assembly: GCF_044759975.1. Lineage (NCBI taxonomy): Bacteria > Bacillati > Actinomycetota > Actinomycetes > Kitasatosporales > Streptomycetaceae > Streptomyces > Streptomyces sp. NPDC098789. The sequence goes on from NZ_JBIWAJ010000014.1 coordinate 184,230, forward strand.
GCCCGCTCCCGGGGCCGCTCCTGCTCCCGCACCCGGGGCCGGGACCGCGACCGCGACCGACGGAACGGACCCGCACGCGTGAGCACGTACACCGCGGCCATCCGGATCCGCGCCCGGGCCGGGGTCGTGATCGCCATGGCGGCCTTCCTCGGGATCGTCGCCTTCTTCTGGCCGTTCCTGGTCGCGCCGGGGAAGTTCGGCTCGAACTACGCCCCGCCGCTGATCTTCGGGGTGCTCCTGGTCGTCGTGCTCTGCGTGGTGATCTCCGAGATCGCCGAAGGGGGCATCAGCTCCAAGGCCCTGGCCATGCTGGGCGTGCTCTCCGCGGTCAACGCCGCCATCCGCCCGTTGGGGGCGGGCACCGCCGGGATCGAGACCGTCTTCTTCATCCTCGTCCTGGCCGGGCGGGTCTACGGACCCGGTTTCGGCTTCACGCTGGGCTGCACCTCGCTCTTCGCCTCCGCCCTCATCACCGGTGGCGTGGGGCCGTGGATGCCGTACCAGATGTTCGGCTGCGCCTTCGTCGGCATGCTCGCCGGTTTCCTCCCGAAGGCCTCGGGGCGCCGGGAGGTCGCCCTGCTCGCCGGCTACGGCTCGGTGTCCGGGTACCTCTTCGGCTTCCTCCTCAACCTGTCCTTCTGGCCCTTCTCCCTCGATCCGAACAGTTCCCTCGCCTATCTGCCGGGCCTGCCCTTCACCGAGCAGTTCCACCGCTACCTGGCCTTCGACCTGGCCACCTCGCTGGGTTGGGACACCGGACGCGCCGTCACCAACTTCGTCTGCATCTGCCTGGCGGGACCGGCGGTGCTCACGGTCTTCCGCCGCGCCGCGCGCAAGGCCCGCTTCCAGGCCCCGATCCGCTTCGAGCCGCCCCGCACCCCTCCTCCAACGGATTGAATCTGATCACCCATTAGCCATAAACGATCACGCAAAGTACCTCGATAGCGCGATTTATGTGAATAGCTGACCGCACCGCTCCACCCCTGGGGAGACGGATCCTCCGAAGGGTGTGCGATGCGACGCGTCTTTGAGAACCGGCCCGGCGGCTCGTACGGGCGGGGCCGCACCGCGTTCTGCGCGGTGGCGGCCTGCTGGTTCCTGCCGCTGACGCCCGCGGTCGCGGCGCAGCCGTCCCCGTCGGCGCCGCCCCCGTCCCCCGACGCGCGGGCGGCGGCCCCCGCGGCCGTGCAGGAGTCGGAGAGCGCCGACCTCGCGGTGTCGGGCGCGCTGCGGCCCGGCGCGTCCGGGGCCCGGGAGCAGCGCGAGGGCTCCGCCGCGGCGGTGCGGGAGACCTTCGACTACGTCGTGACGGTGACCAACCACGGGCCCTCCACCGCCCGCCAGGTCCGCGTCACCGACCGGCTGCCCGCCTCCCTGGAATTCGTCTCCTCCCGCGACGGCTGCACGGCGCGCGGTACGACGGTGGTGTGCGGGCCGTTGGCCTCGCTGTCGGTGGGCTCCTCGCACGCGTGGGTGATCACCGTGCGGTTGGCGGCCGACTACCGCGGGGACGGTGCGGACATCGTCAACGAGGCGGTCGTCGACGCGGCGACGTCGGACCCCAACTCCCGCAACAACATGACGTCCCTGACGGGCCTGAAGGTGCCGCCCAGCGCGCGGACCGCGGACCTCTCGCTCCGCAAGACGGCCCAGCTCGCCAAGGGTCGCGAGCACGTCCGGCCCGGCGAGAAGTTCACGTACCTGATCTCGGTGCACAACCAGGGCCCGGGCACGGCCCGGCAGATCACCGTCACCGACCTCTTGCCCTCCTCCCTCACCCTGCTCTCCTCGCCCGACGACTGCGTGAGCGAGCAGGGGCAGGACCGACGGGTGGTGTGCCCACCGCTCGCGCGCCTGGCGGCCGGAGAGACGGCGGAGTTCCGGATCACCGTGCGCGCCGGCGCCACCGACCGGGCGAACCCTCCGGCGAGCATCTGCACGCCCCTCCAGAACGTCGCGCGCGTCACCAGCGCGAGCTTCGATCCCGATCTGTCGGACAACGCCAACGCGCCGGACACCACCGGACCCGGCGGTGGCCGGCTCTGCCTGGTCTCCGACGGCGGCAAGGACCACCACGGCGACCACGGCGATGACAGCGATGACGACGGCAACGACGACGAGGACGGCGAGGACGGGCGCGACGACGCGCACGAAGGACACGACGGCCATGGCGGGCACGGCGGGCACGGCGGGCACGAGGACCACGGCGGCCGGGGCGAGCACGGTCGCGAGGACCAGCACGGCGGCCGCGGCGACCTCGCCGACTCCGGAGCCGCCGTGCCGCCGTGGCTGCTGGGGGCCTCGGCCTCCCTGGTGGCCGGCGGCGCCGCCCTGCGCACGGCCTTCCGCCGCCGGTCCCGGGCGTGAGCCCTGGCCCCGCCCCGGATCGACGCCTCCCGCAGACCACCGCCGAGCGAGCAGACGAGGAACCCACCGGAATGACAGTGCCCTGGAGCCCGACCCCGAGCCCGGGCCCGCGCGGGAGCCGCGCCGGGGGCCGGCCCGGCCGGTGGCGGCGGGCCGCCGCGCCGCTCCTGTGGGCCGCCGCCCTGTTGGTGCCGCTCGCCCCGGCGGCCTCGGCCGCGGCCCCGGTCCCCGGCCCGGACCCGGTCGGCGTGACCCGCGCGCCGGTGGACGGCCGAGGCCCGCGGGCCCTCACCTTCCCCGTCAACGAGACTTTCGACAGCTCCACCAACCTGGGCACCACCAGCGGCAACGCGAGCTATCCGGGCGGCGGTTGGCTGCGATTGACGTCCGCGAGCACCGCCCAGGCCGGCACCTGGAAGACGAAGGACTCCTTCTCCTCCAGCCTCGGCATCCTCGCCGAGTTCAGGTACGCCACATACGGCGGAAGCGCCATCGAGGGCAAGCGCGGTGACGGGCTGTCGTTCTACCTGACCGACGGCGCGGCGGCCGACGGCATCGGCCCGTCCGGCGGCAGCCTCGGCTACGCCTGCACGGGCCCGTTGCCGACCCGGTGCACGGCTTCGGGCGTTCCGGGTGCCTACCTCGGCATCGGCCTGGACGAGTTCGGCAACTTCTCCACGGACGTGGTCGGCAACGGCGGACCGGGCAACCAGCCGAACAAGATCGTGGTGCGCGGCGGCGGCAGCGCCTCGACGGGCTACCGCTACGCCACCGCCGTGGACGGGCCGGGCAAGACCGTGGAGACCGGCAGTCGCGACAAGGAACGCACCGTGCGCGTCTCCCTGCTGCCCAGCGGTACGAAGATGCTGCTGTCGGTGTGGTCCGACAGCGGCCCCGGCACCACCATGACCCAGCTCATCACCGACTACGACGTCACCGGGATCACCGGCCAGCCCAAGCTGCCCGACACGCTCAAGGTGGGCTTCTCCGGCAGCACCGGCGGCGCGACGAACAACCACGAGATCGACGACCTCAAGATCAACGTGCCGGCCAACCTCACGATCACGAAATCGGGCTCTCCCACGACCGTGCCGGCGGGCGGTGGGCCGGTCACCTACACCCTCACCGTCTCCAACAGCCAGGCCAACGAGGTCACCGGCGCCGCCGTGCGCGACACGGTGCCCGGGCTGACCGGCGTCACCTGGACCTGCCGCGCCGGCACCGGCGGCACCTGCGGCCGGGCCTCCGGCAGCGGGAACGCCCTGGACACGACGGCCGACTTCAAACGGGGCGGATCGGTCGTCTACACGATCACCGGCACCGCGCCGGCGCAGCCCGTCACCCTCACCAACACGGCCACCGTGACCGCCCCGGCCGACCGTACGGACACCAATCCGGCCGACAACAGCGCCACCGCCCCCGACACGGTGGTGACGGCGCGCGCCGACGTCGCCGCGCTCAAGGAAGGGGTCGGGTCCGGGCCCGTGGCCCCCGGCCAGGAGTTCGACTACAAGATCACCGCGCGCAACCTCGGCCCTTCCCACACGACCTCCGTCAAGGTGGCCGACACGCTTCCGGCGCCGCTGCGGTTCGTCTCCTCCCCCGACGGGTGCACGGCCTCGGGCCAGCAGCTGTCCTGCCCGGTCCGCGCCGCCCTCAATGCCGGGGCGGACGCCTCCTGGACCGTACGCGTCCGGCTGGACGCGGCTTACGAGGGCGACGGCTCGGACCTCGGGAACGTCGCGACGGTGCAGCACGCCGTGACCGACCCGCAGCCGGCGAACAACACGAGTGCGGCCGCCGCCCCGCCCGGCGGAGTGGCGGCGCCCCGGGCGGACCTCTCGCTGACCAAGGCCGCCGAGAGCCGGTCCCCCGTCGCACCCGGCGAGACCTTCACCTACACGGTGACCGTGCGCAACGCGGGCCCGTCCGTGGCCCGCCGGGTCTCCGTCACCGACCCGCTGCCCACGTCGCTCGCCTTCGTCTCCTCGGCCGGGGGCTGCTCCGCCGTCGGCCGCGACGTCACCTGCGCCGCGGAGGCGACGCTGGCTCCGGGCGGGGTCCGCTCGTGGACCTTCACCGTGCGCCTCGACCCGGCGTACAGCGGTGACGGCACGACGTTGCGGAACACGGCGACCGCCCGGTCGGACACCGCCGATCCGAACCCGCTCGACAACCAGGGCTCCGACGGCGCGCCCGGGGGACGGGTCCGCGCGCCGAGCGCCGACATCGAGCTGGCCAAACGGGCCGTCGCGGGCTGACCGGGCCCGCCCGCTCGACCCGCTCCGCCCCCGCTCCACCACCCCGCTCCCCCACCGACTCCCGTACCGCGCGCAAAAGCGCTCCGTACGGCCCCTGTTCCCCCCGCTCCCTCCCCCCGCACGAAACGGAAACGATGCGCGATGACGACGACACCAGGCCGGCGGCCGGCGGTGTAGGCCCTGGCCCCACTGCTCTGCGCCGCGGCCCTGTGGACCGGACCGGTCCCCGCCGCTGCCGCGGCCGCCGCACAGCCCGGGGGAGGGCAGACGGTCGAGGTGACGGCACGGCGTGCCAAGGCCCCCGGTCACCTGATCACCTACACGCTCACCGCGAAGAACAAGGGCCCGTCGGTGGCCCGCAACGTCACCGCGACGGACAAGCTCCCGGCCGGGATCTCCTTCGTGGGCTCCTCCGACGGCTGCACCGCCGTCGGCCAGACCGTCACCTGCGGACCCGAGCCGCAGTTGGCCGCCCAGCAGTCCAGGAGCTGGACCTTCCAGGCACGGCTGAGTCCCTCGTACCAGGGCGACGGCAGCGACCTCGGCAACAGCGCGACCGGCACCTCGGACGCCACCGACCCCGATCCGGGCAACAACAAGCCGGCTCCGGTGCTGCCGCCGGGACCCTTCGATCCCGTCTCGGACCTGGCCACCGTCAAGATCCCGCTCGGTGCGGGGCCGACCGTCCCGGGCCAGGAGTACGAGTACGCGATCAGCACGACCAACAAGGGTCCCTCCGACGCGCGCAACGTCAAGATCGTCGACACCCTGCCCGACGGCCTGACCTTCGTGTCCTCGGCCGACCCCTGCGCGGCGTCCGGACGGACCGTCACCTGCGGCCCGTTGGCGCGGCTCGTCCCGGGCGCCGAGGTGGTGTGGACCTTCAAGGTCAAGCTGGACGCCGCCTACGCGGGTGACGGCAGCGACCTGCGCAACACCGCGACCTCCTCCTCCGCGTCCAAGGACCCGGAGCCCGCCGACAACACCTCGCACGCCGTGCTCCCGCCGGGCGGGGTGACCGAGCCGCGGGCCGACGTGTGGACCACGAAGCGGCCCGCCAACGACACCCCGATCGCTCCGGGGCAGACCTTCGAGTACGTGGTGACCGCGCACAACGACGACCCCTCCCGGGCCCTGGACACCACCGTCACCGACAAGCTGCCCGCGCAGCTCGCCTTCGTCTCCTCCCCCGACGGCTGCTCGGCCACCAACGGCACGGTCACCTGCGGCCCGGTGGCCGTGCTGGACCCCACGGGCTCCCGGACCTGGCGGTTCACCGTCCGCCTCGACAGCGGCTACACCGGCGACGGCTCCGACATCCGCAACACCGCCACCGCCACCTCCCGGACCAAGGACCCCAAGCCGGAGAACAACACGAGCAGCCCGGCGGGCCTGCCCGGCAGCAAGGTCAACAAGCCGACCGCGGACGTGGCCGTGACCAAGCAGGCCGTCGGCACGAAGCCGCCGGTGCCGGGCGAGACCTTCGACTACCGGATCCTGGTCACCAACAACGGCCCGTCGGCCGACGCCTTCAACGTCAAGCTCTCCGACAACCTCCCCGAGGGCCTCTCGTACGTGGCGTCCTCGCCCGCGGGGTGCACCGCCGCCGGACACCTGGTGTCCTGCAAGCGGACGACCCCGCTCAAGGTCGGCGAGACCATCGAGTACCTGCTCACCGTCAAGGTGGATCCCGCGTACAGCGGCGACGGCAGTGACCTGAAGAACACCGCCCAGGTGACGGCCGACAACATCGACCCCGAGAGCGGGAACGACAAGAGCACCGCGACCGTGCCCGGCGGGCACGTCACGGATCCCGCCGCGGACCTCGCCATCACCAAGAAGCCCGTCCAGAGCGCCCCCGTGGCCCCGGGCGAGACCTTCGACTACTCCCTGACCATCACCAACAACGGCCCCTCCCAGGCCGAGCAGATCACCGTCTCGGACACGCTGCCGACCGCGCTGAGCTTCGTCTCGGGCGACGCCACCTGCACCTCCGGACGGACCGTCACCTGCGGCCCGCTGCCGAGCCTGGCGCCGGGGGCCTCGATGACCTGGGTGATCAAGGTGAAGCTGGATCCGGAGTACACCGGCAACGGCTCCGACATCCGCAACACCGCCACCGTCGACTCCCTCACCCACGACCCCGACACCAAGAACAACACGAGCGCGGCCGCCGGCCCGCCCGGCGGCAAGGTCAAGGACCCGACGGCGGACCTGGAGGTCGGCAAGACGACCCCCTGACCCCGTACGGCGACACCCGCCCGGCGCCGCGCGCCGGGCGGACCCGGGCCCGCTCCGTCCCGCCTCGCGGCGGGTGCGGGGCGGGCCTACGGTGGTGTGGCTGTGTTCTCTCACCTGGGTCCTCGGACGACAGGAGATCGTGCGGTGAAGCCAACCCACATCCGGCTGCGCCGGGCCTGCGCGGCTGCCGCCGCGGCGGGCGTGCTCGCCGTCCCGGCGGTTTCGGGCTCGGCGTACGGTGCCACCTCCCCGGCGCCCTCCCCCACCCCCACCACCTCCTCTTCCACGGCCCCCACTACGGACGCGGCCTTCCCGCAGCTCACTCCGGCCGTCGCCGCGCAGTTGGACGCGGCCGTGCGCGAGGTCATGCGCGCGACCGGGGTGCCGGGAGCGACCGTGGGGCTGTGGGCCCCGGGCAAGGGCAGTTACGTGAAGAGCTTCGGCGTCGCCGACAAGGTGACCGGCGAGCCGATGCGCGGCGATCTCCGCGTGCGCATCGGCAGCGAGACCAAGACCTTCACGGTCACCGCCCTCCTCCAACTCGTGGACCAGGGCAAGGTCGGCCTGGACGACCCCATCGCCACGTTCGTCCCCGACGTGCCGAACGGCGACCGCATCACCCTGCGCGAACTGGCCGGCATGCGCAGCGGGTTGTTCAACTACACCCTCGACCCCGGCATGATCAAGGCCTTCGAGGGCGATCCCGCCCAGAGCTTCGAGCCGCAACAACTGCTCGACTACTCCTTCAAACACCCGGTGCAGTTCGCGCCCGGAGCGAAGTTCGAGTACTCCAACACCAACCTGGTACTGCTCGGCCTGGTGGTGGAGAAGGTGACCGGGCGTCCGCTGCACGACGTCATCGCGCAGGACGTGTTGGAGCCCGCCGGGCTGCACGACACGCTCTTCCCGACGGACAGCCGCCTCCCGGATCCGCACGCGCACGGCTACACCGACCAGACGGCCTCGGGAAAGATCGAGGACGCGACGGACTGGAACCCCTCCTGGGCCTGGGCCGCCGGCGCGATGATCTCCGACCTCCAGGACCTGCGCAGTTGGGCGCGGGTGCTCGCCACCGGCACCCTGCTCACGCCCGCGACCCAGGCGGAGCGGCTGAAGACCACCCCGATGGACATCCCGGGAGCGGGCTACGGGCTCGGCATCTTCGACGTGCAGGGCTGGATCGGCCACAACGGCTCGCTGCCCGGCTACGAGACCCTGACCGTCTACCTGCCGCCGGCCCAGGCTACGATGGTCGTCGTCCTCAACACCGACGTGGACACCAAGGGTCAGGAGCCGAGCACGCTCTTCGGCGAGGCGGTCACGCAGATCGTGACCCCCGACCACGTGTACCCGGGCCACAAACCGCTGGTCCCCAAGAAGAGCGGCTGAGCCGCTCCTCCCCCCGAGCCGCTCCGCGCTACTTCCCCAGGGCGCGGACGGCCCGACCCTCCAGCTCCACGCAGCGGTCCACCCGCTGCGCCAACGCCTCGAAGAGCGCGCCGCGCCCCTGCGCGTCGGCCCCGGCGTCGGCGTCCCGGGCGAGCACGGCCAGTTCCGACCAGTGGCGGGCGGACTCGCGGAAGAGTCCGGCCGCCTCGGGGCGCCCGACCAGATCGAGGAAGTCGGCGTACAGCGGCCGGGTCGCCCCCGGGGCGGTCCACTCCTCCTCCAGGCAGGCGTGGAGCCGCCCGGTGCCGGCGCGCAGGGCTTCGGGGGAACCGCCGAACCGGTGCTCCCATCCGGTCCCGGTGGTCCGGTCGCGCAGCTGCGCGGCGAACTTCTCCATCCCGGAGAAGCCGAAGTTCGCGTCGAACTGGTTCCCCAGGACGGGCCCGGTGAAGTGACCGACGGTAGAGGCGATCGCCCCGTCCACGTCCGGCTCCCCCTCGGCCGGCCCGGTGGGCACGATCAGCTGGTGGCGCCCGTTGCGGTGCGCCGTCCAGGCCGCCCCGAACTCCTCGCGGTCGATCCGGTGCGGAGTCTCGGCGCCGTCCTCGATCAGCAGGTCGTCGCCGTCGTAGCCGGCGATGACGACGGTGTAGGGGTCGGCGCCGGTCATCTCGGCGTCCGGGTCGGCCGCGTGCCAGGGCAGGGAGGAGCGGTCGACGACGCAGAACGCCGGCTGCCCCTCGTCCAGTGCCGCCCGGACCCGGCCCCAGCGGGGCTTCATCGCGCGCGTGGCGTCGTACGGGACCCCCAGCCGGCCGAGCGCGACCTGCACCCAGGGCTCGGGGTGGGCCTGGGCCACGATCGTGGCGATGGGGGGCCGGCCCTCGTACTCGAAGACGAAGTACATGAAGCCGACGCCCCCGGCGAGGCCCGCGACGAGTTCCTCGTCGTGGACGCTGCCCAGGGCGTGCCGGATCAGGGAGGCTCCCCGGTGGCGTCCGGTACCGAAGTCTTCGTACACGAGCACAGTCATGCGCCCAGCCTAGCCGCGCCGTGGAGGCGAAATGACCTCCCGTGCGGGGGGTGACGCGCTCACGCGCGGCGGCGCCGGCTCGGGTGCGGGCGGGGCTGACCGATCTATCGGTCAGGGGCCGCGTGTGGTGGCTCCGGGCCGACGGTCCGATGCTGGAGTCATGGGCGTCCACGGTGGACCGACGGGCACGACGCGGCGCGCGCTGCGGACCACGCTCGCCGCCTGCGCCGCGTTCTTCGTGTGCCTGTACGGGCTGGACCGGCCCGTCGCGGCGACGTACGCGCTCTTCGGGGTGGTCTCGATGGCCGCGCTCTCCCACGTCCCCGGCACCGGGCGGCAGCGGGCAGCAGCCCTGGTGCGCACGGCGCCCGTCGCCTGGGCGCTGGTCACCGTAGGGAGCTACCTCGCGGTGCGGACCTGGAGCGCCGTGGCCGGCATGCTGGTGATCGGCTTCCTGCTCGCCTTCGCGGCGGCGGCCGGCCCCCGGGCGGCGGGAGCCGCTCCCGGGCTGCAACTGCTCTACATCCTGCCGTGCTTCCCGCCCTACGCCCCGGACACCCTGGTCGAGCGGCTCGCCGGGGTGACCTTCGGGCTGGCGCTGCTGGTCCTCGCCGAGGCCTTCGTGCTGCCCGAGCCGCGCGCCCCCGCCTACCGGGAGCTGGCCGCCCGGGCCGCTGTGATCGCGGCCCGCTGCGCGGGCGAGCTGGGCCGCGAGCCGTACCGGCTGTCCCCTGCTTCGGCGCGGGCCGCCCAGGCCGCCGGGGAGTCCCTGCGGCCCTTCCGGGTCACGGAGGCCGAGCGTCCCGCGGGGCCGGGGCTGCGCGACCGCGCCCTCGGCCACGCGGGGCTGGCCGCCCGTACCCTGCTGGGCCGGCTGGTGAACCTCCCCGCACCTCCGCCGGGCGAGCGGCCGCCGGACCCCGAACCGGAACTGCTGCCCGCGCTGGCCCGGTCCGCGACCGGGACCGCGGCGCTGTTGCGCGGCCCCGCCGCCGCGATCGACCCGGCCCGCACCGCCGACGACAGTGACGCGCTGCGCCTCGTACGGGCGCGGGCGACGGCCCGGGGCGCGGACGAGCGGCCCACGACCGCGGCCCGGGGCCTGCGCCGGGCGGCCGCGCTGGAGGCGGCCGACGCCGCGCTGGCCTTCTCCACGGCGGCCGAGCTGGCCGTTCGGGGCCGCCGGGCCGACCCGCCGGCCGAGACCGATCCCGGCCGCTTCTGGTACGCCGGGCAGCGCGCCCCCCGGCTGTGGTGGCACCGGCTGGCCGCGCACGCCGGGCCCCGGTCCGTCTACTTCCAGAACGCCGTCCGGATCAGCCTCGCCCTGGCGGCGGCCCGTACGGTCGCGGGCGTGGAGTCGCTGCCCCACGGCTTCTGGGCGATGCTCGCCGTGCTCAGCCTGACCCGGACCACCGCCGCGCAGACGCGGGCGACCGTACGGCTGGCCCTCACCGGCACGCTGGTCGGCGCCCTGGTGACCGCGGCGCTCCTGGCCCTGGTCGGCGGGCGGACCACCGTCTACGCCGTGGCCCTGCCCTTCGTCATGCTCCTCGCCTTCACGGTGGGGCCGGTGCGGGGCGTGGGCTGGTCCCAGGGCATGTTCACCCTCGTCGTGTCCTTCGTCTTCGCGCAGCTGGCTCCCGTGACCTGGCGGCTGGCCGAGGTCAGGATCATGGACGTGGTCATCGGCAGCCTGATCGGCACCGTCTTCGGACTGCTGGCCTGGCCCCGGGGCGCGCAGGAGGAACTCCACCGGGCGGTCGCCCTGATGCTGGCGCGGGCGGCCGATACGGTCGAGGCCGCCACGGCGGGGGTGGCCGCGGGCGGATCGGGGGCCATCCCCGACGACCGCCCGCTCCAACTCGCCGTCTCGCTCGCCGAGTCGGCGTTCGCGCAGCACCAGAGCGAGCCCCGCCCCGCCGCCGGCACCGCGCCGGACTGGCAGGCCGCGATCCTGACCGGCCATCACGTGCTCTGGGGATCACGGCGGTTGCTCGGCCGGGGCGGCAGGCGCCTGCCCGGGGGCGAGGGCGGGTGGCTGCGCGAGCGCGCGGGCGCGGTGGCCGCGCTGATGCGCGGCGCGCCGGACGCGGCGCCCCCGGAAGCGGTGCGTGCGGGCAGGGCGGTTCCGGACCTCGCCCCGCCGCGGTTCTTCGCCGCCCTCGCCTGGCTGGACTCGCTCACCAGGGACGTGGAGCACTGGACCGCCTCCGGCGCCGGTCCCGAGCAGCGGATCCCTACCAGGTGAGCGGCAGTTCGAGGGGGTGGCGCCACAGCGATCCGGTGTTCCAGCGCACCTCCTCGGCCGGCGTCGCGAGCCGGAGGCCGGGGAAGCGGTGCAGCAGCGCCGCGACGGAGACCTGGAGGACCATGCGGGCCAGGTGCGATCCCAGGCAATGGTGAGCGCCGTAGCCGAAGGCCATGTGGGGCGCGGAATCGGTGCGTTCGAAGTCGATCGCGTCCGGCCGGTCGTACACCGAGCCGTCCCGGTTCGCCGTCAGGTAGGAGACCTGGACGGTGTCGCCGGCCCGGATCAGCACCCCGCCGAGCTCGACGTCCTCCAGCGCGACCCAGGGGGTGCCGACCCCCTGGCGGAAGGGGATGGAGCGGAGCAGCTCCTCCAGCGCCTGCGGCAGCAGTCCGGGACGGGCCCGTAACTCGTCGAGCCGGTCGGGGTGGGTGAGCAGGGTGTAGACGATGTTGCTGATGGCGTGCGCCGTGGTGTCGTGCCCGGTGACCACCAGCAGCATGGTCAGGACGGCGAGTTCGCCCTCCGTCAGGGTCTCGTCCCCGATCCGCGCGGTGGCGAGCGCGCTGATCAGATCGCTGCCGGGGCGGCGCCGGCGGGCGAGCGAGAGCGCACCGAAGTACGCGCGCAGGCGCGCCTCGGCCCCGACCGCCGCGGCCCGCCCGTCGGGGTGCATCGACGTCATGGCGGTGGCCCACGCGCGCAGCCGGGGCCGGTCCTCCTCGGGCACGTCCATCAGCTGATAGATCGTCAACAGGGGGATCTTGTGGGCGAGGTGGGACACCAGGTCCGCGCGCCCGTCCTCGGCCACGGCGGCCGCCATAGCGTCCAGCAGGCCGTCGACCGTCGTACGGACCCACGGCCGCACGGCTTCCACCGCCGGGATGGTGAAGGCGCCGATGACGAGGCGGCGGACCCGGTTCAGTACCGGTGGATCCATGAGGTTGATCGACCCGTCCGCGACGACGGGCACCGGGGTGGTGCGCGGGAAGTCCTGTCCGACGAGTGCGGCCCGGCTGAAGCGGCGGTCGGAGGTGACGGTGCGTACGTCGGCGTACCGGGTCACCAACCAGCAGTCGCCCTGCCCGTACGGCATGGCGATGCGCGTGATCGGCGCCTGCGTCCGCAGCCGGGCCATGGCGGGGTCCGGCTCCAGTGCCACGTCGTGGCGGAAGGGGCAACTGCGTACGGTCTCGGGGCCGGTGGGGTCGGCGTCCGTGTCGGCGTCCGTGTCGGCGTGGGGGCGGGCGTGGGTCATCGGGGCACTCCTTGTCGGTGCGGCGGGTCGGGGTGGCGGCCCGGGGGCGGGGCCGGCGGTGCGGTGATGCGCGCGGTCACTCGCAGGGGTGACGGGTCGGGTGGCACGATGCCACTCCCCCGCCGACCCGGGGCTCCGCGCCGCGGCGCGCGGCCCCGGGGGCCACCAAGACCGTTTGTTCACAAGGACGTTCGGGCGTTGCCGACCGGCGTGGTAGCGCAGAGAAGTGGAAGATCATGTGCCCGTTATAACGGTCACACACGCCCCACTGGTACGACCCGTTCACACGGCACCGGCACCGGCGCGGTGGTGTATGTACGGCGGGGCGGGCGGTTCAGGACGCGGCGACCCGTCCGGCGGGCCGCCGCGCCCCGCCGGGTCACTTCTGCGCCAGGACCCCCGCGCCGGTGTGCTCGGTACCCGGAGCCGCCTTGATGGTCTGGCTGTACTGGTTGTCCTTCGAGGCGGGCCGCACCTTCTGGGCGGGTACGTGGTCGGTTCCCGGAGCGGCCTTGACCGTCTGCTGCCGCTGGGAGTCCTTGCCCGGGGCGCCGCCGTGGCCGTCCGCGGCGTGAGCGGCTCCACCGAAGGCGACGGTACCGAGCAGGACCGCGGCGGAGGTGGCGACGATGCGCTTGCTGATCTTCATGTGGGGCTCCTTGGAGTGGCTGTCCGTCGGGCTGTCCGACTGACACCACCGAACCTAGGAGAAAGGGACATTTCGCCGCTCTAACGTCATCGGGGTCCACAGGGCCCGCGGTCTTACGCCCCGCCGACCCGACACACGACCCGACCGCGACGCACGGATCGACCCCTACGGAGGAGTTGACTTGTCCGATTGAACGGTCGCGGTGTCCGCGTGTCTGGTAGTTATCGACGCTCCGGGGCGGAGCCCTGACGAGCACGGGGGTGGGTACGGTGCGACGCGAGCCGATCGAGGACCTGGTGGTGGTGGTCCCGGGCATTCTGGGCAGCCGCCTGGCGGTGGACGGCCGGGAGGTGTGGGGCGCCTCGGCCGGTGCGCTCTGGCAGGGCATCCGGACCTTCACCGGCTCCGTGAAGGGCCTTCGGCTTCCGAAGGACCTCGGTGACGGGCATCCCGGGGACGGCGTCGTGCCGGTCGGGCTCGTCCCGTCCCTGCACGCGCTGCCCGGAGTGTGGCCGCTGGTCGACGGGTACAGCGGCCTGCTCGGCTGGCTGGAACGCACGTTCACACTGCGCCGCGCACTGCCGGGCGAGCGGGCGGACACACCCGTGAACCTGGTCGAGTTCGCCTACGACTGGCGGCTGTCGTGCCGCTACAACGCCCGGTTACTGGCCGCCCGGGTGGACGAAGCACTGGGGCGGTGGCGGGCGTCCGCGCCGCACCGCGCGGATGCCCGGGTGCGGCTGGTGTGCCATTCCATGGGCGGGCTGGTGGGCCGGTACTACGTGGAGTGCGCGGGCGGCGCCGAGGTCACCCGGCAACTGATCACGCTGGGGACCCCGCACCGGGGGTCGATCGGGGCACTGGAGTCGCTGGTCAACGGGCACCGGATCGGCGGTGAGCGGCTGGGGGTGGACCTGAGCTGCTTCGGGCGCAGCCTCCCGTCCACCCACCAGCTCACCCCCGACTACGCCTGCCTGGAGGGCCCGGACGGGCTGCGGTACCCGAAGGAGATCGCCGGCGGCCTGAACGGCGTGGATCCGCTGCTCCTCGAAGACGCCGGGCGGTTCCACGCGGAGATCCGTGACGCGGCCCGCGAACGCGTCCGGCGGGGCGGAACGGACCGGCTGTGCCTGCCGGTGGTCGGCGTACGGCAGCCCACCCCCACGACGGCCGCCGTCGAAGGCGAACGCCTGCGGCTGATCGAGACCATCGAGGGCAACGACGAGGGCGGGGACGGGCGGGTGCCGCGGTTCGCCGCCTACCCCGCCGAACTGCCCCTGGACGACTCGACCGTGCGGGCCTCGTTCGCCACCCACGGCGCGATCAAGGGCCACCCCGGCGTCCTGGAGGACCTGTTCGACTGGCTCGCCCCGGCACCCCGCGTCTACCGCGGCGCGCAGGCCGGCTATCCGCTGAGCGTGCGGGCCCCGGACTACCTGGCGACGGGCGAGTCGCTGCCGGTGGAGGTCGCGGTCGCCACCGAGCGCGACGGGGCGGACGAACTCTCCGTCCGGGCCACCGTGACCGGTGAGGGCGTCCGCGAGGAGCGCACGCTGCGCAACCTCGGCGGGGGCCGCTACGCGGGGGCGTTCCCCGGCCTCGCGCCGGGAGCGTACCGGGTCGCCGTCCACGCCTCGCGCGACCACGAGGACACCGCGGTGACCGCACTGACCCTCATCGGAGGCGACGCATGACCCACAGCGAGCACACCGACGCAGCCGGCGCCGCATCATCCGGCGCCGTATCCGTCCCGGGCACCTTCCTGGCGACCGTGTACGACCGCTACGAGGATCCGGCCTTCCGTCCGCTGCCCGGCGCCATCGAGCAGGTGGACGAACTCGCCGATGCCCTCGCGCCGTTCGGATACCGGCCGACCGTCCTGAAGAACCTCGGCCAGGGCGGCCTCGTCGACGCTCTGAACGAGTGGCGCAAGCGCTGGCGCGCCGACGGGAACCACGGCCCGGCCGTCGTCGCCTGGTCCGGACACGCGGAGATCGACGCCAAGAGCAACTTGCGGCTCGTCACCCGCGCGACCGCGAAGGACGACCTCGGGCCCCCCGACCTCTTCTACTACGACCCCGAACGCCTCGCCGGCCAGGTCCTGTACAGCGGTGCGGACCAGATCCTGATCCTCCTCGACACCTGCCACTCCGGCGCCGGCACCCTCGGTGCCATGGACCACGCTCTGACCGCCTGGAGCAACCGCACCCTGCCCGAGCCCCGCACCTCCTGGCTCGGCGTGCTCGCCGCCTGCCAGGCCCACGAGAAGGCGGCGGGGAGCCGGGGCCTGCTCCTGGAGACCGTGCTGCGACTGCTGCACGACGGCCCGAGCCGCTCCGGCGCGCAAGGGCACGAGAAGCCGGGCCGGTACCGGCACGAGTGGAGCGTCCGCAACGAAGGCATCACCGGAGACACCCTGGCCCAAGCCGCCATGGAGGACTGCCGCGACAGCGGGCAGGTCCCCGTCTGGGCGTCCACCGGCCGGCCCAAGCCGATCTTCCGCAACCCGCTGTGGCGCCCGCGCGCCGGTGAAGCGCTGGTGGAACACCTGGTGCTCGCCGCCCGGGGCATCGACCCCACCGAGGAAGGTTGGTTCTTCACCGGGCGGCGCCGCGCCCTGGAGGAGATCACCGCCTGGCTCGCCGAGGGCGCGGCGGGGATGTTGCTGCTGACCGGCAGCGCAGGGGTCGGAAAGTCGGCGGTCGCGGGCCGCATCGCGGCGCTGGCCCACCCGGCGGAACGCGCCGCCGTCATGGAGCACGCTCCCCTGTCGCAGGACGACCCGGACCCGGGTGAGGGCAGCGTGGACGCCGCGCTGCACCTGCGGGGCATGGGCGTACAGGACGTGGCCGAGGCGCTCGCCGACAAGCTGGGCCTGCCCGAGCCGAAGACGCCCGCCGGCCTGATCGCCGACCTGGAAGGACTCGAAGCCACGGGCGCACGGCGCCACGTACTGGTCCTGGACGGCCTGGACGAGGCCACGCCCGGCCAGTCCGGGCCGATCGCCGAGCAGCTGCTGGTCCCCCTGAGCCGGTTGTGCACCGTACTGCTCGCCTCGCGGGACCGGCCGTTCCAGCCCCACCTCGAACCCGGCGAGACCCTGGAGGCAGCGCTGACGCGCACGGTGGGCGCCGCCGTACGGGTCCTCGACCTCGACCAGCAGCCCGACACCGCCGCCGACATCGCCGACTACGTACGCAAGCGCCTGGCGGTCGACGGGCTGCCCGGTGAGCTGGCGGCGGAAATGGCCCCGGTCCTGGCCGAACGGGCCGCCGGCAGCCGGGGAGGCTTCCTGTTCGCCCGGATCGTCGCGTCCGCACTCGCACGCGACCTGGCCGCCTCTCCCGGCCGGCCGTGGCGCGAGCAGATTCCGGCCACCATCTCCGAGGCCCTGACCCGCGACCTGGCCACCGGTGCCGCCCTGCACCGCGACGGCCAGGACCTGCCGCACGCCGCGGACGACCTGCTCGCCGCGCTCGCCTGGGCCGCGGGCAACGGCATGCCCGCCCACGGCGTCTGGCAGACCGCCGCCCGGGCCATCAGCCGGCACGGCACGGTGTACAGGCCCGCGGACATCGACTGGCTCCTGGCCCACTACGGCCGGTACATCGTCGAGGACAGCGACGGCCACCAGGCCGTGTACCGGCTGTACCACCGGGAACTCATCACCCACCTCCGGAAAGCGCCGGCGACTGCCGCCGGGGACGGCCATCCGCCCGCACTGGCCATCGTCCGCTCGTTCGTGGACTTGACACTGGAACAGACCGCCGAGGGCGCCATGCCGGACCACGCGAACCCCTACCTTCAGCGGCACCTGTCCGACCACGCCCTCTCCGCCGGCGGCCCCGGGGTCACAGCACTGCGGCAACTCGCCGAGGTCAATCCTGACGCCTACCTCCCCGACTTGTCCGGTGCTCTGAACCACCTCGGCATCCAACTCGCGGAGATCGGAAGGCATGACGATTCACTCGCCCCAGCCGAAGAAGCCGCCACCGTCTACCGCGCACTCGCCCAAACCAACCCCGACGCCTACCTCCCCAACCTGGCAATGTCGCTCAACAACCTCGCCATCCAGCTCGGGGCGATCGGGCGGCGGGGGGAGGCACTCGCCCCAGCCCAAGAAGCCGCCACCCTCTACCGCGCACTCGCCCAAACCAACCCCGACGCCTACCTCCCCAACCTCGCCGGCTCCCTCAACAACCTCGCCGTCCGGCTCGCGGAGATCGGGCGGCGGGGGGAGGCACTCGCCCCAGCCGAAGAAGCCGCCACCGTCTACCGCGCACTCGCCCAAGCCAACCGCGACGCCTACCTCCCCAACCTGGCAATGTCGCTCAACAACCTCGCCAACCGGCTCGGGTCGATCGGACAGCGCGACGAAGCACTCGACCCAGCCCAAGAAGCCGCCACCCTCTACCGCGCACTCGCCCAAACCAACCCCGACGCCTACCTCCCCAACCTCGCCAGCTCCCTCAACAACCTCGCCACCCGGCTCGCGGAGACCGGACAGCGCGACAAAGCACTCGACCCAGCCCAAGAAGCCGTCCAGATCCGTCGCACACTCGCCCAAGCCAACCCCGACGCCTACCTCCCCAACCTGGCAATGTCGCTCAACAACCTCGCCGTCCAACTCGGGTCGATCGGACAGCGCGACGAAGCACTCGAGCCAGCCCAAGAAGCCGCCACCCTCTACCGCACGCTCACCCAAGCCAACCCCGACGCCTACCTCCCCAACCTCGCCGGCTCCCTGACCAACCTCGCCAACCGGCTCGCGGAGATCGGACAGCGCGACAAAGCACTCGCCCCAGCCGAAGAAGCCGCCACCCTCTACCGCACGCTCGCCCAAGCCAACCCCGACGCCTACCGCCCCAACCTCGGCGGCTCCCTCAACAACCTCGCCGTCCGGCTCGCGGAGATCGGGCGGCGGGGGGAGGCACTCGCCCCAGCCCAAGAAGCCGCCACCGTCTACCGCGCACTCGCCCAAGCCAACCCCGACGCCTACCTCCCCGACCTGGCAATGTCGCTCAACAACCTCGGCGTCCAACTCGGGGCGATCGGGCGGCGGGGGGAGGCACTCGCCCCAGCCGAAGAAGCCGCCACCGTCTACCGCGCACTCGCCCAAGCCAACCCCGACGCCTACCTCCCCAACCTCGGCGGCTCCCTCAACAACCTCGCCAACCGGCTCGCGGAGACCGGAC
>NZ_JBIWAJ010000014.1:202968-274323 GCF_044759975.1 Streptomyces sp. NPDC098789
CCGTCCAGATCCGTCGCACACTCGCCCAAGCCAACCCCGACGCCTACCTCCCCGACCTGGCAATGTCGCTCAACAACCTCGCTGTCCAGCTCGCGGAGATCGGACGGCTAGACGAGGCCCTGAGGCTCTACGCGGAGGTCATCGACTCGTGGCACGGAGAGCCGTGGGCCGCCGCTGAGCTCTCCTACCGGCGAGCCGTGTTCGTCCTGGAATACAGCGGGGCAGTCGAAGGGGCCAAGGCGTTGTGCGTACTGTTGGCTTCGCCCGCCGGGCTCGATGGGCAGACCGTCTTCCGCGTCCGCCAGCTCCTGCGACGCGTGGTCGAGTCCGACCCCGCGCAGCGCGGGACAGTGCTGCGCCTGTGCGGGGAAGGGAGCGGGTCCGCTGAAGCATCGACGTGGCTGAATGTCAGCGAAGCGGCCCTCAAACTGACAGCGGACTGGATCGACACGAAGACCTGGGCCGACTCCCGCGACTTCTTGACGGGCCACACCGCTCTGCTCGATGCCACGTCCGTCCTGGCCTTGCGGGAGTGGGCGCTGTTGGGCGGTGCCGCGGCCTGGCACGCGAAGCTGCTGAATCAGATGGTGGCCGGAGTGCCGGTTGACGTGGTGTATCGGCCGCTGCTGCTGACCGAGACCCTGACCGCGTGGATCCAGGCGAGCTCCGGGGACGGAGGTTGGGCGGGTTCGGCCGCGTTCCTGGCCGCGCGTGCCGACGACCTCCTCGCTCCCGACGCGGACGGGGCGCTGGCCGGCATGGGCGAGGGGCCCCAGGGTGAGAGCCGAGTCATCACCGTGCACCGCGCGATCCTGGCGATGGCCGCCGGCGACGGCATCGAGGCCGTCTACGGCCTGTTGGAGGACCGGCAGGCACTGCACGCCCGTGTACAGCAGGCCCTGGAGGCTGCGGACGGGCAAGCGCTCGGATGGCTCGCGCTGATCGAGGAGGGCGTCTTCGACGCCTCCTGGACGGCAACGGTGCACTGGCTGGCCGCCCGCGCCCTGGACGAGGCCCCGACCGGGGCAGTGGTGCGTGCGGCCCGGCGGGCAGCGGCACCACATCCAGCAGACGTCCTGGCCGCCGCGGCGCAGGAGGCCGCACCCACCCAGGAGGAGCGCAATAGGGCCGTGGCCGAACTAGCGTCCCTGTTGTCCGCCCGGCCCTCACGGGCCGCCGCACTGAGCGCCGTCCTGCAGGCGGTCCTGGCCGCCACTGTCCCGGCGCCCGAAGGGTGAACGGCCCCCCGCCGGCGAACGTGCTGATGTTGTCCGCGGTCGGCACCCGACTCGGTGGCCCCGACACCGGTGAGGAGCAGCGCCAGGTCGCTCAGGTCGTGCGCTCGGCCCGCTACCGCGACGGGCTGGCGGTGCACACCGCCCAGGCGGTGCGCGGCGAGGACATCCTGGAGCATCTGCTGGAGCGGGCCCCGACGGTGGTCCATTTCTCCGGCCACGCGACCGACGATGGTCTACGGGTCCTGACCACGGACGGCGGTGACGCCCCACTGGTCACCGCAGGGCTCGGCGACTTGTTGGCGGCGGCCGGCAAGGGCGTGCGGCTCGTGCTGCTCAATGCCTGCGCCACCAACGGCGCGGCCGAGGAGTTGGCGCGGACCGCCGGGTGTGCGATCGGCTATCCCGGGCGGGTGCAGGACGTGATGGCCATCACCTTCGCCCGCGAGTTCTACCGGTGCGTCGGTGCGGGTCTGGCGGTGGGACCCGCCCATAGCGCGGCGGTGGCGGTGACCGTGATGTACGGGGCGGGGGCGGGAGAGCGCGCGGTCCTGCACCACGCGCCGGGGGTCGATCCCGAGACCTGGCACCTCTTGCACCCCGCCCACATGGTCCCGCTGCCCGGCGCGGGGAACGTGCCGGATCCGACCGCTTTCCTCGCCCAGCGCGCCGGAGCGAAGCCCTTCATCGCCCTGGTGACCGGCACGACGAACTCCGAGGCCCGCCTGCGCTCCACCCTCGCCTCCACCGGCGACCTGGAGGTCCAGTGGATTCGGATCGACGACGACACGAGCACGGACCGGCGGGACTGACCCGGCCGCCCGGCCCCGCACCTCATCCGTGGAACCGCTCCCCAACCGGCCGCGGCGTGCGGCAGGATGAGCCCGCCGGTAGGCCAGGGACGGGAGGGGGCCCGGGGTGTGGGAGAAGATCGTGGGGGACGGCCGCTGGGCGCTGGAGCTGGTCTGCGCCTGTTACCTGGGGATCGTGTACATCACCAGTAGGGGGCTCATCGCGGCCCCCCGCTACCGGCTGCTCCAAGGCCGCATCCGGGACTGCCGGGCCCGGGCGTCGGTCCTGGCCGCCGCGGACACCGTCGACCCCGTCACGACGGCGGCCCTGGCTGCCGTGACCGGGCGGCTGGACGACCTGGAGAAGAGCGGCCTGGTGGTGTGGCGGCTGCTGCCCACCTCATGGGTGATCGCGATCCCGCTGTCCAAACTGGCCGCTGCCTGGCGGATGCTGCACAGCGCCGAGCGCCAGCTCCTGCGCCTGGAGACGCCCGAGGAGATCACCGCGCAGGTCCGGTCGGTACGCCTTCGGCTCGCGGCCTCCCCTCATCCCGGTGACCCGGAGCTCGCCGCCGAACTGGCCGCGCAGCCCGCCACCGGGCCCGAGGCCGGCGCCCTCCTGTTCGCCACCGTCGAGCACCTCCACGACCGGGAGGACACCGAAGCCGAACGGGAGTACGAGCAGCAGCGCATCGCCCTGTGGCTGGCCACGACCGGGATCGGCGCGGTGCTGCTGATCGGCGCCGTCATGGACCACCGGCTGACGATGGTCTTCGGGGCACTGGGCGGCTTCCTGTCCCCGCTCGTCGGGGTCATGCGCGCTCAGCGCCCCTCCTCCTGGGGGGTGCTGGTCCTGGCCCCGGTCGGCGGCGCCCTCGCCTCGGTCGGCGGCCTGCTGCTGGTCCGCATGCTCGCCGACCCGGAGCTCAACCTCCTGGGTCACGTGTTCCTCGACAACTCGTGGAACGCGCCCGCGGCGCCGATCGCCCTGGCCATCTCCCTGCTGTTCGGGTTCTCCGGCACCCTGTTCTCCCGGCTCGCCCTGACCGCCACCGGACAGCTCGTGGCCGCCCCGGGCGCCGGCACGCAGAGCGGCACCGGCGGGCGCCCCCTGTAGGGAGTGTCTGACGGATGTGCGTGGCGTCGCGGCGCCCGGCACGCACTCTCGCCGCACCGACCGAAAGCCCGAGTACGTCCAGTACACGGACTTCCGGTCGCCGCGCCGAGAGCACGCACCGGACACCGCTCCTTCCCCACGCACATCCGTCAGACACCCCCTAGCCGGCATCCGCCACGGGTCCTGGACAATGGCACCGACGATCGCCCTACGGAACGAACGAAGGATCCATGACGCTCCACGAAGGCCAGCGGGTGAAACTCGCGGCGGACACCAGACTCACCGACTGGGTCGCGGTGACGGGCGAGTCCCCGGAATCGCCCGGGACCGTCATCGGATCGCTGTCCCTGGCGGCGGGCGTCGAGGGGACCGTCGAGCAGGTGGTCGTCCACGACCGGCAGGGCCCGGAGGCGGCCGAGTACCTGCGGCTCTCCTCGCTCCTGGAGGACTTCGGCCCGCAGATGCCCCCGGCGAGCCGGCAGCAGTTGGTGGAGAAGGTCGCCGCCCTGGAGCCCCATTGGGTCGCCTATCAGGAGCAGCGGCTGCGCGCGACGGTCCGCGTCCGTCTCGACAACGGCTTCGTCCTCGACGACTCGCCCGAGGACGCCTTCATTCCTGCCTAGGCGGTCCCCCCGGTGCGCCGCAGGTAGAGGTGGGCGAGGAGCGCGAGCCACGCGGTGGCGAAGAGCCAGCCGCCGAGCACGTCGGTGAACCAATGCACCCCGAGGTAGACGCGGCTGAGGCCGACCCCCGCGCCCCACAGGCCGATGAGCACCACGGCGGTGCGGGGCACCCGGGAGCCGCGCAGGAACAGCGCGGCGACCAGCAGCCCGGCGGTCATCGCGGCCGTGCTGGTGTGGCCGGAGGGGAAGGACCACCCCGAGGCGTGCGCGGCCCAGTCACCGACCGCGGGGCGCGGGCGGGCGACCAGCGCCATGACCGCGTAGCGCACCACCTGCCCCGCACCGAGGCACAGCAGCAGCGCCGCGGCAGTGCGGGCCCCGCGCCGGGTGGTGCGCCCCGCGTACCAGCCGGCCACGAGCAGCAGGACGTACGGGACGAACCCGGTGCCGGTGTCGGTGAGCACGCGGGCCAGGGTCGCCGCGGAGGCCGGGCGGTGCGTCACGGACCAGCGGTGCAGGCCCGCGTCGGCGGGCAACAGGTGGTCCGGGGCGCGCACGACCCACAGCGCCAGCAGCGCGAGGAGCGACGCGGCGACCAGGGCCAGCCACCCGGCGCGGCGGGCGGCGATGGTACGGGTCATGCGGCGGCCAGCAGTGGACGCAGCGGGCCGCGCTTCAGCCGGTCGGCCAGTGCGCCCTGGTGGCGTCGCACCGTACGGGCCGCCGCGGCGGCGACCGCGGCGCCGACGAGGCAGCCGGCCAGCACGTCGTGCGGGTAGTGCACGCCCACCCACACCCGGGAGGCGGCCATCAGCGCCGCCGCGACCAGGGCCACGGCGCCGAGCCGGCGCGAGACGAAGAGCAGGGCGACGGCGGCCGCCGCCGCGAGGGCGGCGTGGTTGCTGGGGAAGGACCAGTCGCCGGGGGCGGGACACGCCTCCAGCGTCACGGCGGCGAGGGTCCGGCAGGGCCGGTCCTCGCGCACGGCGAGTTTCAGCAGGGCATCGACGCCGAAGGCCAGGAGGGTGATCGGCGCGGCCGCGAGGGCGGTGACCGCCGCGGGGGCGCCCGCGCGACGGGCCCGCCACCAGCCGACGACCATCAGCACCGCGAACAGCGCCAGCCCGTAGGCCGACCAGGCCGAGACGAGGGTGTCGAGCCAGCCGGGGGCCCGGTGGGCGAGCCCGGTCACGTCGACGTACGCGGGGCCGTCGACGCCCGAACCGTCGTACGCCAGGGCGTGCGCGGGGACGTACGGGGGCAGTTGGGCGAAGGCAGGGAGGTGCGCGGTGGTCATCCAGTGGATCCGTTCCGGTGCTTGACGGCCCGCCGGGAGCGGAGCAGTTCGATCGCCAGGGGAAGCAGGGACAGGGCGACGATGGCGGCGACGATCGGCAACAGGTACCGGTCGACGTCGGGGACGGAGGAGCCGAGCCCGTAGCCGGCGAGCACCAGGCCCAGCGTCCACACCAGCCCGCCGGCGACCTGCCAGAGGGTGAAGCGCGGGCCGGGACCATCAGGGCTCCGGCGAGCGGGTTCAGGACGGTGCGCACCACGGGTACGAAACGGGCCAGCACGATCGCCTTGGCGTGGCCGTACCGCTCCAGCAACCGCTCGGCCCGTTCGGCCCCCTCGTGCAGCCGCGGGGACCGGCTGCGGGCGAGGAGGGTCGCGCCCGCCCGGCGCCCGATCAGGTAGCCGCACTGGGCGCCGGCCAGCGCGCCGGCCACGGCGGCTACCAGGACCAGCGGGAGCGAGAGCGTCGTGACCGCTCCGGCCGGACCCGCGCACAGCAGGCCGGCGGTGAAGAGCAGGGAGTCCCCGGGCAGGAAGAAGCCGATCAGCAGCCCGGTCTCGGCGAACATCACGACCCCGATGCCCACCACGCCGAAGGCGGCCAGGAGCGCGTGCGCGTCGAGCAGGTTGACCGCCAGGTCGGTCGCGGCGGTCACGGAAGCAGCCATGGGCGGGCCTCTCGGGTGGTCGGGCGGCGGTCAGCGACATGGCGGTGGTGGTGCTGGTGCGGCGCCCCACCGACGAGCCGATCGACTACAATCGCGTAGACGGTCTACTGCACTGTAGACGATGGTCGGGCCGAGAACCGTGCAACGGCGCGCCGGGCGCCCGCGCGGCGCGGCCGCCCGCAGCCGCACAATGGGCCCGACGACCGGAACGGCCGGCAGGAGGCGCGCGGAACGTGAACGACCCCGCACTGGAGGCAGCGGCCCGGCCCGAGGGCTGGGCGGAGCGCGTGGTGGCCCGGCTGGCGGCCGTGGACGCGCTGGAACAGGACCTGATCGGCGCGGTCCACGGACAGCCGGACCTGATCGCGGAGACCGGTGCGCGCCGCGCCCGGGCCCTGCACGCGGCCGCCATGGGTCTGGGCCCCGCGGGGTGCGCCGCCGCCGCGGGCGTTTCGGAGGCCCTGCTGATCCGCTGGAGGCGGGACCCCGCCTTCGACGCGGCCCTGGTGGCGGCCACCGCCCTGGCCGCCTCCCTGCCGGTGGCACCGCACGGACGACTCAACGGCTTCGCCCTCGGCATCCTGCTGCGGTCCCTCGCCCGGGAGGCGCACCTCGGCACCGCCGCCCGCGCCGCGGGCCTCACCCGGGACCAGCTCACCCGGATCCGGCGGAGCAACGCCGCCGTCAACGACCTCGTCGAGGCCGCGCTCCGCGGGGCGCGGGTCCGTTACACCGAGAAGCGGGGCCGCAAGCGCCCGTACGGCTACCGCCTGGTCCACCGCGCCGGGACCGCACCGCCCGAAGGGCCGGGCACCGGCGGCGGGACCGGGACCGACGGAGGCTGAGGGCCGGACGGGCCGACCGGCCGGGCGCCACCCCAAGTGGCCCGCACACACGCGCTAGTGTGCGTCCGTGAGCCATTACGTCGTCGTAGGATTCGGGCCCGCCGGGGCCGCCACCGCCCGACTGCTGGCCGAGCGGGGGCACTCGGTGCGCGTCGTCACCCGCTCGGGCCGCAGCCCCGAACCCGGCATCGAGCACGTCGCGTTGGACGCGGCGGACGGCGAGCAACTGATCGCGGCGGCGCGGGGCGCGGCCGCGGTCTTCAGCTGCGCCGCCCCGCCCTACCACCGCTGGACGAGCGCGTGGCCCCCGCTGGCCGCAGCCCTGTGCGCGACCGCCGAGGCGACCGGGGCCGTCCTGGTCATGCTGGGCAACCTCTACGGCTACGGTCCGGTCGACGGCCCCCTCACCGAGGAGCTGCCGCTCGCGGCGACCGGCCCCAAGGGCCGCGTGCGGGTGGCCGTTTGGGAGCGGGCGCTGGCGCTCCACGAGCAGGGTCGGATCAAGGCGGTCGAGGTCCGGGCCTCGGACTTCTTCGGCCCCGGCGTGACCGACGGCGGGCACCTGGCCGCCCGGGTCGTGCCGCGCGTGCTGCGCGGCAAGCCGGTCTCCGCCCTCGGGGACCCGGACGCCCCGCACAGCTGGAGCTACCTCCCGGACGTGGCCGGGGCCCTGGTCGAGGTCGCGGGCGACGAGCGGGCGTGGGGACGCGCCTGGCACGTCCCCACGGAGCCGCCGCGGTCCACCCGCGAGATGGTCGACCTCCTCGCCGCCCGGGCGGCGACGGGACCGGTCGCCGTGCGCCCGCTCCCGTCCGCCGTACTCGGCGTCGCCTCGCTCCTCTCGCCGCTGATCCGCGAACTGAAGGAGGTCCGCTACCAGTTCGACCGGCCGTTCGTCATCGACGCGCGGGCCTACGAAGCGCGCTTCGCGCAGCGCGCCACCCCCCTCGACGAGCAGGTCGGGGCGACGCTGGACTGGTGGCGCGCACGCCTGGAGGCGTGAGCGCCCACCCGTGTCCCCGCGCTCAGGGGCGGATCCCGTCGCAGCCGATCCTCAGGTGCCGGGGACCGCGGAGCACCGCGTTCTGCCGGTACGGCGGCGGGTCCTCCAGGAGCCGGGGGTTCTCCAACCGCCGGGCCAGCTCGCTCAGCGCGAGCTGCGCCTCCAGGCGCGCCAGCGGGGCGCCGAAGCAGCTGTGGATGCCACTGCCGAGGCCCAGGTGCTGGATGTCCTTGCGGTACGGGTCGAAGCGGTCCGGGTGCTCGAAGCGGGCCGGGTCCCGGTTGCCGGAGGCCAGGATGAGCCACATCGAGGAGCCCTTGGGGATGGTGACCCCGCGGACCTCGATGTCGACGAGGGGCGTGCGTTGGGGCAGCAACTGCACGGGCGGTTCGAACCGCAGCAGCTCCTCGACGAGCGGCACCGCCAGCCCCGGCTCCTTGCGGAGCTGCGCCAGGACGTCCGGATTGCGCAGCAGCGTCAGCATCCCGTTGGTGATCAGGTTGACCGTGGTCTCGTGCCCGGCGATGAGCAGCAGGGCGGCCGTGCTGAGCAGCTCCATGGTGGACAGGGTCTCGTCCGGGCCGTTTCCGACGGCCAGTTGGGAGAGCATGTCGTCGCCCGGGTTCTTGCGCCGCTCCTCGATCAACCCGGCGAGGTACATGCCGAGTTCCATCCGGGAGTCGTGGGTGCTGCGCTGGCGCTCCACCGGGTCGGAGTCCGGGTCGGGGTCCAGGCTCGCCGCCAGGGTGTCGGCCCACACGTGGAAGCGGGCCTCGTCCTCGCGGGGCACGCCCAGCAGTTGGCAGATCATCGTGACGGGGAACGGGTAGGCGAACTGGTCGACCAGGTCGATCTCCCCGGGGTCGCCGAGGTTGTCGATGAGCCCGGTGACGATCCCCCGCAGCCCGTCGCGCATCCCGTCGACGCGGTGCGGGGAGTGCGGCGGCCCGAAGGGCCTGTTGGTCATCCGGCGCAGCCGGTCGTGTTCCGGCGGGTCCAGTTTCAGGAAGCTCGGTGGCAGCGCGGTCTCCTCCTCTCCCCCGCCCTCGGCCAGCGGGTCGCCGGCCATGGCGGTCAGGTTGCGGGAGTCGGAGCTGAGCCGCGGGTCGTGCAGCAGGCTCTGGATGTCGTGGTAGGTGCTGATGACGTACGGCCCGGTCCCGTCGTGGAACACGGGAGTCTTGCGCAGCTCCTCGTACAGCGGGTACGGGTTGGCGCGGTTGGCGTAGTCCAGGATCTGGCTCAGGATGCCGTCGTTCATGGCGGGTCCTCCGTGGGCGTGCGGGTCAGTGCCCGGCGGGGGTGAAGGTGATCCGGCGGTCGGCCGGGGAGTACCCGCTGAGGGTGATGGTCGGGCCGTGCGTGGGCACGGAGGGGTCGGGGAAGTCCGCGGGGATCGGCTTCTGGCCCTCCGGGCGGCGGTCCACGGTGGTGAACGGGAGCGGGAAGGGGGCGGTCGCCTCGATCTGCTGCTCGTAGAACTGGAGCCAGCGCGAGTTGTCGAAGGTGACCGCTCCGATCACCCGGCCCTGGTAGCCGTAGACGCCGGTGAAGCGGCGCTCGGCGCGCGAGCCCTGGGCGATCATGATCTCGGTGCCCATGGAGGGCACCCCGACGGATTTGATGTTCACCCCGAACTGGGAGGACCAGAACGCGGGCACCCACAGGTGCGGGCGGCGCTCGGTGCTCTCGCTCAGCATGTTGTGGGCGGCGGTCTCGGCCTGGGCCACGGCGTTGCCCCAGTGCTCCAGGGACAGGAACTGGTAGCCGAAGAGCGCGTGCGGGGAGCGGGCCACGTCGCCCGCCACGTAGATGTCGTCGGTGACGATGCCCCGGATGTCGAAGGCCCGGCAGCCCGCGTCGCAGGCGATGCCGCGCGGGCCCGCCCCGAGCCCGGAGCCGGTCAGCCACTCGGTGTTGCGCTGGGCGCCGAGCGAGACGACCACGACGTCGCACTCCAGGGTGGTGCCGTCGGAGAAGTGCGCCGCCCGGACGCGGCCGGTCGAGTCGCCCTCCAGGCCCGTGACCATGACGCCGGTGCGCAGGTCCACGCCGTTCTCGCGCTGCATTTCGGCGGCGACGGCGCCGATCACGCCGCCCAGGGCGCCGACCAGGGGGCCGTTCCCGCGTTCGGCGACGGTCACCTCCAGGCCGCGTTCGCGGCAGGCGGAGGCGATCTCGGAGCCGGTGAACCCGGCGCCGATGACCAGGACCCGGCTCGGTCCGGCGGCGAGCGCCCGGGCCAGGGCCGCTCCGTCATCGCGGGTGCGCAGGGTGAAGACGCCGCCCAGTTCGCGCTCGGCCTCGTTCGGCCAGGGCCGGGCGCGCACCCCGGTGGCGATCAGCAGGCGGTCGTAGGGCACCTCGTCGCCGTCCGCCAGTCTGACCGTACGGGCGGCCATGTCGAGGCCGTCGGCCGGTACGCCCAGGCGCCACTCGGCGCCGAGGTCGCGGCGCCGGGGCAGCAGGGTGCGGTCCGCGTCGGCCCGGCCCAGCAGCACCCCCTTGGACAGGGGCGGGCGGTCGTACGGCTCGTGGGGCTCGTCGCCGATCAGGGTCAGCGAACCGGCGAAGCCCTTCTCCCGCATGGTTTCCGCGGCCCGCAGGCCGGCCAGCGAGGCACCGACGATGACGATCCGGCCGGACCGCTTGAGCTGTTCGAGGGCGCTGTCAGCCATCGGAGACCTCCCCGGATCCGGTGGCCGCGCCGGCGCCGGTCGCGGCCAGGTCGAGTTCGTCCACGAGGATCGCTTGTACGGGGCACGCGGCGGCGGCCTGGAGCACGCGCTCGCGCTGGGCCGCCCGGGCCTGTGGGTCGTAGAGCAGCCCTTCGTCCCCGTGCATCGCGAAGACGTCGGGGGCTAGGAAGGCGCACTGCGCGTATCCCTGGCACCGGTTGAGATCGACGACGAGCCTCAGCAAGGTGTGGTCCTTTCGGTGACCCCCGCGGCTTCCCCGGACCAGCCTGCGGGCCGGTTCGGGGCGGGGCCCGTCCAACGCCTCCGTCGGAGTGAATCGCCGCGGGTGACGCCGGGCGGGGGCGGGACGCGCCACGGGTCAGGCCGCGGGGTCGGAGGCGAGGTCGGGCGCGGGGCCGGGCGCCCGCGGGCCCGCCAGGCCCGACTTCAGGACGTACAGGCTGATCGTCAGGGCCCAGGCCGGGAACACCAGCTCGGACCACGGAACCGAGGAACCGACCACCAGCAGCACCAGACCGGCGAGGGTCCCGAGGAGGACCAGCGGTCGCGGGAAGACCCCGAGCCTGCGTCCGATGGTCGAGGTCGCGAGGACGAAGACGGCGGCCATCCGCATCGCGTAGGTGGTGAGCAGGGTGTAGGAGAAGTGGCGGCCGAAATCCTGGGGCTGGTCGGCGTCGAGCACCGTGCCGGCGGCCGCGGCGGCGCCGAAGAGGCAGGCGACGAAGACCAGGCCGCTGCCGAGGAAGACGGTGGAGACGAAGCGGTCCTCGGCGTCACCGCCGTGCGCCCGCAGCGCCCCCATGAACCAGAGGAAGGCGATGCCCGCGAAAGGTACGAGTTCCACGGCGGCCGTCACCGCGTCCCGCTGGCCGGAGGTGATCGCGATGCGGGCCGCGCCGCCCCCTTCGGGCAGGGCGATCCGGGCCAGCACGATGGCTCCCGCGAGCAGGATCGCGAAGAGCACCCCCGCCAGTCCGGCCATCCGCGGGGTGCTCAGGCTCTGCCCCGAGGGCGTCGTCGGTCGTCCTGCCGGTCTGCCTGCCGGTCGTCCTTGTCTCATGCCTCCAGCAAGCCGGGGGCCGTGCGGGGCCGCCAGCGGGGCCGGCCCACCCGGGTGACGCGGCGTCACGCCGTCCGGGTGGGCCGGCGCGGCCCGCCGTCAGGTGCCGACGTAGGCCGCGAGGTGCTCGCCGGTGAGGGTACTGCGGGCAGCGACGAGGTCGGCGGGGGTGCCCTCGAAGACGATCCGGCCGCCGTCGTGGCCGGCGCCCGGACCGAGGTCGATGATCCAGTCGGCGTGCGCCATGACGGCCTGGTGGTGCTCGACGACGATGACCGACTTGCCGGAGTCCACCAGCCGGTCCAGCAGGCCGAGCAGTTGCTCGACGTCGGCGAGATGGAGGCCCGCGGTCGGCTCGTCGAGGACGTAGACCCCGCCCTTCTCCGCCATGTGCGTCGCCAGCTTGAGCCGCTGACGCTCACCGCCGGACAGCGTGGTCAGCGGCTGACCGAGGCTGAGGTAACCGAGCCCGACGTCGGCGAGCCGGACCAGGACGGCGTGCGCGGCCGGTGTGCGCGCCTCGCCGTCGCCGAAGAACTCCCGCGCCTCGGTCACCGACATCGCGAGCACCTCGCTGATGTCGCGGCCGCCGAGGTGGTAGTCGAGGACGGACGCGTCGAACCGCTTGCCCTCGCAGTCCTCGCAGACGCTGGCGACCCCGGCCATCATCGCCAGGTCGGTGTAGATCACTCCGGCGCCGTTGCAGGCGGGGCACGCGCCCTCGGAGTTGGCGCTGAACAACGCCGGCTTCACCCCGTTGGCCTTGGCGAAGGCCTTGCGGATCGGGTCGAGCAGGCCCGTGTACGTCGCCGGGTTGCTGCGCCGCGAGCCGCGGATCGCGCCCTGGTCGACGTGGACCACCGCGGCGCCGCGCGGGATCGAACCGTGGACGAGGGAGCTCTTGCCGGAACCCGCCACGCCGGTGACGACGGTCAGCACCCCGAGCGGGACGTCGACGTCGACGCCCTTGAGGTTGTGCGTGCGCGCGCCGCGGATCTCCAGGGTCCCGGTGCGCTCGCGCACCGCGGCCTTGACCGCGGCCCGGTCGTCGAAGTGGCGGCCGGTGACGGTAGTGCCCGCCCGCAGGCCCTCGACGGTGCCCTCGAAGCAGACGGTGCCGCCGCCCGCACCGGCGCCGGGGCCGAGGTCGACGACGTGGTCGGCGATCGCGATGGTCTCCGGCTTGTGCTCCACGACGAGCACGGTGTTGCCCTTGTCCCGCAGCCGCAGGAGCAGGTCGTTCATCCGCTGGATGTCGTGGGGGTGCAGGCCCGTGGTGGGCTCGTCGAAGACGTAGGTGACGTCGGTGAGGGGGGACCCGAGGTGGCGGACCATCTTGACGCGCTGCGCCTCGCCCCCCGAGAGCGTGCCCGACGGCCGGTCGAGGGAGAGGTAGCCCAGCCCGATCTCCGTGAAGGAGTCCAGGGTCTGGCGCAGCGTGGCGAGCAGCGGCGCCACCGAGGGTTCGTCGAGGCCGTGCACCCATGCGGCGAGGTCGCTGATCTGGAGGGCGCAGGCGTCGGCGATGCTGATCTTCTTGATCTTCGACGAGCGGGCCTCGGCGCTGAGCCGGGTGCCGTCGCACTCGGGACAGGTGGTGAAGGTGACCGCGCGGTCCACGAACTCGCGGATGTGCGGCTGCATCGCCTCGCGGTCCTTGGACAGCATCGACTTCTGGATCTTGGGGATCAGTCCCTCGTAGGTGAGGTTGACGCCCTCGACCTTCACCTTGGTCGGCTCCCGGTAGAGGAAGTCCTGCATCTCCTTCTTCGTGAACTTCGCGATCGGCTTGTGCGGGTCGAGGAGGCCCGACTCGGCGTAGACGCGCACGGTCCAGAAGCTGTCCGACTTCCAGCCGGGGATGGTGAACGCCCCTTCGGCGAGGGACTTCGAGTCGTCGTAGAGCTGGGTCAGGTCGATGTCGGAGACCGCGCCCCGGCCCTCGCAGCGCACGCACATGCCGCCCGTGCGCTGGAAGGTGGCCTTCACCGTCTTCTTCGCGCCGCGCTCGACGGTGATGGCGCCGCTGGCCCGGACGGAGGGGACGTTGAAGGCGTACGCGCCGGGCGGGCCGATGTGCGGCGTGCCGAGGCGGCTGAAGAGGATGCGCAGCATGGCGTTCGCGTCGGTGGCGGTGCCGACCGTGGAGCGGGGGTCGGCGCCCATCCGCTGCTGGTCGACGATGATCGCGGTCGTCAGCCCGTGCAGGACGTCGACCTCCGGGCGGGCCGTCGTGGGCATGAAGCCCTGGACGAAGGCGCTGTAGGTCTCGTTGATCAGCCGCTGCGACTCCGCGGCGATCGTGCCGAAGACCAGCGAGCTCTTGCCCGAGCCGGAGACCCCCGTGAAGACCGTCAGGCGGCGCTTGGGGATCTCGACGCTGATGTCCTTGAGGTTGTTCACGCGCGCGCCGTGCACGCGGATCAGGTCGTGGCTGTCGGCGCCGTGCGGCGCAGGCGACTGCGCGTCCGTCCTCGTGCGCTTGCTCATCGTCTCTCCATGTCTGCTGCTCTGCTGCTCTGCTGCTCTGCTGCGTCGGCGCGGTCGCGGCGCCGGTCCGCTCCCCCTGCCGTACCCGGTTCCCCCTGTCTACCCGATCGGCCGCCCGCCCGCCCCGATCGGCGGGCGCCGGCCGGGGCGGGGGCGCCCGTTCACGGGGCCCGGGTCAGCGCCCCCGCGCCTGGCTGAAGCGCAGCATGTTCCCGGCCGGGTCGCGGAAGGCGCAATCGCGGACGCCGTACGGTTGGTCGATCGGCTCCTGCACCACCTCGCCGCCGGCGGCGCGGATCCGCTCGAAGACGGCGTCGCAGTCGTCGGTGCGGAAGACGACCCCGCGCAGCAGGCCCTTGGCCAGCAGGTCGGCCACCGCCTCGCGGTCGGCGGCCGAGGCGTTCGGGTGCGCGAGCGGCGGTTCGAGGACGATGTCCACGTCGGGCTGTGACGGCGCGCCGACCGTCACCCACCGCATCCCGTGCGCCGCGACGTCGCCCCGCACCTCCAGGCCGAGCACGTCCCGGTAGAAGGCGATCGCCGCGTCGTGGTCGTCGACGGCGATGAAGGCTTGCGAAAGGTTGATGTCCATGGCCTCCACGCTAGGTACTCGGGATCCGCTCCGGCTTCTCCGTTCCTGACCGATCGGAACGCCTCGCGGCGAAGAGGGCGTGGAGCAGGACGGCCGCCAGCGTGCCCGCGACCACGCCGGAGCCGAGGACGGTACGGACCCAGCCCGGGAAGGCCCCGTACAGGTTCGGGGCGAGCACCGGGAGGAGGCCCACGGCGAGGGCGAGGGCGGCGACCATCGACCGGCTCCCCTCGGCCAGGTCGGCGCGCGCGAGCATCTGGACGCCCATGACGGCGATCACCGCGTAGACGACGAGGGCGGAACCTCCCACCACCGCCGGCGGCAGGCCCGCGACCGCGCGGGAGAGCGGGGAGAGCAGGCCCAGGGCGACGAGGAGGCCGCCGGCCGCGGCGGTGACGAACCGGCTGCGGACGCCGGTCAGCCGGCCGATGCCGATGTTCTCCGAGCTGGTCACCATCAGGGATGTACCGAGCACGCCGGCGAAGAGCGAGGTCAGTGCGTCGGCGCGGGCGATCTTCGGGACGTCGCGGCCCGGGTCGGCCGCGCGGCCGACCGTCTCGCTGTTGAGGACGCTCTGGCCGGTGATCTCGGCCAGGGTGGTGAGGCTGAACAGGAGCAGGGGCAGGGCCGCGAGGAGGTCGAACCGTGGCGTCCCGTAGGGGAAGGGGTGGGGCAGGGCGAAGCCGCTGCCCGCGGCCGGGGCGAAGGTCCCGAGTCCCGTCGCCACCGCGATCAGGGTCCCGGCGGCCATGCCGATGAGGACCGCGCTCTGGCGCCAGACGCCGCGCAGGAGGAGGTACGCGGCCAGGGTCGCCGCCACCGTGACGCCCGCCAGGACCACGGCCCGCGGCGGCGGGTTCCCGGTCGGCCCGGTGATGAGCTGGGCGGCGACGCGGATCATGGCGATCCCGATCAGCAGCACGGTGACCCCCATGACCAGGGGCGGGAAGAGCCGCACGATGCGGGCGTACAGCGGGACCACCGCCAGGAGCAGCGCGGCGGCCAGGAGCACCGAGCCGGAGGCGACGGCCGGGCCGTGGTCCTTGGCGGTCTGGATGAACAGCGCGGTGGCGGCGCCGCCGGGGAGCATGACGAACGGCAGCCGCGCCCCGAACTTCCAGATGCCGAGGGACTGGAGCAGCGATCCGGCGCCGGACAGCACGAGCACCGCGCTGAGCAGGGCGGCGCTCTGCGCGCCGGTCAGCCGCAGGGCGCCCGCGGTGAGGAAGACGGTGGAGACGGGCGCGGCGGCCATGGCGAGGACGTGCTGGACGGCGAGCGGGGCGAGGCGCCGCAGGGGTATCCGCTCGTCGACGGGGTCGGGCGTCGTCGCGGAGGCCGGTGGGGCCGCCGGGGGCGCGCCGTGGTTCGCCGTGGGCACGGTGGGGGACGCGGCGGGCGTGGGCGTCGTACTCATGATCCGGACTCCAGCCAGGGCAGTTCGTCGGCCGCGTAGCGGTAGGCGCGGAAGACCGCGTTCGGCTCGGCGGGGAAGAGGGCGCGGACCTCGGACTCCTCGTATCCGCCGAACTGCGGGACGACGAACTCCCAGACCAGCACGCCCTCGGCGGTGACCTCGAAGAGGCGCCCGGCCGGCGAGTCGGTGATCAGCGTGTTGCCGTTGGGGAGGCGTTGCGCGGCGCCCATGAAGGGGGCGAAGAAGGACTCCTTGGCGGGGTCGTGGTACTCCCACACCACCTTCCCGGAGCCGCGGTCGATCTCGATCACCCGCGAGTAGGGGACGTCGTGCCCCGGGCGGAACACCCCGT
Organism: Streptomyces sp. NPDC098789; assembly: GCF_044759975.1. NCBI lineage: Bacteria > Bacillati > Actinomycetota > Actinomycetes > Kitasatosporales > Streptomycetaceae > Streptomyces > Streptomyces sp. NPDC098789. The sequence goes on from NZ_JBIWAJ010000014.1 coordinate 219,157, forward strand.
TGTCGAAGACCAGCAGGTTGCCGTCGGCCAGTTCGGTGGGTTGGTGCTGCTGGGATACGGTGCCCGGCTCGGTGCGCCACAGGACCTCGCCGGTCTCCTGGCTGATGATCACGACGGCGGACGCGCTGCGGAGGCTGGCGAGGACGTTGCCGTCCGCGAGCGGGACCACGGAGTTGATCAGCGGCCAGTGCTCCCTGGCGTAGTCGGGGTGCAGCGGGTACGCGTCGCGGTCCAGGTGTTCGGCCGCGCGCCAGGACCACACCTCGTTGCCCGCGGCGTCGACCTGCTTGATCGTGTCGGCCCACACGGTGCCGTCCGCTTCGGAACCGGCGGCGCCGCCGCGGACGGCGGCCGCCTCGCGGCCGGTCAGGGGTTCGAGGGCGGTGTAGAGGATCCCGCCGTCGTCCAGGTGGTGGGCGTCGTGGTGCTGGAGCGGGTCGCGGTGTTCGCGCAGCACCGTCCCGTCGGGTGCGTGGACGCCCATGACGCCGCCGCGGTACTTGTGCCACATCGGGAAGAGGGCGTCCTCGTCGGGCAGGACCCCGTTGTAGGCGAGGAGACCGCCGGGCAGGATCCGGGCGTGGCGGCCGGGGCGGTGCGGCAGTTTCCAGGTGTGCACGGTCTCGCCGCGCAGGTTCACCAGGTACACCTCGCCGCCGCCGGTCAGCGGTGCGTAGAGGGTGTGGCCCTCGAACGCCGCGTCGGGATCCAGGGCGATGAGACCGGTGCCGCGGCGGCGGCGCTGGTTCTGGTCGACGGTGGGCACGACTACCCCTCCTCAAACTTTCTTTGATGAACTCGAACGAGTTCGAAGGTAGGGGCCCGTTGTGTCAGCTGTGTGACGGGCGTACGAAACATCGCCCGGCCGCACGTAAGGTGACCCGGGGAGGACGCGATCATGACGGAGAAACCCGCCGCGGGCGGTGCGGCGAGCCCTGGACTCGGTGGCGCCGTGCGCCGCCGCCGGCGGGCCCTCGACCTCACGCTGGCCGCGGTCGCGGAGCGCAGCGGCCTGTCCGTGCCCTTCCTCAGCCAGATCGAGAACGAGCGCGCCCGGCCCAGCATGCGCTCGCTCCAGCGGATCGCGGACGGCCTGCGCACCACCGCCGTGGAGCTCCTCGCCGCCGCCGACGCCGCGGACCGCTCCGTGGACGTGGTCCGGGCCCGGGAGGACGCGGGCCTGGCCTCCGACGGCGGGGTCCGCCCCCTGGTCCGCGGTCACCACCAGATGCACGCCCTGGAGTTCACGGGCGCACAGCGGGCCGACCGCGAATTCACGCACCGGGGCGACGAGTTGATGTACGTCGCGGACGGCGCGGCCGAGGTCGAGGCCGAGGGGCGCACGTACCGCCTCGGCCGGGGCGACACCCTCTACCTCACCGGCGGGGTGCGTCACCGCTGGCGCGCGACCAGCGCGGACACCCGCGTCCTGCTGGTCTCCGTCTCGGACCGCTCCCCCACCGACTGAGCCGCCGGGACCGCCGGGACCGACGACGTACGGTCCCGGCGGCGGCGCCCTCAGGTGGCCGGGGTCGCAGGGGTGGTCGGGGTCGCCGGGGTCACCGGGGTCGCCGGGGTCGCCCCCGCGGCGCGCCACAGCGTCGTACCGCCCTGGAGCAGGACCACGTCGCCCGTGGGGCGGACGAGGAGGCGGGCGCCCGGGTGACCGGCGGTCTTGGAGGACCAGCTCACCGCCCCGGCCTCGGTGCGCACGCTCAGCTCCCCGTCGGCGGAGAAGTGCGCCTCGGCGCCCGCTCCGGAGGTGCCCGCGCTCCACAGGGTCCGGTCGTCGCCGCCCCGCAGGACGAGGTCCCCGTTGGACTCCAGGGCCAGCCGGGCGGCGCCCGCGTCCAGGACGTCGCCGGGGCGCAGCACGGTGCCGGGGTGGACCTCGATGGCGGTGTCGAGCCGGCCCGCGGCGAGGGCGCGCAGGGTGGGCAGTGACGGGGTGAAGGCGTACACCGTGCCCTCGGTGCGGACGTACCGGCGGAAGGTGAGGGTGGTGGCGCGGCCACCGCTCGCCGAGGGGCACTCGAAGGTCGCCGCGGAGCCGGATCCGATGACCGGGTCGGCGCCGGGGAGCGGATGGCGGGCCGGGGGGAAGTCCGCGTTGTTGACCCAGCGCTTCGCGATGAACTCGAACTGCTCGACGAGGTCGGCCTGGTGGCTGATGAAGAGCAGTCCGCGCGGGGCGTCGTCGGGGGATCCGGCCCCGGCGACGGAGCCCCCAGGACCGACTCCGGGGCCGAGCGGCGGGCCGAAGGGGATGCCGCGCCGGATGATGCGGCGGTTGTCCAGGACGGAGGCGGCCAGCGGCGGCCGGCCGGGGGCCGTGGTGAGGCCGGCGCGGGGGTTGCTCTTGCGGATGTGGGAGAACAGGGGCGTGGTCCAGCCCTGCGGGTCCTCGCGGAAGTCGAGCATTCCGTCGATGTCCTCGCCGGGCAGCGGCACGCGTTCGGCGGCCGGGCAGGTGGCGACCGGCGCGCCGCCGGGCCAACGGCCGACCATCCGGGAAGCGAGCCAGGCCGTGGTCGCGTCGGCGGGCGCCGCTCCGGACCGCTTCAGCTCCGCCAGGCACTCCGCGGCCTGCTCCCACCAGCCCGCGACGTCCTGCGCGAGGCGCCGCACGACGGTGAACGAGCCACCGGTGGCCCATGCGGGCAGCCCGGCGGGGCGGGCGCCGACGCGTTCCTGCCCGACCACGAACTCGCCGGCCGGGACCAGTCGGGAGCCGGGCTTGCCGCGCACGCCCGTGCCGTTGACGGGGTCGGGCGCGTCGAAGCCGCGTACTCCGGGCTGGCTGATGGCGTCGAGGAAGCCGAAGTGCTCGTGTCCGCGCAGCGCGCCGGGCAGGGTGGCGCCGTCCTGGCGGAAGACGACCTCGGCGTCGGCGCGGTCGAGCGCGCGGCCGTGCCGGCCGACGGCGTCGGCCAGGCTCTTGGGATCGTCCGCGGCCAGGGTGAGGACGGCGTGCACCTCCTCGCCCCCGGCCCCGAAGAGCCACGCTTCGGGGGCGCTGTCCCCGGTGTCCCCCAGCTCCTCCGCGCGGCCGGCGGCGCCCTCGCGGAAGGCCTCGGCGGTGCTGCCCGCGAGGACGGCGGGGAAGGGGTCCTTCTCCGCGAGCGCGCTCAGGCCGGGGTACGTGAGGCTCACGCCGACCCAGGAGGCCGACATCGCGGCCGGGTCGACCCCGTTGCGCAGGTGGCGCGCGGCGCTGAAGTCGCTGTTGAAGCGGGTGACCTTGTCCGTGGTGGACAGCTGGGGAACGAGCTTGCCGAGCCAGTTCCGGCCCTTGGCGGGCGCGTGGAAGTGGATGAGCAGCAGGCAGACGTGGTCCTTGCGGAAGCCCGCGAGGACGTCGCCCTGGGTGGTGGTGTCGGCCCGCAGGGGCAGGTCGGGCGCCGCGGCCCGGGGGGCCGCCGGGATGCCCGGCGCGGCCGGGGGCGCGGCCGTCGCCGGTGCGGGACAGACGCCCACGGCGAGCACGGCCGCGGCACCGGCCCCGGCCCGTACGACGTGGCGGCGGGAGGGGTGGTGCGGGGAGGGCGGGCTCTGCAAGGTGTCCTCCGGGCGGGAAGGGTGGGTGCACCGCCGGATGACGCCGGGGAGGCGGGCCGGGCGGCCGATGATCATCACCCTGGCGGATCGGAGGGGCGCGCGCGAGGCGGGCACACCGATGGGGTGACGGAGTGTCGGCTGACGGTCCGCCAGTCGGGGGAGGCGCGGGCCCGCGGCCCACGCGAACGGCCCCCGGTACGGGACCGGGGGCCGCTCCGCTCGATCGGGCGGGCGGGCGGGCGGGCGGGGGTCGCCGTACGGGGACCCCCGCCCGCGCCCGGCTCAGCGCCGGTGCATGGTGTGCAGCGCTTCCAGCAGCACCTTGGGGTCGTGGCCGCCCTTGTACACCGGCGGCGGCCGCCGGTCGAGGTGCAGCAGCTCCGCCACCGCGGTCCAGGCGGTGCGCACCGAGTACTCGACGGTGAACACCACGTCGTCGGGGACCTCGGCGTACTGCCCGATGAAGGCCAGGTTGGTGGAGCCCTCGGGGACGACCTGCGGCCGGTCACCGGCCTTGCGGACCAGGAACTGGCTGGTGATGTAGGGCATCAGCGCGGGCCGCACGACCGAGGATTCGAGGATCTGCTCGCTCTGCGCGAGGCGCAGGTGCCCGAGCACCTCGGACAGGATCTCCCGGCCCGTGCAGGCGGCCATCGTCTTGTGCACGTGGTCGCCGGGCTTGTCCGGGAAGAGGGCGTAGCCCCACCAGACGTAGGTGTCGTCGGGCTGCTCGTGGAAGTGCGGCTGGTGGTTGAGCACGATGGTCAGCAGCCAGCCCGAGTCCTTGAAGGTGATCAGCCCGCCCTTGCCGGCCTCGCTGCCGGAGAACTCCTCCATGGCCTTGAAGAACGTCGGGTCCTTGGTGGTGACGGTGAACGACCCCCAGGTGGAGTCCGCGACGGAGGTGTCGAAGACCGAGGGGTCGCCCAGGTGGGGACGTTTGGCCGCGAGGGTGTGCCACAGCCGCCACGAGGCGTCCGGCGCGGAGGTGTCCAGCACGGCGGGGGTGTCGGTGGTGCCCAGGGTCGAGTTCGCGGTCATCGAGCCGTTGGTGACCAGGACGAGGTCCTCGGGCGCGAGCGCGATCCGCTCGACGGCGCCGCCGGCCGGCGCGAGGACCAGGGCGGTGGCGGTGATGCCGTCGCCGTCGGCCAGCTCGACGTCGGTGACGGTGGTGTCCATGGTGAAGCGGACGCCCTTGGTCCGCAGCCAGGCCTGGAGCGGGCGCACGATCGAGTCGTACTGGTTGAAGCGGGTGCGGTAGATGCCCGACATGGTGTCGAAGGTCTTGAAGAGGTGGACGAATCGGTTGAGGTAGCGCCGGAACTCGATCGCCGAGTGCCAGGGCTCGAAGGCGAAGGTCGTGCACCACATGTACCAGAAGTTCGTGGTGAAGAACTCCGGTGCGAAGCAGTCGGAGATGCGCTTGCCGTCGAGGCGCGACTCGGGGGTGCCCACGCAGGCGACCAGGTCGAGCCGGTCGCGCTCGGAGAAGCCCATGGAACGGGTGGCGACCGGTCGACCGGTGGCGTCGACCAGGCGCGCCTTGTCGTTCCACGCGAAGTCCTCGTGGAAGGCGAAGGTGTCCTCGGTGACGGAGGTGTCGGGTGCGTCGAGCGAGGGGATGGAGGCGAGCAGGTCGTAGGTGCACTCGAAGTGCAGCTCGAACATCCGTCCGCCGCGCATGGTGTAGCCGGTGTCCGGGTCGCCCGCCGCGTCGAGGCTCCCGCCGGTACGTCCCTGGGCCTCCAGGATCGTGATGTCCGCGCCCTCGAAGCCGCCCTCCCTGATCAGCAGCGCCGCCGCTGACAGGGAAGCGATCCCCGCACCCACCAGATAGGCCTTGGCCACGACGTGTCTCCGCTCGCCCGGCCGCGCGGGCCCCGGTCGGCCGCGCGGTCTCCCTGCCAACCCAACAGTCCCCGGGGCGCCCCGCAACCCGGGTGGGCCGTTGGGCAGGCCCGCCCGACCCACGCGGCCGACCGGCGGCGCGCACCCCCGCGGTGCGCCGCCCCGCGTCGTCAGCGGGAGCCCGGGCCGTCGTCCGCGGGAGCCCGCCCCGTCAGCAGGAGCCCGAGTCGGCCGGGGGCTTGAAGACGGCGTCCAGCACCCGGTCCGCGGAGACGTCGGCCAGCGTCCAGTCCAGCGTGGAGTCCGTCTTCGGGAACTGCAGCTGGGACGGCAACTCCCGGGCCGTCACCTCGTCCCCCAGGTACGAGACCGACAGCGTGCCGCCGCACTTCTCGGTGCCCGGGGGCTTGCTGCCCTCGGCGAAGCCGTCGCCCGGGCCGGCCGAGACGGTGAGGGTTGCGAGGGGCGTGTAGGTGAAGGCGAAGCCCCCCGTCGAGGATCCCGGCGTCGCCTTGGCGAGGTGCACCCGGAAGTGGCTGAGCCGCACCCGGATCGGCTCGCACGGGCGCTGGGCGTCCTTCAGCCGCAGGTACACCCCGGTGTCGACCATGAAGAGCGCCGAGTACGAGGAGGTCGTGCGGTCGCTGGCCCGCAGGGCCTTGATGTAGGCGCCCAGGCCCGCCGCGTCCAGGGAGGCGATGGGCGTGCACGGTCGGGACGCCACGCCGGTGGGCACCGGCAGGGTGCCGGGGGCGGGACCGGAGGGAGAGGGCGAGGGAGTGGGCGGAGCGGACGCGGAGGGCGACGCCGAGGCCGACGCGGAGGCGGACGGGGTGGCACGGTCCGGTCCCAGGCCCAGGCCCAGTCCCGCGCCCGAATCGGAGCCCGAGCCGGAGCACGCCGTGAGGGCGAGCAGCGGAGCGGTCAGGAGCGGAACGGCGAACGCGCGTAATCGGGGCATGCGGACTCCTCGTCGGGCGCGGTGTCGGGTCGGGGCACCGGTGCGTCATCGGGACCGCACGCGGTACGACACCGGGTGGGTCACCAGGTACGTCGTCGAATGGCGGCCGGGACCGTCCGGCCCCCACTCCGGCGTTCCCGGCCCCCTCGATGCTGACAGCGGCGCCCGCGTCGCGGCATCCGTAGGACCGCCTACGTATCCCCGGCCCCGAATGCGGGTAGCGGACAGCGGTGCGGGTAACGGACACCGGGGGGTGGGGCCATGACGCACGGGACCGTGTTGCTCGGCCGGGGGGCCGAGCTGGACCGGCTGGACCGGGTGCTCGACGGGCGCGCCGGCGTGCCGACCGTCGTCGACCTCGTCGGCGCGGCCGGGATCGGCAAGAGCCGGCTGCTCACCGAGGTCTGCGCGCGGGCCCGCGACCGCGGCCTGACCGTGCTGCGCGGCCGGGCCACCGAATACGAACAGCACATTCCCTTCCGCCTGTTCACCGACGCCTTCGCCGATCTGGATCCGGAGTCGCTGCGCGCGGTGGCGGCCGAGGCCGAGCCGGTGGGGCCCGTCCTGTACGGGGTCTCCGCGACCGCGGAACACGGGCCGGACGCGGGCGTGGGCGTGGGCTCAGGCCCCGGTACGGGCTGGGGCAGTGACCACGAGCCGGGACCGGGTTCCGGCCCGAGCGCGCTCGCGGCGGCGGGAGCGACGGCGGAGGGGGGCGCGGAACGTACGGGTCCGGGTGCTCGGGCCCGGGACCGGCGGGACACCTCGGCCCCGGCGGACCGGTTCTCCCTGCACCGCGCGGTGGCCCGGCTGCTCGGCGCCCTCGGCGGCGAGCACGGCGGCGGACGCGGCCTCCTCATCGCCCTCGACGACCTCCACTGGGCCGACCCGGCCTCCCTGGAGCTGCTGGACCACCTCGTGCGGCACCCGCTGCGCGCCCCCGTCACGATCGTCGTGGCCCGGCGCGACCGCCAGACCTCGCCCTCCCTCGCCGCCGCGCTCACCCGGGGCGCCGACACCGGCGCCGTACTGCGGCTGGACCTCGGCCCCCTCGACGAGCGCGTCTGCGTGGAGCACCTCGCACCGGGGCTGCCGCCGGCCCGCGCCGCCCGGCTGTACGCCGCGAGCGAGGGCAACCCGCTCTACTTCCTGGCCCTGCTCCAGCAGCAGCCCGGCCCGGCGCTGCCCACCGGCGACCTCAGCGCGCTGCTCCTCGACGAACTCACCCCGCTCACCGCCGCCCAGCGCCGCACGGCCGAGGCCGTCGCCGTGCTCGGGGACCGCGCCACGCCCGCGCTGCTGGCGGTCGTCGCCGAAGCTCCGGACGCCGCCGTGCTCGACGCGGACCTGGCCGTACTGGCCCGGCGGGACCTGCTGCGCCCCGCGCCCGGCGGCAGCTGGTCGCTGCGCCACCCGGTGCTGCGGACCGTGGTCCACGAGCACACCGAGCACCGGCGGCGCACGGGGATGCACCGGCGGGCCGCCGCCGCCCTGGCCCGGGCCGGCACCTCGGCCGCCGCGCGGGCCCCGCACGTCGAGCGGGCCCTGACCGGGTGGGACCCGGAGCTGGCCGCGGTCCTGCTGGAGGCGGCGGGGCAGTCGGAGACCACCGCCCCGGCCAGCTGCGCCCACTGGCTGGAGGTGGTGCTGCGGGTGCTGCCGGACGCCCCCGGCCACACGGAGCGCCGGCTGGACCTGCTGTTGCGGCGGGCGCGGGCGCTGAGCGTCTGCGGCGAACTGCGCGAGAGCCGCGACCTGTTGCGGGAGCTGATCGCGCAGACGTCCGCCGGCGAGGACGACCGGGTGCGGGCCGATGCCGTGACCCTGTGCGCCTCGATGGAGCGACACCTCGGCCACTACGGGGCCGCGGTCGCACTGCTGCGGCGCGAGCTGGACCGGCGGCCCGCGCCGCGGCCGGCCGCGATGCTCGCCCTCGGACTCGAACTCAGTTCGTCGACGCCGCACTCCCTGGACTACGCGGAGGTGCGGGGCACCGTGGAGCGGACCTTCCACCTGGCGGAGCGGCTCGGTGACGCCCCGGCCGCCGCGGGCGCGCTGGCGATCTCGGCGCTGGGCGAGGCGTACGGCGGGAACGTGAGCACCGCTTTGGGCTTCATCGACCGCGCCGCCGCCCGCGTGGACGCGCTGGCCGACCACGAACTCGCCGACATGTGCGAGCCGTTGTCCCGGCTGAGCCTGGCGGAGTACTACCTGGAGCGGTTCGAGGACGCGGAGCGGCACGCCGATCGCGGACTGACCGTCGCCCGCCGCAGCGGCCCCCTGCACATCATGGCGCACCTGCTGCTGTGCAAGGCGGCCGTCCACATGAACACCTGCCGGCTCGGCACCGCCCTGGACCAGGCGGACGAGGCGGAGAGCATCGCCCGCGGCATCGGCAGCGACCAACTCCTCGCCCTGGCCCTGGCGAGCAAGGCACAGGTGCTGATCGCGTCCCTGCCGCCGGGCGACCGCACCTCCCTCACCGTCGCCGAGGAGGCGGTCGCCCTCGCCGGACCGTCGACCAGCTGGTGGAGCTCGCTGGTGTGGTACGTGATGAGCTACGCCGCCCTGCACAGCGGTGACCCGGTCCGGGCCCGCGCCGCGATGCTGCGGGTGGGCGGCGGGCCGGAACTGGCGGGCCTCCAACCCTCGATGCGCCCCCTGCTGCTGGAGGCCCTGGTCACCGCCGCGGTCACCACCGGGGACCTGGCCGCCGCCACCGGGTGGGCCGCGCTGGCCGGGCGGGACGCGGAACGCCTCGGGCTGCCCGGCCAGCGGGCCTCGGCCCTGCGCAGCGCCGGCCAGGTACTGGCCGGCCGCGGAGAGCCCGCCGCCGCGGCGCGGCAGTACGCCCGGGCGGCCGAGGAGGCCGCGCGCGCGGGCGCGACCCTCTGGGAGGCCCAGGCGCTGCTGATCGGCGCGTCGTTGACGGCGCAGGCCGGCGATCCCGGCGCGGCGGCGGGCCCGTGGGAGCGGGGCCGCGGGATGGCCGAGGCGGGGGGCTCCCGCCTGCTGACGGGACTCGCGGACCTGTTCCCCCCGGCGCCCGCGGTCCCGCGGCCGCTCGCGACGCTCGCCCCGTCCGCCGCTCCCCCGCCCCGGCCCGCCGACGCCTCCGGCCCCGGACCCCACGCCCACACCGCCTCCCTCTCCGCCCGCCCCGCGCCCGCACCCCCCGCTCCCGCCCTGCCCGGGCTGACCCCGCGCGAGCGGGAGATCGCGGCCCTGGTGACGGAGGGCCTCACCACCCCGGCGATCGCGGCCCGGCTCTACCTGAGCCCGCGCACGGTCGACACCCACCTCTCGCACATCTTCCGCAAGACGGGCGTCGCCAGCCGTTCGGCGCTGGCCGCCCTCGCGGCCCGCACCACCACCTGAGCTGCCAACACCCCTCCCGCCGCCTGGACTTCACTCCCGGGCGGGGAGGTGGGGAACAGCTGGCAACACCTTTACCAATCCCGGATGGCATGTCCCGGTCACGTCTGCCAGGCTTCCGCCTGCGTCCCCCGACCCAAGGGGACGGGCCAGACATCTCACCCCAGCGATCGCGCGAGCGATGCGCGCAGCCCGCGGCTGCCCGCCGGCCCACCCGAGCCGGTCGGGCCGCCACCGAGCAGGCCGTCATCCCGGCCGTCTCAAAGGAGTTCCGAGTGAGAACGACCCCCCACAAGACCCTCGCCGCGACGGCACTCGCCGTCGCGGCGCTGACCGCCGCCACGCTCTCCGGCGGCCCGGCGACGGCCGCACCCCGGCCCGCCCCGGTCGCCGCCGCCTGCACCCCGACCCAGGTCGTCGCCAACGGCGGTTTCGAGAGTGGCACTTCGCCCTGGACCCAGTCGCAGACCGGCATCATCACCAACCGCACCGGGCAGAGCGCCCACGGCGGCACCTCGTTCGCCTGGCTGAACGGCGTCGGCAGCACCCACACCGACACCCTCTCCCAGAGCGTCACGATCCCCTCCGGGTGCAGCACCGCCACCCTCACCTTCTGGCTGCACATCGACACGGCCGAGACGACCACGTCCACGAAGTACGACAAGCTGACGGCGAAGATCGGCACCACGACGCTGGCGACGTACTCCAACCTCGACAAGAACACCGGCTACGTGCAGAAGTCGCTGGACGTGTCGGCCTTCGCGGGCCAGACCGTGAGCCTCGCCTTCACCGGCACCGAGGACTCCAGCCTCAAGACCAGCTTCGTGGTCGACGACGTCGCCCTCGACACCTCCGGCGGCACCACCCCGCCCGGGGACTCCACGCGCACCCCGTCCGCGCCCGCCTACACGGTGAACCTCACCAGCAACGCGAGCGGCACCGGCTGGACCGGTCACGAGAGCGCGACCTTCACCAACGCCTCGGCCACCGCGCTCGGCGAGGTGTACCTGCGGCTGTGGGACAACTACCACGGCACCTGCGCCGCCATGCCGATCTCGGTCACCAACGTCACCGGCGGCACCGCGGGCGCCCTCTCGGTCGGCTGCACGGCCCTCCAGATCACCCTGCCCGCCCCGCTGGCCCAGGGCCAGAGCGCCACGATCGGCTTCGACCTGGGCATCACGGTCCCCAGCGGTGCGGACCGGTTCGGCTACGACGGCGCCTTCAGCATGGTCGGCAACGCCCTGCCCGTGCTCGCGGTCAAGGACGGGGTCGGCTGGCACCTGGACCCCTACACCAACAACGGCGAGTCCTTCTACGCGCTGGCCTCCGACTTCAAGGTGACCCTCGACCACCCGAGCAGCCTGCTCGTACCGGCCACGGGCGGCTCCGTCGACACGCCCGGGACCAGCGGCCGGACGGTCACCACCGCGACCGCCACCAAGGTCCGCGAGTTCGCCTGGGCGGCCGGCCCCTTCAGCAAGATCTCCGGCACCTCGGCGGCCGGCACCCCGGTCAACATCTACTCCGTCTCGGGCATCAGCTCGGCCGACGCGCAGTCGATGCTCAGCACCGCCAAGTCCGCCGTGGACGCGCACTCGGCGCGGTTCGGCGCCTACCCGTACGGCGAGTTGGACGCGGTGATCGACAACAACTACTGGTTCGGCGGCATGGAGTACCCCGGCTTCGTCCTCGACCTGGTCAGCACCACGGCGCTGACCCACGAGATCGCCCACCAGTGGTGGTACGGCATCGTCGGCGACGACGAGTACACCAGCCCGTGGCTCGACGAGTCGTTCACCGACTACGCCACCGACCTGGCGCAGAACAAGACCGGCGCGAGCTGCTGGAACAGCGTCTCGTGGTCCGGGACGGCCGAGAAGATCACCAACAACATGGGCTACTGGGACGCCCACTCGTCCCGGTACTCCACCGTGGTCTACGGCTACGGCAAGTGCGCCCTGCACGACCTGCGCCGCGTCCTGGGCGACACCGTCATGGCCAAGCTGCTCAAGGACTACGCCGCGGCCCACTGGTACGGCGTCTCGACCACGGCCGAGTTCAAGGCGGCCGCCCAGGCCGCCACGACCACGGACCTGACCTCCTTCTGGACCCAGCACCGCATCGAAGGCTGATGCCGACCCGCTAGCGGACCACCCGTGCCCCGCCTACCACCAGTAGGCGGGGTACTTCGGTGCCTTGGGTCGTACGCGCGAGGCGGCGTACCCCGCGCCGACCACGAGCACGCTCGCACCCAGCAGCAGGGGCACGAACCGGGTGGGAGCGGGGCTCTGGAGCACGACGATGACGGCGGTCGCACAGGCCGGCGAGTGCGGGGTCCGGGCCACCATCAGCACCGCGAGGGTGATGCCGGCCGCCACCGCGGCGGCCCACGCACTGCCGCCGGCCGCGGCGAGCACCCCGTACCCCACGACGGCGCCCAGCAGGTGTCCGACGACCACGCTGCGCGGCTGGGCCAGCGGGAGGGTCGGCACGCTGTTCACCAGCGCCGCACTCGCGGCCAGCGGCGGTATCAGCACCGGTTCGTGGATCATCGCGCCGATCGCGACCAGCCCGAGCAGCACGGCGGTCGCCGCGCTGGTGATGTGCAGTGCGGCGAGCGGCCCGGGCCGGGCCGGGGGCCGCGCCGCCAGCGGGTGCGGCTGGGCGTGGGGGTGGGGCAGTGCGGTGGGCACGGCGGTGGGGGCGTCGGCACGCATCTGAACGATCTCCGGGAAAACGGCTGGCAGGCCGGGGACGGGCGGGCACGGGGTGGAAACGGTCTGTGCCGCGAGGGCGAGCCTGTGATCGACAGCTGCTGTGACCCGGCACGCTCCCCGGTCGGGGCGGGTGCCGTCCGCCGGCGACTCTATCCGGCGGCCCGCGCGGGGCGGCGCGGAGGGTGTATGACATCCCCTGACCACGTTTCCGACGCACCCCGTTTCCGACGCACCGTTTCCGACGCACCGGGAGACAGACCGCCATGGCGATGCAGCCGCCGCCCCCGACACCACGGCCCGATCCGGCGCCCGTCCCGCCCGGCGGGCCCGCGCGGGTGCTCGCCGAGCTGGCGGCCGTGGTGGCCGCCGCGGGCCCGGAGGCGGGCGGCGTGCTGTGGCGCATGACGCAGACCCCCCGCGGCCTGGACGCCAACATCGTCCGGCTCCGGCCGGGCGCGGTCATCGCGGAGCACACCGATCCGGCGCTCGACGTCCTGCTGATCGTCTTCGAGGGCGACGGCTTCCTCGGCACGCCCGGGGGCCGCACCGCGCTGGGCGCCCGTACGGTGCTCTGGCTCCCCCGGCACGCCCGGCGCTCGCTCGGAGCGGGCCCGGCGGGGATGCTCTACGTGACCGTGCACGTCCGCCGTCCCGGCCTCGCCATCACCTCCGCGCCCGGCCCGGGGGTCTCGGGGAGCACGCGGGGCCTCGGGAGGACCGAAGAAGGCGGAGAAGCGGCTTGTCTGCTGGACCGGGTCTGTGCGGACTGCGGCCGCCTCGCCGGCGAACGGGACGCTCTGTACTGCTCACGTTGCGGAGCGCGCCTGCCCCACTGACCCCGGGCACCCCGGGAGCGCGCCCGCGGCCGGTCAATTCCCGTCCTTCGCGGAGGGAGATGGAGATCTGCCCTCCCACCCGACTAAGGTGGTCGTGAGAGCCCGGATACCGCACCCCCGTCGGTATCCGGGCTTTCGTCGTGCCCGGACCCGGCTCCCGTCGCACCGAACCGTGCGGTCCGGCGGCCGGCGCGCTGCGACCGAAGCCTACCGAGTCCTCCAACACGCCGCTTTCGGACACCTGTTGGCCTGATCCGCTGCGCCGCGCCAGCCGGGGCGTCAACTATAGTTTAGCCCGGTCGAGAGGAAGCAGCGCACCGTGGCACCAGCAGTCGAGGGTCCGGACGACGGGACCGCGGAGAGGTCCCCGACACCCGTTCCGGGTGCGGGAGCGCCGTTCAGCGATCGACTGAACTACCTGTTCGACCGCGTACGTCCGCCTGGTGCGAAGGAGTTCAGCAACGCCCACGTGGCCCGGACCATCTCGTCGTACGGCAAGGAGAGTTGCACCGGTGCCTACGTCGGCATGCTCCGCAAGGGCGAACGGACCCCGACCATCACGCTCGTGCCCCTCTTCGCCCGGTTCTTCGGCGTGGAAGCGGGCTACTTCGTCGAGGACGAGGTCACCAGGAAGGTCACCGACCAGTTCGAACTGCTGCGCAAGCTCAGCGAAGCGGGCGTCAAGGAGATCGCCCTGAGGTCGATCGGCCTGTCCGCCAAGAGCCTCGGCAAGGTACTCGAAGCGATCGAGGTGGTGCGGGAACAGGAAGGGCTGCCCCCGCCCGGTGGGAAGCACGCGCCGTGACGCGCGTCCGCTGCCGGCCGCTGCCCCACCTCCGTCCATCCGTCCGTCCGCCGATCCCGAGAGGAAGCCGCATGTGGCGACGCCGTCGCGACCGTCGATCCGACATCGGAGCCACCGACGCCTTCGCGGCCGAGCGGCGCAGCAGGGCGTACCTCGACGCGTTGCGGCTCCCCGCCGTCTCCAGCGTGTTGGACCTGGTGCCGTTCATGGAGGAGCGGTTGGAGCGTTCGATCCGGCTCGTGCCCTTCACTCCTGACGCCTCGGACCCGGACGCCCTCGACGCCTCGGCCCCCTGCGGGCTCTGGCTGGCCACCGAGTCCACGGACTACGTCTTCTACGACACCGGCATCAGCAGGCCGCACGCCGAGATCATCGTCGCCCACGAGTTCGCGCACATGCTCAGACAGCACCGCGGCAAGGCGTCCTTCTCCACGGGGACCCTGGGCGGTCTGATCACCGACATCGATCCGAGCACCGTCCAGCTCGTCCTCGGCCGCACCCGCTACGACAACCCGGAAGAGTTCGAAGCCGAGATGCTCGGTTCGCTGCTGCAGGAGCACGTGAGCACGCCCCGCCGCGGCGACCAGGACACCGACCCCATAGCCCGTACGCTGCTGCGCTGACCCGGATACGAGCCCGTGAAAGACATACTGCACCCTTTGTGCCTGCTGATCGCCGGGACGGGATTCCTCTTCCTCCTGCGCGACCTCGGCAAGAGCCGCCGCGATCCCGCGCTGGTCGCCCTGGCGTTCACCTACGGCTTCTCCGCCCTCAGTTACGCCATCTCCCTCACCTGGGTGTGGGTGCGCATCGACGGCACGCTCGGCGTCACCAACATCGCCGTACCGCTCGCGCAGAGCTGCGTGGTCCTCGTCCTCGCGCTCCAGGGCACGGTGTTGGCCCACTGGTCCAAGCCGCTCGCCGAGGCCCGGCGCCGCGGTCGCCTGCTGCTCACCGCGGCCGCCGTGGTCATCGTCTGCATGGGCGTGCTGTTCGTCCTCCTCACGCCCGCGACGCAGCGGCCCACCGACTTCTCGCTCTACTACGCCCACGACCCCTTCTTCCAGACCTACCTGACGCTGTACATCGGCACCTACACCGCCGCCGAGTTCTACCTCGCCCGGTCCTGCTGGAAGTACGCCCGTACCGCCTCCAGCCCCTCGATCGCCCGCGGCCTGCGCCTGACCAGCATCGGCGCGGTCATCACCCTGGGGTACAGCGCGATCCGGATCGGCGCCGTCCTCGGCGCGGTCTTCGACTTCAGCGTCCAGCGCCTCGACCCGTACGCCTGGCTGTGCGGCGACATCGGGGCCGCCCTCACCCAGGTCGGCTACTTCCTGCCCACCCTGACCCAGCGGACCACCGCGGTGCGCGACTGGTGCACGGCGCACCTGCGCTACCGGCGGCTGCACCACCTGTGGTCGGCCATGGACCGGGCGGACCCGGGGATCGCCCTGCGCCGCCCGGCCCGCCAGCGCGACGAGCTGCTGCGCGGCCGCAGCGCCCACTTCCCGCTGCTGCGGCGGCGCGTGGAGATCCGCGGCGGCCAGACGCTGCTGCGCCGCTACCTGGACCCCGCCGTCCGGGCCGACTCCGAGGTCCGCCGCGGCGCGGCGGGCCTGACCGGCGCGGTGCTCGCCGCGGCGGTCACCGCCGACCAGATACGCGCGGCCCTCGTCCGCCACCACGCGGGCGAACCGGTCGACGCTCCGGCCGACTACGCGGACGCCGACCTTCCGCTCGCCACCCCGGAGGACGAACTGCTGCACCTCCAGCGGGTCGCCGCCCACTTCACCCCACCGGGGCAGGGGACGCCCGCGCCCGGCGACCCGCACAGCGCCCCGTCAGGAGCCCGCACGTGATCTTCCGCCGCACCCTGCTCGTCGCCTCGACCGTCGTCGCCGCGGCGGCGGCCATGACCTCCTCGGCCGACGCCCGGCCGCGCGCCACCGGCAGACCCCCGCGCACACCGCTGCACCTGGCCCCCGCCCACGAGCAGCTCGCCGCGCTGCGCCGGGGCAAGATCACCAGCCGCGCGCTGCTCCAGCAGTACCTGGACCACCACGACGCGGTGAACCCCGGGCTCACGGCCGTGGTCACCCTCGACGTCGGCGCCGCCCGCGCCGCCGCCGACCGGGCCGACCGGCACCTCGCGGCGACCGGGAAGCCCCTCGGCGCCCTCCACGGCCTGCCCATGACGGTGAAGGACGCCCTGGAGACGCGGGGGCTGCGCACGACCTGCGGTGCGCCCGACCTCGCCGACCACGTGCCCGCCCGGGACGCCGACGCGGTGGCGCTGCTGCGGGCCGCGGGGGCCGTCGTCTTCGGCAAGACCAACGTGCCGGTGATGTGCCAGGACATCCAGACCGCCAACCCCCTCTTCGGGACCACGAGGAACCCCTTCGCCGCCGACCGTACGGCGGGGGGTTCCTCCGGCGGCCCGGCCGCGGCGGTGGCCGCCGGGCTCAGCGCCGTCGAGATCGGCTCCGACCTGGCCGGTTCGCTGCGGCTGCCCGCCGCCTACTGCGGGGTCTACGCGCTGCGCACCTCCCGCGGCGCCACGCCGATCGTGCCGACCCGCGGCCACATCCCGCGGCCCCCGGACTGGGCCACCAGCAGCGACATGCTCACCCTGGGGCCCGTCGCCCGTACGCCCGAGGACCTCGAACTGCTCCTGGACGTGCTCGCCGCACCGGCCCCGGCCGACGGCGCCGCCTGGAGGATCGACCTCCCCGCCGCGCAGAAGACCCGCCTCGGCCAGTACCGCGTCGGCATCTGGGCCGATGACGCGTACTGCCGCGTGGACGCCGACACCCGTGCGCTGCTGGGCCGGGTCACCGATCTCGTGCGCCGGGCCGGCGCGCAGGTCGACGAAGCGGCCCGCCCGGTGGACTTCGCCGAGAGCGACCGGCTGTTCCAGCGGCTGCTGTACGCGACCTCGGCCGCCAGCGCGACGGACGCGGCGTACGCCGCCGAGGTCGCGGCGGCGGAGAAGGTCCCGGCCGATGATCCCGGCGGCCTCTACCTGCACGCGCGGACCATGCGGCACCGGGACTGGTGCGTGGCCGACGAGGCCCGGCAGCGCTTGCGCGCCACGTGGGCCGCCTACTTCGCCCGGCACGACGTCCTGATCACCCCGGCCGCTCCGACGGCCGCCGTCCTCGACCAGACCGCCGTCCCCGTGCCGGGGCGGTTCATCACGGTCGACGGCGTGCGGCGGCCGTACTTCGACCAGACGAGCTGGGTCAATCTGGCCGGGCCGGTCGGACTGCCCGCGCTCGTCCTGCCCGCGGGCACGACCGCGGCCGGACTGCCCCTGGCCGTGCAGGTCATCGGGCCGTACCTGGCGGACCGGACGGTGATCTCGGTGGCGAAGCTGCTCGCGCGGGTCCTGCCCGCACCGCCACGGGCCCCGGCGCTCCGCGTCTGACGGGCCCCCAGAACCGGGGCCGTCTCGCCTGACACGGGGGTGCAGACGGGACGGCCCCGCACTACGCCCATGCTCGACCAACAGGGGGAAACGCATGCGCAAGACCATGTCCGCGGCCGGGGCCGCGGTAGTCGCGGCCGGGCTGATCGCCGCGGCGGGACCGGCCGCCGCCTCCGGAGCGGCTGCGACGGGTGCGACGGCGGGTGCCGTGTGCAAGCCCGCCGTCAAGGCACTGGAGGAACTGGGCACCACCGGTCGGACCCGGCCCTACGCGCTGGGCACCGCCGACCGGACGGTGGGCACCTCGAACGACGTGCCCGCCTTCTGGGAGGGCGCCCGCGTCTTCCGGGTGCCGCTGCCGACCGGCTGGGCGAAGGGCAGCGTCCGCGCGATCAACGCCAAGGGCCTCATGGTCGGCGTCCTCGACCGGGCGAACGACCAGGAGCACGTGCTGTTCAGCTACCGCAAGGGGGACCGGCAGGTGACCCTGCTGACCGCTCCCGCGCAGGGCCTCTACGCCGGGATCGGCGTCAACGACGCGGGGCGGGTGGCCGGCTTCGACGGCCTGACCCCTCGGGAGTGGCAGGACGGCCGGCCGGTCCGCGAACTCCCGGTGCCGCCGGGCGTCCACCCGGCCACCCGGATCCAGCAGGTCACCGGGATCAACAAGCGCGGTGACGTGCTCGGACTGGCGAACGCCTACTACAGCGACGACAGCGGCAACGAGATCTGGGAGACCTACCCGGTCGTCTGGCCCGCGGGCGGCGGACCGGCCAAGGCCCTCGCGACGAGCGGCGTGCCGTACATCAGCCGCTCCAACACGCTCGCGGGCATCGACGACCGCGGTGTGGTCGCGGCCACCGACGTCGACGGCTACCACGGCGGGTCCCACGAGCGGGGCTTCGTCTGGAAGGCTCCCTACACCGCCGCGCCGACCGCGCTGGCGAAGCTCTCGGGGCGCGACGAGCTGGAGGTGACGGGCATCAGCCCCACGACCAACAGGCTGGTGGGGACGGCCCGGACGTACCTCGACGTCAGCCAACCGCACGCCGCGGTGCCGACCTTCCAGACGGGCGGCGGACCGGTGCGGGCGCTCCCCGTGCCCCGCCGGGACATCGACGAGGGCCAGGCCTTCGCCGTGTCCGACGACGACCGGGTCGCCGGAACCGTCTCCGGGAAGCCCGTGGTGTGGACCTGCGCGAGCAAGCAGGCCTACACGCCGTAGGAGCGGGCCCGGCGCCACTGCTCGTGCCTAGCCTCCGCAGCTCATGACCCCGCAGGAGGAGCCGCCGCCCCGGTCCATGGGTTCCCTCGGCGGCCGGGTGAGCAGGCCGCTCTCCGCGGTGAACCTCGGCAGCTGCTCGCGCAGCACCGGGGTTCCGAACAGTGCCACGTTCAGCAGGAGTTCGGCGGGTGCGCGGACGGTCGCCCGCCGGACCCCGATCCGTTCACCGCGCAGTCGGGCCAGCAGCGCCGCGCCCTTGTGGGTGCGGCGGGGCAGGGCGCCCAGCACCAGGGCGAACGCGCCCGCGAGGAGGGCGAGCAGGTGCCACGGCGGGTCCGCCCCCTCGACCAGCGCCCCGACGACCGCCGCACCGAGGGCGGGCAGCAGCACGACCCGTACGGCGACCGCCCGGCGGCGGGTCAGGAGCAGTCCGGTCCGTTCCGCTTCCCGGGCCTCCGGTGCGACCGCCCGGCTCACCCGCTCGATGACCCAGAGGCGACGCGGGTGCATGTGCCCGAACAGCACGTTGTACTGGGCCCGGGCGAGCCCGGAGCCGCCCCGGGGCGGCGCGGTGTCGACGCGCTGGACCGCCGCCGGCCACGCCGTCTCCACCGCGCCCGCCAGGTGCAGCTCCACCAGCGCCGTCTGTACCGCCGCCCGGCGGCCACCGCGCAACAGGGCGATCTCGACCGGAGTCAACGGCCGCCGCCGGGCCGGGTCGGGCGCGGGCCGCGCGCCGAACCCGAACCGCATCAGGGCGGCGGTCACCAGGAGCGACCAGGCCGCCCCCACGGACACTTCGGCAATCATGGCCTGCGACCAACTCCCCCACGGTTGCGCCGACATGGCGCCCTGGCGCCGAGGCTACTCCGGGGGCGCGGGCGCCGCACCGCCGGCCGGGGCGAGGAGCCGGGGGCCGTTGTTGCGGACGCTGTTGACCTCCGTGGACACCGCGCGCACCGCCAGGAGCCCGTCGGCCGGAGTGTGCAGCAGGGCGCGCAGTTCGTGGGTGTCGTGGCGGGTGGGGTCGAGCCAGGCTCCGTAGTCGTCCCGGTGCAGGGCGAGGGGCATGCGCGGGTGCACGCGGCCCGCCGCGTCGGTGGCCTCGGTGGTGATGATCGTGCAGGTGGTGAGCCACGCGGTCGGATCGTCGGCGTCCGCGACGGCCGGATCGCGCCAGAATTCGTACAGCCCCGCCATCGCCATCGGCGCGCCGTCCTCGGGCGCGATGAAGTACGGCTGCTTGTAGGCCTTCGCCCGGTCCGTGGCGGGGACGGCCTCCCACTCGTAGAAGCCGTCGGCGGGCAGCAGGCACCGGCGTTTCGTGAACGCCTTGCGGTAGGCGGGCTTCTCGTGGACGGTCTCCACCCTCGCGTTGATCATCCGGGAGCCGACCCCCGGGTCCTTCGCCCACGAGGGCACCAGGCCCCAGCGCATCGGCCGCAGCCGCCGCTCCACCGCGCCGCCGTCGCGGTCCGCGCGTTCGAGCACGGCCCACACGGGGTCGGTGGGCGCGACGTTCCAGCTCGCGGCCAGCGCCTCACCGGGATCCCAGTGGGCGTCGAAGAGTCCGGCCAGGTCGGCCGGGGCGCGGGACGATGCATAGCGGCCACACATGGTGTCCACTGTGCCACCCGGACGCCCCGGCCGCCCGCACCGTTACGGCAGGGTCCGCGTGGAGCCGTGGGCGGCGGGCCGGGCCGAGTTCCGGAGGATCGCCAGCACCTCGTCGGCGATGGCCGTCTCGTTCTGCTCGAAGGTGGCGTCGCTCAGCCGGGCCGGGTCCGCGGGCAGCCCGGTCAGGACGGGGGTGTGCAGGTGGCCGCCGGGGAGCCGGGGGTTCAGTTCGCCACGGAGCCGGTTGGAGCGGTAGGCGACCTCGTTGGAGAGGTAGCCGCCGCCTCCGCCCGCGACGGCGCGGGAGCCGGGGGTCGGGCCGTCCTCCCGGTCCACGGGTCGCTCCTGGCCGGCGGGTATCTCGGTGACGGTGGTGTTCAGCCGGACCGGGAAGGGGCTCTGGACGGCGGCCATGGCGTCGGTGGGCAGGGTGGTGCGCAGGAACTCCGCTCCCGGGCCCATGCCCGGGGCCGTGACGGGGTGGTCGCGGGTGCCTCCCGACAGGGCTGCGGCGTTGTCCGGGTAGGGGTCCGCCGACCGGGCGCGACCGGCCCAGTCCTCCAGCGTGAAGATCCCGGGATAGCCCTGGCTGATGCTGGTGATCATGTCGGCGGCCCGGGGCCCGGCCGCGAGGCGGGGGCCGTACGCGCGCTCCACGATCCCGGCGTCGAAGTCGGCGTAGCGCACGGGCAGGACGACGGCCCGGATCTCCACGGGGGTTCCGTCGGCGAGCGTCACGCGGCGGCCGTTCAGCCGCAGGACCGCGGAGCCGGAGGGGTTGGCCCGGCGCGGTTCGGCGTCCAGGCCGAAGGGGTCGAATCCGCTGACGAACAGGCGGCGCACCCCGGGGGCGCCGCGGAAGTCGTTGGCGGTGAGTCCCCGGGAGGCGTCCTCGAAGCGGCTCCGCAGGGCCGCCCGGTCCACCGGGAACCCCGGTCGCCAATCGGCCAGTTGGACGGTCATCCGCAAGCGGGTCCAGTACAGCGGGCGGTCGTCCCCGGCGGGCAGGTCCCCGCCGGGGCGCCGCCCCTGGGCCCGGTTCACGGAGGCCTGCCACAGCGCCTCGCCCCAGGCGTCGAGGAGCCGGCCGGCCTCGGCGGCGTCGCGCGCGCCGCAGAGCGCGGCCGGGAAGCGCCGTACGAAGTCACCGAAGGCGGCCCGCTCCGTGAAGGCGGCGGTCCGCGGGTCGACGAGCCGGGCCTGCTCCGGGTCGGCGGTGGAAGCGGGGGCCGGGGCGGCGGACGCGGGGGCCACGGCGGAGGCGGAGACGGAGGAGCCGCAGCCGGACGGGGCGGCGGCGTGCGCGACGGCGGGCGGGAGGACCGCGGTCACCCCCAGCAGGGCGGCGGCGAGGGCGGCGCTACGTAAGATCATCATGCCATGTGACATTACATAGCAGGGTGGTGGCGGGGTCAGTCGAATTCGGGGCAACCGCGGGACGCGACCGCAGGGCCCCCGCCCGAAGGCGGGGGCCCTGCCCGTTCCCGAGGTCCGCGACCTTCCCGACGGGAACGTCGGCCGGCTAACCGGCCGTCAGCACCTGCTCGCGCACCGTCGCCGGTACGGGGGCGTACCCCGTCGGCCGGGACGTGAAGGTCCCCCGGCCCTGGGTCCGGCTGCGCAGGCGGGACGCGTAGCCGAACAGTTCGGCCAGCGGCACGGCCGCCGTGACGGTCGTGGTCCCGGTCCGGGTGACGGAGCCGCAGACCCGGCCGCGCCGGGCCGCCAGGTCACCGAGCACGCTGCCGACCGCGTCCTCGGGCACGGTGACGAGGACCTCGACCACCGGTTCCAGCAGCTCCATCTCGGCCGCGCGCAGCGCCTCGCGCAGCGCGAACCGCCCCGCCGCCCGGAACGCCATCTCCGAGGAGTCCTTGGAGTGCGTGGCCCCGTCGGTCAACGTGACCCGCAGCCCGGTCACCGGATGGCCGCCGAGGGGACCCTCGACGAGCGCGTCCCGGCACCCGGCCTCGACCGCGCGGACGTACTCCTGCGGTACCCGGCCGCCGACGACCGACGACCGGAAGACGAGTCCGCCGTCGCCGCCGACCGCATCGCCGCGGCCCGCTCCCTCCGGGGCCTCGACGTCCAGGGGCTCGACGTCGATCACCACGTGCGCGAACTGACCGGCGCCACCGTCCTGCTTGACGTGCCGGTAGACCAGCCCGGACACCCCGCGCGCCACCGTCTCCCGGTAGGCCACGCGGGGCCTGCCGACGTCGACGAGCAGGCCGTGGCCGCGCCGGAGCTTCTCCACCGCGACCTCCAGGTGCAGCTCTCCGAGCCCCGACAGCAGGGTCTGACCGGTCTCCCGGTCCGTCCGTACGACCAGCGAGGGGTCCTCCTCGACCAGGCGGCCCAGCGCCGTGGACAACCGTCCGGTGTCCGTGGCGCCGCGCGCCTCGACCGCCACGGACACCACGGGCGCCGCGACCGTGGGAGGTTCCAGCACCAGCGGCGCCCCCGGTGCGCACAGGGTGGCACCGGCGCGGGTGGACTTGAGCCCGACCACGGCGACGATGTCCCCGGCCACGGCCCGGTCCACCTCGGCGTGCCGGTCGGCCTGCACCCGCAGGATCCGGCCGACGCGTTCGGTGCGGCCCGCCGTCGTGTCCAGCACGGTGTCCCCCTTCCTCATCGTTCCCGAATAGACGCGCAGGCAGGTCAGCCGCCCGGTCGCCGTCGCGTTCACCTTGAAGGCCAGCGCGGCGAACGGCGCCGAGGGATCGGCGGCGCGTTCCTGCTCCGTCCCGTCCAGGGTGCCCCGGACCGGCGGCACGTCCGTCGGTGCGGGCAGGTACGCCACCACGGCGTCGAGCAGCGGCTCGACGGCCCGGTCGCGGTACGCCGATCCGCACAGCACGACCACGCCCTCGCCCGCGTGGGTCAGCTCGCGCAGGGCGGTGACCAGCGTGGCCGGGGTGAGCGCCGCGGTGGCGCAGTACTCCTCCAGGGCGGCCGGGTGCAGCTCCGCCACCTGCTCCTCCAGCAGGCGTCGTCCGCGCAGCGCCTCCTCGCGCAGCTCCTCGGGCACGGCGAGCACCTCGAAGGACTGCGGACCGCTGCCGGAGGCCGCGGCCCTGGCGGCGCTCCAGACCAGCGCGCGCATCCAGACGAGGTCGACGACGCCGGTGAAGCCGTCCTCCCGCCCGATGGGCAGCTGGACCACCAGCGGGACGACGTGGAGCCGCTCGCGCAGCGAGGTGACGGCCGCGTCGAGGTCGGCGCCCACACGGTCCATCTTGTTGACGAACGCGATGCGCGGCACCCGGTGGCGGTCGGCCTGGCGCCACACGGACTCGCTCTGCGGTTCCACGCCGGCGACGGCGTCGAAGACCGCGACGGCCCCGTCGAGCACGCGCAGGGACCGCTCCACCTCGTCGGAGAAGTCGACGTGTCCCGGTGTGTCGATCAGGTTGATCCGGTGGCCGTCCCAGGTGCAGCTGACCGCCGCCGCGAAGATGGTGATCCCCCGGTCGCGTTCCTGCGGGTCGAAATCGGTGACGGTGGTGCCGTCGTGGACCTCGCCGCGTTTGTAGGTGGCGCCGGTGGCGTAGAGGACCCGTTCCGTGAGGGTGGTCTTCCCCGCGTCGACGTGCGCCAGGATGCCGAGGTTGCGGATCGCGGCGGCGCCGTTCGCCGTGGCCGTGGTGGTCGTGGTCGTCGTCGTGGTGGGTTCGGTGCGCATGGCCCGAGGCCTTTCCGAGGTGTGGGGCGAGAGGGCTGCGCGATGGCGGGCGGAACCGCGGTGGCGGCCCGCGGGCACGCCGCGGGGCCGCAATTCACCGGTCGGAGGGGAGGAAACCTGCACCCGTCGCCCGGACCTCCGGTGACGGCCGCGCAGCCGTCACCGGGAAACCGAGGACACCAAGATCACGTCGTACCGCGACCGGGGAACGAGGACGGTGGTGTGCTCACACACGGCCCTGCTCCCCTCGTTCGGTGGATCGACGACATGCGCACCGCGATCTCGTGGCGGCACGCAGTAGCGACTCTAGGGAGCCCGTCCGGGCACCGCACCGGGTTTTTCCGGCCCGTCCGCGTCACCGGACCGCGTGGGAAACGCCGTCAGCCGTACCCCGAGCGCCCGGCAGTGCTACAAAGGGTTGGTGACCCATCCTTGCAACCCGTACCGGGGACGTCGGTGCGGTCACTGAGCCGGAACCGCCCGCGCAGCGTCGCCCGACAGGTCTTCATCCTCCAGGTGGCGATCGTGGTGCTGCTCGCGGCGGGTGCGGTGCTGGCCCTGCTGCTCCAGTCCCGGCACGACGTCGACCGCGAGGCCCGCAACCGGTCGGTGGCGGTCGCCCAGACCTTCGCCCACTCCCCCGGTCTGCTCGCCGCGCTGCGCGCTCCCGATCCGTCGAAGATCCTCCAGCCGCTCACCGAGGTCGCCCGTAGGGACGCGGGGGTGGACTTCATCGTCGTGATGGACACCCACGGGATCCGCTACACCCACCCGCTGCCCGACCGGATCGGGAAACGGTTCGTCGGCACGATCGAGCCCTCCCTGGCGGGCCGGGTGCAGACCGAGAGCGTCCGGGGGCCCCTGGGCAAGGAGATCCAGGCCGTGGTGCCGGTCTTCGCCGAGGGCGACAGCGGGCCCGTCGTGGCCCTGGTCTCCGCCGGGCTCACGGTGAACAACGTCACCGGCGTCTTCGACCGGCAGCTCCCCGTCATCCTCGGGGCCAGCGCGGCCGGCCTCGCTCTGGCCACGGCCGGGGCGGCACTGATCAGCAGGCGCCTGCGCCGCCAGACGCACGGGCTCGGTCCGCTCGAAATGACACGGATGTACGAGCACCACGACGCGGTGCTCCACGCCGTCCGCGAGGGCGTGCTGATCACCGACGGCACGGGACGGCTCCTGCTGGCCAACGACGAGGCCAAGCGGCTGCTGCGGCTGCCCTCCGACGCCGAGGGACAGCTCGTCGGAGAGCTGCCGCTGGACGGGCACGTGGCGGACCTGCTGCTGTCCGGCCGGGTCGCCACCGACGAGGTGCACGAGGCCGGGGAGCGCCTGCTGGTGATCAACCAGCGGCCGACCCGTCCCGGCGGCGGGCCCGAGGGCGCGGCGGTCACCATCCGGGACTCGACCGAGATGCGTGTGCTGAGCACCCGCGCCGAGGCGGTCCGGCGACGGCTCAAGCTGCTCTACGACGCCGGTGTGGGCGTCGGCACGACCCTGGACGTGGAACGGACGGCCCAGGAGCTGGCCGACGTCTCCGTGCCGCGCTTCGCCGACTTCGCGACCGTGGAGCTCGCGGAGGCGGTCCTGCACGGCGACGAGCCCACCAACGCGGCTCCGGACCTGCGCCGCACCGGGTTCAGCGGGATCCGGGACGACGTGCCGCTCTACCCGCGCGGCCGGCTGATCGTCTTCGCCCCCTCCACCCCGCAGGCCTCGGCGCTGGACACCGGGCGGGCCGAGCTCATCCCCCGGCTCGCCGACGCCGCGGGCTGGTACGCGCAGGAGCCGGCGCGGGCCCAGGCCATCCTCGACTACGGGGTGCACTCGCTCATCACGGCGCCGCTGAAGGCCGGGGGCGTGGTCCTCGGCCTGGTCAACTTCTGGCGCTCCGACAAACCCGAGCCCTTCGACGAGGAGGACCTCTCGCTCGCCGAGGAACTCGTGGCCCGGGCGGGGATCACCATCGACAACGCGCGGCGCTACACCCGGGAGCACGCCCTGGCCGTGACCCTCCAGCGCAGCCTGCTGCCGCGCGAGCTGCCCGAGCAGAGCGCGGTGGAGGTGGCGCACTTCTACCTGCCCGCCCAGTCCGGCGTGGGGGGCGACTGGTTCGACGTGATCCCGCTGCCCGGCAGCCGGGTCGCGCTGGTGGTCGGCGACGTCGTCGGCCACGGCCTGCACGCCGCGGCGGCCATGGGGCGGCTGCGCACCGCCGTGCTCAACTTCTCCTCCCTGGACCTTCCCCCCGACGAGCTGCTGTCCCGGCTGGACGACCTCGTGCAGTACATCGGCCAGGGCGGCGAGGGCGGGGCGGACACCGGCCTGCTGGGCGCGACCTGCCTCTACGCCGTGTACGACGCGGTGAACCAGAGCTGCACGGTGGCGCGGGCGGGGCACATGCCCCCCGTGCTGGTGCGGCCGGACGGCGCCGTGGAGATCCCGGAGCTGCCCGCGGGGGCGCCGCTGGGACTGGGCGGTTTCCCCTTCGAGGCCACGGAGCTCCAGCTGAGCGAGGGCACCCAGCTGGTGCTGTACACCGACGGCCTGATCGAGGACCGGACCCGTGACATCGACGAGGGGCTCGACCTGCTGCGGACGGCCCTGGCCCACACCGATCCGCAGTCGAAGCCGCAGGACACCTGCCGGACGGTCCTCGCGGCGCTGCTGCCCGCTCGGCCCCGCGACGACGTGGCCCTGCTGGTCGCGCGCACCTCGGCCCTGGACCCGGACCGCATCGCCGAGTGGGAGGTGCCGTTCCACGCGAGCGCCGTCGCGTCGATGCGGGCCCGCGCGGTGGCGAAGCTGGCGGACTGGGGCCTGTCGGAGCTCTCCTTCGCCACGGAACTGGTGCTGAGCGAGCTGATCACCAACGCCATCCGGCACGGCGCGGAACCGGTCCGCGTGCGGCTCCTCTTCGACCGCGTGCTGACCTGCGAGGTGTTCGACGCCAGCAGCAGCTCGCCCCGGCTCCACTACGCCACCACCACGGACGAGGGCGGTCGCGGGCTGTTCCTCGTCGCCCAGCTCAGCCGCCGCTGGGGTGCCCGGTACACGCCCGAGGGCAAGGTCATCTGGTCGGAGCAGCCGCTGCCGGGTCCCCCGCAGGACGGCTGAAGCCGGGTGGCGACCGGGAGGTCCCGGCCGCCACCCGGCCACGGGCCACGGCCCGTCGCATTCAGCACCACCACGCATTCGGTAATTCAATACTGGATTACCGAAGGGGGGTTATTGCGGCTTGAAGGAACGGATCTGATAACTCCCCTGGAGATTCCCGCTGCCTCCGGAGGGCGTCGAGCCGACGCGGTTGTTGTAATTGGTTCCGGTGTAGTACTGCTTGCGCTGGCCCGTGCTGTTGGCGACGGACCGGACGTTCTGGCCGTTGCGGATGAAGCTGCAGTCGTCGGCCGTGTTCGCGCGCTGGGCGCTCTGCCACTGACAGCGCGTTCCGGTGCCGTCCCAGCCGCTGTAGATGCAGAACCAGCCGGTGGAACAGTTGTAGGCGGTCGGGCCGGGCGGAGCGGCCGGGGCCGCGAAGGCGACGGGGGCCGTGCCGAGGGCGGCGACCAGGGCCAGGGAAGCCATGACGAGGGGGCGGGCGATGCGCATGATGGAATCGATCCCTCTTCCATTTCGAAGCGAATGTTCCGTGGATCGTTCGCATCATGGAGGCGTCCGCGGCGCGCGCCCAGTGCCCCTTTCGTGAAAACGATGCATTCGCGCCGCACCCGGATCCCGGCAAATATCCCCGGACCTGCCGCGCAGGCACGTCCGGGGATTGCCGTTCCGTCCGAAAAGCCATCCGCCATCCGGGTTCGCACCCTTGCGGGTGCGCCCCCGGTCAGCCGGGCGTGCGCCGGGGCGCTCCCCGCCGGGACAGCGCCTGGGCGACGACCTTGCGCACCACCGACGGGTGGAAGAGCGCCGCGGGCGAGGCCACCATGTTCACGACCCCGACGAAACGGGTCCACACCCGCGGGTCCCGGGCCGACACCGCGAAGAGGTGCTTGTTGTACCAGTGCGCGATCCGGGCCGGGAGCGGCTGGCCGTCGCGGTTCCACATCAGGTCGGAGTTGCTCGACAGGGTCCAGGGGGCGACCAGCAGCCGGGCCACCCGCCCCTGGTACCGGCGGCTGAGCCCGTCCAGTCCACGGCCCTTGACCCGCAGCTCGGTCAGCATGCCCTGGAGGAGCTCGGCCTCCATCGCGGCCACGGTGAGCCCCTGGCCGTACACCGGGTTGAACACGCAGACCGAGTCCCCCACGGCCAGCAGGCGCTCGGGCCAGTTCTTGCTCTGGTGGAAGAGGTTCCACTGGTTGTTGACGTTGACGTAGCGGTGGACGTCCTCCGGGCGCTCCCGCTGTTCGAGCTGGCCCGCGAGGTGGGGGTTGCCCAGGCTGCGGGCGAAGCCGAGGTAGCCGTCGTCGTCGGTGGGCGGCGCCTCGTCCCCGAATCCGAACAGGGAGCACATCCAACGGTTGTTCTCGACGGCCAGGATGACGCCGCCGCGGGAGACCCGGGGCGCGAACATCATCTGGTAGGCGATGTCGAAGTCCGGCGGGTTCTTCTCGGGCCGGTCGAAACTCATCGAGGTGTACGTGATCTTCGCCTTGACCACGCGCTTGTCGGGTACGGGCACCCCCAGATCGGCGAGGCGGCGGTCCAGTCCGCCGGCGCGCCCCGAGGCGTCGACGACCAGGTCGGCCGCCAGCTCGACGCACTCCCCCGCGGCCTCCGCGGCGGCCCCGGCGGCGGCGTCCGCACCGACCACCCGGTAGGTGACGCTGCCGACGCTGCCGGGGCGGCCCGTGACCAGGGCCTCGCAGCGGGCCGAGGGCACCAGCCGCACCCCGGGCAGTGCCATCACCCGCCGCCGTAGCCTGCGTTCGAGCTCGTCGCGGGTGAAGGACTGGACCCTGACCCCCGTCCGGCAGCGCGGCGCGAGTCCGGCGGGCAGCAGGAAGTCGATGCGCTCCCCGTAGTCGAAGACGGGCGCGCCCTGCTCCTCCATTTCGGCGCGCAGGCCCGGGAAGAGCGCCTCCAGGACCTGCGAGCCCTTGGCCAGTACGGCGTGGGCGTGGTAGCCCTGCGGCGCGTGCGGATGGGTGCCGGTGTCCTCGTCGACCGCGTCCCGCTCCAGGATCACCACCTCGCGGAAGTGGTCCGCCAGGACGCGGGCCGTCACCAGCCCCGCGTGCCCGCCGCCCACCACCACGGCCGTGCCCCACCGGTCGCCCCGCGTGCGCATGCGTTTCCCCATGATCCCCTCCTTCTCCGACGACTTGTTACCCGACGACTACACCGGGTAACCCGCACGGGAGGGGGACGCGGGCGCTACTCCTTCGTCACGCGCCGCTGGTGCACGCGCAGGTGCGTGGTGGCCAGTTCCAGCAGCGGGACGGGGACGGACAGGGCGCGGGCGCGCGCGATCAGGTCGCCGAAGACGTGCTCGACCTCGGTGGGGCGACCGCCCTGCAGGTCGCGGTACATCGAGGGGGTGAGGGGGGAGCCCGCGGCGGTGACCGTCGCGGCCGTCGCGGCGCGCTCGGCCTCGGGGACCGGGTAGCCGGCGGCGGCCGAGACCGCGGCGGCCTCCGCGAGGACCGCCCGGCCCAGTTCCTCGCCCCCGGGGGCCGCGTTGACCTCGCCGACGGAGCCCCGCATCAGGCAGGTGACGGCGGCGAGGGTGGTGATGAAGACCCACTTGTGCCACATCGCGGCGACGATGTCCTCGACGTCGGGGCTGGTGATCCCGGCGCCGTTCAGCGCCGCGCGGATCTCCCGGACGCGGGCGGAGGGCGCCTCGGACGCGGGACCGGTCTCCCCGACGAGCAGGGCCCGGGGCGGGGCCATGCGGAGGATGTCGCCGTCGTCGTCGAGGGTGGTGACGACCTTCGCCACGCCGCCGAGCACGGCCCGCTCCCCGAACCGCGCGCCGAGGGAGTCGAGGTGGGCCATGCCGTTGAGCAGCGGGACGATGGTCGTGCCGGGGCCGACGGCCGGGGCGAGGTCGTGCGCCGCCGCCGCGAGCGCCGTCGACTTCACCGAGAGCAGGACCAGGTCGTAACCGCCCGAGAGCGTGTCGGCCGTGACGAGCCGGGGTTCGAGGACGAACTCCTCGCCCTGGCCGCTCACCCGCAGCCCGCGCGCGGACAGCGCCGCGGCGCGGCCGGGGCGCACGAGGAAGGTGACGTCCTGTCCGGCCCGGGCGAGGAGGGCGCCGAAGTAGCCGCCCGCGGCGCCCGCGCCGACTGTCAGGATTCTCATGTGGAAGGTCCTTTCGTGAGGGGCAGCGGCCGCAGCAGGCGGTGCGGCCGGTGGAGGGCGGCGGTGACCGGGTCGTCGTCCGGGGACGGCGGCGCCAGCCCGGGGCCCGGCACCAGCACCAGGTCCGCCGCCTCGACGGGGGCTCCGCACCCGGTGCACCGGCCGTCGGGGGCGACGTACGCGTCGTCGTCGGCGTGCCGGAAGGCGCGGCGGGGGCCACCGGGCGCGGGGTGGTGTTCCTCGCCCCACAGCGTGAGGGCGCGGACGGCCGGCCAGAGCCCGATGCCCTTGTCGGTGAGCACGTAGACCTCGCGCTTGCCGCCGTCGGACACCCGGGCGAGCACCCCGGCCCGGGTCAGGCCGGTGAGGCGGTCGGTGAGGACGGCGCGCGGGACGCCGAGGTGGGCGACGAAGTCCGCGAACCGGCGCACCCCGAGGAAGGCGTCGCGCACGATCAGCAGCGTCCAGCGCTCGCCGATCACCTCCAGCGAGCGGGAGAGCGCGCAGGCCTGTCCCTGGTAGTCGCGAGGGAGCGTCATGGCGCCACCCTACCCAAAGAGTTCGGTGACCGAACTGACTTTGCGTGCCGGCATCAGGCCGTCGGCGCTCCGGGGGCCAGGTCGAGGGTGGCGACCGCGCCGCCGTCCGGAGCGTTCGCGAAGTCCAGCCGGGCGCCCAGGACTTCGGCCTGACCGGCCGCGACGGTCAGACCCAGGCCTTGGCCCCGGCCCCGGTCCGCGGCCCCGGTCCGGAAGCGCTGCGGCCCCTCGGCGAGCAGGATCGCGGGGAAGCCGGGGCCGTGGTCCCGGACGACGATCCGCGCGCCGGTGACGGTGATCTCGACGGGGGCCGCACCGTGCCGCTGCGCGTTGGTGACGAGGTTGACCACGATCCGCTCCACCCGCCGCGGGTCGGTCTGCACCACCCGCTCGTCCTGGACCAGGACCCGCTCGCCGGCTCCGCTCCGGCGCACCACGTCGACGACGAACTCACCCAGCGGCACCGCGTCGAGCCGGGCCCGCTCCGCCCCGGCGTCGAGGCGGGAGATCTCCAACAGGTCCTCGACCAGGGCGCCCAGCGTCCGCGCCCGGTCCCGGACCAGCCCGGCCGCCTCGTCGTCGTCGGGGAACAGCCCGGCGGCGGTGACCAGGCCCATCACCGGGGTGCGCAGTTCGTGCGCGACGTCGGCGGTGAACCGCCGCTCGGCCTCCAGCCTGCGTTGCAGGGCGGCGGCCATCTCGTCCATGGCGGCGGACATCTCGGCGATCTCGTCCCGGGCCCGCCCGCGGACCCCGATCCGCGCGTCGAGGTCCCCGTCGGCGATCCGTCGGGCGACCCGGGCGCCACCGCGCAGCCGCCGGTTCATCGGCTCGGTGGCGAGGGCCGCGAGCGGAACGACCACGGCGAGGGCGGCGAGCACGGACGTGACGATGCTGCGGTCGAGGAGTTGGAGGCCGCGCACCTCCATGCTCATGTCCGTCCGCAGGACGAGCACCCGGTCGCCGCCGACGGGCCGCGCCGCCCACAGCCAGTACCAGTTGGGGGCCTTCACGTCGTACCAGGTCGCGTAGAGGGCGCCCGGGTCCTTGCGCGCGAGCTCGCGTGCGAGCGGGGCGTCGACCTTCCCGGGCTCCAGCACCTCGACGTCGAGCGGCACCTTGCCCGTACGGTCGTACTCCCGCTCCGCCGCGGCCAGCCGGGTGGAGATCCGGTCGAGCCCGGCCTTCCGTCCGCGCTGCTCCATCGCGTCGTGCACGAGCACGCCGATGACGGCGGCGACCGCACAGCAGGCGGCGGCGGTCAGCGCGGCGACCTTCCAGCGCAGGGCGCGCGGGTTGAGGAACACCATGGCGGGCGGCCCTCAGCCGCGGACGAGCTTGTAGCCGAAACCGCGGACGGTCTCGATCCGCTCCGCGCCGATCTTCTTGCGCAGCCGCAGCACGCAGAGGTCGACGACGCGGGTGTCGCCCTCCCAGCCGTAGTCCCAGACGTCGCGCAGCAGTCGCCGGCGGTCGAGCACGGCGCCGGGGGAGCCCGCGAACTCCAGCAGCAGGCGCAGCTCGGTGGGGGTGAGCGGGACGGGGCGGCCCGCCCGGTGGACGGCCATCCCGAGGGTGTCCACGGTGAGGTCGCCGAAGGTCAGTACGGCGGGCGGCGGTCCGTCGGGCGGGGCCGCGGCGCCCGCCTCCGCCGGCGACCGGGTCGGGACGAACGTCGCGCGGCGCAGCAGGGTGCGGATGCGGGCGACCAGGACGGCGGTGTCCACGGGCTTGACGACGTAGTCGTCGGCGCCCGCCTCCAGTCCGGCGACCACGTCGAGCGCGTCACCGCGCGCGGACATCATCAGGACCGGTACGAGGCTCTCCTCGCGGATCCGGTGGCACAGCCCGATCCCGTCGAGCTGGGGCAACATCACGTCCAGGATCAGCAGGTCGTGCCCGCCCGCCCGGAACGCCTCCAGGCCGTCGAGGCCGTCGCCGGCAACCGCGACCCGGTATCCGTAGCGCTCCAGGGCCAGTTGGACGGCGCGCCGGATCGTGGCGTCGTCCTCGACGAGGAGGATGCTGACGGGGTCCGGGCCCCGGGTTTCCGACATGTCATCCACCTGCTGGTATACGGGGGTCGTCCCCGGCATCGTAGCCAGAGTTCCCACCGGTCAGAGCCTCAGCGCGGCCGCGACCGGCAGGTGGTCGCTGCCGGTGGCGGGCAGGGTCCAGGAGGAGACGGGGGCCAGCCCCTTCGTCATGACCTGGTCGATGCGGACCACGGGGAAGGACGCGGGCCAGGTGAAACCGAAGCCGTCGCCCGCCTCCCGCTGCGCCGACCGCAGGGGCGAGGTCAGCACGTCCAGGGCCGAATCGTCGACCGAGCCGTTGAAGTCGCCGAGGACGATCACCCGCGGCAGCGGTTCCGCGCGCAGTGCCTCGGCCAGCTTCCCGGCGGCCTCGTTGCGGAGCCTCGTGGTGAAGCCCGCGGTGGGGAAGACCCGTACCGAGGCGAGGTGCGCGGCGTAGACGGCGACCGGGCCCTTCGGGGTGTCCACGGTGGCGCGCAGGGCGCGCGTCCACGGCATGATCGGCACCGGCTCCACGTCGGTCAGGGGGCGTTTGCTCCACAGGCCGACGCCTTCGCGTACCTCGTGGTACGGGTAGGCGCCCGCCAGTTCGCGGGCGTAGGTCGGCGCGGACTTCCTGGAGAGTTCTTCCAGGGCCAGCAGGTCGGCGCCGGAGGCGGCCAGGGCGCGGGCGGTGCCCGCCGGGTCGGCGTTGCCCTCGTCGACGTTGTGGCTGACGACGGTGAAGTCGCCGCCCGGGGCGCGCTTGTCGATGAGCGCCGGGCCGTGGACGCAGGCCCAGGCGACGGCGGGGACCAGGACGGCGGCGGCCGCCGTCCGGGAGCGGCGTACGGTCGCCAGCGCAAGCAGGAGGGGCACGGCGAGCCCCGTCCAGGGCAGCAGGGTCTGGAGCAGGCTGCCGAGGTTGCCGAAACCGTTCGGCACCAGGTCGGGCAGGGCCATCAGCAGGGCGCAGAGCAGCGCGGCGACCACGATCGCCCGGCCCCGGCGGGGCAGGACGGCGCGCGGTCCGTCCGGGTCGGGGACAGACGGATCGGGGGCGGTCGGATCGGCGAGGGTCGGAGCCGCCGGTGTCGGAGCGGACGGCTCCGTCGGAGCGGACGGCTCCGTCGGAGCGGACGGCTCCGTCGGGGGGGTCGGGGAACTCGGTGGAGAACTCAGCACGGGAACAACCGCCTCACGGTGTCGTGTACACCGGCCGCCGGGTACCCCCACAGCCTGGTGGAGCATCCCTTCTGGCTGGTCAGGGGCGTGCTTCGGGCACCGCACGACCGTGTTTCAGCCGGGTATCGGCGACGGCGCGGGCGGACCGGAGATTGTGTCACTTACCGCCATTTGCTTATGTCTGACATTCTTGTTTGGATTTTGGTGGCGGGTCATAAGCGCGAGTTATGGATCCATAGGTCGCCACCGGCTACCGGGGACCCGTCGAGCGAGCTTGTCTCGAACCATCCGTCCCCGTTGCCTGGAGGAACGTCTCGCATGTCCCGCCCCATCCGTGTAGCGATCGTCGGCGCCGGTCCGGCCGGCATCTACGCCGCCGACGCCCTCCTGAAGTCCGACGCCGCCCAGGCCCCGGGGGTCTCCATCGACCTGTTCGAGCGGATGCCCGCCCCGTTCGGGCTGATCCGTTACGGCGTGGCGCCGGACCACCCGCGGATCAAGGGCATCGTGACCGCGCTCCACCAGGTGCTCGACAAGCCCCAGATACGCCTGTTCGGCAATGTGGACTACCCGGGCGACATCGCCCTGGACGAGCTGCACCGCTTCTACGACGCCGTGGTCTTCTCCACCGGCGCCACGGCCGACCGGGCCCTGGACCTGGCCGGGTCCGAGCTGGACGGGTCCTACGGCGCCGCGGACTTCGTCTCCTGGTACGACGGCCACCCGGACGTCCCGCGCACCTGGCCCCTGGAGGCCGAGAAGGTCGCCGTCCTCGGCGTGGGCAACGTGGCCCTGGACGTGGCCCGGATCCTGGCCAAGACCGCGGACGAGCTGCTGCCCACCGAGATCCCGCCGAACGTGCACGCCGGGCTGGGGCTGAACAAGGCCGTCGAGGTCCACGTCTTCGGCCGCCGCGGACCCGCGCAGGCCAAGTTCAGCCCGATGGAGCTGCGCGAGCTGGACCACTCCCCCAACATCGAGGTCATCGTCAACCCCGAGGACATCGACTACGACGAGGGCTCGATCGCCACCCGCCGCGCCAACAAGCAGGCCAACATGGTGGCCTCCACCTTGGAGAACTGGGCCATCCGCGACCCCGGCACCCGGCCCCACAAGCTGTTCCTGCACTTCTTCGAGTCCCCCGAGGAGATCCTCGGCGAGGACGGGCGCGTGGTCGCACTGCGCACCGAGCGCACGGAACTCGACGGCACCGGAAACGTCCGCGGCACCGGCCGCTTCACCGAATGGGACGTCCAGGCCGTCTACCGGGCGATCGGCTACTACTCCGACGAGCTGCCCAAGCTGCCCTTCGACCCGCTCTCGGGCACCGTCCCGCACGAGGCGGGCCGGGTGATCGGCGCCGACGGGACCCATCAGAGCGCCGTCTACGTCACCGGCTGGATCAAGCGCGGCCCGGTCGGTCTCATCGGCCACACCAAGGGCGACGCCAACGAGACCGTCGCCTGCCTCCTCGACGACCACGCCGGCGGGCGCCTGCCCGGCGCGACCGACCCGGAGCCGGACGCGGTGACGTCCTTCCTGGGCGAGCGCGGCGTGCGCTACACGACGTGGGACGGCTGGCACCTGCTCGACGCCCACGAGCGGGCCCTGGGCTCCGCGGAGGGCCGCGAGCGCGTCAAGGTCGTCGAGCGCGACGACATGCTCCGCCACAGCGGCGCCTGATCGGGCGCGCCCGATCGGGCGCGCGGCCACGGGCGCGGCCGCGCCGGTTCACGGCCGGCCGCCGCCCGCGGCGGTGGGCGCGCGCCACAGCGCGCGGTTCCCGTCCAGGAGGACCAGCTCCCCGGCGGGGCGCAACAGCAGCCGCGCGCCCGGGTGCCGGGAGGTGCCGCTGCTCCAGGCCGGGCGGCCCGCGGCGGTGCGGACGACGAGCTCGCCGTCGTGGGTGAGGACGGCGTCGTGCCCGACGCCGCCGGTACCGGCGCTCCAGAGCCGGCGCCCGCGGCGGTCGAGGAGGGCGAGGTCTCCCGAGGCGTCCATGACCAGCCGGACGGCGCCCGCGTCGAGCACGTCCGTGGGACGCAGCACGGTGCCGGGGTGGATCTCGATCGCGTCGTCGAGGGCGCCGGACGCCAGCGCGCGCAGGACGGGGATCGCGGGGCTGAAGGCGTAGACGGCTCCCTCGGTCCGCACGAAGCGGCCGAAGTAGAGCGGGGTCGCGCGGCTGCCGCTGGCCGAGGGGGTTTCGAAGGCGAGCGGCGCGTCCGGGCCGAGCACGGGGTCGGTCCCGGTGCGGGGGTGCCTGCCGGGCGGGAAGTCCGCGTCGTTGAGCCAGCGCCGGGCCACGAACTCGAACTGCTGGACCAGATCGGCCTGGTGGCTGATGAACAGCAGCCCGCGCGGGGTGTCCGGGCCGTGTCCGGTGCCCCCGTCCGGGCGGTGCACGGGCCCGTACGGGATGCCCCGCCGGATCATCCGGTGGCCGTCCAGCTCCGCGTCGGCCAGCGGCGGCCGGCCCGGGGTCAGGACGAGGCCGCCGCGCGGGTTCGCCTTGCGGATGTGAGCGAACAGCGGCATCCGCCAGCCGTGCGGGTCGGCCCCGAAGTCGAGCGCCGCGTCGGGATCCTCGTCCGGCCCGGGCAGCCGTTCCGCGGCCGGGCAGAGCGCGACCGGCATGCCGCCGGGCCAGCGACCCACCAGGCGGGCCGCCAACCACGGCGCGGTGGCGTCGGCGGGCGCCGCCCCGGACCGCTTCAACTCGGCCAGGCGCAGCCCCACCTGGGTCCACCAGGCCGGTACGTCCTGGGCCAACCGGCGGACCACCTGGAAGGAGCCGCCGGTGGCCCAGGCCGGCAGTCCGGCGGGGCGCTGCCCGACCCGCTCGGGCCCGACCAGGAACTCGCCCGCCGGGAGCATCCGGGTGCCCGGTCTGCCGAGCGCCGTACTGCCGGTGGCCGGGTCGACCGGGTCGAAGCCGCGCACCCCGGGCTGGCTGACGCAGTCGAGGAAGCCGAAGTGCTCGTGCCCGCGCAGCTCTGCGGGCAGGGTGGCGCCGTCCTGTCGGAAGAGGACCAGGACGTCGGCCCGTACGGCCGCGTCCCGGTGCCGCGCGATCGCGGCGGCCAGCCGTTCGGGGTCGTCGGCGGCGAGCGTGAGCACCGCGTGCACCGCCTGCTCGGGCGGTTCGGCGCCGAAGAGCCACGACCGCGGGGCGCTGGGGCCGGTGTCCCCGAGGGCGGACGCGCGCGCCGCGGCGCCCTGGGCGAACGCTTCGGCGCAGCTGCCGGGCGGGGTGGCGGGGAAGGGGTCCTTGCCCGCGAGGAGGCGCAACCCGGGGTGGGTGAGGCCCAGTCCGGTCCACAGGGCGGACAGGGACACCGGGTCGCTGCCGCCGCTGCCCCGGCGGGCCGCGCTGAACGCCGCGTTGAAACGGGCCACTTCAGCGGTGGTGGAGACCTCCGGCACCAGCGCGGCGAGCCAGCGACGGGCCCGGGCGACCTCCCGGAAGTGCAGGAACAGCAGGCAGACGTGGTCCTTGCGGAAGCCGGCGAGTACGTCGCCCTGGGTGCGCTCGTCCGCCCGCAGCGGCAGCTCCTCGGCGGGCACCGGCGGCGGGGCTGCCTGCGCGGACGCGGCGGGTACGGACGCGGCCGGCGCGGGGGCGGCCACCGCCCGCGCGCGCCAGGTCACGGCCCCCGCTCCGGTCCCGGCGGCGGCGCAGGCCGTGGCCCGCAGCACGGTCCGGCGGTCCGGTCCGCTACGGGGGCGGCCGGCGGAAGGCGGCACGGCGGGGGCCATCGGCGTGCTCCCGGCGGTCAGCGGAGCGGCGCGGTGGGCACCGCGGCGTCGAGGGTGACCCAGCGGGCGACGCTGGGCACGCCCTTGGCGTCCAGCAGGAAGAGCATGTAGTGCCCGGGCGGGGCGGC
The DNA here is from genome assembly GCF_044759975.1 of Streptomyces sp. NPDC098789. Classification (NCBI taxonomy): domain Bacteria; kingdom Bacillati; phylum Actinomycetota; class Actinomycetes; order Kitasatosporales; family Streptomycetaceae; genus Streptomyces; species Streptomyces sp. NPDC098789. The sequence goes on from NZ_JBIWAJ010000014.1 coordinate 257,113, forward strand.
CGCCGCCCCGGGCGGCGCCTGGAGCGTCAGCGTGTCGCCGGCGCGCTGCTTGATCCGCAACTCGACATGCCGCTGGCTGGTGTTGACCGCGTGGGTGGCGGTGGTGGGCGCCAGCAGGACGGCCCGGCTGACCTGGTCGGGCGTGCTGGTGCTCACCTCGAAGCGGCTGTTGTAACCGAGCGGTTCGCCCGGCACCCGGTCCAGTACGGGGCGCGCGCCCCGGTGCAGGTAGGCGGGTTCGTAGATCTCGATGGTGCCGTTCATGTCGTCGTGGATGTTGGCGTCGTTGGCGAGCTGCTGGAGCTCGTCACCGGTGATCATGACGCGGCCGTCGGGCAGGACGAGGGCGTTGGAGTGGTAGCCGCGCGGCAGCCGCTGGACCGGGCCGAGCCTCCAGTCGCCTTGGGCGTCGCGGGTCTCCAACTGCCGGTACTTCAGGTCGGCGTTGGGGTTGTAGGTACCGTTGCCGTAGTCGCGGATGTCGTACGATCCGCTGGCCGTCAGGAGCGTGCCGTCGGGCATCACCAGGGTGTTGTCCTGGGTCCGACCGAAGGCGCGGGACTTCTCGATGGTCCACTTCCCCCCGGTCAGCTTGTACGTCCGTGGGTCGGTCCGGTCGCCACCGATCACGAGGGCGCTGTCGGGGCCCTCGTACCCGCCGGGCAGGGGGACGGCGCCGCCGTACAGCCGGGAGCTGCCGTCGGGCCGGGCCGGCAGGTCCTTGCGGGATTCGTCGACGGGGTCGAAGGTCCACTGTTCGTCGTGGACGCGCCCGAGCCCGTAGACGAGCCCGTCGCGGAGCGAGAAGAGCTGCGGATAGTCGCGGGTGAAGGGGGCGGTCGCCTTGAACAGGCCGGCCGGGACGTCGCGCGGGACGTCCTTCTTCGTCCGCGGCACGGGGTGTCCGAGGGCGGGGAAGCGCTCGACGACCGGCGTCGGGGTGCCCCAGCCCAGCTCGGACTGGCCGGACATGATCAGCTGGCGGCCGTCGGCGGCAGTCACCACGGAGGGGTACCACCGGCCGGTGGACATGTCCTGGTTGCGGCTCCAGGTCTCGGTCCAGGGGTCGAAGACCAGGGAGAGCTTGGCTCCGCTGCCCCCGTTGCCCCCGAGGTTCCCGCCGAAGACGCCGAGCATGCCGTTGGGCAGGAACGCGTGGCCCGAGCAGAAGAACGGTGCGGGGCGCGGGGACTGCGTGCCGTCGGGCATGTCCACGATGGGCGGGGTCACCTTGGTGAAGGCGGTGGGGCCGGTGCCCTTCGCGGGGTCCCACAGGAAGGCGCGGCCCGCGTTGGCGGCGCCGATCGTGTCGGTGGGGGCCGGCTCCTTCTGCGGGTTGGTCTCGATCCGCTCGAAGGAGAAGAGGAGCACCTTCCCCGTGGGCAGCAGCGCGATGTGCGCGGCGAAGTCGGGCGAGTCGAAGTACTCCTTGAACGCGCCGTGTTCCGCGGCCTCGAAGGCCTCGTTCTCCTTGGCCTGCGACGCGGTGAGGGCCTGGAGCCGGGCCTTGCGGGTGCTGTCCGGATAGCCCCCGATGTCGCGCAGCGCGAGCCGGGTGCGGGCGTGCTCCTCGGCGTGGTCGGGGCCCAGCGCCCGCCGTTCGGCCGGGCTGATCTCGCGCCGTACGCGCTCGGGGACGAGGAGCGGCGAGCGGAAGGCGGATCCCGGCTCGTGCGGTCCCTCGTGCGCGCCCGCCGGGAGCGCGCCGGGGCCCCACAGCAGGCCGGCGGGGAGCAGGGTGAGCAGGGCGGACGCGACCAGGGCGCGACCGGGGCGGCCGGATCGACTGGCTCCGGAACGGGGCATGGGGGATCCCTTGTGTGGGGGCGTGGGGGCGTGGGGGCATGGCGGCATGGCGGCATGGCGGCCATGTGGGGGTGGTGTACGGACGGCCCGGCCGGTCGCGCGGCGGCGGCCTCGGAGCGGGAGCTCGGGTCTCAGATGCCGTGGGCGGTCACGAACGCCATCCGGGTCAGCGCTTCCTGGAAGGCGTCGGGGTCGACGTGCACGCCCGATGCGTAGGCGTGGTTGAGCTGGAGCACCAGCCACACGCCGTAGCCGCAGATGCCGCCGAGGCCCGCGATGCCGAGCGTTCCGCGGATGCCGCGCGGCCAGCCGATCAACACGAGGAAGCCCACCGAGAGGACGGCCGCGCCGATCAGCGTGACCACCATGACCGTCGGCAGCCCGCCCTGGATCTCCGCCACCCGGGTCCGGCGCTGGGCGAACAGCCGGGTGACCGCGTCGCGCGAGTCGTCGACGGCTTTGGGGGGTGCGTCCGCGGGTGCCTTGGCGACCAGGCCGTAGAGGCCGTAGGCCATGGCCCAGGTCTCGTCGTCCGTGCGGCCGTCCAGCATCCTCGGCCATTCGCGCTCGATGACCATGTGCGCGTACCTCTCGGAGTGGCCCCGTATCTCGGCCTTGAGCGGCCCCGGCATCCGGTCGGCCGCGAGGTAGAGGTCCATCAGGGCCCCGGCCTCGGCGTAGTTGCCCTTGCGGGCGACGGTCAGGTCCTGGGCCGAACTCACCATCAGGAAGGCCAGCGTGAGGATGAAGAAGGAGAAGACCACCCCGGCCGCCGTGCCGATGGCCGGACCCACGTCCGGCACGGCGCGGTGGCGGGCCAGGTAGTGGCCCAACCGGGAGACCGCCAGGGCTACGGACGCGGCGAAGACGACGGCGAGTACGGCGGCGACAGCCATCGGGGCGAGAACTCCTCGGTGCGGGGCCGACGGCAGCACTCGCTGCCCGTGATCGACAGCTTCCGTGACGGGTGCGCCCGGCGCACGCCGGGCGCACCGATGGGGTGATCCACAGGGGCGGGAAGACGGGCCCGGCGGAGCGGGGAGCGGCACCGACTCGGGGCAGCCCCGGAAGGGCCGGGAACGGAGCCCGGCGCGACGTCAAGCGGAATCCGGGCAGTGGCCGGATCGGGCGGCTGCGCCGGGTGGCGGGCGGGGGCCGGGCCGGTCAGGCGCGTGCGCCCGCGCCCACCGCCGCGTGCGCCCCGTCCTCGCCCGTCGCCACCACCCGGCCGTCGCGCATCTCCACGACCCGGTCCGCGAGGTCCATCAGGGCCGGGTCGTGGGTGGCGACCAGAACCGTCACGCCCTCGCTGCGCACCACGGCGCGCAGCAGCTCCATGATCGCGTGGCCGGTCTCGGAGTCGAGCTGGCCGGTGGGCTCGTCGGCGATGATCAGGTCGGGGTCGTTGGCCAACGCACGCGCCACGGCAACGCGTTGCTGCTGGCCGCCGGAGAGCTCGCCCGGCCGCTGCGCCGCGTGGTCGGCGAGGCCGACGAGCGCGAGGAGGGTGCGTACCCGCTCTTCGCGCTGCGCGGCCGCGACCTTGCGCAGCCGCATCGGCACCCCGACGTTCTCCGCGGCGGTCAGCACCGGTATCAGGCCGAAGGACTGGAAGACGAAGCCGATGCGCTCGCGGCGCAGGGCGAGCAGCCCGCCCTCGTCGAGTCCGGTCAGGTCCGTGCCGTCGAGGCGGATGGCTCCGCTGGTCGGGGCGTCCAGGCCGCCGACCAGGTTCAGCAGGGTCGTCTTTCCGGAACCGGAACGTCCCTTCAGCGCCGTGAGTTCGCCTCTTCGCAGCTCGAAGGAGACTCCGCGCAGGGCGTGCACGGCCTGTTCGCCGGTGCCGAAGCTGCGGTGCACGTCGTCGACGACCACCATGGGCGTCGCCGATTCGCTCCCGTGCTGCGTGGTCGTGGTCGTGGTCATGGAGCCCCCAATGTGGTTACCGATATCCGCATTTGCTCATCCCTTTCCCGCGGAAACAAGCCCTTCCCATGCCCGTTCGAATCTGACAAGATCCTCCGCTATCCGGTACCTATGGTCCGGTAGTAGGAGGAATATCACGCATGCTCGCCTTCGTCATGCGTCGTCAGCGCGGGCGTGTGTCCCTCGCTGCCGCCGTGTTGTTCACCGTTCTCATCACGACGACCGTGCTCACCGCGCTGTTCGCGTTCACCCGGGGCGTGGGTGAGGCAGGACTGCGCCAGTCCCTCCAGGGACGGGACCACACCAGGTCCACGGTCGTCGTCACCGGCTACCACCCGGTGACCGACCGGCCCAAGGACGACGAGGCCCTACGGGGCTTCGCCCGCGGGCTGTTCGGCGAGCTGCCGGTCGCCGTCGACAGCGTGGCCCGCAGCCACGCCTACGGCCTGCCCGGGAGTACGGCCGTCGAGCCCGGGGCGCCCGCCCCCGAAGCGGACCTGACGCTGCTCGCCGCCTTCGACAGGAGCCGGACCCGGCTGGTCGCGGGGCAGTGGCCGCAGGCCGTCGGCGCGGGCGCCGCCGCCTCCCGCGTGCCGGTGGCCGTGCCCGAGGCGGCGCTGAACCGGCTGGGGCTGACGGCGGCGAAGCTGCCCGCCGAGGTGCGCCTCGACGACCGGTTCCAGGGGCCGCAGCTCACCGTGCTGATCACCGGTGTGTACCGGGCCGCGGACCCCGCCGCCGCGTACTGGCAGCTGGACCCGGTCGGTGGCCGCGGCTTCCAGGTCAGCAGCTTCACCACCTACGGCCCGCTGCTCGTCGACGACTCCGCCTTCACCGTCGGCGGTATGGCACAGGACAGCCGCGTCACCCTCCTCAGCCCCGACTTCGCGGGTGTGCACACCCCCGAGGCCGAGGCCATCGGGGAGCGGACCGAAGCCCTGTCGGTGGCGCTCAAGGCCTCCTCCTCCCTCAACGCGCGGACCGACCTGCCCAAGGTGATGACGGAGTTGCGCTCGGCGCGCACCGTCGCCTGGTCCACCCTGCTGATCGGCGAGCTCCAGCTCATCGTGCTCACCGCGGCAACCTTGCTGATCGTCGGGCACACCCTGATGAAGCACCAGGAGGGCGAGCGGAACCTGCTCCTGGCCCGCGGCGCCTCCCGGCGCAAGCTGGAACTGCTGACCGGGGTCGAGGCGCTGCTGCTGGCACTGCCCGCAGCCTTGCTCGCCCCCTTGCTCGCCCCCCTGTTGCTGCGCTTCCTCGACGGCGCGGGGGCCCGCGAACACGGGACCTCGGTCACCGCGAACGCCGGTGTGTGGGAGACGAGTTGGCCGCTGTGGCCGGTGGCGGCCGCGTGCGCGCTCGGCTGCGTACTGCTGAGCACGCTGCCCGCCCTGCTGCGGGGCGCCTCGGCCGTCGTACAACGGCACGGCGGCAAGCGGCAGGAGTTGGTGGCCGGGGCCGCGCGTTCGGGCGCGGACATCGCGCTGCTGGCGCTGGCCGCCCTCGCCTACCAGCAGTTGGACCGCTACGACGGGGCCGCGCCCGCCATCGACGGCAGCGGTTCCGCCGGCGTCGACCCGGTGCTCGTCGCCGCGCCGACCCTGGCGCTGTGCGCGGGGGCGGTGCTCGTGCTGCGGATCCTCCCGTTCGCCGCACGCCTCGGCGGCCGGCTGGCGGCGCGCGGATCGGGGCTCGGTCCGGCGCTCGTCGGCTGGCAGCTGGCCCGTCGGCCGCAACGCGCCACCGGCCCGGTGGTCCTGCTCGTGCTCGCCGTGTCCAGCGGTGTACTGGCCCTCGGTCAGCACACCGCGTGGTCGGACGCCCAGTACGACCAGGCCGACTACCGCACCGCCGGGGGCCTGCGCATCACCAACAGCCAGCTGACCGGGCTCGGTCAGGCCGGCCGCTACGCCACGCTGCCCGGCGGCGAGCGGGTGCTGCCGGTGATCCGCGCACAGCAGCAGCTGCCCGACGGACGGGCGGCGCAACTGCTCGCGCTGGACACGGCGGGCGCGGGCCGCGTCCCGATGCGCTCCGACCTGCGTGACGGACAGTCGATGGACAAGGTCTTCTCGACGCTCGCCACGGCCACGGGCTCCCCCGCACAGGGCGCGTCCGACGCCAAGCCCACCGCCGGCATCCCGCTGCCCGCGGGGGCGCAACGGCTCGACTTCGACGTGACCCTGCGCACCACCGGCACGCCGACCGGCGACCCCAACGTGAAGCTGCTGCTGCGCGACCGGTTCGGGATGACCTACCGAACCCGCCTCTGGAGGCTGCCCGAGGGGGGCGGTCGGGTCACCGTCACGGTGGACCTGGCCGAGCTGGCCGACGGCCCGGTCGGCAAGCCCGCGGGGCCGCTGACGCTGCTCTCGGTGATCCTGTCCTACGGTCTGGAGGACCCCAAGGCGGTGTCGCCGCCGCCCCTGGTGGGCGGTGAGCTGACGGTCCACCGGCTCGCGGCCGCCGAGACGGCGGGCGGCCCGGCCGCCCCCGTCCAACCGCCGGGAGTGGGGGGCTCGGGCTCCGCCGACTGGACCATGTCGGACCCGCCCAAGGGCGCGAGCGCCGCCCTTCTCGCCGAGGCCGCGCCGGGTGCCCCGACGGGCCCCGCCCTGCTGCGGATGCGCTACACCACCGTGCCCAAGCGGGTGGAGACCTCCGTGGTGCTGACCGCGGGCGCCGCGGTTCCCCCCGCGGAACTGCCCGCGGTCGCCACCCGCGGCTACCTCGCCGCCATCGGCGCGAAGGTCGGTGACGTGGTGCCGGTCCCCTTCGCGCAGTCCACCGTGCGGGTGCGGATCGTCCGCGCCGTGGGGGCGCTGCCCGTGGCCGGTGACACCGCGCTCGCCCTCGACCTGTCCCTGCTCGGTCGGCTTCCGGCCGCGGACGGCGCCCGCGCGCTGCCCGCGGTCACCGAGTGGTGGCTGCCCGGCGCCTCCGCCGACGATCCGGTGCCGGCGCGCGCCGCCGCCGCGCTGCGGACCGGGGCGGGCGCCGGGGGCCAGGACGTGCTGCTGCGCGACGAGGTGGCCGCCACGCTGCTCGACGACCCGCTCAGCACCGCCCCGCAGCGGGCGCTCGCCGTGCTGGCCGTGGCCTGCGCGGTGCTCGCCGCCATCGGATTCGCCGCGGCCGCCGCGGCGGGCGCCCGGGAACGCTCCCGCGAGTCCGCTGTGCTGCTGGCCCTCGGTACGCCGCGGCGCCTGCTGGCCCGTACGGCCGCGGCCGAGGGCCTGGTCCTGGCCGGGCTCGGCAGCGCCGCCGGGGTGGGCATCGGCGCCGCCCTGGTCCATCTCGTGGTGCCGCTGATGGTGCGGACACCCGCGGGCAGCCGCCCGTTCCCCGAACTACTGGTCGACCTGCCGGCTGGCCGGACACTGCTGCTGACCGTCGCGATCGCCGTTGTCCCCCTGCTGGCCGCCACCCTCGGTGGCCGCCGCAACCGGAACACGGCCGCTCGGCTGCGGCAGGTGGAGGAGTCATGATCCGCAACTCCCGTACGGCGTCCCGCGCCACACGCCCCGCGTCCTGGGTGCGGACCCGGCTGCGCGCCATGCCGTCGGCCGCCGTCCTGGCCGCCGTACTCGCCTTCGCCGCCGTGTTCCTGAGCGCGGCCCTGCCCCGTGCCCTGGACCGGGGCGCGGACCAGGCCCTGCGCGGCTTCCTGGGCGGCAAGGGCCCGAGTCAGACCAGCATCACGATTTCGGGCGACTCCGCGAACGGAGCCGGGGTCGCGGAGGACCTGGACCGGATCCTGGGCCTGCTGACGGCGCGGACCGGCGGGGATCTCGCGCTGGCCGCGAGCGGCCCGGTGCACGGCACGCTGGGCGACAAGCCCCGCTCGCTGACCACGCCCGGGCTGGCCGCTCCCGACGGCGTTCCCCCGGAGTTGAGTCTGTTGCACCTGCGGGAGGCCCAGGGGCACCTCAAGATGGTGGCGGGCCACTGGCCCAGCGGGGCCACCTCCGAGGGACCGGTGCCGATCGCCCTCTCCCAGCGGGCGTCGCAGGCCATGAACGCCCCGCTCGGCACGGTGCTCCGGACCGGGGCCGACGGCCCGCAGGCCGCCAACGACGACCAGGCCGTGGTGGTCGGCCTCTACACCGCCGACGACGAGGCCGATCCCGTCTGGGCCGGTTTGCCCTGCATGACCCGCGCCTGCACCGGCTACACCGTCAGCAAGGAACCGCTCTCGTACTGGCACGCCGGCGCCCTCGTCGGCGCCGAGGACCTGACGCGGGCCGCGGCCTGGGGCAAGGGCGGCACCGACTTCTGGCGGCTGCCGTTGGAGACCGGCCGGCTGCGCGCCGACCGGCTGTCGGAAGTCACCCGCCACCTCACCTCGTACGTCTCCGGGTCCACCGGCGCCGAGCTCCTCGGCACGACGGGACGGGTCGACCTGGCGATCATCTCCCCGCTGCCCGCCCTGCTGAACGAGGCCGACCAGCGGCAGCGGGCCGCCGCCCCGGTGGGGGTGAGCGGTCCCGCGGGGGTCGCCGGTGTCGTCCTCGTCGTCCTGTGCCTGGCCGCGGCGCTCGCCGGGGAGCGGCGGGAGTTCGAGCTGCGGCTGTTGCTGGCCCGCGGCGCCTCGCGCGCCGGGCTGGTGCGCAGGCTGCTCGCGGAGGGCGCGGTGACGGTCCTCCCCGCCGCCCTGGTCGCGATGGCGCTCGCCTTCGCCCTACTGCCCACGCCCCGGGTGCTGCCCTCGCTGACCATGGCGCTGGCCACCACCCTGCTGGCCTGGCTGGCCTTCCCGGTGCGGACCCTGGTGCTGCTGGCGCCACCGCGGCGGTCCAACCGTTGGCGGCGTCCGGTGGGCGAGTTGCTGGTGCTCCTGGTGACCGGCGCCGCCGTCTCGGAGGTCCGCGACCGGGGCATCGGGCAGGCCGGCGCCGACGTCGACCCCCTGCTGATCGCCGCGCCGTTGCTGCTCGCGCTGTGCGGCGGACTGCTGCTCGCCCGGCTGCTCCCGCTCCTGGTCGCGCTGCCGGCCGCGATGGCCTCGCGGGGCCGTGGGGTGATCGGCTTCCTCGGTCTGGCGCGCGCCTCGCGCGGCGACGGGGGACGCACGCGCACTCCCGTCCTGCCGCTGGTCGCGCTGCTGCTGGCCGTCACCACCGGCGGCTTCTGGACCACGGTGTTGAACGCGGCCGCGGACGCCCGGTTGGCCGCGACCCGGGTGAGCGTCGCGGCCGACGCCCAGATCGCCGCGCCGCCCGGCCAGACCCTGCCGACCGAGCTGGTGAAGGCCGCGGACAAGGTGGACGGCGTACGGTCCTCCGTCAGCCTGTGGACGAACGACGACGCCTTCGTGGACGCCCCGGCCGCGCAGTTCACCACACAGGTGAGCGTGGTCGTCGCCGATCCCAAGGCCTACGCCGCCCTGTCCAAGGGCGCCAACATCGGGCCCTTCGACCCCGGCCTGATCACCGGGAAGGGCGACGGTACGGCCGACTCGCCCCTGCCCGTGCTGTTCAGCACCGGGCTGGCCAAGCTGGCGCCCGGCGGCACGCTGCGGCTGCGGCTCGGGGGCGGCCAGCTCCAGGTCACCTCGCGCGGCACGGTCGACGGCACGCCGGTGCGGCCCGGCGCCGTCGGTGCCACGGTCATCGTGCCCGCGGGTCCGGCCACGGCCGCCATCGCGGGGATCCAGCAGCCCAACCACTGGTACGCGCTGGGCAACCCCCCCGAGGACAAGCTCAAGGTGCTGGTGCGCTCGCTGGTGCCGGCCGCCGACGCGAACGGGTTCCGGGTGCGCACCAGCGCCGGGATGGCGGACGAGTTGGCCGACGACCCGCTCCAGGCGGCCGCGGTGCGGCTGTTCAAGACCTCGATCATCGGGGCCGCGGGCTTCGCGCTGCTGGCCGTGCTGCTGTCGCTGGTACGGGCGGCCCCCGAGCGGGCCGCGCTGCTGGCCCGGATGCGCACGATGGGCCTTCGACCGCGGCAGGGCATGCTGTTGATGCTGACCGAGTCGTTGCCCCAGGCCGTGGCGGCGGCGCTCGGCGGAGCGCTGACCGCGACGGCCGCGGTGCTCCTGCTCGGGCCGGCGGTGGACCTGTCCACCCTGGTCGGGGCGCCCGTGGCGGACGGCCTGCGGTTCAGCGCACGGACCGTACTGGTCCAGGCGCTGGGCCTGGCCGCCCTGGTGGCGGTGGCCGTACTGGCCGAGGCCGCGGTGTCGGGACGACGCCAGATCACTACCGAGTTGAGAGCGGGAGACCAGCGATGAGCGGCGAGCGGACGGACGGGGCGGTCGCCCGGGCGGCGGGCGACCGGGGAGCGGACGGCCGGGCCGATGCGGCCGGGAGCGGCGGGCCCAGCTACGAGGAGCTGCGCCAGCGCGCGCTCGCCGCGACCACTCCCCCGCCTCCCGAGGCGGGCACGGCCATCGTGTGCGACCGGCTGGTGCGGGTGTTCAGCGGTGACGGGATCGAGGTACAGGCGCTCCAGGGGCTGGAGTTGACGGTGGCCCAGGGCGACCTGGTCGCCCTGGTCGGCGCCTCCGGCAGCGGCAAGTCGACGCTGCTGAACATCCTGGCGGGCCAGGACCGGCCCACGGCGGGCACGGCCCGGGTGGCCGGGTACGACCTGCTGGAGATGGATTCGCGGGACCGGCTGCGCTACCGGCGCGAGGCGGTCGGCTTCGTCTGGCAGCAGACGGCGCGCAATCTGTTGCCGTTCCTGACGACCACGCAGAACATCGCCCTGCCGCTCCAGTTGACCAGTGGCGGACGCGGCGCCGCGAAGCGGCACGCGGCCCGGACTGCGGAGCTGATCGAGGCCCTGGACCTGGGCCCGCTCGCGGGCCGCCGCCCGTCGGAGCTCTCCGGCGGGCAGCAGCAGCGGGTGGCCGTCGCGGTGGCGATGGCGGGGGCCCCGAAGGTCCTCCTGGCCGACGAGCCGACCGGCGAGCTGGACTCCGAGACCGGCGCCGCCGTCTTCGAGGCCTTCCGCACGGTCAACCGGGAGCTCGGGGCCACCGTGGTCATCGTCACCCACGACCCGATGGTCGCGGGCGAGGTGCGGCGCACGGTGGCCATCCGTGACGGCCGCACCAGCAGCGAGGTGCTGCGGCGCACCGTCACCGACGAGCACGGCGCGGAGTCGGTCAGCGAGCGCGAGTACGTGATGCTGGACCGCAGCGGCCGGGTCCAACTCCCGCGCACCTTCCTGGAGGCGCTCGGGATGGAGGACCGGGTGGCGGTCGACCTGGGCCCGGACCACATCGCGCTCCGCCCGGACTCCGCGCAGTAGGCGGCCGACGCCGTCCGCGGAGCCCCGGGGCGCGCGCCCCGGGGCCGCCGGTTCAGCGGGCCGCGGGTCGGCCCCGGGCGGCCGACCCCTCCTCGGCCACGAGGAGGGCGATCTCCTCCTGGGCCGCTCGGGCCTGCGCGCCCCGGCCCATCCGCTCCATCTGGAGCCGGTACACCGCCAGGCAGTCGGCGAGGAGCCCCACCCGTGCGGGCTCCCGTGCGTACGCCTCCCGCGCCGCGGCGACGGATTCGGCCAGCAGGGCCGCCACGATGGCGGGCTCGTGCGAGAACTCCCGGACCGCGTACTTGCCCAGCGCGACCGCCAGCAGCGGCAGGTAGGCCAGGGGACTCACTCGCGCCAACACCCGGTAGGCGGCGACCCGCTCGCCGAGTTGCGGCTTGCCCGAGGTGAGGAGGGCCACTCGTGCTCGAAGGACTGCGTCGTGACTGATGTGCGCCGAGTAGGTCATGACGGAGATTCTCAAAGCCGCAAGGGCACCCGAACAAGGGCAATCCGCTGTGCCCTTGGTCCTACGAAAACGCCCTCTGACCTGTCATGATGGATACGTATTCACCCTCGGGCCGGTAGCTGACACACCATCAGATCGACCGTCGGGGTGAAGCGCACCCCTCACGGACACCCTCACGCGCGGCTCTTCGCCCCGTCGCGCAGGCCGAGTGCGATGAGCGCCCCCACCACGAGCAGGATCGCCGCGTCCAGCGCCAGCACCGTGCGCACCCCGTCGAAGAGCGAGCTCCCCGTCGTCGCCAGCACGCCGAGCAGCGGGATGCCGATGGTGAGGCCGACCTGCTGGGTGGTGGTGACCAGACCGGTGGCCAGGCCCTGCTCCTCGTCCGGCACGCCGCTGGTCACGGTGACCCCGTACGAGATGATCGCGCCGAGGTGGCACATGCTGGCCAGCGAGACCGCGACGGTCGCCAGCAGTGCGCCCGCCCCCGGGCCGACGGCCAGCAGGGCCGCGGTGAACACGCCCTGGCCGAGCAGCGAGAGCGCCAGCGTGCGGCGCGCACCGATCCGGCCGATCACCCGGGACGCGTAGGAACCGGCGATGGCCGACATGACGCCCTGGACCCCGAAGACCAGGCCCGTCCGGAAGGACGACAGCCCCAGGGTCTCCTGGAGGTAGAGGGTCAGCACGAAGATGACCGTCGACATCATCGAGAAGGTCACCAGGCCGCCGACGTTGCCCCAGGCCACCGTGCGCCGCCGCAGCATCGGCAGCGAGACCAACGGGGCCGGGGACTTCGTCTCCACCACGACGAACGCGGCGATCAGGGCCACGCCGGCCACCAGCGTGCCCCAGACGTCGACGCCGCCGAAGCCCTCCTGCGCCGCCGTGGACAGCGAGTAGATCAGCGCGAGCAGACCACCGGTGACGGTGACGGCGCCCGGCACGTCCAGCCGCGGACGCTCGGGGGTCCTCGACTCGGGCAGCAGCCGCGGGGCCAGGCCGAGCACGATCAGCGCGGTGACCGTGAGGAGCCCCATCGTGGAGCGCCAGCCCAGCGCGTCGGTCATCACGCCGCCGAGCACCATGCCGACGGTGAAGCCGAGGGACAGCAGCGTGCCGGAGATGCCCAACGCCTTGGCGCGCAGCGGGCCTTCGGGGAAGGTCGTGGTCAGCAGGGACATGCCGGTGGGCACGATGAGCGCCGCGCCGAGGCCCTGGAGGGCGCGCCCGGCCAGGAAGGACGCCGGGTCCCAGGCGAGGGTGGCCAGCAGCGAGGCGAGGCCGAAGAGGACGAGGCCCGTCAAGAAGAGCTTCTTGCGCCCGTACAGGTCGGCGATCCGGCCGAAGAGCAGCAGGAAGCCGCCGGAGGGCAGTGCGAAGGCGGTGACCGCCCACTGGAGCTGGGACCGGCCCAGGCCCAGGTCCTTGCCGAGCACCGGCAGGGCCACGTTCAGCACGGAGAAGTCCAGGGCCACCATGAACTGGGCGGCGCACAGGACGAAGAGGACCAGTGCGGCCCGGCCGGTGAGCCGGTCGCCGCCGGTCGCCGCGGCCGCCGCCGCGATGGGGGCCGTCGTATCGGGGGCGGTCGTATCGGGGGCGGTCGTATCGGGGGCCCGCCCGGGCCCGCTGCGGGAAGTGCGCGTGTCCGTGGTCATGACGCCACCCTCGCTGCCCGGGAATGCGCGTGGAGAGAGGGAACTTATGCTGGTGGTGGCACCACCAGGCAGCCAACAGGGGGATTTTTCGTGGCCACACCGATCGACCAGCACCGGCGCTCCGAGCTGCGCGAGTTCCTGATGAACAGGCGGGCGCGGATCACCCCGACGGAGGCCGGACTGCCGGACGGCGGGGCCCGCCGCCGCACCCCGGGCCTGCGCCGGGAAGAGGTCGCCGTGCTCGCCGGGGTCGGGGTCTCCTGGTACCAGTGGCTGGAGCAGGGGCGTGACATCACGGTGTCCGCGCAGGTGCTGGACGCGGTGGGCCGGGTGCTCAAGCTGAGCAGCGCCGAACAGCGCCACCTCTACGTCCTGGCGGGGCTCAACCCGCCGGCCCTCCAAGTGGCGCCGTCCGCGAAGAACATGTGCGACGGGCTCCAGCGGCTGATCGACGCGTGGATGCCGTTCCCCGCGCACATCATGGACGTGTACTGGAACACGGTGATGTACAACGACGCCGCCTCCATCGTGCTCGGCATGCGACCCGAGATCGTGCAGAACTGTCTGATCGCCTTCTTCACCGACCCCCTCTACCAGGCGCGCAACAAGGACTGGGAGGAGATCGCGGCCCACGTGGTGGCCCAGTTCCGGGCGGCCTGCTCGGAGTCGCCCGACGACGACGGCTTCCGTGCGGTCGTCGAGGAGGCCAAGGAAGCCAGCCGGCTCTTCTCGGACCTGTGGGAGCGGCGGGACATCGAGCCGGGCGGCCAGATGCAGAAGGAGTTCCAACACCCCTTGGTCGGGACGCTGTTCGTCGAATCGACCTCGTTGCGCGTGCCGGCCCGCCCCGACCTCGCGATCGTCCTGCACATGCCCCTGCCGGGCACCGACACGGCCGAGAAGTTGGAGTGGTTGGCGTCCCCGGAGGGCCGCCGCGGGGCCATGTACCCGATCGCCGGCTGAATGCGTCGGGCGGGCCCTGCTCCCATCCCCGGCAGGGGAGCAGGGGGCCCGACGCCGCGCCACCCGACCCGCCGAGGGTCCCACCACCGGCCAACGTTGCCCTAACGGGGTGCTAACGGAGCATCACCGTATGATCACCGAACGCCGCGCCGGGGCGGTCGGTGGCCGGGGCCGCCGAGGCAAATGGCCGGGAACCCACTCATGTCCCGAAATGGGCCGACGTACGCTCGCCCAGGGGGCCGTGCCGCCTTGAACGGAGTGGGGATCACATGGAGTTCCGCGTACTGGGTCCCGTGGCCGTGGTGACGGGGCGCGGGGAGCCGCTGCCCCTCGGCCCGGCCAAGCGGCGCAGCCTGCTGGCCATGCTGGTGCAGTGCCCCAACGCGGCCGTCGCCGTGGACCGGCTGACCGAGGCCATGTGGTTGGAGGACCCGCCCCGGCACTCCCGGACCGTGGTGCAGGGGCACGTGTCCCAACTGCGGGCGCTCCTGGCCGCGCACGACGCCCGGGCCCACGGCGTCGAACTGCGCACGCACGGGGCGGCGTACCTCCTGCGGGTGCCCGAAACCCTGGTCGACGCGCACCGCTTCGAGGAGTTGCTGCGGCTCGCCCGGGCACAGCGGACGCCGCGGGACGCCGTCCCGGTCTTCCAGGAGGCGCTCGCGCTGTGGAAGGGACCCGCGCTCGCCGGGACGGTGCACAGCCCGCTGCTGGAGCACGCCGCGCACGCGCTGGAGGAACTGCGGCTCACCGCGGTGGAGGAACTGGCCGACGCGCACGCGGCCCTCGGCGAGCACGCCACGGCGGCGGCCGCACTGCGCGCCGAGGCCGTCGCACACCCGATGCGGGAACCGCTGATCGCCGCGCTGATGCGGGCCCTGGGCGGGGCCGGACGGCAGGCGGACGCCCTGCACTGGTTCCACCGCACCCGCAGGCTGCTCGCCGATCAGCTCGGCGTCGACCCCGGAGCGGCGCTCGGCGACGCGTACACCGCCCTGCTGCGGACCGCGCCCCCGTCGGCCGGCTCGGCGTCCACCGCCGCGGGCCGGGATGCGACTCCCCCGCAACCCGCTGCCGCGAACCCGCCGGCACGGACGCGGGCGCAGACGCCAACTCCGGCACCGGCACCGACCCTGACGCCCGTGTCCGTCACGGCGGGGGCCGCCCCGCGCCCCCAACTGCTGCCGCGCCGCCCGCGGGCCTTCACCGGGCGCGAGGACGAGCTGGAGGCGCTCGACCGGGCGGCGACCGCCGCCCCCGGCGCCGTCGCCCTCATCACCGGCAGCGCCGGTGTCGGAAAGACCGCGCTCGCCGTGCACTGGGCACACCTGCGCGGCGCGGACTTCCCCGACGGGCGGCTCTTCGTCGACCTCCACGGCTACAGCACCGTCCCGACCCGCGGCGCCACCGCCGTGCTCCGCGAACTGCTGCTCGCCCTCGGCCTGCCCGCCGAGCAGATGCCCGGCTCGCCCGATGCGCTCGGCGCCCGCTACCGCGAACTGACCTCCGCACGGCGGATGTTGATTGTCCTGGACAATGCCCATGATTCCGGACAGGTACGTCCGTTGCTGCCCGGCGGGGACCGCTGCGTCACCGTCGTCACCAGCCGGGACCGGCTCGGCGGCCTCGTGGCATCGGACGCCGCGTGTCCGGTGCCGCTCGCGCAGCTGCCCGCCGTCCAGTCCACCGCGCTCCTGGCGGCCGTCCTGGGCCCGGACGCGATCGCGAACGAGCCGGAGGCCGCCGCCCACCTCGCGGCGCTGTGCGACGGCCTGCCGCTCGCCCTGCGGGTCGCCGCCGCGCGGCTCGCCACCCACCCGCACCACGGCCTGGCCGCCTTCGTGCGCGAACTCTCCGACGAACACCGCAGACTGGACCTGCTGAACGTCGACGACACCGGTGTCGGCGCCGCGCTCGGCCTCACCGTGCGCCAGCTGCCGGAACCGGCTCGACGGATGTTCCACCGGCTGGGGCCGCACACCGGCGCCACCCTCGACATCTGTACGGCCGCGGCGCTCGCCGACTGTCCGGCGGGTCAAGCCGCCGTGGCGCTGGACCAGTTGGCCGCCGCCCAACTGGTCGTCGAGGCGGGTCCGCAGGCGTACGTCCTGCACGACCTGGTCCGCCTCTACGCCCGCAGCCTGGACCCCGGGCACGATCCGGACGGCCTGCCCCGGCTGCTCGACCACTGGCTGCGCACGCTCCTCGCGGCGTGCGCCGCCGCGGAACCGGGCAGCGAGCCCTGCTGCGCGCTGCCCGCCGCGGCCCGGCGGCCCGCCGCCGAGATCCGGACCTTCGCGGACCGCACGAGCGCGCTCGCCTGGTACTCCGCCGAGCGGGACACCCTGCGCGGGGCGGTCGACGCGGCCGTCGCGGCGGGTCTGCACGACCGCGCCTGGCGCCTCGTGCTCCTGCAGTGGCCCCTCATCCTGTGGCAGGTCCGGGACGGCTGGGTGCCGCTCCTCGAACAGTGCCTGGCCTCCGCCGAACGGGCCGGCGACCACGGCGCGCAGTCACGGGCACGGGCCTTGCTCGGCTGGGTGCTGGCCGAAGAGGGCCGCTCCGAGGAGGCCCTCGGCCACCTGGAACGCGCCCCCGACCTCTCCGCCCTGGCGGGCGACCGGGCCGGCGAGGCCGTGGCCAGGATCAACCTGGCCATCGCGCTCACCCGGCGCGGCACGCCGGAGCGGGCCCAGGAACTGCTGGTGCGCGCCCTGGCCCTGGCCGAGGAGGCCGGACGCACCGAGACGGTCACCCTCGCCCACCAGCACCTCACCCAGTACCTCCTCGCCGTCGGCGCCCACGACGAGGCCGCCTGCCACGCCGCACGCGGACTGGCCCTCGCCGCACCCCCGCTCGCCGCGCCCCGCCGCGTGGTGCTGCGCACCCTGTACGGAGAGGCCCTCGCCGCGGCGGGCCGCACCCCCGAAGCGGTCCGCCAACTGGACGACGCGATCAGCGAGGCCCGGGCGAGCTCCTACGAGGAGGGCGAGATCGCGGCCCGCGCCGTCCTGGCCGGCCTGGCGGGGGCCTAGTAGTGCTTTGTTACCTGGTGTCGTAGGGCTGCCACGGGGTGGGTTGTCGGCAGGTGGGGCAGGTGCCGGTCCAGGTGGCGATGAGGTG
>NZ_JBIWAJ010000015.1:0-3213 GCF_044759975.1 Streptomyces sp. NPDC098789
GGCGGGCATTCCTCCGCCTTGCGATGCACGGCACCAGACGCCGCGAGCCGCGCCCTTCGGGCGCCCGGCGCCACTTTCGAAACACGCCCTAGGCCCGGTGGGGCCTCAGCGGGAGGCGATGCTCGCAATGATGGCGATGATCACGGTCACGCCGAGCATCGCGCCGAGCACGACGCCGAGCTTCTTGTGGCCGTTCTGGGGGTTCGGTTCGAGGACTGGCATGCCGATCAGTCTCGCACGCCGCATTCGTCCTCGATCGTCCGGTCCCGGCCCGCGAGGATGCCGAGCACGAGCTGCGGCACGGTGAGGCAGGCCATCAGCGCGAGGGGCAGGTCCCAGCCGCCGCTGTGCTGGTAGAGGGTGCCGATGAGGAGCGGTCCGGGGATGGAGATCAGGTAGCCGGTGCTCTGGGCGAAGGCGGAGAGCTTGACGACTCCGGCCGGGGACTTGGCGCGCATTCCGATCATCGTAATGACGAGCGGGAACGCGCAGTTGGAGACGCCGAGCAGGAGGGCCCAGGCCCAGGCTCCGGCGGCGGGGGCGAGGTAGAGCCCCAGGTATCCGGCGAGGCCGAAGAGGCAGAGGGTGACGGCGATGGGCCCCTGGTTCTTCATCCGGCCGGCCAGGCGCGGGATGACGAAGGCCAGCGGTACGCCGAGGGCCATGGTGACGGCGAGCAGGACGCCCGAGGTCGCGGCGGAGACCCCGGCGTCGCGGAAGATCTGCGGGAGCCAGCCCATCGTGACGTAGGCGCTGGTGGCCTGGAGGCCGAAGTAGCAGCCCAGCGCCCAGGCGGTGCGGCTGCGCAGGACGCCCGGGCCGTGGTCGGGTCGGGCCGCCGGGGTGGTGGCGCTCGCCGCGGCGGCCCGTAGCGCCCGCTTCTCCCGGCGGGCGGCCAGGGCGATGGCCAGCCAGGGCAGTACGGCGAGGACCGCGAGCAGGGCCCAGACCATCAGCCCGCCGCGCCAACTGCCGCCGAGCGCTTCGGTCATCGGGACGGTCGCGGCGGCGGCCAGCGAGGTGCCGGCGGCCAGGGCCATGGAGTACAGGCCGGTCATGGTGCCGACCCGGTCCGGGAAGTACCTCTTCACGATGACGGGCAGCAGCACGTTCGTGAGCGCGATGCCCGCGAGGGAGAGCGCGCTGGCGGCGAGGAAGCCGGCGGCGCTGTCGGCGAAGGGCCGGATCAGCAGGCCGGTCGCCACGGCGACCATGCCCGCGCAGACGACGGCGGCCGGGCCGAAGCGGCGGGAGAGCCGGGGTGCGGTGACGCCGAAGACGGCGAAGCAGAGGGCGGGGACGGAGGTGATGAGTCCGGCGACCGTACCGCTCATGCCGAGGCCGGTGCGGGTCTCCTCGAAGAGGGCGCCGAGGCTGGTGATGGCCGGCCGCAGGTTGAGGGCGGCCAGCACGATTCCGACGAGGAGCACCGGGCCGAGCCAGGTGGGAGCGGGGGCGACGGCGGGCTCCGCCGCCGTCGGGTCGAGCGGCTCGGGCGCCGTTCGCGCGGCCGTGGGCCGGTTCAAGGTCTGGATTTCTTCGTCGGACATTGAACCATCATAGAATCATGGGATGATTGGTTGTCCACCCCCGGAGCCCGGCCAGTAGTCTTCCGGCCACCGTCTCCACCGATCTCCGAAGAGGGCTCCATGCCGCTGACGTCCCCCCGCCGCTCGGCGCTCGTCGACCAGGTGATCGCCCAGCTGCGCAACCAGATCACCTCCGGGGAGTGGCCGGTGGGGTCCCGCATCCCCACCGAGCCGGAGCTGGTCGAGCTCATGGGGGTGGCGCGCAACACGGTGCGCGAGGCCGTACGGGCGCTCGCGCACAACGGGCTGCTCGACATCCGCCAGGGTTCGGGGACGTACGTCATCGCGACGAGCGAGCTGGCCGGGGTGATGCACCGGCGCTTCGCGGGGGCCGACCCGCGGGACATCGCGGAGCTGCGCTCGACCCTGGAGTCCTCGGCGGCCCGGCTGGCGGCGGAGCGGCGCACCGAGCGCGACCTGGTCCAGCTGGACGCGCTGCTGGCGCGCCGGGAGGCGGCCTGGGAGAGCGGGGGCACGGAGCTCTTCGTGGCGGCGGACGTGAGCCTGCACATGGCGGTGGTGACGGCCTCGCACAACGAGGTGCTGATCGAGCTGTACGCCGACCTGGGCGACCTGGTGGCGGACTGGCTGCGCGGGGACGTGGGCGCCGTACTGACGCCCGAACTGCACGTGGACCACGCGCGGCTGATCGAGGCGATCCGGCGCGGGGACGCGGACACGGCCGCGTCGGAGGCGGCCGGCTACCCGTTCGTCTGCCTGGGGCGCCGGTGACCACGGCCCCCGGATGCCACGACTTGCGGTGACTACGGCCGCTGGTGGCTGACCCAGGCCGAGCGGACCTCCTTCCAGCACCGCCCGCTCAGCTCCGCCCGGCCGGCCGGGCCGAGGGCGAGCGGGGCGCCGTCCCCGTCCACGTCCCACCAGCGGTCGCACTCGACGTGCAGCCGGACCAGGTCGGTCTCCGTGAAGCGGTTGTGGCAGTAGGCCTTGACCTGGGACCCCTCGATGCGGGTGGCGCAGTCGGCGCCGAACAGCTCCTGGGGCGCGCCGCGCGCGGGGCGCGCCGGGGGTTCCACGGGCAGGTCCGCGACGCTGACGGTGGCCGTGTCCGGCGCCGCCGCACGGGCCGCCGGGCCCACCGGATCCGCCGGACCCACGGGGACGCCCCGTCCTCCGGCGCCGGAGCCCGCGGCCCCTGAACCCGCGCCGGAGTCCGTACCGACGCCCGCGCCGGGGCCCGTATCCGCGCCCATGCCGACGCCCGCGGCCGTGACCGGGTCGGCCGCACCGGAGCGTGAGCCGGCCGTGGCCGGGAGCAGGACGCCGGCCACGACGATCGAGGTGACCAGCAGCGACACTGCCCGGCTGCGCCTGGTACGCACTCCCGCACCACCTCCCCGACGCGCTCCGGGAAGATCCCGGCGAGGCCAGTTTGCAGGCATATGTCCGCCTTTTCGACTCGGGAAGATCCCGTCGGGCGGCGCAAATGTGATCGAAGAACGATCGGGAACCACCTTCGGAGCCGGTGCCCGCACGGAAAAACGGCGGCGGGCCCGCCCCCCCGGCGGGGGGGGGGGGGGCCCCCCCGGGCCCCGCGGGGGGGGGGGGGGCGGCCGCGGCCCCGCCCCCCCCCGGGCGCCCCCCCCGCCCCCGGGTCCGACAC
>NZ_JBIWAJ010000015.1:3223-261736 GCF_044759975.1 Streptomyces sp. NPDC098789
GACGCCGCGGGGGGGCCGCCATCGTCATGGCCTACCCCCCCCCCCCCGCCCGGGGGGCGGGGGCCCCCCCCCCCCCCCCGGGGGGGGGCCCCCCCCCCGGGGGGGGGGGCCCCCCCCCGCCGCCGTACGGACGCGGTGCGGGTGGGACCGGAAGGGTCAGGCACCCATCGCGTGCAGGCCGCCGTCCACGTGGACGATCTCGCCGGTGGTCTTCGGGAACCAGTCCGAGAGCAGGGCCACGACGCCCTTGCCCGCGGGCTCCGGGTCCGCCATGTTCCACTCCATCGGGGAGCGGTGGTTCCAGACGTCGGCCAGCTCCGAGAAGCCCGGGATGGACTTCGCGGCCATCGAGCCGATCGGGCCGGCCGAGACCAGGTTGCAGCGGATGTTCCGCTTGCCCAGGTCGCGGGCCATGTAGCGGCTGGTGGCCTCCAGCGCGGCCTTGGCCGGGCCCATCCAGTCGTACTGCGGCCAGGCGTACTGCGCGTCGAAGGTCAGGCCCACGACGGCGCCGCCGCCGTTCTCGCCCTCCGGGAAGAGCGGCAGGCAGGCCATGGTCAGCGACTTCAGCGAGAACGCCGAGACGTGCATGGCGGTCGCGACCGACTCGAAGGGGGTGTTCAGGAAGTTGCCGCCGAGGGCGTCCTGCGGCGCGAAGCCGATGGAGTGCACGACCCCGTCGAGGCCGCCGAGCTCCTCGCGGACCAGGTCCGCGAGGCGGGCCAGGTGCTCCTCGTTGGTGACGTCGAGCTCGATCACCTTGACGGGCTTGGGCAGCTTGCGGGCGATGCGCTCGGTCAGCGTCGGCCGCGGGAAGGCGGTGAGGATGACCTCGGCGCCCTGCTCCTGCGCGAGCTTCGCGGTGTGGAAGGCGATGGACGACTCCATCAGCACACCCGTGATCAGAATGCGCTTGCCGTCGAGAATTCCACTCATGGTGATCAGTGACCCATGCCCAATCCGCCGTCAACGGGAATGACGGCTCCAGTGATGTACGCGGCGGCGTCGGACGCCAGGAAGCTCACGGCGGCCGCGATCTCCTCGGGCTGCGCGTAGCGGCCCAGGGGGACCTGTCCGACGATGCCCGCGCGCTGCTCGTCGGTGAGCACCTTCGTCATGTCGGTGTCCACGAAGCCGGGGGCCACCACGTTGAAGGTGATGTTGCGGGAGCCCAGCTCGCGGGCGAGGGAGCGGGCGAAGCCGACCAGGGCCGCCTTGGAGGCGGCGTAGTTGGACTGGCCCGCGGAGCCCAGCAGGCCGACGACCGAGGAGATCAGGACGACGCGGCCCTTCTTGGCGCGCAGCATGCCGCGGTTGGACCGCTTCACCACGCGGAAGGTGCCGGTGAGGTTGGTGTCCACGACCGAGGCGAAGTCCTCCTCGGACATGCGCATCAGCAGCGTGTCCTTAGTGATGCCCGCGTTGGCCACGAGCACCTCGACGGCGCCGTGCTTCTCCTCGATCTCCTTGTAGGCCTGCTCCACCTGCTCCGAGTCGGTGATGTCGCAGCGGACCGCCAACACGCCCAGCTCGGCCAGGACCTCCGGCGGCTCGCCGGAGCGGTACGTGATCGCGACCTTGTCGCCGGCTTCGGCGAAGGCTCGGGCGATGGCGAGGCCGATGCCCCGGTTTCCTCCGGTGACGAGAACCGAGCGGCTCAACGGATCACCCTTTCGCTAGCAGTCTGGATACCTGAAAACCTATCGCTCGCAGATGGTTTCCAAAGAATCGGGCTCCGACAGGGCCTTGGGACGCCCTCTGTCGAGTCCCTACAGAAAGCGGTAGGCACCAGGGCCCCCGGCGCGACATGATCGAGGGGACCGATCCACACCACGGGAGGACATCCGTGCCCCATTCCATCGACGCGGCATTCGCCGCTCTGCCCTTGCGGGCGCTGGCCGACGCGGCCCTCGCCCGGGCCCGCGCGCTGGGCTCGGACCACGCCGACTTCCGGCTGGAGCGGATCCGCAGCGCCTCCTGGCGCCAGCGGGACGCCAAACCGTCGGGCGGATCCGACACCACGGACCTCGGCTACGCGGTCCGGGTCGTGCACGGGGGCAGCTGGGGCTTCGCCTCCGGGGTGGACCTCACGATGGACGGCGCCGCCAAGGTGGCCTCGCAGGCCGTGGCCATGGCGCAGCTGTCGGCCAAGGTGATCAAGGCGGCCGGTTCCGACGAGCGCGTGGAGCTCGCGGACGAGCCCGTGCACGCGGACCGCACCTGGATCTCGGCCTACGAGGTGAACCCCTTCGAGGTCCCCGACGAGGAGAAGGCGGCGCTGCTCGCCGACTTCAGCGCCCGGCTGCTGCGCGCCAAGGGCGTGGCGCACGTGGACGCCTCGCTGCTCGCGGTGCACGAGAACAAGTTCTACGCCGATACGTCCGGGACGGTCACCACGCAGCAGCGGGTCCGCATCCACCCGGAGCTCACGGCGGTGGCCGTGGACGGCGAGACCGGCGAGTTCGACTCCATGCGGACCATCGCCCCGCCCGTCGGGCGCGGCTGGGAGTACCTGACGGGCACCGGCTGGGACTGGGACTCCGAGCTGGAGCAGATCCCGGAGCTGCTGGCCGAGAAGATGCGGGCGCCGAGCGTGCGCGCCGGACGCTACGACCTGGTGGTCGACCCGTCGAACCTGTGGCTCACCATCCACGAGTCCATCGGGCACGCCACCGAGCTGGACCGGGCGCTGGGCTACGAGGCGGCGTACGCGGGGACCTCCTTCGCCACCTTCGACCAGCTGAACAAGCTGGCCTACGGCTCCTCGATCATGAACGTGACGGGCGACCGCACCGCACCCC
Organism: Streptomyces sp. NPDC098789; assembly: GCF_044759975.1. Taxonomy (NCBI): domain Bacteria; kingdom Bacillati; phylum Actinomycetota; class Actinomycetes; order Kitasatosporales; family Streptomycetaceae; genus Streptomyces; species Streptomyces sp. NPDC098789. The sequence goes on from NZ_JBIWAJ010000015.1 coordinate 6,025, forward strand.
ACGGGCTGGCCACGATCGGCTACGACGACGAGGGCGTCGCGGCGCAGAGCTGGGACCTGGTCAAGGGCGGCACCCTGGTCGGCTACCAGCTGGACCGGCGGATCGCGAAGCTGACCGGGCTCGGTCGCTCCAACGGCTGCGCCTACGCGGACTCCCCCGGGCACGTGCCGGTGCAGCGGATGGCGAACGTCTCGCTCCAGCCGGATCCGGGCGGGCTCTCCACCGAGGACCTGATCGGCGGGGTGGAGCGCGGGATCTACGTGGTCGGCGACCGGTCCTGGTCGATCGACATGCAGCGGTACAACTTCCAGTTCACCGGACAGCGGTTCTTCCGGATCGAGAACGGCAAGCTGGCCGGTCAGCTGCGCGACGTCGCCTACCAGGCCACGACCACCGACTTCTGGGGCTCCATGGAGAAGGTCGGCGGCCCGCAGACCTACGTCCTGGGCGGCGCCTTCAACTGCGGCAAGGCCCAGCCGGGCCAGGCAGCGTCCGTCTCGCACGGCTGCCCCTCCGCGCTGTTCCGCGACGTGAACATCCTCAACACCACGCAGGAGGCCGGACGCTGATGTCGATCCGTACCAAGCCCCACGAGATCGTCGAGCGCGCGCTGGACCTGTCCACCGCCGACGGCTGCGTCGTCATCGCCGACGAGGAATCGAGCGCGAACCTGCGCTGGGCGGGCAACGCCCTGACCACGAACGGCGTCACCCGGGGCCGCACCCTCACGGTCATCGCCACGGTCGACGGCAAGGAGGGCACGGCCTCGGGGGTCGTCTCGCGCTCCGCCGTCACCGCCGACGAGCTGGAACCGCTGGTGCGGGCGGCCGAGGCCGCGGCCCGTGGCGCGGGTCCGGCCGAGGACGCCCAGCCGCTGGTGAGCGGCACCCCGGCCTCGCCGGACTTCACCGACGGGCCGGCCGAGACCTCCTCGGCGGTCTTCGCGGACTTCGCGCCGGCGCTGGGCGAGGCCTTCGCGCGGGCCCGCGCGGGCGGCCGCGCCCTGTACGGCTTCGCCCACCACACGATGGTCTCCACCTACGTGGGCACCTCGACGGGGCTGCGGCTGCGGCACGACCAGCCCAACGGCACCCTGGAGGTGAACGCGAAGTCCACCGCGGGCGCCGACGGCCGGCCGCGCTCGGCCTGGGCCGGCCGCTACACCCGGGACTTCAAGGACGTCGACCCGACGGCGCTGGACGCCGAGCTCGCCGTGCGCCTCGGCTGGGCCGAGCGGAAGATCGACCTGCCCGCGGGGCGGTACGAGACGCTGCTCCCGCCGACCGCCGTGGCCGACCTGCTGATCTACCAGATGTGGTCGGCGGCGGCCCGGGACGCGGCGGAGGGCCGGACCGTCTTCTCCAAGCCCGGCGGCGGCACCCGGGTCGGCGAGCGGCTCTCCGGGCTGCCGCTGACGCTGCGCAGCGACCCGAACGCGCCGGGCCTGGAGTCCGCGCCGTTCGTGATCGCGCACAGCTCGGGCGACGACGCCTCGGTCTTCGACAACGGCCTCCCGGTGCCGCCCACCGAGTGGATCAGCGGCGGCGAGCTGGCGCGGCTGACCACGACCCGGCACAGCGCGGCCCTGACCGGGCAGCCGACGGCCCCGGGCTTCGGGAACCTGATCCTGGACGCGGGCGGCGAGAAGTCCCTGGAGGAGATGGTGGCGGCCACCGAGCGGGGCCTGCTGCTGACCTGCCTCTGGTACATCCGCGAGGTGGACCCGGCGACGCTGCTGCTCACCGGGCTGACCCGGGACGGGGTCTACCTGGTGGAGGACGGCCAGGTCGTGGGCGAGGTCAACAACTTCCGCTTCAACGAGTCGCCGGTGGACCTGCTCTCGCGGGCCAGCGAGGCGGGGCGGACCGAGAAGACCCTGCCGCGCGAGTGGAACGACTACTTCACCCGGACCGCGATGCCCGCGCTGCGGATCCCGGACTTCAACATGAGCTCGGTCAGCCAGGGCGTCTGACCCACCTAGACTGACCAAGGAATTTTCGGACACAGAAGGAGTCGAGAGACCGTGACGGACATCGTCGACGAACTGAAGTGGCGCGGGCTCTTCGCCCAGTCCACCGACGAAGAAGCGCTGAGCAAGGCGTTCGCGGACGGTCCCGTCACCTTCTATTGCGGTTTCGACCCGACCGCGGCCTCCCTGCACGTGGGACACCTGGTGCAGGTGCTGACCGTACGCCGGCTCCAGCAGGCCGGTCACCGGCCGCTGGCGCTGGTCGGCGGGGCGACCGGGCAGATCGGCGACCCGCGGCCCACGGCCGAGCGCACGCTGAACGACCCGGAGACGGTCGCGAACTGGGTGGGCCGGCTGCGGACGCAGATCGAGCCGTTCCTGTCCTTCGAGGGCGAGAACGCCGCGGTCATGGTGAACAACCTGGACTGGACGGCGGGCCTGTCCGCCATCGAGTTCCTGCGGGACATCGGCAAGCACTTCCGCGTCAACAAGATGCTGACGAAGGACTCGGTCGCCCGGCGGCTGGAGTCCGACCAGGGCATCAGCTACACCGAGTTCAGCTACCAGCTGCTCCAGGGCATGGACTTCCTGGAGCTGTACCGGCGCTACGGCTGCACCCTCCAGCAGGGCGGCTCCGACCAGTGGGGCAACCTGACGGCCGGGCTCGACCTGATCCACCGGCTGGAGCCGCAGGCGCACGTCCACGCGCTGGCCACGCCGCTGATGGTGAAGGCGGACGGGACCAAGTTCGGCAAGTCCGAGAGCGGCGCCGTCTGGCTCGACCCGGAGATGACCACGCCGTACGCGTTCTACCAGTTCTGGCTGAACGTGGACGACCGCGACATCTCCACCTACATGCGGATCCTCTCCTTCAAGACCCGCGCGGAGCTGGAGGAGCTGGAGGCGCAGACCGCCGAGCGGCCGCAGGCGCGCGCCGCTCAGCGGGCGCTGGCCGAGGAGCTGACGACCCTGGTGCACGGCGCGGACCAGTGCGCCGGCGTGATCGCGGCGTCGAAGGCGCTGTTCGGCCAGGGCGAGCTGACGGACCTGGACGGGGCCACGTTGGCCGCGGCCCTGTCCGAGCTGCCGCACGCCCAGGTGGCCGAGCTCCCGCAGGTCGTCGACCTGCTCGTGGAGAGCGGTCTGGTCGCGAGCAGGTCGGCCGGTCGGCGCACGATCAAGGAGGGCGGGGCCTACGTGAACAACGTCAAGGTCACCGCCGAGGACGCGGTGCCCGCCGCGTCCGACCTGCTGCACGGGCGCTGGCTCGTGCTGCGCCGCGGCAAGAAGAACCTGGCCGCGGTCGAGGTCACGGGCTAGGCACCGGGCACGACGGCACGGCGCGGGGGCCGGTACGGACACGATCGTCCGTACCGGCCCCCGCGTCATGTTCCGGTCACGTGTCCTGTGGACGCGTCCCGGTGGCCGCGCCGCTCAGGTCATCTGCCGCTTGTTGCCACGGAACATCATGTAGACCATGTCGCCGAGACCGACGACCGCGACGGCTCCGGCCAGTTGCAGCAGGTGGCGGATCCAGTCGATGCCCCGGGTGTCGTGCACACCGATCCAGCCGGCGACGGCGTTGCCCAGGACGCCGCCGATGATGCCGAAGACGGTGGTCAGCCAGAGGGGCTGGTGCTGCTTGCCGGGCAGGATCGCCCGGGCTATGAGGCCCAGTACGAACCCGACGATGATCGCCCACAACCAATGCATGTCGCCTCCTCGTGGCGCGATGTGCGCATGTCAGCCCAGTCTCGGGCCGGCCCCTCGGGTCCGCATGTCGGGTGACTCCGTTCGGGCGACACCCGCCCTCCCCCGCGCTCGGGGCGCGGCGTACGGTGGAAGGGTCCGGACCGGGGAGTGTCCGGCGGGTGGATCGGGTGGTGGAACGTGCAGCGGAAGAAGCGGAACGGGGCCGAGGTCTTCCGGATCACCGGGGCGCGCAAGGGTCTCGCGGAGGACGTGCGGGGGCGCCAGCGCCGGTACGTGATTTCGATGGGGATCAGGACGCTGTCGGTGATCCTGACCGTGCTCCTGTGGGACGTGGAACGGCCTGTGGCGATCGTGACGCTGGTGCTGGGCGCACTGCTGCCGTACGTCGCCGTGGTCATCGCCAATGCGGGGCGCGAGTCGACGCCCTCGCTGCCCTCGCACTTCATGCCCGCGCCTGTGCACCCCGCACTGGAGCCGGGAAACCTCAATAAAAGCTCAGATCAATCATGAAGTTCCGGTGCACCGCACCGGGTCCTGCGTGACATACTGCCTACGCGCTCCGCATCCCCCGTCGGAGCGACGGACCGACGCCGGGCAGCTCCCCCCGTGGCTGCTCGGCGTCGCCCTTCCGTTCGTGTGGTTTGTAGGGTTGAGGCTGTGAACTCCCCTGATGCGAACGAAATCCCCACCTGTTCCGGCAAGGGCTGCCGCGACGCCGCCGTGTGGGTCCTGGCGTGGAACAACCCGAAGCTGCACGCGCCGGAGCGGCTCAAGACCTGGCTCTCCTGCGAGGCGCACCGAGAACACCTGAGCCAGTTCCTGGGGGTCCGCGGTTTCCTCAAGGACGTCGTGAAGTTCGAGGAGTGGGTACAGCCGGAGGGCTCGGAGCGGCAGTCCTGACGACCTCGCTCCGAGCCCTCCGTCGATCTTCCCGCGCGCTCCGGCCCGCTCCCGCTCCGGTCAGCCGCCGATGGCCGACATGGGGCGGTCGGGCTGGAGGAAGGTGGGGTCGTCCAGGCCGGATCCGGCCTTCTTGCCCCACATCGCGACCTTCCAGAGCCGGGCGATCTCCTCGTCCGGGGCGCCCGAGCGCAGGGCGGCGCGCAGGTCCGACTCCTCGGTGGCGAACAGGCACGTACGGACCTGGCCGTCGGCGGTGAGCCGGGTGCGGTCGCAGGCGCCGCAGAACGGCCGGGTCACGGAGGCGATGACGCCGACGGTGGCCGGGCCGCCGTCGACCACCCAGCGCTCGGCCGGGGCGGAGCCGCGTTCGTCGGCGCCCTCCTCGGTGAGCGTGAACCGGGTGCGCAGGGACTGGAGGATGTCACCGGCGGTGATCATTCCGTCGCGCTTCCAGCCGTGCTGGGCATCGAGCGGCATCTGCTCGATGAAGCGCATCTCGTACTCGTTCTCGACGGCCCAGGCCAGCAGGTCGGGAGCCTCGTCGTCATTGAGCCCGGGCATCAGGACGGCGTTGACCTTCACCGGGGTGAGGCCGGCCTCGCGGGCCGCGGCCATGCCCTCGATGACGTCCTTGTGCCGGTCGCGGCGGGTGAGGGTCTTGAAGACCTCGGGCCGCAGGGTGTCCAGGGAGACGTTCACCCGGTCCAGGCCGGCGGCCTTGAGGGCGGCGGCCGTGCGCTTGAGGCCGATGCCGTTGGTGGTGAGGGACATCTTGGGGCGCGGCTCCAGGGCCGCGCACTGCTCGACGATCCCGACGAGGCCGGGGCGGAGCAGCGGTTCGCCGCCGGTGAAGCGGACCTCGGTGATGCCGAGGCTGGTGACGGCGATGCGGACCAGCCGGACGATCTCGTCGTCGGTGAGCAGGTCCGGCTTGCCCAGCCACTGCAGTCCCTCTTCGGGCATGCAGTACGTGCAGCGCAGGTTGCACCGGTCGGTGAGCGAGACGCGCAGGTCAGTGGCCACGCGGCCGAAGGTGTCGATGAGCACTGTGGGCCCCCTCCCCTGTCCGGTCCTAGTAGAGGTCGACGCCACTTTCGATGGTGCGGGCGTCTTATTCGAGCCTACGCGACCCGTGTGCCGCGTAGGGGTGCCCAAAGGAACGAGACGTGACCCGGCCGTGTCGTAGGGAACTACGACACGGCCGGTTCGGTTCCTCGGCCCCTCTCACATGAGCGGGGTGTTCAGGGGCGGGGTGCTCACGGGTGGGGTGCCCCCGGGGTACGGCGTCAGTGCGCGCCGGTGCCGGTGAGGGACCGTACCTCCAGCTCCGCGAACTTCTGCGGGTCTGCGGGCTCCTTGGACAGCACGGTGCCGAGCCAGCCGAGGAGGAAGCCGAGCGGGATGGAGATGAGGCCCGGGTTCTCCAGCGGGAACCAGTGGAAGTCCACGCTCTTGAACATCGAGGTCTTGGGGTTTCCGGACACGACCGGGGAGAACAGCACCAGGACGACCGACGAGATCAGGCCACCGTAGATGGACCACAGCGCGCCCTGGGTGGTGAAGCGCTTCCAGAAGAGGCTGTAGAGGATCGTCGGGAGGTTCGCGGAGGCGGCGACCGCGAAGGCGAGGGCGACCAGACCGGCGACGTTCATGTCGCGGGCGAGGGCGCCGAGCAGGATGGCGGCCGCTCCGATGAAGACGGTGGACCAGCGCGCGGCCCGCATCTCCTCCTCCTCGGTGGCCTTCCCCTTGCGGATCACGTTCGCGTAGATGTCGTGCGCGAACGAGGAGGACGAGGCGAGGGTGAGGCCCGCGACCACGGCGAGGATGGTGGCGAAGGCGACCGCCGAGATCACGGCGAGCAGGACCGCGCCGCCGGTGGTGCCGACGCCGCCGCCCAGGTGCTCGGCGAGCTGCGGGGCGGCCGCGTTGCCCGCCGGGTTCGCCGCCTTGACCTCCTTGGGGCCGATGAGGGCCGCGGCGCCGAAGCCGAGCGCGATCGTCATCAGGTAGAAGGCGCCGATGATACCGATGGCCCAGTTCACGGACTTACGGGCGGCCTTCGCGGTGGGCACGGTGTAGAAGCGGATCAGGATGTGCGGCAGGCCCGCGGTGCCGAGGACCAGGGCGAGGCCGAGCGAGATGAAGTCCAGCTTGGAGGTGCCGTTCGCACCGTACTTCAGCCCGGGCTCCAGGAACTTCGCGCCCTTGCCGCTCTTCTCCGCGGCCGTCCCGAGCAGGTCGGAGACGTTGAAGTGGAACTTCCACAGCACCATGACGGTCATCAGCAGCGCGCCCGCGATGAGCAGCACGGCCTTGACCATCTGCACCCAGGTGGTGCCCTTCATGCCGCCGATGGTGACGTACACGATCATCAGGACGCCGACCAGGCCGACGATGAGGATCTTGCCGGCGTCGCCGGTGATGCCGAGGAGCAGTGAGACCAGGACGCCCGCGCCCGCCATCTGCGCGAGCAGGTAGAAGATCGAGACGACGATGGTGGAGACACCGGCGGCGGTGCGCACCGGGCGCTGGCGCATCCGGAAGGCGAGCACGTCGCCCATCGTGTAGCGGCCGGCGTTGCGCAGCGGCTCGGCGACGAGCAGCAGGGCGACCAGCCAGGCGACCAGGAAGCCGATGGAGTAGAGGAAGCCGTCGTAGCCGTAGAGCGCGATGGCTCCGGCGATGCCGAGGAAGGACGCGGCGGACATGTAGTCGCCGGAGACCGCGAGTCCGTTCTGGAAGGCGGTGAACTGGCGGCCGCCCGCGTAGAAGTCGGCGGCGCTGTTGGTCTGGCGGCCGGCCCAGACGGTGATGCCCAGCGTCGCGACGACGAAGAGCGCGAAGAGGGTGATGATCAGCGGCCGGTGCTCGGCGGTCGAGGCGGCGGCGAGCTGGATCACGGTGGGGCTGCTCATGCGTCGGCCTCCATGCGGGACTTGATGGCCTCGGCCTGGGGGTCGAGCTTCGTCGAGGCGTGCCGGGAGTAGAACCAGGCGATGAGGAAGGTGCTGAGGAACTGGGCGAGGCCGAAGACCAGGGCGACGTTGATGTTGCCGAAGAGCTTGGTCCCCATGAAGCCGCCCGCGTAGTTCGAGAGGAACACGAACAGCAGGTACCAGGTGATGAAGGCGATGGTGAGCGGGAACGCGAAGGAGTGGTGGGAGCGGCGCAGGGCCGCGAACTCGGCGCTCTGCTGCACCTGGACGAACGCTTCGGGCGTGGGGCCCGGGGAGAGCGCCCCGGGATCCGCGGCGTCGGGGGGCGGCGCTGCTTTCGAGGTCACGGGCGGCTCTCCTTGCGACGTGGGCGCGGTGGGGACGATGGACAAGACGACCTCCATGAGGGGGGCGGTGGTGCTGAGCCCCCCTGTCAACGGCACGGTCGGCGCGTCGGGACGGTTCAACAGCCGCTGAATCTTCGGAGAGTGGGCTTCCGGATCGGTTTCGCGGGGGACTGATTTCTCGAACTGATGGCGCGGACACGAACACCGGCGCTAGCTTCACCTGTCATGAACCCGTCGTAACGCGACCCGCGTCACGACGGCTTTTTCACGGATGATGTGGAGAACCCATGGCTCATCTGGGATCCGCCCGCAGGCGTGCGCTCGCCGTGCCGGTCGGCCTGCTGCTCACGGCCTCGCTCGCCCTCCTCCCCTCGGTCACGGCCTCCGCCGCGCCGCTGGAGCCGCTGTCGGTGTCGGTGTCGGCGGCCAAGTCCGCCGCCACGGGACCGGAGCTGTCGTACGTGGTGAACCTGACCACCTACGCGTCGGCCAAGGAGGCGAAGAAGGCCGTCGAGCGGGCCGGCGGCACGGTGGTGACGGCCTATGAGCAGATCGGGGTGGTCATCGCGCACTCCTCGAACCCCGACTTCGCCAAGACGCTGCGGACGCAGCGCGCTCTCGTGGTCTCGGTGGGCGCCACCCGTACGGCCCCGCTCAAGGCGGTCCAGACGGACGAGGAGGGCACCACCCAGAAGCTCAGCGCGGCGGACGCCGCCAAGGCGGCGGCGCAGGCAGCGCCGGGCGAGGAGCCGCTGGAGCCCAACCAGTGGGACCTGCGGGCGATCAAGGCCGACCAGGCTCACAAGATCAACGATGGCAGCCCGGACGTGACCGTGGGCGTCATCGACACGGGTGTCGACGACACCCACCCCGATCTGGCGGCCAACTTCTCGAAGTCGCAGTCGGCCAACTGCGTCGGCGGGATCGCCGACACCACCGACGGCGCCTGGCGCCCGTACGTCGACGGCAGCGACCACGGCACCCACGTGGCCGGAACGATCGCGGCCGCGCGCAACGGCATCGGCATCAGCGGGGTGGCGCCCGGCGTGAAGGTCGCCGCGATCAAGGTGGCCGAGCCCGGCACCAACCTGTTCTTCGCCGAGGCGGTGGTCTGCGGGTTCGTCTTCGCCGCCGAACACCACATCGCGGTGACGAACAACAGCTATTACATGGACCCCTGGTACTTCAACTGCAAGACGGACGACGACCAGAAGGCCCTCGTCGAGTCCCTCACCCGGGCGAGCCGCTACGCCGAGCGCAAGGGCACCCTGACGGTGGCCGCGGCGGGCAACGAGAACTGGGACCTGGCCGCGCCCTCGATCCTGGACGGCACCAGCCCCGACGACGCGACCCCCGTGCCGCGCACCGTCGACCCCAAGGTCTGCCCGTCCCTGCCCGCGCAGCTGCCGGGCGTGGTCACGGTGACGGCCACCGGTGACCAGGGCCTGCGCTCGTACTACTCCAGCTACGGGCTGGGCGTGGCCGACGTGAGCGCGCCGGGCGGCGACAAGTGGCAGCTCCCGGCCACCCCGGACGCCAACGGGCGGGTCCTGTCGACCCTGCCGGGCGGCGGCTACGGCTACAAGCAGGGCACCTCGATGGCCGCCCCGCACGTCGTGGGCGTCCTGGCGCTGCTCAAGAGCGCGCACCCGTGGGCCGCGCCCGCGCAGCTCCAGGCGCTGCTGAAGCTCCAGGCCGACAAGAAGGGCTGCCCGGACAAGATCTACGACGCGACCGGCGCCCTCGTGGACGCGGCCACCTGCACGAGCAAGTGGGGCCAGACGAGCTACTACGGCGCGGGCCAGGTCGACGCCCTCGACGCGGTGAAGTAGGCCGAGTAGGCGGAGTACGCGTAGCAACCGGGCAGGAGCCGGGTACGACGCGGGGGCCGGGCGGGGAAGTTCCCGCCCGGCCCCCGCGACACGTCAGGCCGTCAGGCCGTCAGGCCGTCAGGCCGTCAGGCCGTCAGCAGGCCCCCGATCAGGCCTTGATCATGACCTTGAGGGCGCTGCGGTCGTCCATCGCGCGGTAGCCGTCCGGCACCTCGTCCAGGGCCACGGTCCGGTCGAAGACGGGCGCCGGGTCGATGGTGCCGTTCAGCACGTCGGTGAGCAGCTCCGGGATGTAGGCGCGGACCGGGGCGACGCCGCCGCGCAGGGTGATGTTCCGGTCGAACATGACCCCGAGGTCCAGGCCCGTCCCACTGCCGTGCGGCACGCCGACGTAGCCGATGGCCCCGCCGTCGCGGGTGATGTTCACGGCGGTGCGCATGGACTGCTCGGTGCCGACGGCCTCGATGACCGCGTGCGCGCCCTGCCCGCCCGTGAGCTCGCGCACGGCCGCCTCGGCGGCCTCGCCGCGCTCGGCCACCACGTCGGTGGCCCCGAAGAGCTTCGCTATGTCGGTGCGGGCGGTGTGGCGGCCGAGCGCGATGATCCGGTCGGCGCCGAGGCGCTTGGCGGCCAGCACGCCGCACAGGCCGACCGCGCCGTCGCCGACGACGGCGACCGTGGAGCCCTTGCGGACGCCGGCGCCGAGGGCCGCGTGGTGTCCGGTGCCCATGACGTCGGAGAGGGCGAGCAGCCCGGTCAGGAGGTGCTCGTCGGAGGCGGCCTCGGCGGGCAGCTTCACCAGGGTGCCGTCGGCGTGCGGGACGCGGACGGCCTCGCCCTGGCCGCCGTCGAAGCCGACCGAGCCCCAGAAGCCGCCGTGCACGCAGGAGGTGTGCAGGCCCTCGACGCAGTAGTCGCAGGTGCCGTCGGACCACATGAAGGGGGCCACGACCAGGTCGCCCGCGCGCAGCCCGGAGACCGCGGAGCCGGTCTCCTCGACGATGCCGAGGAACTCGTGCCCGATGCGCTGGCCCGGCTGGCGCTTGGCCTCGCCGCGGTAGGCCCACAGGTCGCTGCCGCAGATGCAGGCGCGCAGCACACGCACGACGGCGTCTTCGGGCCGCTGGACCGCGGCGTCGGGCACCTCCTCCACGCGGATGTCGTGCGGGGCATGGATGACGGTGGCGCGCATGGTGCGGTCCTTCGGTGACTTCAGGGGATCAGAGTGGCCGAGGCGGTCAGACTGGTACGACTTCCCTACGGTACGCCCGGTCGTCCGCGAGGGCTCCCGCGGCCAGCAGGTACTGGGCCGCCGCGTAGGTCGCCATGACCCAGAAGTCGGGCCGGGGCAGCTGCGGCCAGTCCGCGACCCCGGTCGCGATGAGCGTGTCGGAGAGCAGGAACAGCGCCCCGCCGAGCCCGGCCCGCCACCCCAGCGCCCCGGACCGCCAGGCCATCGCGGTCAGCAGCAGGCTGTATCCGGCGACCGGGATCCGCAGGTCGGCCGGGAGGTCCCCCCAGAGCAGGGACACGGTCCCCAGGAGCGCGCCCGCGTACGCGGCCCCGGCGAGCGGGGAGGCCGGGCGCCGCCCGAAGAGCGCCAGGTAGCACAGGTGCCCGACGGCGAAGGAGCCCATGCCGACGAGGAAGGCGGGGTCCGCGTCGGAGAGCAGGGCGAGGTCCCCGCCCCACCCGAAGAACAGCGCGGCGACCAGCGCCCGGGGCGCGCCGCGGGTGAGCGCGTAGCCGATGAGCAGGGGCATCAGCAGGGGCTTGAAGACCAGGTGCCCGGTGTCCCAGCCCGCGAGCAGGGAGGCGAGGTCGGCGGCGGTGGCGACGCCGAAGCCGACGAGCGCGGCGGATCCGAGGGCGGTGGGCCCGGCGGCGGCTCCGGTGCGGGGGGCGCTCACGCGGGGGGCGCTCACGCGGCGGGCCCGGCGGGGGCGGGGGCCTGGGCGGCGGCCGGCGCGGGGGCCGGGGCGGCGGTCGGGGCGGGCTGCCAGCCCGGGCCGCGGAAGACCCGCCCCGCGCGCTCGCGCCAGCTGGTGGCGGCCCGTACGTCCCGGGCGATGGCGGCGTACTCGTGCGTGGCCACGCGCAGCGGGTTGTAGGTCGCGATGTTCTTGGTCAGGCCGAACTCGGGCCGCTCGGTCTCCCCCACCCACGAGCCGAAGATCCGGTCCCAGAGGATCAGGATGCCGGCGAAGTTGCGGTCCAGGTAGCCGCCCTGGGAGGCGTGGTGGACGCGGTGGTGGGAGGGGGTGTTGAAGACGTACTCGATCGGCCGGGGCAGCTTGTCGATGCGCTCGGTGTGGATCCAGAACTGGTAGACGAGGTTGATCGAATAGCAGAAGGCGACGGCCGCCGGGTGCACGCCGAGCACGATCATCGGCAGGTAGAACGGCCAGGAGGTCCAGCTGGTCCAGGGCTGGCGCAGTGCGGTGGTGAGGTTGAACTTGCGGCTGCTGTGGTGCACCACGTGGCAGGCCCACAGGACGCGGATGACGTGGTGGCCGCGGTGCTGCCAGTAGTAGAGGAAGTCCTGCACGAGCAGCATGAGCGGCACGGTCCACCACAGGACGGGCACGCGCAGCGGGGTCAACTCGTAGACCGCCGCGTAGATCAGGGCGATCGGGATCTTCCAGACGAAGTCGAAGGCGAGGCTGCCGATCCCCATGCCGAGGCTGGTGACGGCGTCCTTGGTCGCGTACCCGGCGGCGTCCTCGTCGGGATGGAAGCGGTAGCTCACCAGCTCCACCACGGTGAGCAGCACGAAGGCAGGTATGGACCACAGCACGACATCGGGCAGGTTCGGCATGCCCGCACCATAGAGGCGCGTTCCACCGGCCCGCTAGATGTTGTTACCGATCGGTATCCATCGGTGTTACCGACGGTACCGGCGATACTGTCCGACCGGGGCGGGGAGGCCATGTGAGCGGGTTAGAGCCGGTTGTCTTGAAAGTGGCGGGAACGGCGCTGGGCGCGCTCGTCAAAGCACTCTTGGCACGGGCTCCGGGGGCGGGCACCACCGCCGACCCGGCCCGCCCGGCCCCGCGCTGGCGCCGCCCGGTGGAACTGGGCGAGGCGGAGCTGGCCCACCTCGCCGCCACCCTCGCCGGGCGCCTGCACACCCCCCTGTCCCGGCTCCCCGAGCACGAGCGCCTCGCCGCGCTGGACGCCGTACAGGACGCCTTCGCCGGGCTCGGCGCGCTGGACCCGGACGCCCTCTTCGCCCTGGACCTCGACCCGGACCGGCTCGCCCGGGCCCTGCCGGGCCCGCCGCCGGGCCTGGGCGACGCGGCGCGGGCGCTCTACGGGGAGCTGCTGGAGCTGTGCTGCCGCCACGCCGTCGAGCACGTCACCACGCTGCCGGCCTTCGGCGCCCGCGCGGACCTGGAGGTGATCCGGCGCACCGGGGACCTCGGGCGCGCCCTGGAAGTCGTACGGGAACGGCTGGGTCCCGCGCCCGGATCGGCGGCCGCGGACTTCGAGGAGCGGTACGCGACCTACATCGCCGCGACCCACGGGCGCCTGGAGCTGTACGGGCTGACCTTCAGCCACTCCCCCCAGGAATGGCCGCTGGACCTCGCCTACATCAGCCTCTCGGTCAGCGGCGAGCAGCCGTACGAGGAGCTGGGGCGCCAGGCGGTGACCGCGGTCGAGACGGCGCTCGGCGGCTCCGGGCGCGTCCTGCTGCGCGGGCCCGCCGGCTCGGGCAAGAGCACCCTGGTCCAGTGGCTGGCGCTGAACTCGGCCCGCCGCAGCTTCGGCCCGGAGCTGCGCGAGCTGGACTCCTACGTGCCGTTCGTGCTGCGGCTGCGCTCCTTCACCCAGCGCGACGCGCTGCCGATGCCGGAGGAGTTCCTGCGCGCCTGCGGGATACCGCTCCACGGGGAGGCGCCGCCCGGCTGGGTCAGCTCGGTGCTGCGCGCCGGACGGGCCCTGGTCCTGATCGACGGGGTCGACGAGGTGCCGCAGCGGCTGCGCAACCGGACCGAGGCGTGGATCTCGTCGCTGGTCGACGCCTACCCCGACGCCCGCTACATCGTCACCACCAGGCCCTCCGCGGTGCGTGACGACTGGCTCTCGGGCCACGCCTTCGCGCCGGTGTCCCTGCTGCCGATGGAACGCAAGGACGTCCAGGCGTTCCTGGCGCACTGGCACGACGCGGCGCGCGCGGAGTGCGGATCCGCCGAGGACCGGGCCGAACTGGACCGCTACGAGAACTCCCTCGGCCAGGCGGTCCGGCTGCGCCGGGACCTCGGCAGGCTCGCCACCAACCCCCTGATGTGCGCGCTGCTGTGCGCGCTGAACCGGGACCGGCACATGCACCTGCCGCGCGCCCGCAAGGAGTTGTACGACGCCGCCCTCGACATGCTGCTCGTGCGCCGGGACAGCGAGCGGGAGATCATCGGCGTCGAGGGGGTCTACCTCACCCGCGACGAACAGACCCTGCTGCTCCAGCGGCTCGCCTACTGGCTGATCCGCAACGGACAGGTCGAGGCGGACTGCGACGAGGCCGTGGAGATGGTCGACGAGTGGCTGGACGCCATGCCGCAGGCCCGGGCCCAGGGCAGCGCCCGGCAGGTCTTCCGGCACCTGCTGATCCGCAGCGGGCTGCTCCGCGAGCCGGTCCCGGGCTCGGTGCACTTCGTCCACCGCACCTTCCGCGACTACCTGGGCGCCAAGGCGGCCGTCGAGGCCCGGGACTTCGGGGTCCTGGTGCGCAACGCCCACGAGGACGACTGGTACGACGTCATCCGGATGGCCGTCGGTCACGCCCGCCCCGACGAACGGGCCCGGCTGCTGCGGCAGTTGCTGCGCCGGGCCGAGCGGGTCAAGCGGGACAGCAGCCGGCTGGTGCTGCTCGCGGCCGCCTGCCTGGAGCACGCCCCCGAGCTGGACCCCGAGGTGTGGCGGGAGGTGGAGACCCGCACCGCGCACCTGCTGCCCCCGCATTCGGTGGGGCAGGCCGAGGAGTTGGCGAAGGCGGGCGAACTGGTCCTGGAGCTGCTGCCGGAGCCCGCGGACCTCACCGAGGCCGAGGCGGCCGCGACCATCCGCACCGCGGCCCTGGTGGGCGGGGACCGGGCGCTCCAGGTCATCGCCGGCTTCCGGCGGGACGACCGCTACGAGGTGAGCCACGAGATCTGCGGCTCGTGGGGCCTGTTCCCCACCGAGGACTTCGCGGACGCGGTGCTGGCCGACGCCCCCGTGCGCAGCGCGCACCTGCACGTCAGCACCCCCGAACAACTGGCCGCCCTCGAACGGCTCCCGCACATCCGGCGGCTCCACCTCACCTGGGACCAGGGGGTGCCGCCGGCCGTCACCGCCCGCCGGGACCTGGAGTGGCTGGTCCTCCAGCGCAACCCCGGGCTGACCGGCCTGGCGGAGCTGACGGACCTGCGCGCGCTGCGCCACCTGGGGGTGTACGACTGCCCGAACCTCGACGGCATCGAGGCGGTCGCCGAACTCGCGGCGGACAGCCTCGCCTTCGGGTACCTGCGGGACGGGCTCTCGCTGGCCCCGCTGGCCGAGGTCCCCGGGCTGCGTTCGCTCGTCATCGGGTACGAGCCGCTGGAGCGCCGGATCGGGGACGTCCCCGCCGCCGGGACCCTGACCTCGCTGTCGCTGTGGCAGGGCGCGCGCGGGCTGACCCTGGACGGGATCGACCGCTGGCCCGGGGTGGAGACCCTGACGATCGCCGGGCCCTGGCAGTACCGGCAGTTGGTCTCCCGGCTGCTGCTGGGCGGGCTGCGGAGCCTGGAGGTCCGGCACACCGCGCCGGTGTCGATCGGCGCCCTCACGCCGTACCGGTGGCTGACCGCGCTGCACCTGCGCCGCTGCGGGATCGAGGGGACGCTGGAGGCGTTCGCCGCCTTCCCCGCGCTGCGGCGCCTGACGCTGACCGAGTGCGTCGGCCCGGTCGACCTGTCCCCGCTCGCGGCCCTGGACGGGCTGATGGTGGAGCTGGACCGGCGCACCGCCTTCACGGGGGCGGAGCGGATCCCGCCCGAGCGGCTGACGTACGTGGGGAACTGAGCCCCCGCCGGGCGGCCCGGGTCCGGTCGGTGCCGGAACCGGGCCGCCCGGCGGGAAGGCGGTGCTACCAGACCCGGACCGAGGCGCCCCGGGCGAAGGCCGGGCTGGTGGCCTGCGGCGGGATCTCGGTCAGGGGCTCGGCGACCTCCGTGACGAGCGGGCCGTGCTTGGCGGCGAGCGCGTCCAGGAGCGGCAGGTCGAACCCGTACACGCGGGCCGCGTTGCCGCCGACCATGGCGGCGACCTCGGCGCGCGGCAGGCCCGCGTAGGCGATGCGGAGGCCTTCGCGGGAGAAGGGGGTGGTGCCCTCGTCGTGGGGGTAGTCGCTGCCCCACATGATCTTGTCGAGGCCGATCCGGTCCCGCAGCGGCACCTCGTGGGGGCGCATGAAGCTCGCGCCCACGAAGCAGTTGTCCCGCCAGACCTCGGTGGGGCCCTTGCCCATCGATTCCGCCAGGCCCGCGCCGAACTTGGACTCCGCGGTGGCGGCTCTCGCCGCCGCGTTCACCAGTCGGCCGTGGTAGTAGTCGAGCATCTCCAGCACGCCCGGGATCCAGCCGGACCCCTGCTCGGTCAGCACCAGTTTGAGGCCCGGGTGGCGTCGGAAGGCGCCGCCGAACATGAGGTGCCACAGGGCGCGGTGCGAGAACCAGGTGGTCTCCACCATGAAGACGGCGCGGGCCGCGGGTTCGTCGCCGAGCGGGGGCGAGGCCGAGCCGCCGTGGTGGTTGACCGGGACGTCCAGCTCGTCGCAGACCGCCCAGATCGGGTCGTACGCCGCCGAGTACAGCTCCGGGACGGGCGAGCCCGGCGGGACGCCCGGCAGCAGGATCCCGCCGGTCAGCCCCGCCTCCTTGGTCCGCCGGATCTCCGCGACCGCCGCGTCCACGTCGTTGAGCAGGATCTGGACCACCCCGGCCCGCCGCCCCGGCGCGTCCGCGCAGAAGTCGGCCAGCCAGCGGTTGTGGGCCTGGAGCCCGGCCCAGCGCAGCGCGTACTCGGCGGCGGTGGGCGGCTGCGCCATCAGCGAGGCCTTGGGGAAGAAGGGCGGGATCGTGTTGGGGAAGAGCACCTCCGCCACGATGCCGTCCGCCTCCAGTTCGGCCAGGCGGCGCGGGGAGTTCCAGTTGCGGTCGGCGGTGTCGGCGAGGAGGTCCTCGTAGGGGTTGACGTAGCCGGCGGCCCAGGCGTCGAACTCCTCGTGGTACCGCTTCTCCAGGTACGGCTTGTAGTCCAGGAGGTCGGCGCCCGCGTGGCAGTCCGCCGAGATGACCGTGTAGCGGTCCGCCGCGGTCGTCGGCCGGTCGGAGGTCATCCGTCCACCCCCAGCACCGGGAAGTCGTGGTCGGTCAGCCAGTGCCGGCCGACCTCGCGGGAGCGGGACCAGGAGGCCGTCACGGCCGCCTGGTCGGCCGACTGGCCGAGCTCGGCCGGGGTCGGTCCGATCCGGCGGGCCAGCGGGGCGAGCGCCTCGGTGTCGAAGCCGAAGACCTCGGCGGCGGCCAGGCCCAGCATGCGGCGGGTCTCCTCGACCGGGATGTCGTGGAAGGTCTTCTTCAACCAGCCGCGGGTGTTCGGCCAGGTGCCCTCGGGGTGCGGGAAGTCCGAGCCCCACAGGATGTTGTCCACGCCGATCTCGTAGCGCTGCGCCAGTTCCCGGCGCTTGGTGTTGGTCGCGCAGACGAAGACCTGACGGTCCAGGTACTCGCTGGGCGGCCGCTTCAGCTCCGCGAACGGCGAGAGCTTCTTGCCGCCGTGCGCGCCGAGGTAGAGCCGGTCCATGAACCACAGTTGGTTGGGCAACCACCAGCAGCCGGACTCGGCGACCCCGAACTTCAGGCCGGGGTGGCGCTCGAAGACCCCCGACCACAGCAGGAACCACAGGGGTCGGGCGGGCCACCAGGTGACCTCGGAGACGTAGATCCCGAGGTGGTCGCCGTACTCGTGGCGCGGCGCGGCGCCCGAGTGGGTGACGATCGGCATCGCCGTCTCGGCGGCGGCCGCCCACACGGGGTCGTAACGGCGGTCGTGGTAGGGCGCCTTGTCCACCCACATGGACGGGATCATCAGGGCGCCGAGCCCGGACTCCTTGGCCCGGTGGATCTCGGCGACGACCCGGTCCGGCTCGCCCGTGATGGGGAGCAGGGCCACCCCGCAGTGCCGCTCGGGATTCTGCGACACGAACTCGGCGAGCCAGCGGTTGTGCGCCTGCGCGCCCGCCATGCCCAGCTCGGGGTCCTGGTCGCCGGAGAGGCCGAGGCCGACGCCGAAGGGCGCGGCGGTCTGGCTGTCGACCGCGTCGGCGTCGGGGAAGACGACTTCGGCGGCCACGCCGTCGCCGTCGAGTTCCTTGAGGCGCTGGGTGGCGTCCCACCCGCCCTTGAGGCCCTCTTCGTGGTCGTGGAACCACTTCTCGGCGAAGGCTTCGTTGCGCACGCCGAGCCGGGTGGCCTCCTCGCGGCGGGCGTCGCGCTGGCCGAGGAACTCGTCGAACTGGGGGTGGAAGCGGCGGTCCAGGTAGGGGCGGTACCGCTCGGTGGGCAGCCCGGCGTGGCAGTCGGAGGAGATGATCAGGTACGGGTCTTCGTACGCGTTCACTGCGAGGCCCCTCAGTCGAGGATGAAGCTTTCCAGGTAGGCGGGGTTGGCCCGGTCGAGCATCGACTGCGACCGGGCGCGGATCTGCCGGTCGCTGTGCTCGCTCGCCGGGAGCATCCAGAAGCGGTCGGCCCGGATGCCGTCGACCACGTGCTCGGCGACCTCCTCGACCGGCGTGAAGTTCACCTCGTGGCCGGCCTGCTTCATCGCCGTCTCGTACTGGTCGAGGGTGCGGTACGGCGCTTTGCGCGGGCGTTCCTTGGCGTAGCGGTCGGGCCGGTTGCGGTGGGACTCCCACAGTCCGGTGCGCAGCATGTGCGGTCCGGGGAAGAGGACGGAGGCACCGACCTGCGCGTCCTCGGCCTTGAGGTGGGCGTAGAGCGATTCGGTCATGGTGACCACGGCCGCCTTGGTGACGGCGTAGACCGAGGCGGTGGGCAGCGGGGCGATGCCGCCGTCGCCGGAGGAGGTGTTGACGACGTGGCCGGGGACGCCGCTCGCGATCATGCGCGGGACGAAGGCCTGGATGCCGTGGAAGACGCCCCAGACGTTGACGGAGAAGGCCCACTTCCAGTCGTTGGGCTCGTGCTCCCACATGCGGCCCTCGGCGCCCGATCCGACGCCCGCGTTGTTGCAGAGCACGTGGACCGCGCCGAAGGTGTCGTAGGCCGCGTCGGCGAGGGAGCGCACGGAGTCGCGGTCGCTGACGTCGACGGTGCGGGCGAGCACTTCGGCCCCGTCGGCGGCGAGTTCCTCGGCGGCCTTGCGCAGGGCGCCCTCCTCGACGTCGGCGAGGACCACCTTCAGTCCCTCCGCGGCGAAGCGGCGGGCCATGGCGAGCCCGATGCCGCTGGCCGCGCCCGTGACGACGGCCACCTGTCCCGGTTCGAGTCGCATCTCAGACGCTCCCCGCCGACGAGCCCTCGGGGGGCGCGTCGAGGATCTGCATCGGGTCGTCGTAGCGCTGGTGGATGTAGGGCAGCAGCGCCCGGGCGCTGACCCGTTCGACCACCTTGCCCTTCTGGTCGGTGGTCTTCTCGCCGATGGTGATCTCGACGATCCGGCGCACCGGCAGGTCCGCGATCGGGTCGAACATCGACTCCCGCAGGACGACGTCGCCCGTGATGTGCTCCAGCTTGCGGACCTTCTCGTTGCGGGTGCAGTGCACCAGGACGGGGTCGGCGTCGAAGCCGTCGCCGTCCACGGCGGGCAGGAACTTGAAGTAGAAGTCGGTCTTCGTGGTGGGCTCGGGCAGCGGCAGCACGCGGTCCACCGCGCCGCGCACCTCGACGAAGGCGATCCCGTGCCGGGCGAGGGAGGCCCGTACGACGAGGCCGTCGCGTTCGACGGCGACCTCGCCCAGCTTCTTCGGCTCGCCGAACACCTCGCGGCCGCCGACCAGGGCGCGCTCGTGGGTCATCGGCATGACGAGCGGGTACCAGCCCTCGACCGCGCCGTGCCGGGCGGCGACGGCCACGGAGCCCGCGCCGAGCGGGTAGCCGGGCAGGTCGACCTTGCTGATGTTGGCCCGTACGAGCGGCCGTTCGGCGGGCTTGAGCGGCGGCGGGAGGACCGCGGCCACCACGTCCGGATCGCTCTCCCAGACGGCCACCACACCGGTGGACCAGATGTCGGGAAGCTTGGAGCTCTTCTCGCGCGAGGCCGAGATCTCGGCTTCGGTCCGCGCGCCGTACCGTACGCGTGCCATGGGAAGCACCACCCTTCACGGGGTCCCCCGGCGGCAGCCGGGGGAGGTTCTGTAACACAGTTACACCGCCACCGATGAAGGGTAAAGAGGGCTGCACGTACAAGAACTGACGGACCGCCAGATGAATTGTTGCTCCACCGGACAGAGTTGGGGGCCGTGATGGCCAGAAGTGCGCTCACCCGCGAGGAGGTGCTGGAGACGGCCGCGTCCCTGGTCACACAGCACGGCCCGGCCGCCCTCACCATGCGCAAGCTGGCCGCCGAACTCGGCACCGCGGTGACCTCGATCTACTGGCACGTCGGCAACCGGGAATCCCTGCTCGACGCGCTCGTCGAACGGACCGTCCGGGACATGGGCGCGGTGCGCCCCACCGGCCGCACCCCGCTCGACCGGATCGTCTCGGTGGCCCGGACCCTGCGCCGCGAGCTGCGCCGGCGCCCGCACCTGATCGCGATGGTGCACGAGCGCGGGCTGACCGAGCGGATGTTCCTGCCCGCGCAGCAGGCCCTCGTGCACGAGGTGCACGCGGCGGGGCTGCGCGGGGCCCGCGCGGCCGACGCCGTGCGCGTGGTCCAGTTCCAGATCGTCGGCTTCGTCCTCATCGAGCGCAACCGCGAACGCTCCCCCGCCCAGTCCCCCGCCGAGGGCGAGCTCTGGGACCCGGCCGCGGCCCCCGACGATCCGGCCCTCGCCCGCGCCCTGGCCCGCCCGGCGGACCCGGAGCGGCTCTTCCTGTTGTCGGTCAGGACCCTGGTGGCGGCCCTGCTGGCACCGGACGGACCAGACGGACGCGCCGGAGAATCACCTCGCTAATCGCTTTGCGCCGCGCGCCCGTTCCGTGATGGGATTCCTGGACACGGGGGCGGCTCCCCGGCGCGCATCCTTCTCACCTTCCTGCAAAGATCCCGCGCGCCCACTCTCCGCCCCCGTTCTTCACGTCCAGGAGGGGCACCCATCACCACCGTCGAGTCCGTACTGCTGCGCCGGATCCAGACCGTCTACGTCGACCCGGTGCCCGTATGGGCCCCCGACGGCGGGCCCGCCCTGCGCCGGCTCGAAGCCGCGCTCCTGGAGCGGGGCCACCTCCTGCGCCCGGAGCTGTACGCGGCGCTGGCCGCGCTCCCGGCCGGGGCACTGGCCGACATCCGGCGCGACCTCGTCGCCCTGATCGACGACCTGCTCGGCGCGGACCGGACCCACACCCCGCTGCTGCGGCGCTTCCCCTCGATCGTGCGGGGCGTGGTGCGCGACACCGACCGGCTCTACGTGGACCGGGTCTTCGCACACCTCCTCCAGCAGGCGGACCACCCCTGCGTGCTGTGCGGCGAGCAGCGCACCGTCTTCCCCGTGTCCCCCTGCGCCCACCTCGTGTGCCGGCTGTGCTGGGACGGCGCGAACTACTCCGGCTGCCCCCTGTGCCACCGGCGGATCGACCCCGCCGACCCCTTCCTGCGTCCCGTCCGCCCCGCCGCCGGCGCCGCCGCCGGCGCGGAGCCCGTCCGACGGGGCCCGCTGCGGCTGCTGGAGCTCGGCACCGACCGGGCCGCCGACGCGGGCCGCATCGTGGCGGCGCTGCTCGCCCGGCGCACCCCGCTCTCCCCGCAGGACCGCGAGGACCTGCTCGTCCTGCTGCCGCTGAGCCCGGCCGCCCGCGGCGACCTGCCCGCGGAGATCCCCGTGCGGGAGACCAAGGCGCTGGTCCTGGGCACGCTCCTCGCCGGATCCGGGACGCGGGAGGCCGCGCGGGCGCTGCTCGCCGAGCGGCTGACCACCGCCACCGACGTGCTGCGGCTGCTGGCCGTGCTGTCCTCGGGGGACCCGGGGCTGCTGCCGCTGCCGACCCGGTTCGTCTCCGTCGGGCGGCCGCTGCGGCGCGCCCTGTTGGCCGTACTGGACGCCCTGCCGACCCCCTACGTCGTCGAGGACCTGCTGCGCCACCCCACCGCGTGGAAGCGCGCGGCCGAGGTCCTGCACCCCTTCGAGCAGCACGCCCGGCACCCGCGCGCCGCCCTCGCCTTCGCCGCCCTGCGCGGCACCCCGCTGACCGGGCCGCTGGGCGCGAGCCTGCGGGAGAGCGCCGCCGCGCACCCGGACGCCGTGCGGATCGACCCCGACGGTTCCCGGATCCGGCCCGCGACCTGGGGCCACCGGATGGAAGGGGCCCTGGCCCAGGGCGCCCCCGGGGCCGCCGCCGCGGTGGCCGGGGCGCGCCCCGGCGAACTGGTGCGCCGGCTCGACCACCTGATGCGCCTGCACGACGGGGACCACCCGGTGCCGGAACTCGCCCGGGCGCTGGAGCGCGGGCTGCCCGCGGTGGGCCCCGGCCCCCTGCTGTCGGCGCTGGGAGCGCTGCGGGTGCGCGCCGAGGACCGGCTCGGTACCCGCAGGGTCTTCTTCCCCCGCGGCGAGGTCACCCGCGCCCTCTCGGTGACGGAGGCGCGCCCGCCGCTGTCCGGACCGCTGGTGCGCGACGTCGTCGGGCTGCTGGAGGACGAGGTGCTGCGCCGGTTCGCCCGGTCCGAGGAGCGCCCGTACGAACTGGCCGTCATCGACTCCGGGCTCGGCGACCTCGCCGTCCCCTTCGCGGAGCGCGACTCGGCCCGGACCCTGGTCGCGGTGCCGCGGGGCAGCACGGCGGCCCTGCCGCCCGGCGAGGTGCTGCGGCTGTTCCTGCACTGGACGGAGCCGACGGGCCACCGCACCGACCTCGACCTGTCGGTGGCCTTCTTCGACGCCGACTGGCGGTTCACCGGTCAGTGCGACTACACCCGCCTCGCGCACGGGCCCGCCGGCGCCGCCGTCCACTCCGGCGACCTCACCTCGGCCCCCGCCCCGGACGGCGCGACCGAGTACGTCGACCTGGACCTGACGAAGCTCGCCGCGCACGGGGACGCGTACGCCGTCCCCCTGGTCTTCAGCTACAACAACGTGCCCTTCGACGAGCTGCCCGACGCCTTCGCGGGGTTCATGACCCTGGCGGCGGACGGCCCGCGCGACGCCCGCTACGACCCGCGGACCGTGCGCCAGCGCTTCGACCTCGCGGGCCGCTCCCGGGCGTACCTGCCGATGGTGGTGGACCTGGGCGCGCGCGAGGCGCTGTGGGCGGACGTCCACCTGCCGCCCTCCACGTCGTTCCAGAGCGTCGACGCCTCGGGCGGCGCACAGCTGGGAGCGGCGGCCCGCGACCTCCGCGCGCACTTCGCCTCCGGCACCCGCACCACGCTGTGGGACCTCGCGGTGTGGCGCTCCGCCGCCCGCACCCGGGAGGTGGCCGTGCTCTGGCGAGCGCCGCTGCCCGGTGCGCTCGACGAGCTGTGGCTCTACCGGGCCGCCGCCGGCGAGGAACCGGCCGCCTTCGCCGCCCGGATCGCCGCCCTGGACGCGCCGCAGGAGCGCCGTCCGCACGCGGACGCCGACGGCGCGGCCGCCGAACTGGCCGCCGGGAAGCACGCGTTCCTCGCGCTCACCCGCGCGAGCGTGGCCCCGCAGGGGGGTTCGGGTACGGCGTACCGGCTCTTCCCCGGCCCCGCCGAAGTGCCCGCGGGCTTCGCCCGGGTGAGCGCCGGCGACCTCGTCGCCGAGCTGGGCTGAGGCGGACGGGCCACGGCTGTCGGTCCGGGCCGATATCCTCTGTGACCATGCTCGACGACCGCAGCACCGCAGAGACGACCTGGCCGACCGCGTACCCGCAGGGGTACGCGGTCGTCGACGTGGAGACCACCGGGCTCGCGCGCGACGACCGGATAATCTCCGCGGCCGTCTACCGGCTGGACGCGCGGGGCAACGTGGAGGACCACTGGTACACCCTGGTCAACCCGCAGCGCGACCCCGGCCCGGTCTGGATCCACGGACTGACCAGCGACGTACTGCGGGACGCGCCGCTCTTCGGCGAGATCGCCGAGGAGTTCGCCGGGCGGCTCGCGGACCGGGTGCTCGTCGCGCACAACGCCATCTTCGACTGGCAGATGATCGCCCGCGAGTACGCGCGGGCCGCGTCGAGCGCGCCGGTCCGTCAGCGGCTGTGCACCATCGCCCTGTCGAAGGAACTGAACCTCCCGCTGCCCAACCACAAGCTGGAGTCGCTCGCCGCGCACTTCGGCGTGGTCCAGCAGCGCGCCCACCACGCGCTCGACGACGCCCGGGTGCTGGCCGAGGCCTTCCGGCCCTCCCTGCACGCGGCCGCGCGCGACGGGGTGCGGCTGCCGCTGTTGGAGTGCCGCCCGCTGACCGAGTGGTCCGACACCCCGGCGACGCCGCGCATCGGCCACCAGGCCTCCTACCGGAGCGCGGGCACGGGCAGCTGGCGCCAGTCGCGCAAGCGGCCGCCGTGCCCGCACCCGAACCCGGGCCGCTACACGGACGGCGGCACGCTCAAGCAGGGCATGCGCATCGCCTTCTCGGGCGACACCTCGGTGGACCGGGAGCTGCTGGAGGACCGCGCGGTCGAGGCGGGGTTGCACATCGCGACCAGCGTGTCGCGGCTCACCAGCCTGCTGGTGACCAACGACCCGGACTCGGCGACCTCGAAGACGGTCAAGGCGAAGTCCTTCGGGACCCCGGTCGTCGACGAGGCCGCCTTCACCCAGCTGCTGCGGGACGTGGCTGCGGCAGACGGGTGAGCATCGGGCGACTCGCCCGGTGACCGCTTTCCCGGTCGGCCCGTCCGGTCCCACTCTGTGGCGCATGGCACGTTGTGAGGTTTGCGGAAACGACTACGGCATGTCCTTCGAGGTGCACGCGCAGGGCGCGATTCACGTCTTCGACTGCTTCTCCTGCGCCATCCACCGCATGGCACCCATCTGCGAGCACTGCCGGGTCCAGATCATCGGCCAGGGCGTCGAGGTCGACCAGCAGTGGTTCTGCGGGGCGCACTGCGCCCGTGCGGAGGGGAAGGTGGGCGTCGTCGACCGCACCTGAGCGAGCGCACCCGGGCGACCCCGACCGAGCGGGCGGGTCACCCGCCCGCCGGCCCCCGCGCGCCGAGGGGTACCGTCTTGGGCGTGTACCGCTTCGTACTGACCCGGCAGTGGCTGGGCCTGCACCTCCTGGCCCTCGTCCTGATCCCCTCGATGATCCAGCTGGGGTTCTGGCAGTTCCACCGCCATGAGCACCGGGTCGCCCAGAACGAGCTGATCGCGCGGAATCTGGCCGCGCAGCCGGCTCCGATGACCGAGCTGACCTCGCCCGGGCACGAGGTCCCGCGCGCCGACTTCTGGCGCGCGGTCACCGCCACCGGCACCTACGACACCGCGCACGAGGTCGTCGTGCGGATGCGGACCTCCAACGGCGACAAGGTCGGCTTCCAGGTGGTCACCCCGCTGGTGCTGGGCGACGGCCGGGTGGTCCTGGTCAACCGGGGCTGGGTGCCGGGCGGCGGCGATCCGACCGCCTTCCCCCCGGTGCCCGCCGCGCCCCCGGGCGAGGTGACCGTGACCGGCCGGCTCAAGGCCGACGAGGTCAACGGCGACGGCGGCATCCGGGACCGCAAGGGCCTGCCGGAGCGCCAGGTGATGCTCATCAACAGCGGCCGGCAGGCGAAGTACCTGGGCAGGCCGGTGCTCGGCGGCTACCTGGAGCTGACCGCTCCGGTCCCGCCCGGCGGCAGCCCCGAGCCGGTCGCCGAACCCGACCACGAATCGATCGGCCCGCACATGGCCTACGCCGTGCAGTGGTGGCTGTTCACCGCGGCCGTGCCGGTGGGCTGGGTGGTCCTGGTCCGGCGCGAGAAGCGCGACCGCGAGGAGGCGGCCGCGAAGGCCGCCGCCGCGGAAGGCGCCGAGGCCGAGCCCGCGACGGCGTAGCGTACCGGTATGGATCTTGGACTGAAGGACCGCGTCTACGTCGTCACCGGGGCCACCCGCGGCCTGGGCTTCGCCAGCGCCCGCGAACTGACCGCGGACGGCGCACGGGTCGTCCTCACCGGCCGGGACGAGCGGCGGGTCGCGGACGCCGCCGCCGCACTCGGCCCGAACGCGGTCGGCGTCGTCGCCGACAACGCCGACCCGGACGCCGCCGCCCGCCTCGTCGCCACCGCCCGCGAGCGGTTCGGCCGCTTCGACGGCGTCCTCATCAGCGTCGGCGGACCCGCCCCGGGCGCGGGCGCGGACAACACCGACGAGCAGTGGCGCTCGGCCTTCGAGTCGGTCTTCCTGGGCGCGGTCCGGCTGGCCCGCACGGCCGCCGCCGAGCTGGGCGAGGGCGGGGTCATCGGCTTCGTGCTCTCCGGCTCGGTGCACGAACCGATCTCCGGGCTGACGATCTCCAACGGGCTGCGCCCCGGGCTGGCGGGCTTCGCCAAGTCCCTCGCGGACGACCTCGGCCCGCGCGGGATCCGGGTGGTCAGCCTGCTGCCCGCGCGGATCGACACCGACCGGGTGCGGGAGCTGGACGCGCTCTCCGGGGACGCGGCGGCCTCCCGGGCGGCCAACGAGTCCCGCATCCCGCTGCGCCGTTACGGCACGGACCGGGAGTTCGGCCGCGCGGCCGCCTTCCTGCTCTCGCCGGCGGCCTCGTACCTGACGGGCATCATGCTCCCCGTCGACGGCGGCGCCCGCCACGGCTTCTGACCCCGCGAGTCCCCCGTGCGCCCCGGCGCTCCCCGGCGCTCCCCGGGCTCAGCTGACGCGCTGGGCCCGGTGATCGGCGACCTGGAAGCGGATCTCGGTGGGGAGTTCGGCCAGGCCCGCCGAGGCGCGGGCGTGGTCCAGGACCGGGCCGGCCAGCGCGGCGAGGACGTCCGCGGGCACGGCGTGCGGCTCCAGTCGCAGATCGAGCCGCAGCGCGGGGGCCGTGCGACGGCCGCGCAGGGCGACCCGGCAGTGGGCGACCCCGTCCAGCGCGCCCGCCTCGACCGCCACCGCCTCCTCCAGCGCCCGGCCGCGCAGCAGGGCGAAGGCGCCGTCCCCGGTGTCGACCAGGACGGCCGGGAGCCGGGAGCGGCGCAGCTGGGCCGACAGCCACCACAGGGCGAGCAGCACGCACAGGCCGAGGACCGCGACCACCGCCCACCACCACCAGCCCTCCGCGTGCCAGTGCCGCCGCCGGGCGGCGCTCAGCAGGGGCGCGCGACGGCCCTCCAGCAGCGGGCGGCCGGTGAGCAGGACGGCGCCGCCCGCCAGCAGCGCCAGGGCCACGAGGGCGAGCAGGATCCGGTTGACCGTCCCGAGCCGCTGTCCGTGCATCCGTGCGTTCATCCCTTTCCGGCCGGGTCGACCCGGACCCGCGGCCGCGGCTCGTGGGCCAGGCCCAGCTCGGCGAGCCCGACGGCGAGGACCGCCTCCAGGTCCGCCCGTACGTCGTCCAGTTCGCGGAAGTGGGAGGCCGCGCGCACGGTCACGTGCGAACGGGCCACCGTGACCCGGGCCGAGCGGACCCCGGACACCTCCATCGCACGGTCCCGCAGCACCAGCGCGGCGGCCTTGCGCCCGATCCCGGCACGCACCTCGGGGGCCCCGCCGGCGGGGCGAGGGGGTCCCGGGGAGCGCAGCGGCAGGACCGAGCGCAGCCCGGGGGCCAGTGCGAGGAACAGCAGCGCCGCCCCGGCCAGCACCAGCACCGCGCCGGCGACGACCACCCCGGTGTCCGCGGGGGCGTGCCGCTCCAGCAGCCGGGCCAGCTCGTGGCGCCAGCGCATGCCGGGGCGCCGCGCGCGCACGGCGGCGAGGTCGTAGAGGAAGAGCCCGGCGCCGCCGAGCACCACGAGCGCGGTCAGCGCGGCGGGGACCCGGCGGGCCGAGCGGAAGCGCGGGGCGGCGCCGCGGCCCGGGTCGGCGCGCCGCTCGTCGAGTCCGGCGGGGGCGCTCACCTCAGCCGGTCCCGCCGGGCGGGGCCGACCTGGGCGGGGTGCAGCCGCTCCACGTCGATGTCCACTTCCGGCACCGACATCCCGGCGCAGTCCTCGACCCGCTGGGCGACCCGGCGGCGCACGGCGGAGCACTCGGTGGCGAGATCGGCGGGGTAGCCGAGTTCCAGGCTGATCCGCACGCGCGCGATGTCGTGGTGCACGGTGACCGTGGCGTGCGGGGGCGCGGCGTCGGCGGGCGGTGCGGCGGGCAGCGCCGTCAGGGCCTCCCGGGCCGCTTGCGCCGCGATCTTGGCGACGACCCGATCGGCGATCCGGGTGGCACCGCGGTCGGCGGGGGCCACCTTGGGCGGGGTGCTCCGCGGGGTGCCGCAGGCACGGGGGACGCCGTCGTCGCGCGGGAGGCTCATCGCGGCCTCACCGACGCCGGTCGTCGCGGCGACCGCCACCGTGGTCGCCGTCGCTCGGGGAGCCCCGGTCGCGGGGCCGGAAGAAGTCCCCGGGGTCCAGGTCGCCGTCCAGGAACCGGCCCGCGAAGAATCCGACGGCGCCGAGCGCCGCCACCAGCAAGAAGGCCCCGAAGCCGCCGAAGTACCCGGCGAACCCCAGTGCCATGCCGGCCATCAGGCCGACCACCGCCATGCTCATGCTGGTTCCTCTCGGCGCTACTGGAGCCGGGATTCCGGCTCCTCGTCCTCGTCGTCGGGCAGTTTGACGTCGCTCACGGCGACGTTGACCTCGACGACCTCCAGGCCGGTCATCCGCTCCACCGCCGAGATCACGTTCTCCCGCACCGCCCGGGCCACCTCGCGGATCGACACGCCGTAGTCCACGACGATCTCCACGTCGAGGGCGGTCTGCACCTCGCCGACCTCGGCCTTGACGCCCCGACTGACCGAGGACTTCGCCCCGCCCGGGACCCGGTCGCGGACCGCGCCGAAGGTGCGGGAGAGGCCGCTGCCGCTGCCCATCGCGTGGACGCCGAGCACCTCGCGGGCGGCCAGCCCCGCGATCTTCTCGACCACCCCGTCGGCGATGGTGGTGCGGCCCCGGTCGGCCGGGGGCCTGGTGGGGCCTCCCGATGCGGATGCGGATCCGGATCCCGATTCGCTCATCGCCGTGTCCTTTCGCGCGTACGGACTTGCGACCACGGTATGCGCGCTCCACGGCCGGTGCCCGGGCACTACGCCGGACGGCCCGGAAGAGATTTGTTGATCATGCTTGACCTCAAGCGCGGTCGAGGTTCGAGACTGAACGGCGAAAGGTTCGTCGAACGAGGGGGATGTCATGCGAGCGGTACGGGTGGACGGCTACGGCGGCCCGGAGGTCCTGGTCGAGGTCGAGGCGCCGGACCCGGTGCCGGGTGCGGGCGAGGTCGTGGTGCGGGCCGAGGCCGTCGACACCATCTACGTCGAGACCCAGATCCGGGGCGGCTGGGGCGAGGCCTTCGGGGTGCACCCGCCGTACGTTCCGGGCGGCGCGGCCGCCGGGCGGGTCGCGGCGGTGGGCGAGGGGGTGGACCCGGGCTGGCTGGGCCGCCGGGTGGTCGCCGCCCCCGGCACGAAGGGCACGTACGCGGAGCTGGTCCGGGTACCGGTGGAGCTCCTGGTCCCGGTCCCGAACGGGCTGGGCCTGCGGGAGGCCGCGGCACTGGCGCACGACGGGGTGACGGGGACGGGCATCGCCGAGGGGGTCGCCGTCGGGCCGGGCGAGCGGGTGCTGATCCTGGGCGCGGCGGGCGGCATGGGGACCCTGCTGGTCCAGCTCGCGAAGGCCGCCGGGGCGCACGTGGTGGGCGCGGCCCGGGGCGGGGCGAAGCTGGCCCTGGTACGGGAACTGGGCGCGGACGTGGTGGTCGACTACACGGAACCGGGCTGGACCGAACGGGTCGGGGGGCCGGTGGACGTGCTGCTCGACGGGGTCGGGGGCGAGTTGGGCCTGGCGGGCTTCGGGCTGGTCAAGGACGGCGGCCGGGTGTCCGCGCACGGGGCGCCGAGCGGGGGCTTCACCGAGCTGGACCCGGCGGAGGTGGCGGCGCGGGGGATCGCGCTGCGGGGGATCGCCGAGGTGCAGTTCGGGGCGGCGGAGGTCGTGCGGTTGGCCGCGGGGGCGCTGGCGCTGGCCGCGGCGGGCCGGCTGCGGCCGGTGATCGCCCGTACCTTCCCCCTGTCCGCGGCGGCCGAAGCCCACCGCGCCATGGAATCCCGCACCATCCCGGGCAAGGCCCTCCTGATCCCGTGACCCGGGCCGAGCCCAGCCTGCCCGGCGTTTGAGGGCCCGCCGGAGGCACGAGCGAGCGCAACGCCGCCGTCCATCCGTCCGCCGACCACGCCTCCGGCGGGCCCTCAAACGCCGGGCAGGCTGGATTTGCCCCGCCCGGTGATCGAGGGCGCGGCCGGGGTCAGTCCGAGAGACCGGCGAGGTCGCGCAGGCGGCGGGACTGGGCCGCGCGCTCGGCGACGCGCTGGTCGTCGTAGGTACGCCCCGACGCCCCCCGCAGCAGCGCCTTCGTCTCGATCACCGCATCCCGCGGCGGCGCGAGCAGCGCCGCCACCAGGTCCTGCACGGCGGCGTCCAGCTCGGCCCCGGGCACCACGAGGTTGGCCAGGCCGATCCGCTCGGCCTCCTCCGCGTGGACGGAGCGCCCGGTGGCGCAGATCTCCAGGGCGCGGGCGTAGCCGACCAGGTCGGTCAGCGGCCGCGTGCCGGCCAGGTCGGGAACCAGCCCCAGGCTGGTCTCGCGCATGGCGAACTGCACGTCGTCGGCGACGACGCGCAGGTCACAACCGAGCGCGAGCTGGAAGCCGGCACCGATGGCATGACCTTGCACCGCGGCGACGGAAATGATGTCGTTGCGCCTCCACCAGGTGAAGGCCTCCTGGTACTCGGCGATGGTGGCGTCCAACAGTTCGTCGGAACCACGCGCCAGGTCCAGGAAGGACGGCTCGCCCTCGAAGCCTTCAGGCGTGAACGCCTGTCGGTCGAGTCCGGCGGAGAAGGACTTGCCTTCGCCGCGCAGCACGACGACCCGGACGGTGCCCGGCAACGACCGACCGGCCTCTGCCAACGCCCGCCAGAGCGCGGGGGACTGAGCGTTTCGCTTGGCCGGATTGGTCAGTGTCACCGAGGCGACCGTGTCGTCGACGGTGAGCCGTACGCCGTCCTTGTCGAGCAGAGCCATCTGTGTGCCTCCGGTGTGCAGTCGGCCGCGGACTCGGCCTTAAGTGACTGCACAGTAACCACCCAGCCGGCCGCACGGCCGACCGGGGGTCACCGAAGGAACTGTAGGAGCGAAGCCTGCGGCCTGTGCCTCAGGCAGCCGAAGTCGCCTTCTTTCCGCGCGTCGCGCCACCGCGACCACGCAGCGTGACTCCGGACTCGCTGAGCATCCGGTGGACGAACCCGTAGGACCGGCCTGTTTCTTCGGCCAGCGCCCGGATGCTCGCACCGGAGTCGTACTTCTTCTTCAGGTCTGCCGCGAGCTTGTCGCGCGCGGCGCCGGTTACCCGGCTGCCCTTCTTCAGAGTCTCGGCCACCCGTGCCTCCTCATGGGAAGTGCGCTCTGGACTTCTCATGATCACCCCTCTCGGGCTTCCTGGCCACCCATTCAGCAAGGTCCGCGCGAGCGCTTTTCCCGAGGAGTGGACACCCGAGCAGAGCGGAATCTCCTCTTCCACCCCTTGCCCTCCGTCACGCTCGGCGACCCAGGGTAGGAATCTCCAGGTCAGGACCCGCGCGGGAAAAACAGCGGGCCCCGGCCGCGCGACGGTGAGCGCGCGGCCGGGGCCGTTGTACAGGGTGCGGGAATACGAGACGTTCTCACTCAGATGATGGATCACTGGTGGGCCGAATGATCCATAAGGAACTGGATCAACGGCCCCGGCGGGGCGCGTCAGGCCAGCGACACCAGGTCCCGGTAGTCCGGGCCCCACAGGTCCTCGACGCCGTCGGGGAGCAGGATGATCCGCTCCGGCTCCAGCGCCTCGACCGCGCCCTCGTCGTGCGTCACGAGGATGACGGCGCCCTTGTACGTGCGCAGTGCGCCGAGGATCTCCTCGCGGCTGGCCGGGTCGAGGTTGTTGGTGGGCTCGTCGAGGAGCAGCACGTTCGCCGAGGACACGACCAGGGTGGCCAGGGCGAGGCGGGTCTTCTCGCCACCGGAGAGGACCCCGGCGGGCTTGTCGACGTCGTCGCCGGAGAACAGGAAGGAGCCGAGCGTCTTGCGGACGGCGACCAGGTCCAGGTCGGGCGCGGAGGAGCGCATGTTCTCCAGGACCGTCCGCTCCGGGTCCAGGGTCTCGTGCTCCTGGGCGTAGTACCCGAGCTTGAGGCCGTGGCCGGGGGTGACCTCGCCGGTGTCGGGCTTCTCGGTGCCCGACAGCAGGCGCAGCAGGGTGGTCTTGCCCGCGCCGTTGAGGCCGAGGATGACCACGCGCGAACCCTTGTCGATGGCCAGGTCGACGTCGGTGAAGATCTCCAGCGAGCCGTACGACTTGGACAGGCCCTCGGCGGTCAGCGGGGTCTTGCCGCAGGGCGCCGGGTCCGGGAAGCGCAGCTTGGCGACCTTGTCGGAGACGCGGACGGCGTCCAGTCCGGCGAGCAGCCGGTCGGCGCGCTTGGCCATGTTCTGCGCGGCGACGGTCTTGGTCGCCTTGGCGCGCATCTTGTCGGCCTGGGAGTTGAGGGCCGCGGCCTTCTTCTCCGCGTTCTGGCGCTCGCGCTTGCGGCGCTTCTCGTCGGCCTCGCGCTGCTGCTGGTAGAGCTTCCAGCCCATGTTGTAGACATCGATCTGAGCGCGGTTGGCGTCCAGGTAGAAGACCTTGTTGACGACGGTCTCGACCAGGTCGACGTCGTGGGAGATCACGATGAAGCCACCGCGGTAGTTCTTCAGGTAGTCGCGCAGCCACACGATCGAGTCGGCGTCGAGGTGGTTGGTCGGCTCGTCGAGGAGGAGCGTGTCGGCGTCCGAGAAGAGGATGCGGGCGAGCTCGACGCGGCGGCGCTGACCACCGGAGAGGGTGTGCAGGGGCTGGCCGAGCACCCGGTCGGGCAGGCCGAGGGCGGCGGAGATCGTCGCGGCCTCGGACTCGGCGGCGTACCCGCCCTTGGTGAGGAACTCCGTCTCCTGGCGCTCGTACTGCCGCATCGCCTTCTCGCGGGTGGCGCCGGAGCCGGAGGAGATGCGCTCCTCGTTCATGCGCATCTTCTTGAGCAGGACGTCCAGGCCGCGCGCGGAGAGGATCCGGTCGCTGGCCAGGACGTCGAGGTCGCCGGTGCGCGGGTCCTGCGGGAGGTAGCCGACCTCGCCGGAGCGCGCGATGGAGCCCGCGGCGGGCGTCCCCTCCCCCGCGAGGCACTTGGTCAGTGTGGTCTTGCCCGCTCCGTTGCGGCCGACGAGGCCGATGCGGTCGCCCTTGGCGATACGGAAGGACGCGTTCTCGATGAGGATGCGGGCGCCGGCGCGCAGCTCGATGCCGGTGGCGGTGATCACGGAAATACTCCAGAGCGGTGGGGACGGCGGAAGGGGGGCAGGGACGCGAGTCTTCGACGCCGCTAATCCGCGAGGAGATTTGCCATGGGAGCCATTCTACCGGGGGCGCGCAACTACTTTGCGGGGCGCCCGGCGGGGGGCGGGCGCCGACCCGCGTCCCCCGTTCGGCCCCCGTACGGCGCCGCCGCGGGGCCGGGCGTACCAGGATGAAGGGATCGGTACTCGCCGCAGGGGCGGACACGTGACCTCCCCCACTTCACGATGAGAGGGCGTGCGGGATGCAGTTCGACGACGACGCCAATCTGGACACATCCGAGGTCAAGGACGTCCGGAACAGCCGCATCCCCGGAGGTAGGGCCACCATCGGTGGCGGCATCGTGGGCTTCATCGCGCTGGTGATGGGGCTGCTCTTCGGGGTGGGGCCCGAACAGCTCGGGCTCTCCGACGGCAGCCCGGAGCCCGCCGCCACCTCCTCCTCGGCCGCCCAGGTGCAGCAGACCTGCAAGACGGGCCGGGACGCGAACGCGCGGGAGGACTGCCGGCTGGTCGCCGTGGTCAACAGCACGCAGGACTTCTGGAAGCAGGAGTTCACCAAGCGGGGCGGGCAGTACACCCCGGCGCAGACGGTCTTCTTCACCGGGAAGGTCGGCACCGCCTGCGGCACGGCCACCTCGGCGGTGGGCCCGTTCTACTGCCCCGGCGACCAGAAGGTCTACCTCGACCTGGGGTTCTTCAACGAGCTGCGGACCAAGTTCGGCGCGAGCGGCGGCCCGTTCGCCCAGGCCTACGTGATCGCCCACGAGTACGGGCACCACATCCAGAACCTGACCGGCACCCTGCAGAAGGCCCAGGACGGACGGCAGGGCGCGAACAGCAACGCGGTCAAGGTCGAGCTCCAGGCCGACTGCTACGCGGGGGTCTGGGCGCACAACGCCACCAAGACCCCGGACAAGACCACCGGGCGGCCGCTGATCACCAGCCTGACCGAGCAGGACATCAGGGACGGCCTCGACGCGGCGGCGGCGGTCGGCGACGACCGGATCCAGGAGAAGTTCCAGGGTCGGGTGACCCCGGAATCCTGGACGCACGGCAGCGCCGAGCAGCGCCAGCAGTGGTTCTACCAGGGCTACCGGACGGGCGACATGGCCCAGTGCAACACCTTCCGCTGACTGTCGCACCCTCCTGCGAGACTGGTGACCCGGGTCACATCGACGAGAGGGAGTGATCGCCGTGGCAGGTGTTCCGACCATCTTTCCGACGCTGCTCTACCGCGACGCCCAGGCCGCCATCAAACAGCTGACCGAGGCCTTCGGCTTCACCCAGGCCGCCGTGTACGAGGGTGAGGACGGCGCGGTCATGCACGCCGAGCTGGCCTACGGCAACGGCATGGTGATGCTGGGCAGCAAGGGCCGGGGCGGGGTCTTCGACGCGGCCATGGCCGACGCCGGCCCGACCGGGGTGTACATCGTGGTCGAGGACGTGGACGCGCACCACCGGCGGGCCGCGGAGCACGGGGTGGAGATCCTCATGCCGCCGACCGACCAGGACTACGGGTCCCGGGACTACATGGCCCGCGACGGCGAGGGCAACATCTGGAGCTTCGGGACGTACGCGCCGCAGGTCTGACCCCGCGGCGCGCACGTCGTCGGCCAGGGGGTGTCGTCGACGTCGCGTCGTCGCCCGGAGGGCGGCCCGACGTCGACGACAGGCCCTAGACCCCGCCGGTGTGCACCTGGAAGGCGGCGCGGCGCATCGCCTTGGCCAGGGCCGGGTCGGGGTGCGCGGCCGCCAGCGCCACGAGCACCTGCACGGTGCGCGGGTGACCGACCGCGCGGACCTCGTCCAGCAGCCGGGGCACGGTGGTGCGCACGGCCGAGTCGAGGTGGCGGGCCAGCAGCTCCGCCTCGCCGTGGTCGGCGATGGCCGCGGCGGTGTCGACCCACAGCCAGGTCGATTCCTCGCGGGTGAGCACCTCCTGGGCCTCGTCGGGGTCCACCCCGTCGTGCTCGGCGAGCCAGAGCAGGGCGTAGGGACGCAGCGCGGCCTCGCGCGATGCGGCCCGGACCTCGGGCTCGGCCCGGGCGCCGACCACGCGCAGCGCCTCGAAGGCCAGGCCGCGCAGCAGCGCGTCCTCCCCGCGGGCGGCGTGCAGCAGCTCGCTGACGGCGTGGCCGACCGGGCGGGCGGCGAGCCAGGCCTGGTATTCGGCGCGGGCCGGGCCGGGGGTGAGCCGGGCGCAGCCGTGCAGCATGGCCGCGGCCGACTGCTCGATGTTCCCGGCGGGGCTCTGCGCGGCCACGCAGATCTGCTCCAGCTTGACCCAGACCGCCCAGCTGCCGAGCGGGGTGAGCGCGGCCATGGCGGGGCCCAGGGTGACGGCGTCCACGGCGGCCAGGCCGCCGAGGGCCCAGCGCAGCAGGCGGGCCAGCGGGACGGGACGGTCGGCGGCGCCCGGCGCCTGGAGGTCGGACGCGGGGGCGTCGTAGGGGACTTCGCAGCGCTCGTCGCGCAGTTCGACGACGCGCTGGCCGAGCAGGTCCAGCAGCGCGGGGACGGTCACCGGGCCCGCGGAGAGCTGGAGCAGGGAGAGGACCTGGGGCATCGACTCGACCACGTCGGCGACGGCCGAGGGGGCGATGTCGGCGGGTGCCGGGTGGACGAGCGACCAGGCGTCGAAGAGCGCGACCCAGCCGCGCAGGACCGCCGTGTCGTCGCGGTCCCAGGCGCGCAGCCGCCAGCCGGGGCGGGCGTGGCCGCCGTGCACCTCGACGAGGCCGGCGAGGCGGGCGCGGTCCCAGCCGACCTGAATCTGGCCGTGCGTCAGGCCCAGGTGGCGGGCGGCCCGTTCGACGTCGGCGGCGGGCAGCGCGCCCGCGGGGGCGGGCCGGGACCCGTCGGCGACACCGAGGTGGTGTTCGGCCCAGCGTGCCAGGCGCACGGCGTCCGCCAGCGAGGCGCGGGCCCGGTTCGCGAGGTCGGGCGCGGCGGGGGTGCCCGCCGGCGGCCGGGGTGCCGGCCGGGTGCTCCGGTCCGTCACCGCCTTGCGGGCCGTGGCGACGGAGCGCGCAGAGACGAGTCGGAGTCTGGAGTCGCGAGCCAACTGCTCATCAGGCTTTCGGGACGTCACGGAAGCAGTCTCGCCCGTCACTGCCCGAAAGCCCAAACGGAACCGTTCGTTACCACTGGAGGGTGATGGTCGATAACGGGGCAAACCACCCTTCCCGCCACGGTGGCTACATAAGAGGGGTGAGGAACCTGCGCAGGGCTTCCTCGTAGCCCGCGGGGTCCGCGTTCCACATCGCCCCGTGCGGGGCGCCCGGGACGGTCCGCAGGGTGACGAGGTCGGGCCGGGCCGCGGCGAGGCGGCGCGCGGGCTCCCAGGGCGCGAGCGCGTCGTCCGGCCCGTGGAAGATCAGTACGGGCATCCGCAGCGCCGCCGGATCGGCCCCCGGGGGCTGCCGGTCGACCCGGAGCCCGGTACGGCCCTCGGCGGCCCGCACCGCGAGCGGGAGCAGTGCGGCCGGGGTGCCCCGGGCGGCGGCGAGCCGCTCCAGGGTGGTGCGCCAGTCCAGCACCGGGGAGTCGAGGACCAGGCCGGAGATCCTGCCGGCGAGGGCGGAGCGCTCCGCGGCGAGCAGGGCCATGGTGGCGCCGGTGGACCAGCCGTGCAGGACGACCCGGCGGGCGCCGAAGCGGAGGGCGTAGCGGATGGCCGCGTCCACGTCGCGCCACTCCGAGGCGCCGAGGTGCCCGAGGCCGTCCGGCGGGCGGGGGGCGCCGAGGTCGCCGCGG
This sequence comes from Streptomyces sp. NPDC098789, assembly GCF_044759975.1. Classification (NCBI taxonomy): domain Bacteria; kingdom Bacillati; phylum Actinomycetota; class Actinomycetes; order Kitasatosporales; family Streptomycetaceae; genus Streptomyces; species Streptomyces sp. NPDC098789. Next base: position 43,159 of record NZ_JBIWAJ010000015.1, read on the forward strand.
TAGGCGAGGTCGAGGACGGGGAGGCGGTGGTGGTTCAGGAAGGGCATGACCACCATCGGGTGTTCCCGGGTGCCGCCGAGTCCGTGGACGGTGATCACCCAGGTGTCGCGGGCGGCGGGCACGAACCACGCGGGCAGGGCGCCCAGCTCCCCCGGCACGTCCACGTCGGCGTGGTCGAGACCGAGCGCGGTGCGCGGGTCGCCCACGTGGATCTGGGGCGTCAGGCGGACCCGGGCGCCGGGGGCCAGCGTGCCGTGGGTGACCCCCACCAGGCGGCGCACGACGGTGTCCGGGTCGTGCGGGGCGTCGGGCAGGACCGCCCCGACGACCGCGTGCACCCCGGGCGCGGCCAGCGCGTACGTGCCGGACCGCAGGGAGGCGAGGGAGAGCGTCAGCGCGACCCGGTCCGCCGCGGTGGAGTGGACGGTGAGCCGGGGCCCGCCGGGCAGTGGCCGCCCGGGCTCGTTGCGCAGGGCCGCGTCGGCCGCGTGCCGGCCGACCGCGACCGCGGCGACCGTGGCCGCCGCGGCCAGGCCTGCGGCGGCGGTGAGGGTGGTGGTGACGGCCGCTGCCGTCGTCGTTGCGGAGCGCACCGCTCCAGTGTCGACCGGCACGCCCGCCCCGGCCAGTGGAGCGGTCGGTCCCGGCCGACGGAGCCGAGCGTTCCGCAGGGTCCGGACCCGGACCCCGACCAGGGTGCGGGCGGGGTCCGCCCCGCCTCCGCCCAGGCTCCGCTCCGACGCCGCTCCGGGCGTGATCTGGATCTCGTCCGGGCGTCCGGGCGAGTGGCCGGGCGGGTCGGAATGCCCCCGTCCGGCCGGTAGCCAACCCCGGCCTGACGTGCGTAAATCGATGGATCGACCTATCAACCGGGACGAGGGCCCCAAATCGACCCCCGACCGGTACACCGCTCCGCCCGTTCCAGTTCATCTTCCGTTCACCCAGATTGCCTACGGTCGGCTAGCCACTGACGTCAAACAGAAGCCTGGGTAAATGGAGCACATAACGCTTCTCCTCGGGATCGTGATCATCACCGCTCTCGTGTTCGACTTCACGAACGGTTTTCACGACACGGCCAACGCGATGGCTACCACCATCTCGACCGGCGCGCTCAAGCCCAAGACGGCGGTGGCCATGTCCGCCGTGCTGAACCTCGTCGGCGCTTTCATGTCCGTGGAGGTCGCCAAGACGATCTCCAAGGGCCTGGTCAACGAAGAAGGCATCCAGCCGGAAGTGATCTTCGCCGCGCTCGTCGGCGCGATCCTCTGGAACCTCGTCACCTGGCTGGTCGGCCTGCCGTCCAGCTCCTCGCACGCCCTGATGGGCGGCCTGGTCGGCGCGGCCGTCGCCTCCGCCGGCCTCGGCGCCGTCAACGGCGACACGCTCGTCACCAAGGTGCTGCTCCCCGCGATCGCCGCGCCGATCGTCGCCGGTGTGGCCGCGATGCTGGCCTCCAAGCTGACCTACAAGCTGGGCGCCAACGTCGACAAGAAGACCTCCGCCAAGGGCTACAAGGCCGGTCAGATCGCCTCGGCCGGTCTGGTCTCCCTCGCGCACGGCACCAACGACGCGCAGAAGACCATGGGCATCATCACCCTCGCGCTGGTCGCGGGCGGGGCGCTCGCGCCCGGCTCCAACCCGCCGGTCTGGGTGATCGTCTCCGCCGGCATGGCGATCGCGATGGGCACCTACCTCGGTGGCTGGCGCATCATCCGCACCATGGGCAGCGGCCTGACCGACCTCCAGCCGCAGCAGGGCTTCGCGGCCCAGACCTCGGCCGCGAGCGTCATCCTGGCCTCCTCCAGCCTCGGCTTCTCCCTCTCCACCACCCACGCCTGCTCCGGTGCGGTCATGGGTGCGGGTCTCGGTCGCAAGGGCGGCGTGGTCCGCTGGTCCACCGCCAGCCGGATGTTCATCGCCTGGGGCCTGACCCTGCCGGCCGCCGCCCTGGTGGCCGCGGGCGCCGAGCTGGTCATGCGCACCGGTGACGTCGGCGTCGCCGCCGTCGCCCTCTTCCTCGTCGGCTCCTGCGTCGCCATCTGGCTGATCTCGCGCCGCCAGGTCGTCGACCACACCAACGTGAACGAGGCCGCCGGCACCACCGCGGACACCGCCGCCGAGGCGCCGGGCGTGGTCACCACCGCGATCGCCGCCGTGGCCGTCCCGCCGGTCGCGGGCACCACCGCCGCGGTCACGGACGAGGCCTTCAAGGCGACCATCCCGACCCCGGCCCCGGCCGCTCCCCCGGCACCGGCGGCTCCCGCCGCCGCGGTCTGACCCACAGAGGAATCGGCAGTATGAAGATCGACTGGGCAGCACTCGGCTCCGTGTTCGGCGTCAGCCTCTCCGCGACCGTCGCCCTCGTGACCCTCTTCACCCTGGGCATCGTGGGCCTCTCGAAGCACGAGACCGCGACCGGCCAGGGCGGCACCGCCCACCTGGCGCGCACCGGCGCGTACGCCTGCTTCGCACTGTGCGCGGTGGCCGTCGGCTACGCGATCTACCTGATCGTCAGCTGACACCCCGGTCACCCCCGGGCGCCCCTCCCGCACCAGCACGTCCGAAAGCTCCCTCCGGCCCGCGGCCGGGGGGAGCTTTCGCAGGTCAACGGCAAGTTGACGGGCGTTCGCGGTGCGTGGTGGACTGCCCGAGCCAATACGGCGGCATGAAGAGGAAGTCCGGTGCGAATCCGGCGCGGTCCCGCCACTGTCACCGAGGAGCCGAAGGCTCCCGGAAGCCAGGAACTCTCGCCACCGGACACGTCGAACCAGGGCGCGGACCCTGAGTGAGGACCTACCTGCCACATGCGTGCCGATCGCGTTTTCGCGTACGGCGCGACGGCCGGCCTGATCGGCGACCGGATCCTCGGTGATCCGCGCCGCGGGCATCCCGTCGCCGCCTTCGGGCGGGCCGCCGCCACCGTCGAACGAGCCCTGTGGGGCAAGAGCCGCGCCCGGGGCGCGGTCCACGCCCTGGTGTGCGCCGGGGGCGCGGCCGCCGTCGGCGCGCTCGGCGCCCGCGCCGTGCGCTCCCGGCCCGCCGCCGCCCGCATCGCCCTGACCGCCGCCGCGACCTGGGCGGTGGTCGGCGGCACCTCGCTGGGTCGCGAGGCCCGCGCCATCGGGGGCGCGCTCGCCGCCGGGGACACCGAGGTGGCCCGCGAGCGGCTGCCGCACCTGTGCGGGCGCGACCCGCAGGCCCTGGACGACCAGCAGATCGCCCGCGCCGTCGTGGAGTCGGTCGCCGAGAACACCTCCGACGCCGTCGTCGGCGCCCTGGTCTGGGGCGCCCTGGCGGGAGTGCCCGGGCTGCTGGGCTTCCGCGCCGTGAACACCCTCGACGCGATGGTCGGCCACAAGTCCCCCCGCCACCTGCGCTACGGCTGGGCCTCGGCCCGGCTCGACGACGTCGCGGGCTGGCCGGGCGCGCGGCTGACCGCGCTGGCCGCCGTACTGGCCGGACCGGACCGGCGGGGCGCCGTACGGGCCTGGCGCGCGGACGCCGCGGCCCACCCCAGCCCGAACGCCGGACCGGTGGAGGCCTCCTTCGCCGGGGCGCTCGGGGTCCGCCTCGGCGGGACCCTGGCGTACGCCGGGCGCGTGGAGCACCGGGCGGTGCTGAACGGGGCGGCGGGCCGCCCGGTCGAGGTCGCGGACATCGAGCGGGCCGTGCGGCTGTCCCGCCGGGTGACCTGGATCTCCCTCGGGGCCTGCGTGTCCTTGCGGGTGTTGGTGGCACATTGCACGTCGGACCGCAGCGGTCCGGCCCGTACGACGAAGGCGAAGGGACGCGCATGAGCGGCGCACGGCGCGGCGGGGGGCTCCTGGTCGCCGGGACCACCTCCGACGCGGGCAAGAGCGTGGTCACGGCGGGCATCTGCCGCTGGCTGGCCCGCCAGGGCGTGAAGGTGGCCCCCTTCAAGGCCCAGAACATGTCGCTGAACTCCTTCGTCACCCTGGAGGGCGCCGAGATCGGCCGCGCCCAGGCGATGCAGGCCCAGGCGGCCCGGGTCGAGCCGACCGCCCTGATGAACCCGGTGCTGCTCAAGCCCGGCAGCGACAGCAGCAGCCAGGTGGTGCTGCTGGGCAAGCCGGTGGGCGAGATGAGCGCGCGCGGCTACCACGGAGGGCGCCAGGAGCAGCTGCTCGGCATCGTCACGGACTGCCTGGAGCAACTGCGGGGCACGTATGACGCCGTGATCTGCGAGGGGGCGGGCAGTCCGGCCGAGATCAACCTGCGGCGCACGGACATCGTGAACATGGGGATCGCACGGGCCGCGCGCTTCCCGGTGGTCGTGGTCGGCGACATCGACCGCGGCGGGGTCTTCGCCTCGTTCTTCGGCACGACGGCGCTGCTGTCCCCCGAGGACCAGTCGCTGATCGCGGGCTACCTCGTCAACAAGTTCCGCGGCGACGTCTCCCTGCTGGAGCCGGGCATGGAGATGCTGCGGGGCCTGACCGGGCGGGCGACGTACGGCGTGCTCCCCTTCCAGCACGGCCTCGGCATCGACGAGGAGGACGGCCTGCGCGTCTCCCTGCGCGGCGCCGTACGGGAATCCGTGGTCGCCCCGCCGGTCGGCGAGGACGTGCTGCGGGTCGCCGTCTGCGCGGTGCCCCTGATGTCGAACTTCACGGACGTCGACGCGCTGGCCGCCGAACCGGGCGTCGTGGTGCGCTTCGTGGACCGGGCCGAGGAACTGGCCGACGCCGACCTGGTCGTCGTACCGGGCACCCGCGGCACCGTGAAGGCGCTGGCCTGGCTGCGCGAGCGCGGGCTCGCCGACGCGCTGGCCCGGCGGGCCGCCGAGGGGCGCCCGGTGCTGGGCATCTGCGGCGGCTTCCAGGCCCTGGGCGAGTCCATCGACGACGAGGTCGAATCCCGGGCCGGGGTCGTCGACGGGCTCGGGCTGCTGCCCGTGCGCGTGCGCTTCGCGCGCGAGAAGACCCTCGCCCGGCCGAGCGGTCGGGCCCTGGGCGAGAGCGTCCAGGGGTACGAGATCCACCACGGCGTGGCCGACGTGCGGGGCGGGACCCCCTTCCTGGACGGGTGCCGGGTCGGCGAGGTGTGGGGCACCCACTGGCACGGGTCGCTGGAGAGCGACGGCTTCCGGCGGGCCTTCCTGCGGGAGGTCGCGCGCGCGGCCGGGCGGCGGTTCGTGCCGGCGCCGGACACGTCGTTCGGCTCCCTGCGGGAGGAGCAGTTGGACCTGCTCGGCGACCTGATCGAGGAGCACGCGGATACGGACGCCCTGCTGCGGCTGATCGAGTCGGGCGCCCCCGCGGGCCTGCCGTTCCTGCCGCCGGGTGCGCCGTGACGACGGCCCGGGCCCTGCGGGGGCCGTCCCCTACCCACCCCTTCCCGAAACCGGGCTCCGCCCGGACCCGCGCCTCAAACGCCGGCGAGGCTGGAATTGCCCAAGGAGTGAGCAACGCATGAGCACGCCCTACCCGTTCACCGCAGTGGTCGGCCAGGCCGACCTGCGCCTGGCGCTCCTGCTCAATGCCGTGAGCCCCGCGGTCGGCGGCGTGCTCGTGCGCGGCGAGAAGGGGACGGCCAAGTCCACGGCCGTCCGCGCGCTGTCCGCGCTGCTGCCGCAGGTCGACGTCGTCGCGGGCTGCCGGTTCAGTTGCGCGCCCGCCGCGCCGGACCCGGCCTGCCCCGACGGCCCGCACGAGGGCGGTCCGGGCACGGCACGGCCCGCGCGGATGGTGGAGCTGCCGGTCGGCGCCTCCGAGGACCGGCTGGTGGGCGCCCTCGACATCGAGCGCGCCCTGTCCGAAGGCGTGAAGGCCTTCGAGCCGGGTCTGCTGGCCGACGCGCACCGCGGGATCCTCTACGTCGACGAGGTCAACCTGCTGCACGACCACCTCATCGACCTGCTCCTCGACGCGGCGGCGATGGGCGCCTCCTACGTGGAGCGCGAGGGCGTCTCCGTCCGGCACGCCGCCCGCTTCCTGCTGGTCGGCACGATGAACCCGGAGGAGGGCGAGCTGCGGCCGCAGCTGCTGGACCGCTTCGGGCTGACCGTCGAGGTCGCCGCCTCCCGCGAGCCCGCGCAGCGCGTCGAGGTGGTGCGCCGCCGGCTCGCGTACGAGGACGACTCCGCGGCCTTCACCGCGCGCTGGGCCGGTGACGAGGCGGACGTACGGACCCGGGTCGTCGCGGCGCGGGCCCTGCTGGGCCGCGTGGTGCTCGGCGACGGCGCGCTGATGCAGATCGCCGCGACCTGCGCCGCCTTCGAGGTGGACGGGATGCGGGCCGACATCGTGATGGCGCGCACCGCCACCGCGCTGGCCGCCTGGGACGGGCGGACGGACGTGCGCAAGGAGGACGTCCGGCAGGCCGCGCTGCTGGCGCTGCCGCACCGGCGGCGGCGCAACCCCTTCGACGCGCCGGGGCTGGACGAGGACAAGCTCGACGAGATCCTCGACTCCTTCCCGGACGAGGAGCCGGAGCCGGAACCCGACCCGGAGCCCGAGCCGGAGGGCCCGGACGACGGCGGACCGGAAGGCGGCACGGACGGCGGACCGGGTGACGGACCCGAAGGCGGCCCCGACGGCGGGCCCGACGACGGCGGGGCGCCGCCCCAGGACCACGGCAGCGATCCGGCGCCGGAGTCGGCCCCGGAGTCGGCCCCGGAGGGGGACCCCGAGCCCGCAGCGGAGCCCGCGCCGGCCCGTGCCGACGCGGCCGACGGTCCCACCCAGGCCGCCGTGGGGGCCGCGGACCCCTTCCGGACCAAGATGCTCAGCGTCCCGGGGCTCGGCGAGGGCGCGTCCGGACGGCGCTCGCGGGCCCGTACCGCGCACGGGCGCACGACCGGCGCCCAGCGCCCCCGGGGCCAGCTGACCAAGCTGCACCTCGCGGCGACCGTCCAGGCGGCCGCCCCGCACCAACTCGCCCGCGGGCGCAGCGGCCGCGGCCTGGTCGTGCGCAAGGACGACCTGCGCCAGGCGACCCGGGAGGGACGCGAGGGCAACCTCGTCCTCTTCGTCGTCGACGCCTCGGGATCGATGGCGGCCCGCAAGCGGATGGGCGCGGTCAAGGGCGCGGTCCTGTCCCTGCTGCTGGACGCCTACCAGCGGCGCGACAAGGTCGGCCTGATCACCTTCCGCGGGACCGGCGCCGAGCTGGCGCTACCGCCCACCTCGTCGGTGGACGCGGCGGCGGCCCGGCTGGAGCAGCTGCCGACCGGCGGGCGCACCCCGCTGGCGGCGGGTCTCCTCAAGGCCCACGAGGTGCTGCGCGTCGAGCGGCTCCGCGACCCCTCGCGCCGCCCGCTGCTGGTCGTCGTCACCGACGGCCGCGCCACCTCGGCGGGAGCGGCGGGCGGCGACGCCCGGGCGCTCGCGCGGCGGGCGGCGCTGCTGCTCCAGGGCCAGCACGTCGCCTCGGTCGTCGTGGACTGCGAGTCGGGCCCGGTCCGGCTCGGTCTGGCCGGGGTACTGGCCACCGATCTGGGCGGTCCCGCCGTGACCCTCGACGGGCTGCGGGCCGATTCGCTGGCCGGGCTCGTGAAGGACGTGCGTACCGCCGTGTCGGCGCAGCACCAGAACCAGAAGCAGAACCAGCACGCGCACCAGAGCCCGACCCAGACCCGGACCCGCACCCAGAGGAAGGCCGCCTAATGCCCCAGGGACAGCCCACCGTCGTCCCCGACGACGGACTCACCACGCGTCAGCGCCGCAACCGCCCGCTGGTCTTCGTCCACACCGGCCCCGGCAAGGGCAAGTCGACGGCCGCCTTCGGTCTGGCGCTGCGCGCCTGGAACCAGGGCTGGCCGGTCGGGGTGTTCCAGTTCGTCAAGTCGGCGAAGTGGAAGGTCGGCGAGGAGAACGCGCTCAAGGCCCTCGGCGAGACGGGCAAGGGCGGCCCGGTCGTCTGGCACAAGATGGGCGAGGGCTGGTCCTGGGTCCAGCGCGACGCGCAGCTCGACAACGAGCAGGCGGCCAAGGAGGGTTGGGAGCAGGTCAAGCGCGACCTGGCCGCCGAGACGCACACCCTGTACGTCCTGGACGAGTTCACGTACGCGCTGCACTGGGGATGGATCGACGTGGACGAGGTGATCGAGGTGCTGCGGGACCGTCCCGGAACCCAGCACGTGGTCATCACCGGCCGCAACGCACCCGAGAAGCTCGTGGAGTTCGCCGACCTGGTCACCGAGATGACCAAGGTCAAGCACCCCATGGACACCGGCCAGAAGGGCCAGAGAGGCATCGAGTGGTGACGTCCGTGACCGTCCCGCGCCTGGTGATCGCCGCTCCGTCGTCCGGCAGCGGCAAGACCACCGTCGCGACGGGCCTGATGGCGGCCTTCACGGAGCGCGGCCTCGCCGTGTCCCCGCACAAGGCCGGGCCCGATTACATCGACCCGGGCTACCACGCGCTGGCCACCGGCCGTCCGGGCCGCAACCTGGACTCCTTCATGTCCGGGCCGGAGCTGATCGGTCCGCTGTTCGCGCACGGCTCGGCGGGGTGCGACCTCGCCGTGGTCGAAGGGGTGATGGGCCTCTACGACGGGGCCGCCGGGCGCGGTGAGCTGGCCTCGACCGCGCAGGTCGCCAAGCTGCTGCGGGCGCCGGTGGTGCTCGTGGTGGACGCCTCCTCGCAGTCCCGCTCGGTGGCGGCCCTCGCGCACGGCTTCGCGTCCTTCGACCCGCAGGTGCGGATCGGGGGCGTGATCCTCAACAAGGTCGGCTCCGACCGGCACGAGGTGATGCTGCAGGAGGCGCTGGAGGAGGCCGGGATGCCGGTGCTCGGCGTGCTGCGCCGGGTGCCGCAGGTCGCGGCGCCCTCGCGGCACCTGGGTCTGGTCCCGGTCGCCGAGCGCCGGGCGGACGCGCTGGCCTCGGTGGCCGCGCTGGCCGAGCAGGTGCGGGCGGGGTGCGACCTGGAGGCCCTGATGGCGCTCGCGCGGACCGCGCCTCCGCTGGACTGCGAGGCGTGGGATCCCGCGCGGGTGCCCGGGGGCGAGGCGTGGCACGTCCCCGCCGCGGACGCCGGGCCGCGCCCGGTCGTCGCCGTCGCGGGCGGCCCCGCGTTCACGTTCTCCTACGCCGAGCACGCGGAGCTGCTGACCGCGGCCGGTGCGCGGGTCGTCACCTTCGACCCGCTGCGGGACGAGGCCCTGCCCGCGGGCACGGCCGGGCTGGTCATCGGCGGCGGCTTCCCCGAGATGTACGCGCCGGAGCTGTCGGCCAACGCGCCGCTGCGCGCAGCGGTGGCCGCGTTCGCCGCGTCGGGGGCCCCGCTGGCCGCCGAGTGCGCCGGGCTGCTCTACCTGGCCGGTTCGCTGGACGGGAAGCCGATGTGCGGGGTGCTGGACGCCGACGCCCGGATGTCGGACCGGCTCACCCTCGGCTACCGCGAGGCGGTCGCGATCTCGGACAGCCCGCTGGCGCTGGCCGGGACCCGGCTGCGCGGGCACGAGTTCCACCGCACGGTGATCGACCCCAGCGCGGGCGACGCCCCGGCCTGGGGGTTCACCCATCCCGAGCGCCGGGTCGAGGGCTTCGTCCGGGGCGGCGTCCACGCGAGCTACCTGCACACCCACTGGGCCGCCCAGCCGTCGGTGGCGTGGCGCTTCGTGGCCGCCGCGCGGGCGGCGGGTTCCGCTTCCGGTTCCGGTTCCGACGTCAGGTGAACTCAGTCCGCGAGGCCGACGACCAGCCAGATGCCCGCCACGCCGCCCACCGTGCACATCAGCGTGGACAGGGCGGGGTGGCGGTGGTGCGCCTCGGGCAGGATCTCGGCCGACGCGAGGTAGAGCAGGATCCCGGCGAAGAAGCCGAGGTATCCCCCGAGCGGTTCCTCCGGAAGGGTGAACAGCAGGGTGGAGGCGGCTCCGACGACCGGGGCCACGGCGTCGGCGAAGAGCATCATCAGGGCCTTGCGGCGGGCGTTCCCGTACAGGCTCGTCAGGGTGTAGGTGTTGAACCCGTCGGCGAAGTCATGGGTGATCACGGCCAGCGCGACGGCCACCCCCATCCCGCCGCCGACCTGGAAGGCCGCCCCCAGCGCCACCCCGTCGGCGAGGCTGTGGCCGACCATGGCGCCCGCGGCCGTCAGGCCGACCTGGGGGACCCTGGCGCTCTGCTCCCCGCGGCCGGAGCCGTGTCCGGAGCCGTTCTCGCCGCCGTGCGCGGCCTGGCGGACCGCCAGGACCCGCTCCACCACGTGCGCGACGAGGAACCCGGCCACGAAGAGCAGCAGGGCCAGCGGGACGCCGAACACCTCGTGCCCGGCCGCCCTCATCGCCTCGGGCAGCAGGTCCAGGCCCACCACGCCGAGCATCAGTCCACCGGCGAGGCCCAGCACGAGGTGGCGGCGGTCGGTGACGCGTTGCGCCGTCCACCCGCCCGCCAGCGTCATCAGGAACGCGCCCAACGCCACGATCACGGCCATAGGCCCCTGAATACCGACTGCCGGGCCCGCGCGCACCTTCACGCGCGGGGTGGCGGACGACGCAATGTTGACGGCTGACGGCTGACGATGTCGAGGGAGCGAGGACCCCGGGTGGGCGAGCAGGGCGGTTACAGCGGGTACGAACGGGTGGTCGTCGGAGTCGGCGGGCGCTCGGGGGTCACGGCGGAGGAGGTCTGCTCCCTGGTCGAGGAGACCCTGCGCGGCGCCGGGCTGGCGGTGGCCGCGGTCACCGCGCTGGCCACGGTCGAGTCGAAGGCCGCCGAGGCGGGCATCTCCGGCGCCGCGGAACGCTTCGGCGTACCGCTGCTGACGTACGGGCCCCAGGAGCTGGAGCGGATCGCGGTCCCGCATCCGAGCGAGGCGGTCCGGGCGGCGGCGGCGACCCCCTCGGTGGCCGAGGCGGCGGCGCTGGCGGGCGGCGGTGAGCTGCTCGTGCCCAAGCGGAAGTCGGCGGCGGCCACCTGCGCGGTGGCCCGGGCGGAGGCGCACGACCTGCGCCACCACGGGGACGCGGAGCTGGTGGACGCGCCGGGGCGGCTGGTGGACCTGGCCGTCAACGTCCGGTCGGACACTCCCCCGGCCTGGCTCAAGGAGCGGATCGCCGCCTCGCTGGACACCCTTTCGGCCTATCCGGACGGGCGGGTGGCGCGGGCCGCGGTGGCCGCGCGCCACGGGCTGCCGGTGGAGCGGGTGCTGCTGACGGCCGGGGCGGCGGAGGCCTTCGTGCTGATCGCGCGGGCGCTGGGCGCCGTACGGCCGGTGGTGGTGCACCCGCAGTTCACCGAGCCGGAGGCGGCCCTGCGGGACGCCGGGCACCGGGTGGAGCGGGTGCTGCTGCGGCCGGAGGACGGTTTCCGGCTGGACCCGGCGGCGATACCCGAGGACGCGGACCTCGTGGTCATCGGCAATCCGACCAACCCGACCTCGGTGCTGCACCCGGCGGCGGGGTTGGCCGCGCTGGCCCGGCCGGGGCGGACGCTGGTGGTCGACGAGGCGTTCATGGACGCGGTGCCGGGCGAACGCGAGGCGCTGGCCGGGCGGACGGACGTGCCCGGGCTGGTGGTGCTGCGGAGCCTGACCAAGACGTGGGGACTGGCGGGGCTGCGGATCGGCTACGTGCTGGCCGAGCCCGCCGTGATCGCCGCGCTGTCGGCGGCGCAGCCGCTGTGGCCGGTGTCGAGCCCGGCGCTCGCGGCGGCCGAGGCGTGCGTGGCCCCGGCGGCGCTGGCCGAGGCGGAGGCCGCCGCGCGGCAGATCGAGGTGGACCGGGCCCACCTGTTGGCGGGGCTGGCCGAGTTCGACGAGGTCACGGTGGCCGGGGTGGCGGCCGGGCCCTTCGTACTGATCCGGGTGGACCGGGCACCGGAGGTGCGGGCCCGGCTGCGGGCCCTCGGCTTCGCCGTCCGGCGCGGGGACACCTTCCCCGGGCTGGACCGGTCCTGGCTGCGGCTGGCGGTGCGCGACCGGGCGACGACGGGCCGGCTGCTCCAGGCGCTGGACCACGCGCTGACGCTGACGTCGCCCTGACCGGTTCCGGGCGCCCTCCTCCTCCCGTCTCCCCTCGCCCGGCACGAACGACCGTGCGAGAGTGTGCCGACACGCACGGTGGCCGGGACCGGCCGGCCCGCAGGTTCGGGGGAAGACCAGGATGAGGACGTCCGCGAAGATCACGACGGGGGTGGCCGGACTCGCGCTCGTCGCCGGGGGCGTCTACGCCGTGCCGAGGCTGCTCGACGACGGGGGCCGCCCGGCGGCCGCGCAGCGGCTGGGCGGTGGCGCGCCCGAGCCCGGCAGGAGCGGCGCGATCACGCCGCCCGGCGGACGGCCCTTCACCCTGGTCGCCACGGGCGACATCATCCCGTACCCGTCGATCATCGAGCGCTCGGCCCTCGACGCGGGCGGCGACGGGCACGACTTCCGCAAGATACTCGGGGGCGTCAAGGCCGTCGTGAGCGCCGCGGACATGGCGGTGTGCCACCACGAGATACCGTACGGCGAGCCCGGCGGCCCCTACACCGGCTACCCGACCTTCAAGGCCCCGCACGAGCTGGCCGACGCCCTCAAGGACACCGGGTACGACAGCTGCTCGACGGCCTCGAACCACACGCTGGACGCCGGTTACCCCGGCCTCGCCCGGACCCTGGACCACCTCGACCGGGTCGGCATCAAGCACTCGGGCTCGGCCCGCGGCGCGGCGGAGGCCACGACGCCCGTCCTGTTCGAGGCGGGCGGCGCGAAGGTCGCCCAGCTGTCGTACACCTACGGCACGAACGGCATCCCGGTCCCCGAGGGCAAGCCCTGGTCCGTGAACCTCATCGACCAGCGGCGGATCATCGCCGACGCCCGCGCGGCGCGGGCCGCGGGTGCGAACGTGGTGGTGCTCAGCGTGCACTGGGGCACCGAATGGCAGACGGCCCCCAACGAACAGCAGCTGGAGCTGGCGCGGGCGTTGACCGCCTCGCGGACCGAGGGCGGGCCGGACCTCGACCTGATCCTCGGCACCCACAACCACGTGCCGCAGCCGTACGAGAAGGTCAACGGCACGTGGGTCGCTCCTACACGGGGCGGCGTATCGAAAGGGGCCGCTGTGGACGACAACGGAACATGGGTCATCTACGGGATGGGCGACCAGGTCGCGGGCGAGATGTTCAACCACACCGGGGCCCGTGACCTGCGGGGCAACATGAGCAGCCTAGGCCGCTTCAGGTTCGAGCCCCCGACCGCACAGGGGCAACGCTGGAGGGTCACGAAGGCTGAATTCGTCCCGCTGTACTTCGACACCGACGCCGGGCGCGTGGTGGACCTGCGTAAGGCTGACGGGGTCCTGGCCGACGTACGCGACGAGATCAGTCACACCGTGCTCGGCCGAGACGCTGGCAAGCACGGCCTGACGATCGCCGAGTAGGGCAAAATGGACCCCGTGGGCATAGCGGGCAAGCGTCAGATATGGGGGATTCTGGCGCGTAAATCAAAGGTCTACGGTGAGGGCAACCACCGCCGGGAACTGAGTACGGAAGCGCAGATAACCACCGGCCGACGCGAGGCCGAGCAAGACGGCGCAGTCGTCCCCCAGGAATACGTGTGGTCGGAACTCGGCTCAGCGTTCAAGGACCGCGAGCGCGACGACTTCGAAACCGCCCTGGCCGCTCTTGCCGACGGCCGGATCAACGTCCTGTGGTGCTACCGGCTCGACCGGTTCAGCCGCAAGGGCGCAGACGACCTGCTGCGGGTCATCGGCAAGGTACGAGTGATCTTCTGGCTTGACCGGTTGGACTCCATGGAGGAGCGCGACCGCCGCCGGATCATCGACTACGCCGAGCAGGCCCGCGAATACTCCGTTTTCCTGGCTGACTCGGTCGGCGCAACCAAGCGCACGCAGCGCGACGCGGGCATGTGGCTTTCACGGGCCCCTGACGGGTACGTCGTGGGCCCCGGTCGAAAGCTGCTCAGGAACACGGCCCCGTTCCCGGGATCTGAGGCTCCCCGGTGGGAGGTCATTGACCGCATCATCGAGGAGGCCGCCGACCACGAACACGCATCGACCCGCGCCATCGTCTCCAGGCTGAACGGCGACGGAATCCCAGCCGCACGCGGAGGACGCTGGAGCGCCGCCGCCGTCCACCGGATCATCTTCCACCCCGTCTACGAGGGATGGCAGGTGGTGACCAGCGCTACAGGCAACAAGCCGCTTGAATACTTCAACCGGGCCGGGGAACGTGTCAGCGTCACCGACGAGCCGATTGTCACCGACCCCGAGAAGCTGGCTCGCGCACGGGCCCGCATCACTGGCAACACGTCGCCGACAAGTGGCGCTGCCATGCCCGCGCAGACGGCGGCGGGCCGCGCCAAGCACCAGATGTCCGGCGCGACCCGCTGCGAGGGCTGCATGGGGGCCGTGACGCTCTCAGGTAGCGGTTACACATGTTCCCTCCACAAGAACGACCCCGGCAGCTGTCCGAGGCCCGCACGGCTCGATGCGCGGCTCTTGGACGAGTGGGCGCGCGACCGGTTTATAGCCCGGGTCGAGAACATCGACGCGTCCGATCCTGATGAGCCCGACATAGAGCTGATGATGACCATTACGAAGCTCTGGAGCGCCCACCAGCGGCCGGAAGAGACCGAGGCGGAGAAGAAGGCCCGCGCCTCGCTGAAAGCAGCCGAGGCGGCCCGTGACCGCCTGCAAGCGGCATTCGACGCCGGGGCGTACGACGGCGATGCGGTGGCCATGTTCGCCTCATCCATGCAGACGGCGACGGCGAACGTGGCAGAGAACCGGCTGAGGGTCGCCAAATTCGGAGGCAGCCGCCCTGTCGTCCCGTGGATAGGCAATGAACACCTCCTCCGCGCTAAGTGGGACAGCTCGACGCCGGATGAGCGACGCGAACTCCTCCAACTTGGCGTGCGGTTCGTCGTTATCCGTCGGTGGGAGGGCAAGCCTCCGAACCGGTGGGAGCCTGTCGACGTGGACCAGCGGGCGACCATGTATTGGCACGGCGACACCGTGCCCGCGTCTCTCCTGGCCAAGCTGTCGAACGTGAAGAGCCGCAAGGCAGGTAAGCGGGCCTCGCTGGCCGCGTGAGGCCCAATTGACTGTTATCTCCGCCACCCCCGTCAGACGTCACAAGACGCCCGGCGGGGGTTTTCGCGCGCCGACGCCGACCGGCCGACGGCGAACACGCCCCGACGGCCGTGAAACAGCGAAACGGGCAACGCTCTGACCTGTGACGCAGTGCCAGACAGTGCCGTAAGTGCCGTTTAGAGGGGTGTTTTTGGTATTCCTTAGAGATTCCCTAGGGATACCAGAAAGAGGGGTCTAAACGGCACTTACGGCACTGTGCGGCACTCCGGCCGCTGTCGGCCCCTTGTCACGAACCTGCAACTTACATATGTGAGGGAAAGTGCAGTGCCTGCCACAAGTGGCTGAGGGCATGCCGGTGGTACCCGCTCCGTCTGGAGCCACTCTCAGTGGGCCGCCTCTCCCCTCAACGGCTTCCGCTGAGCCGAGTTGGGGGACTCGTGCGCTAGGGCGGCAAAGATCCGCACGTCGATGCCCCGTCAGGCATAGGTGCGCTGACCTGCGGATCTGTTGAACCAGAGCCTACGCCGGCCGAGGCCCGCGACCAGGCAACAGATGGGGCTCACGCGCACCCAACTCGATTCAGGTTTCTGCCGACCCGCGCGGGTACCCCCGACCTCTCTCCTCGGGGTCATGCGGGTCCTTTTTTTGCCCCATACCTGCCACATCTGGCAGGTCACTCCACGCACCAAGGAGGTGCCCCTCATGTATGACCCTGAGAAGTCGCGAGCGCGACGGATCAAGCTAGGAATGACCGTCGCTGAACTTGCCAAGCGGGCTGGCGTATCAGAACGCTCCACGTTCCGCTACGAGGCCGGTGAAGCAGTCCCTTCCGTCGACAAGTTCGTACGGATCGCCGCCGCACTCCATGTTCCGTTCAGCTCTCTGCTCCGACAGGGGGAGGACAACACAGATGTGTATGCGGCGCTCTTCGGCGCTGAGATGGCCCGTCGCCGGAACGCCTCCGCGCACATCATCAGCACCGACGCTGACGCACGTCAGGCTGTGGAGATCGACCAGCTCGTTACCGGTATCCGGCGAGTTCAGAAGGGGGCCGGGCATGTCTCCTGAAGCTGGAAGTCAGCAGTCGACTGCTGCTCTTGAAGCCGCCGTGGAAGAAATGACTGAACAGAACACAGCCAAGCGCGAAGAGAGGGCCGAAGGCTCCCCGACGCGGCTCAAGGGCGACTCTCTGGAGCTTGCCAAGCTCCGAGCTGGAATCTCCAACGGCCTCTCCCTGAATGCCGTTTCGCTCCTTGCGGGAGAGACAGCGGACGAGCTGAACACGAATGCCGTGAGGCTGGCAGAACTGCTGTCGACGCACGCCCTTAGGCGCATTCCAGCGCGGCCAGTGGCGCACATCAAGACTGGCCAAGAGGCGGCCTCCGGGATTGAATCCCTGGACCCGCTGAAGCTCGCCAAGGCGATGGCCGCCCGACTTTCCCCCAAGTGACCACCCAGTAAGGAGACTGCATCATGCAGACCACCAACAACACCTTCGGCACTGAATCCCGAATCGCAGAGACTGGCGTTACCTACCTCGCGCAGGCCGGTGTCCTGGCCCCCCTCGTATTCCGCAAGGCGGAGACGAGTTTCGGAGGGGGCAGCGGCACGAAGGTAACTATCCCTGTACCGCAGCGAATTGAAGCCAAGGACTTCAAGGGAACTGACGAGAAGTCGGCTGCCAGTGAGCGCCTCGTTACCCTGGAGATCACCGAGAGCCCTTACAGCTCCGTCCCGATTACCCAGCAGGAAGCAACCCTGGATATCAGGGACTTCGCCGTGCAGGTCTTTGGCCCTCAGGTGGACGGCGTTGCCCGCGCCCTGGAGCGCTGCACCGCCAAGCCGATGAATGCCCAGATTGCGGGATCCAAGGAGAGCATCGACAAGGCGAAGCCCCTGGACTGGATCTCGGATGCAGCGATGGCGCTGCCTCAGAAGGACGTACCGACGACTAACCGATTCCTCGCCGTCTCGCCTGAGATCTCGAACATGCTCCGGAAGTCTCCGGAGCTGCGCGATGCTGACCGCTCTGGCGATGCAACTACCCTTCGCAATGGGCAGATTGCCAGCGTATATGGGTTTACTATCGTTGAGTCGAACGAGATCAAGGGGGGTGCCGTCGCATTCGTTCCCGAAGCCTTCGCGCTCGCTGTAATGGCTCCGGGTGTGCCTGACGGTGTCGCATTCGCTCAGTCGGTATCCAAGGATGGTTATGCATTCCTCCAGACCAAGGCTTGGGACCAGTCGGTGCATTCTGATGTCTCGATGGTGAAGGCATACTCTGGGTCGACTCTCATTGACGCGGATCGCTGTGTGGCATTTAAGGCCGCAGCTTGATATTCGTACTCGATATCAAGTACACCCCCCCCGTGAATGCCTGACCGGCGAATGGCGGGGGGCTGGAATGGGGGGTGGGAGATACTTCAGTGAAACACTTGGATGGCTGGAACACAGTTTGTCGGCGCGCGAGTTGCGAGCGTGAGCGCACTCGGGAGTTCCGGGTGAGTCGCAGTTCGTGGCGTCGTAGACCCCACTGCTCGTGCAACTGTCGTGACTGGGAGCGTATAGCCAAGGCCCTGGCGGCGGGCGGTGCTGCAATGGGGCGAGATGCTGGGCGCGATGAGGATCAAATGTTGTGGCTGTCCAACGAGTTGGATGCGAATCGGCGGTTCGGAGACGATGCGAAGGTCGCTTTCCATGAACTGATGGCCGCGTACGTCAAAGCTTGAATCGCGCCGACGCGTCGAGTCGAGCTGAAGTGACACAACATCAACTGTGTTGATGAGGTGCAACCTGGGTGCCTCCGCAGCGTGTTGAAACGCGCGACCTAGTTCACGGAGTCGTCACAGAGGGTGGCGGGGTACTCCCTTCGGATCCCTCTCCACGCCCGGGGGCCAATAGCACGAGCGGGCGTGTACGGGTCTGGGACATTTCGTCTCCGGCCGCCGTCACCCGCTGTGGCCTGTGAGTTTGACCCAATCTGGCCCCCGGCATCCGGGGTTGCCACGCGCGGGTGCACGGGCGGCGCGGGCGCGCGACGCGCACGCGTGGAGACCCGCCACGCGCTTGCCGTTTCCCGTTGCCGCCTGAGCCCGTACGCGGTCTCTCGCCCCTTCCTTCGGTAATCACCCCAGACCCCGGCCGACAGGCCGCGACAGAGCCGCCCCGGCACCAGGAGCTGAAAAGTGATCATTACCCATCCCGCGTGCGGGCAGTCGTGGACCGGTGCGAGCCGAGAGCATTGCCCGAACTGTCACCGCTCCTTCGGCGGAACCCGTGCGGGCGACATGCACCGCCAGGGCGGCCCCGGAGACCGGCACTGCGTCGACCCGGCCACCCTGGGCATGCGGCAGGACGCGGCGGGCATCTGGCACCGTCCGTACACCGCCCGCCGACGCGTGCAGCCCGCTCCATGAGCACCAAGGCCCCGTCCGTTCCTCACTGGAATGGACGGGGCCTTTCTTCGTTCGGGACCAAGGTCCCCGCCGGCCACGGGGCCAAGGTCCCTCCGCGGGCTTGTACTGGCCCGGCTGGAAGCACTCTTGACGAGTGATCACGTGAGGGTGATGGTCGTAGAACGATATAGAAGCGGCAGCGCACGGGAGGCAGTCATGGGCCTAGTCTTTATCGCTAGGGATCCGAACACCGACGGGGCGAACTGCCCAACGGTGTGGGTCGAGGACGTACGGCAAGAGATCCTGGTGCAGGGCTGGAACCCGGATGAGGCCATGCTGGCCAAGTGTCTGGAGACGGGTCCCATCCCCGACGGCGAAGGTGTGGTGCGGATTCCGTTCCGGATGATCCGTGCTCTGAGGGAGGCTTGTGATGTGGCGGAGCGCGCCGCCGTTCGGTGAGCTGCTGGCTGGCTGTCAGCGGTCCGCAGTACACCTTGAGATGAGGGATCACTACGACGATCCCGACGAGGCTCCGCGCGTTGCGGCGTGGACGGCTGGTCATCGGCCGGACCCGAGTGCCGACCGCTCGACGTGGTGGCGGCCCTGGCTCGACATGGTCGCTGAGACCGTGGCCCGTGGGGTCGTCATCCGCCGGGCCCGGATCGTCTCCGAACCGGTCAGCGACTACACCCGCTACCTGTACGACGGGACGTTCACCAACGTGGCGGCGGGCGAACAAATCCGCTGGCTACCGCGCCGGAAGGCATCTGACCTCGCGCTGCCTGGCAACGATTACTGGGCGTTCGATGGTCAGCTAGTCCGCTTCGGGTACTTCTCGGGTGAGGGCACATACCTCGGCGACGACGTGACCGACGAGCCACACGTGGCCAAGCTCTGCGCTGACGCCTTCGAAGCGGTATGGGAACGGGCCACGCCCCACGAGGAGTACAGGATCTGAAGGTCCGACCAGCACATGACCGGATCACCATCCACCAGCGCTGAGGCGGCCCGCAAACGTGTCGCCGACATGCTGCGCGAGATCCGCCGGGATGCTGGCCTGCAAGTCAAGGACGTGGCAGGGCGGACGGGCTGGTATGCGTCCAAGGTGTCGCGGCTCCAAAGCGGCACCACGCCCCCGAGTGATGACGACATTCGGGCGTGGTGCCGCGCCTGCGAGGCAGAAGACCAGGCGGCCGATGTCATCGCCGCATCCCGGACGGCCGAGAACGCATACGTGGAGTGGCGGCGGTTGCAGCGAACGGGTATGCGTCGGCTCCAAGAGTCGTACGTGCCTCTGTTCGAGCGCACCAGGACGTTCCGGGTCTACAGCTCCAACGTCATTCCGGGACTCCTTCAGACGGGCCCCTACGTCGCCGCACTGCTGTCATCCATCTCCGAGTTCAGGGGTACCCGCAACGACATTGAGGAAGCTGTGGCGGCCCGACTGGAGCGCTCCCGCGTGATCCGGGAGGGGAACCACAGGTTCTCCCTGTTGGTCGAGGAGGCTGCCCTGCGGCACCGTGTTGGCGACGTGGACACAATGGCCGGGCAGCTCGACCACCTGCTGACCGTGATGTCGTATCCGCGCGTCTCCTTCGGGGTAATCCCCTTCAGCTCCGACCGCCGTATGTGGGTGATCGAGACGTTCAGTGTCTACGACGAGGAACAGGCCCAAGTCGAGCTGCTTACGGCTCAGGTGAACGTGACAGCCCCGACTGAAGTGCGCCAGTACCTGAAGGCCTTCGGCGAGTACGCCAAGCTGGCCGTCTATGGGGCGGAGGCTCGCGCGCTGGTCACCGCAGCCGCTGACGCGCTGGAACCGGCATAGAACTCTGTAGAAATGCCTAGTCGTTGCCTCTCGCCCGTCTCTACCGTCGTCAAACAGGCGACGAAGCGACGGACGGCGAGGCGTCATGTGTGAGACCAGGTACAAGGTGGATGGCTCGGGCAAGCTCGGCGCGGTAGTCGAGCAAGACCCGACTGGAACCGTGTGGCTCCGGCCGCCCGGCGGTGGGGTTGAGTGGGTCGCCGACCTCGACGATCTACGAGACCCCGACTCGGCGGAGCTCGCGCGGGCTCGCCTGCTCAACACCCCCATCGGGCTGTAGTCATGGCACCCACGACTCCCGCCCCGCTCCCGCTCGCCGTCGACCTGCCTCTACGTGGCGGCGTAGTGGAGCCCATGGGCGTACCCGACTGCGAGTTCGGCGACTGCGAGCGGATCGAGCGGGCCCGGCGCGCGGCACGGGCCGTTGGCGACAAGTCCAAGGTGTCCGACTGCAACGTCGTGTTGCAGATCCACCTGAGTGCCAGTCACGCGATAGGGGTCGTTCGATGCTTCGAGCTCTGACGTTCGAGGAGCGCCGGATACGCGCCTGGATTCTATTCCGGGCCCGTGAGCTCCGGACGTGCGACGAGGTAGTCAGGGACGCGCAGGCCCGCCGAGCTGCCCGCGTCGAAGCGCATGGCGCACCGACGCGAGAGGCCCTGTAACCCTTCCCCGGATTCCCGTCCCTGCCTGTCAGACCCCACCGGGCAGGGGCGGAGTACAACTCCCTTGACTCATACGGGTTGAGGGACCAAAGGCCCTCCGGCCGGCTGGACTAAGGTCCCAAGGCTGACGGGCGCTCAAAGGAGGTACTGCAATGAAGGCTTGGTGGATCACCGAGGCCGACGGCGGGAACCCGCAGGACGACAGCGACAGCGGCAACAAGCACGGCGGGGGCGGCTCCGACGAGGGCGGCAACACGTCGGACGGCTCGCAGCCGACGGACGGCAAGTGACCGCGCACGAACTGAAGGAGGCGGGCTCTAAGGGGCTCGCCTCCGTGCTCTTGGAGTCGGGCGCGCTCACACCTGAATGGCTCCCCGCCTACGAGGCGGTACCGCGTCACCTGTTCGTCCCCGAAACCATCTGGCCGGGGCAGGCGGGCATGAACCGCCAGGACGACCGCGTGACCATGACCGAACACCCCGAACTGTGGTGGAAGGCCGTCTACCGTGACGCGCCGATCACCACCCAGTGGGACGGCGGCGCGTACACCGGCCCGAAGAAGGGCCGCACGCCGACAAGCTCCAATTCCATGCCGAAGATGGTGTTCACGATGCTTCGCGTGCTGGACGCCCGGCGCGGCCACAAGGTCGCGGAAGTCGGCGCGGGCACGGGGTGGAACGCGGGGCTCATGGCCTGGCAGCTCGGCGGCGAGAACGTCGTCTCCATCGAGCTGGACCCCGGCACGGCCGCCGACGCGCGCAACCGCCTGGCGGCGGCCGGACTCGCTCCGCTGGTCGTCACCGGCGACGGGGCCGAGGGGTACGCCGACCGCGCCCCCTACGACCGGTGGATCGCCACCTGTTCAGTCGGCAGCGTCCCGGCCGCCTGGAGGGAACAGACGGTCACTGGGGGCGTCATCGTGACCCCGTGGGGGCCGACGTACGGCGGTGAGGCGGTAGCGCGTCTCACGGTCGCTGAGGACGGCACGGCGAGCGGCCCGTTCGTCGCGTCATCGGCGTTCATGCGGATGAGTCACCAGCGCAAGCAGCTACCGCCGACGAGCGCGTTCACGGACGGGGAGGCAATCCCCGGCGAGGACGTGCACTCGGACACCACACTGTCCCCGGACGACGTCGGCGACTGGGTTCACATGTTCGCCATCGGGGTGCAGGTACCCGACCTGTTCTGTCGGGTCGAGAACCTGGACGGCGAGGCGTACCGGTTGCGGCTCATGGACACGGGCGTAACGGCGTGGGCGACAGCGGAATACCGGCCCGGTCACACATCCTTCCCGGTGGTGCAGCACGGTCCCCGGCGGCTCTGGGATGAGCTGGAGACGGCGTTCCGCTGGTGGGTCGCTCGGGACCGTCCGGGCTTCGACCGGTTCGGGCTCACCGTGGACGACGACGGCGAGTGCGTGTGGCTCGACCGGCCCGGCAACTGGGTACCCGTAAGGGGACTCTGAGACGGACCACAAAGGGCCCTGGCTGCCACTCCTCCGCGAGTGCTGGCCGGGGCCCTTCCGTGCCCGGAGGTTTCCGCTGGTCAATATAGGGTTACCCGTGTACTAACTACTTGGGTGGTCTACGGGATGGGCGACCAGGTCGCCAGCTTCGTGCCGCCGGAGATGAAGCGCGGCAACATGGGCTCGATCCCGCGCTTCACCTTCACCCCGTCGACCGAGCGGCCGGGCCGCTGGGAGGTGACGAAGGCCGAGTTCCTCACCGAGTACTCGGACATGACCCCGCCGTTCCGCGTGGTGTGCGCCGCCTGCGCCGCCTCGGACGCCGCTCTGGGCGCCGCGAAGCGGGCGGAGTACGCGGCCGTCGACCGGCAGGTGACGGAGGCCGTGCTGTCGCGCGGGGCCGGCGAACAGGGTCTGACGCACGCCACCCGCTAGCGGCTCGGCTCGGCGCTGCCTACTGGATCCGGCCGCGGCCCCGGCCGCGGGTCACGACGAGGGCCGCGGCGCCCATGCCGAGCAGCAGCAGCGCGCCGCCCGTCACGTACGGGGTGACCGAACCGGCCCCGGTCTCCGCCAGGTTGGCCTGGTCACCGGCGGACTGGGGCTTGACGTCCGCGACGGCGGCCGGCTTCGCGGAGACCTGCGTCGAGGGCGCGGTGGAGGGCGACGGCGCGATGCCGCCGGGACCCTCGCAGTGCGCCTCGGCCAGGACCACCTCGCCGGTCACCTGGGCGACGTTGAGGTTGCCGGGGTTCACCGACACCTTGAGCCGCAGGGCGGCGGCCGCGGCGGTGGTCGAGGTGGTCTGCGTACCGGAGAGCTCCATGTCGACCTCGCCCACGCCCGGGACGGCGATCCTGGTCGGGCCGCCCGCGGAGAGGGTGATCCTCTTGCCGAGCGCGGTCACCGTGCCGAGCACGTTGGAGCTGGCCACCGGCTTCTTCCCCGGCTCGCACACGGCCTTCGAGGTGACCTTCTCCACCTCGATCAGGGAGAGCGCGGGCAGTCCGGGGACGTGGACCTTGGCGTGGACCAGGTTCGCCTCGGCCCGCGCCCCGGTCCTGTCCGCCGTCGCCTTCGAGGTCGCGACGTCGGCGCGCAGGACGTTCACCGGCTGCCCCTTGTCGACCCCGTCGAGGGTGACGGTCAGGGCGGTCTTCGCGGCGTCGGCGGGCGCGCTGACCTCGTTCAAGGTGGCCGTGAGCGGTACGTGGACGGTCTTGTTGAGCAGGCCCACGTCGAGCCCGGCGCGCAGGACGGCGGCGCCGGCCTTGCCGGAGCCGCCCGCGCTGCCCGTGCCCGCGGCTCCGGAGCCGCCCGTGGCGTGGGCGGCGGGTGCGGTGAGCAGGGCGACCGCTCCGGCGGCGAGCAGGGCGGCCGCGGGCATGCGGAAGGTGTTGCTGTTCAAGGTGGTGGAACCCCCAGGGAGGTGGGAGCCGTCGCGCCGCCAATGGGGGACATCGCGCGCGCCGACGGCCTGGACCCCGGAATCTTTACGCACGGAGAGTGAACGCGTGACGACCTGACGTGAGTTCACCCCAAAGGGTGGTTTCCACGCACATATTCGATTCTGATGGCACGGGAGTGCGCCTCACGCGGCACGGAGGTGCGCCGAAACCTCATGGTCCACAGGTTTCGGCCACACCTAACGACCGGACGCACGACCGTGTCACGCCCCGGTCAACTCCACGCGCTCAGCCCCGGATCCGCCCCGCCAGCACCACCCGGCGCGGGTCGGCCAGCACGGACACGTCCGCCCGCGGGTCCTCGCCGTAGACCACCAGGTCCGCCCGGGCGCCCTCCTCCAGACCGGGGCGCCCCAGCCACGCACGGGCCCCCCACGTCGTCGCCGACAGCGCGGCCGACGCCGGGATCCCGGCCTTCACCAGCTCGGCCACCTCGGCGGCGACCAGCCCGTGCGGCAGCGAACCGCCCGCGTCCGTACCGACGTAGACCGGCACGCCCGCGTCGTACGCCGAGCGCACCGTGTCGTAGCGCCGCTCGTGCAGCCGCCGCAGATGGGCCGACCAGCGGGGGAACTTGGCCTCGCCGCCCGTCGCCAGCTTCGGGAAGGTCGCGATGTTCACCAGCGTCGGCACGATCGCCACCCCGCGCTCGGCGAAGAGCGGAATGGTGTCCTCGGTCAGGCCGGTGGCGTGCTCGACGCAGTCGATGCCCGCCTCCACGAGGTCGCGCAGCGAGTCCTCGGCGAAGCAGTGGGCGGTCACCCGGGCCCCGAGCCGGTGCGCCTCGGCGATCGCCGCCTCGACCTCGGCGCGCGGCCAACAGGCCGTCAGGTCGCCCACCTCGCGGTCGATCCAGTCGCCGACCAGCTTCACCCAGCCGTCGCCGCGCCGCGCCTCGCGGCCGACGTACTCGACGAGGTCGGCGGGCTCGATCTCGTGCGCGTAGTTGCGGATGTAGCGACGGGTGCGGGCGATGTGCCGGCCGGCGCGGATCACCTCGGGCAGGTCCTCGCGCGCGTCGATCCAGCGGGTGTCGGAGGGCGAACCGGCGTCCCGGAGCAGCAGGGTGCCCGCCTCCCGGTCGGCCAGTGCCTGCTTCTCGCTGGTCGCGTCGTCGACGGGGCCGTGGGCGTCCAGGCCCACGTGGCAGTGCGCGTCGACCAGCCCCGGCAGCACCCAACCGGTCACGGTGGTGACCTCGTGCGCGCCCGCCCCGGCGCGCGGGCGCTCGTACGAGATCCGGCCACCGACGACCCACAACTCGTCGCGGACCTCGTCCGGTCCGACGAGCACCCGCCCCTTCACGTGCAGCACATCGCTCATGGCCGCACTGTAGCCACCCGCTCGGTACGCTCTGTCCGTACCCTCGAACGAAGAGAGCACCTCGGTGACCAGCACTGCGCCCCACCCCCTCCTTGACCTGCCGCCGCTGACCGCGGAGCGGTTCGCGTCGATCGAACGGGGGGTCGCGGACCTCCTCTCCACCCGCCAGGACGTGGTGATCACCCAGGGCGAGGCGCTGCTCCCGCTGGAGGGCTGCATCCGCTCCGGCGCGCGGCCCGGTTCGACGGCGCTGAACATCGTGACGGGCCCGTACGGGACCACCTTCGGCAACTGGCTGCGGGACTGCGGCGCGACGGTGGTGGACCTGGCCGTGCCCTTCGACACCGCCGTGAGCGCGGCGCAGGTCGCGCGGGCGCTGGCCGCGCACCCGGAGATCGACTTCGTCTCGCTGGTGCACGCGGAAGCGGCGACCGGGAACACCAACCCGGTCGCGGAGATCGGCGAGGTCGTCCGGGCGCACGGCGCGCTGTTCATGCTCGACGCGGTGGCGTCGGTGGGCGCGGAGCCGCTGCTGCCGGACGCGTGGGGCGTGGACCTGTGCGTGATCGGGGCGCAGAAGGCGATGGGCGGCCCGGCCGGCGTGTCGGCCGTGTCGGTCTCGCAGCGCGCGTGGGAACGGTTCGCCGGGAACGCGTCGGCGCCGCGCCGCTCCTACCTCTCCCTCCTGGACTGGAAGGAGCGCTGGATCGACGGCGGGCGCAGGACGCTGCTGCACGCTCCCGCGCAGCTGGAGATGCTCGCGCTGGAGGCCTGCCTGGCCCGGATCGCCGAGGAGGGCCCGGCGGCCCTGATGGCCCGCCACGCGGCGGCCGCGGCGGCGACCCGGGCGGGAGCGGTCGAGCTGGGGGTGGCGCCGTACGTCGTCGACGCGGCGGACGCGGCCCCGGTGGCCACCACCCTGCGCGTGCCGGAGGCCTCGGCGGTGGTGGCGCGGGCCCTCGCCGCCGACCCCGAGGCCCCGCTGGCCGCGGGCGGCGGCGCGCTGGCCCAGGAGATGGTCCGGGTCAACCACTACGGCCCGGCGGCCGCGCTCCCCGCGGTGCACGCCTCGCTGACGGCCCTGGCCACGGCCCTGTCCGTGCCGCCGACCGGCGCCCTGAAGGCGGCCACCACGGCCTGGGACGGGGCCACCGCGGCCTCCTAGTCCGAGAGGGCGTCGAGGGCGCGGTCCACGTCCGCCTCCGTGTTGTACAGGTGGAAGGAGGCCCGGAGGGCGCCCGCGCGGGCGGCCGTCGGAATGCCCGCCGCCAGCAGCGCGGGCTGGCGGTCGGCCAGGCCCGGGACCGAGACGATCGGGGCGCGGCCCGGGACGGGCTCGTGTCCGAGGTCGGCGAGCCCGGCCCGGAAGCGGTCGGCCAGCGCCGTGTCGTGGGCGTGCACCGCCTCGATGCCGACCCGTTCCAGCAGGGCCAGCGACGGCTCGGCCGCGTGGTAGGCGAGGAAGGCCGGGGACTCGTCGAACCGCCGCGCGTCCTCGGCCAGTTCGACCATCGGCCCGTAGAAGGAGTCGCGCCCGGGTCGGGCGGCCGTCCACCCCGCGTGCAGCGGGACCAGCGTCTCCTGCGCCTCCTCCGAGACCGTCAGGTACGAGACCCCGCGCGAGGCGAGCAGCCACTTGAACCCGGCGGTCACGGTGTAGTCGTAGGGCGTCGCGTCGAAGGGCAGCCAGCCGATCGTCTGCGAGGCGTCCACCAGCATCCGCGCCCCGTGCGCGGCAGTGGCCGCACGGATCGCCGCGAGGTCGGCCGTCCGCCCGTCCGCGGACTGTACGGCGCTCAGCGCGACCAGCGCCGTCCGTGCGCGGACGGCTTCGGCGACCGACTCCAGGGGGACGAAGCGCAGCGCCAGGTCCCCCCGCACCACGAAGGGGTTCATCACCGAGGCGAAGTCGTCCTCGACGCAGAGGACCTCGGCCCCGGCGGGCAGCGCGGCGGCGACCAGCCCGACGTGGGTGGCCACGGCCGAACCGAGGGCCACCCGCGAGGGCGCGACCCCGGCCAGGCGCGCGAAGCCCTCGCGCACCCGGCCGGCGATGGCGAGGTCCCCGAAACCGGCCGGATCCCCGGCCCCGGCCGCGTCCGCCATGGCGTGCACGGCCGCCACCGCGGCGCGCGGGAAGACGCCGCAGGTCGCGGTGTTGAGGTAGGCGGTGGTGTGCCCGAACTCGGCACGGGCCGCGGCGACGAGCGCCGCCCGCGCGGCCGAGGTCGCCGCTCCGGCAGAGGTCACATCGGCAGGGGTCTCTTCAGTACCGGGAAGATCCATGGGACCCACTCTGCTTCAGCAACGACCCTCCGTCCATTGCCGGTTCGGCCGGACGGCCGGGGGTCGGGGCGGGCTCGGGCTCAGGCCCGGTCCGGCACCGCGCACGCGCCGTCCGGCTCGCAGGCGGGCGCCTCGGGCGAGGTGTCGACGCTCTCGCGCCCGGCCCACGCCTGCTCCAGCGCCTGGGTGAAGACCTCGGCGGGCTGCCCGCCGGAGACCCCGAAGCGGCGGTCCAGGACGAAGAACGGCACGGCGTTCGCGCCCAGTTCGGCCGCCTCCCGCTCGTCGGCGCGCACGGCGTCGGCGTAGGCGGTGGGATCGGCGAGCACCGCGGCCGCCTCCGCCTCGTCCAGCCCGGCCTCGACGGCGAGCACCAGCAGGGTCCCGGAGTCGAAGACGGACCGCTCCTCGGCGAAGTTGGCCCGGTAGGCGAGGTCCAGCAGCTCGTCCTGGCGGCCGCGGGCGGCGGCCAGGTGCAGGAGGCGGTGGATGTCGAAGGTGTTGCCGTGGTCGCGGCCCTCGGTGCGGTACTCCAGCCCCTCGGCGCGCGCACTGGCCGCCACGTGCTCCTCCATGCCGCGCGCCTCGTCGAGGGTGCGGCCGTACTTCTTGGCCAGCATCTCCACGACGGGGGCGACGGCGCCCTTGGCGCCGTTCGGGTCGAGCTCGAAGGAGCGGTGGACCACCTCGACCTCGTCGCGGTGCGCGAAGGCGGCCAGCCCCTTCTCGAAACGGGCCTTGCCTATGTAGCACCAGGGGCAGGCGATGTCGCTCCAGATCTCGACGCGCATGATCCTTCTTCTCTCCGGGTCCGGGGTGGGCTCTGGGCGCGGAGGGGTCCCCTCCGTCGTCCCAGGGGCACAACGCCCACCCCCCGTCCCTCATTCCCCGACCGTCAGCCAGAGGACGTGGTGGGATCCGGCGCGCGGGGCGAGCGGGTCGGGGCGCCAACCGTGGGCCGCGTAGAAGGCCTGGGCCCGCAGGTTGTGCTCGTAGACCTCCAGTCGGACCCGCGGCACGCCCGCCCGGCGCCAGCGCTCCAGGCAGGCGGCGTGCAGGGCGGCGCCGGTGCCGCGGCGCCAGTGGGCGGGGTCGACGTGCAGCTGGGTGAGCGTGGTCTCACCGGCCACGGTCCGGAAGGCGGCGACCCCGGTCAGCTCGCCGTCCTGCTCGGCGCAGAGCACCCCGCCGGTCTCCCCGGCACCGCCGCTGCCGCCGCCGGCACCCTTGCCGCCGCTGCCATCGCTGCCATCGCCGCCGTCGCTGCCGTCGCTGCGGGCGACGGCGTGCGACCAGCCCTCGCGGCTGCGGGCCAGCTCGTCCTCGCCCGCGTAGGCGTCCTCGGGGAGCCGGTCGCGGTAGTAGGTGGCGCGGGCGCGGCTGTGCAGGGCGGCGATCGCGTCGAGATCGGTGGGGAGTGCGGTCCTGATCATGGGAAAGAGAACGCGCCGGGGACCTCGCTGGTTCCCGGCGCGTTCGTACTTCCGTACGTCGATCGTGCGGTCGACGGTCGGGTCGGCGGTCAGGCGGTGGCTACTTCTTGAGCCACGCGTCCATCATCTTCTGGGCCACGGGCGCGGCCAGCTTCCCGCCACCGATCTCGGACCGGTCCGTGTCCGAGTTCTCGATGACCACGGCGACCACGATCTGCTTGCCGCTCGTCTTGCCGTACGAGGTGAACCAGGCGAGCGGAGGGAGGCTGTTGTTCACACCGCGCTGGGCGGTGCCGGTCTTGCCGCCGACCTCGGCGCCCGAGACCTGCGCGGGCTTGCCACCGCCGTCGGAGACCACGGTCCGCATCGCGTCGCGGATCATCGAGGCCGTCTTCTCGCTCATGACCTGCTTGGATTTCGGGTCCTTGAGGCTCTCCAGGACGTTGCCACTGGAGTCGGTGACCTCGGAGACCACGTGCGGGGCGACCAGCTTGCCGCCGTTCTCGATCGCCGCCGTCACCATCGCCATCTGGAGCGGGGTGGCCTGGACGTCGAACTGGCCGATGCCCGTCTGCGCGACCTGGTCCTTGGACATCTTCTTCGACGGGTACTTGCTCGTCGGAGTGGTCCCGATCGGGATCTTGGCGTCCGTGTTGAAGCCGAGCTTCTCCGCCATCGCCCGCATCTTGTCCTGGCCGAGCCGGTGGGCCAGCTCCGCGAAGACGTTGTTGCAGGACTTCTTGAGACCGTCGCGCAGGGTCACGTTGTTGCAGCCGGGGGTCGGGACCTCGCTCTTCAGCGGGGTCGTGGTGCCGGGGATCGTGTAGGGGTCCGCGATGCCCGTGGGCGTGTCGATCGAGCTGAACATCCCGTCCTCCAGCGCCGCCGCCAGGGTGACCAGCTTGAAGGTGGACCCGGGGGCCTGGGGCTTGCGCAGCGCCGTGTTCAGCATGGGCGCGCCCTGGTTCTCCGAGAGCTTCACCCAGGCCGCCTCGGCGTCCTTGCCGCTGCCGGTGATGCTGCCCGGGTCGTAGGTCGGGTTGTTCACGACGCCGAGGATCTCGCCGGAGTCCGGGTCGATCGCGACGGCGGCGCCCTGCTTGCCCTGGAGCGCGTCGAAGCCGGCCTTCTGGACGTCCTTGTCGATCGTCGTCAGGACGTTCCCGGGCTCGGCCCGCTTGTTCGTGAGGATGTCCATGAACGACTTCAGCCGGTTGTCCGAGCCGTTCAGGATGTTCTTGTAGATCCCCTCCAGCATGGTGGAGGTGTACACCTGGGAGGTGTGGCCGGTGATCGGCGCGTACAGCGGGCCGTCGGTGTACGTCCGCTTGTACGCGAAGTCCTTGCTCCCCTCGGTCTTCACCGAGCCGGTGATCGCCTCACCGCCCACGATGATGTTGCCCAGCGGGTTCGCGTACTGCCCGATGATGTTCCGCCGGTTGTTCTTGTCGTCTGCGAGCGCCTGGCCTTGGTACGCCTGCACCCATGTGACCCGCACCAACAGGGCAAGCACCAGAAGCAGACAGAAGACCGACGCGCGCCTGATCGTCTTGTTCATCTCTGAAAAGGACGCACCAGCGGTCCCGGGCGTTCCACTGTGCCCCGATTGTGGCGGGGTTCTCAGCCTTTCTTCATGAGGAAGCCCCCTTCGTAGGCGGCGATGACCGCCTGGGTCCGGTCCCGGGAGCCGGTCTTGGCCAGGACCGCCCCGACGTGGGTCTTCACCGTCTGCGGGCCGACGCCGAGCCGCTCGCCGATCTCGTGGTTCGACAGCCCGCTCGCCATCAGCCGCAGCACGTCGGCCTCGCGCTCGGTCAGCCGCTTGGCCCAGGCGGCGACGGCGGCCGGCCCCGGGTCGTGGGCGGCGGCCAGCGCGCGGACCGCTGCCGGGAAGAGCAGCGAATCGCCGCGGGCGACCAGCCGGACCGCGCCGATCAGCTCCTCGGCGTGGGCGCGCTTGAGCAGGAACCCGGCGGCGCCCGCACGCAGCGCGTCGTACACGTACGAGTCGTTCTCGAAGGTGGTGACCACCAGGATCCGGGGCGGCTCCGCCATGGTGGCGAGGATCTGCTCGGTGGCCCGGATGCCGTCGATCTCCGGCATCCGGACATCCATGAGGACCACGTCGGGAGCCTCGGCCCGGACCAGGGAGACGGCCTCGGCGCCGGAGGCCGCCTCGCCCACCACCTCCAGGTCCGGCTCGGCGTCGAGGATGGCCCGCAGGGCGGTGCGGACCATCCGCTCGTCGTCCACGACCACGATGCGCAGCGGCGGGCGGTTCACCGGGGACCACCGCCCAGCGGCAGGACGGCGCGCAGTCGCCACTGCCCGCCCAGCTCGCCCGCCTCCACGACCCCGCCGAGCAGCACCGCCCGCTCGGCGGCGCCGCGCAGTCCCAGGCCGCCACCGGTGCGGGTCCCGCGCCCGGTGTCCTCGGCCAAGGGGTTCGTCATGATCAACTCCAGTTCGCGGGATCCGTCGTGTACGTGGTCACCGCCGCGCGGGCGGCCGGGCCCATGGACGCGCTGCCGGTGGACGCGCAGCCGGAGGTCGATCGGGCCGCCACCGTGCCGCAGCGCGTTGCTGAGCCCCTCCTGGACGATCCGGTACGCCTCCCGGGAGACGATCGCGGGCAGCTGCCCCCAGTCGCCCACGGGTCCCGGATCCTGGCGGGCCGTGATCCGGACGCCCCCCGCCCGGCTGCGGGCCAGCAGCCCCTCCAGGTCGGCGGCCAGGGTCGGCGCGGGCGCCGCGCCGGGCCGCTCGCCCACCCCGTCGCCCTCCCGCAGCAGGCCGAGGACCGCGTCCAGCTCCCCCACCGTGCGCCGGGTGGTGTCCTCGATCGCGGCCAGCGCCTCGCGGACGAACTCCGGGTCCGTCTCCAGCACCCGCCGGGCCGCCCCCGCCTGGAGGGTGACCGCGCTGAGCGCGTGCCCCACCGCGTCGTGCAGTTCCCGGGCCAGTCGGTTGCGCACGGCCAGGTCGGCCGCCCGCTCCTCGGCCGCGGCCAGCCGGTCCGCGCCGGTCGGCCCGAGCAGTACGGGCGCCAGCCGGGCCAGCAGCGCCCCGGCCCCCGCCGCGCAGAGCGCCAGCGCGCCGAGCACGGCGACCCCGAGCAGCGGGGCGACGTACACCCCGGCCCCGGTGGCGGCCCAGCCGAGTCCCTGCGGGGTGCTGTCGGCCAGCAGGGTCATGAACGGCAGGGCGATCAGCACCACCCCCATCGGCGGAACCGCGAGGGTCATCCCGCTCACCACCGCCCCGAGCCCCAGGTGCAGGGTCCACCACGCCGAGGCCCGGCCCCGCGCCGCCCAGGACCGCCCGGGCCCCTGTGCCAACAGCTCTCCCGGCACCCCGCACAGGGCCCGGACCGCGGCCACCGACATCGGCCTGGTCAGGGGGAACACCCCGCTGACGGCCACCAGCGGCAGCGCCGCCGCATAGGAGATCAGCATCAGCGGGAACGAGTTGAGCGCGTTGACCCCGCCCTCGGCGGACCCCACCACCACCTCGGCCAGCAGGAAGTAGGGCATCAGTAACGCCCCGCCGAGGACCAGGTGCACCCAGCGCAGCCCCGCCTTCGCCAGCCCGGCCCGGGTCAGCCCGAGCCGTTTCGGCCCCCACCCACCGGGCCGCGCTCCGGCGGGTCCCACCGCGCGCGACCGCCCCGTACCCAGCTCCATCTCGCTCCCCCGCCCTGGTCGGCCCCGCCCCCGCGAGCCGGTCGGCCTCACATCGGCCGGTCCGCTCGGCGCGCCGTGCGGCGCGCCATGCGATGCGCCATGAAGTCGGCTATACGGTGCGCCATGAGGAACCGCGTGATGACGGCGACCCCGAGCAGCCCGGTGATCATCTGGCCAGCGTAGGTGAGCCAGTTGCTGCTCGTGGCCCCCGCACCCTCGAACTCCCCTCCCAGCGCGGCGATCACGAGCCACGCCCCCCAGCTGAGCGCCGCCGCCGACCCGGTCCACGCGACGGCCAGCGGCCACACCATCGCGCCCCGGCCCCAGCTCCGGCCCCGCGCCAGCGACACCGCCCCCAGACCGGCACCGAACGCGCACGCCGCGTGGATCACCGACACCACGGTCCAGTCCGCGGTGCGCTCGGCCCGCTGGAGCGCGGACAGTCCGGCCGAGCCCCCGAACCCCCAGTACAGATACGCCGCGCCCACCACCAGGCCGGCCACCGCCGCGGCTCCCGCCACCACCCCCGTGTGCGACGGGAGCCGCTGACCCGGCACGCCCTGCCACCGGTGTCCCCAGCGCTGGCGCGCGTAGGGCACGAACAATCCGGCGAGGGCGAGTCCTTGAACGATGAAGCCGCCGTAGACGAGGTCGAACACCCACGGTTCGAGGAAGGGCTTGCGGACGGCCCGGGCCGCGGCCGTGTCCGTCTCCACCCCCAGCGCCCGTATGAGCAACTGCCCCGGGTACCCGGTGAGGATGGGCGTCAGCAACCCGGTGGCGACGAAGGCGGGGACGATCAACAACCAGCCCGGCACCCGCAGCCCCCAGGGCCGGGTGAGCACGAGCGCGAGCACGATGACGCACGCGTCCATCGCCACCGTGACGGAGTTGGCCACGACGAAGAAGGGCCCGGGATCCAGCAGCACGCTCCCTTCCGGTATCCCGATCCTGCTCCCACCCAGCCAGGCGGCTTTGAGCACCATGTACGGCACGGTGGCGACAAGGGCCGCCACCCGCAGGACCCTTCGGACGGTCCCCAACGCGGGGGCGGCGCCCGTGTCCACAGCCCTCGCGTCCACGGCACTCGCGTCCACGCTTCTCGCTTGCACGGCTCTCGTGTTCATGGCTCAACGGTCCCGTCCCGGCCGCCCCGCCACCTCCCCCGCGAAGGTGATCCGTCTCCCCCGCCCGGGGGAGACGGATCACATCCGGCGCGTCACGACCGTCAACCGGTCCCGCGCCTCGAACAGCGCCGCCTTGATCGCCCGTTCGTGCCCCGGCGTCAGTCGTGCCAACGGCACCGAGCAGCTCACCGCGTCCCGCGCCGGAGTGCGGTACGGCACGGCCACCCCGAAGCAGCACAGCCCCAGCGTGTTCTCCTCCCGGTCCACCGCGTACCCCTGCTCGCGCACCAGCGCCAGCTCCTCGATCAGCACCTCCCGGTCCGTGATCGTGTGCTGCGTGACGGCCTGCAACCGCTCCGGCAGCAGCAGCCGCACCTCCTCGTCCGTGTGCGTGGCCAGCAGCGCCTTGCCGAGCGCGGTCGAGTGCACGGGCAGCCGCCGACCGACCCGGGTGAAGGGCCGCAGGTAGTGCTGGGACTGCCGGGTGGCGAGGTAGACCACGCTCGTCTCGTCGAGCCGGGCCAGGTGGATGGTCTCGGTGGTCCCGTCCGAGAGCCGGTCCAGGGCCGGCCGGGCGGCCGCGACCACCTCGTCCCCGTCGATGTACGAACTGCCGACCAGCAGCGCCCGTACGCCGATCCCGTACCGGGTCCCCTGGGCGTCCGTCTCCACCCACCCCATGCCCACCAGCGTGCGCAGCAGCATGTACAGGCTGGACTTGGGCAGTGCGAGGTCGTGCTGGATGTCCGCCAGGCTGTGCAGCCCGGGCCGCGCCGCGAAGTGCTCCAGCAACTGCACCGTCCGCACCGCGGACTTCACCGGAGCACCTGGAGCACCTGGCGCACCCGGTGCACCCGGCTCGCCCAACGCACCCAACGCACCCGGTGCACCCGGCGCCTCGACCCCCGACTCGGCTGTCGTCATGCGCGTTATCGCCCCTCTGCCTTGTCAACCCCGAAGACACGGAAATAGAGTCCACAGCGGATGTGATCATTCATCCACCGGAACGGCGTTCAGAATACTGAACGATCCCTCTCCAGCCCAGGAGGCATTGCGTCATGGCAGGAACACCAGTCTGGAGTGTGGACCCCCGTACCGGGAAGCAGCGCGAGCAGGTCGCGGTCGAGGCCACCCCGAGCGAGGTGGACCGGGCCGTACGGGCGGCGGACGCCGCCCGCGGCGCACTCGCCGACCGCGCCGCCCGCATCGTCTTCCTGCGCGCCGCCGCCGACCTGCTGGACGCTTCCGCCGCGCACGTCGTCGAGGCGGCCGACGCCGAGACGGCGCTCGGCCCCGGCCGCCTCACCGGCGAGCTGGCCCGCACGACGTACCAGCTGCGGGCGGTCGCCGACGCCGTCGAGGACGGCGCGTACCTCGACGTCCGGATCGACCGCGCCGACCCCGCGCTCGCCCCGCCCCGCCCCGATCTGCGCCGCTACAAGGTGCCGCTGGGCGTCGTCGCGGTCTATGCCGCCTCCAACTTCCCGCTCGCCTTCTCCGTCCCGGGCGGCGACACCGCCAGCGCGCTCGGCGCGGGCTGCCCCGTCGTGGTCAAGATCCACCCCGACCACCCGGCCACCTCCGAGCTGTGCGCCTCGCTGCTGCGCCGCGCCGCCGAGGACAGCGGGCTGCCGGCGGACGTCGTGTCCGTCGTGCACGGTTTCGACGCGGGCCTGGAGCTGATCCGTCACCCGCTCGTCGCGGCTGCCGGGTTCACCGGGTCCATCCGTGGCGGCCGGGCCCTGTTCGACGCGGCCGCCGCCCGCCCGGTCCCCATCCCCTTCCACGGCGAACTCGGCTCCCTCAACCCCGTCGTGGTCACGCCCGCGGCGGCCGCCGAGCGCGCCGAGGAGATCGGCGCCGGTCTCGCGGGCTCGGTGACGCTCGGCGTCGGCCAGTTCTGCGTCAAGCCCGGGCTGGTGCTCGTACCCGAAGGAGCGGACGGCGACCGGCTCACCGGTGCGCTCACCAAGGCGCTCGGGGAGACCGAGCCGGGGGTCCTGCTCGACCACCGGATGCGGGACGGCTTCGTCGCCGGGGTCGGCGAGCGGGCGGCGCTGCCCGGGGTCGTCGCACCGGTCACGCCCGGCGCCGGCGGCGAGCACACGGTCGGCGCGGGCTACCTGACCCTCGCCGCGCGCGGTCTGCTGGCCGATCCGCGGGCGTACGGGACGCTGCTGGAGGAGTGCTTCGGCCCGGTCACCGTCGTCGTGCGGTACGCCGATCAGGGCGAGGCGTCCGCCGTACTGGCCCTGCTCCCCGGCAACCTCACGGCCACCCTCCAGCTGTCGGCCGCGGAGTGCGCCGGCGACAACGCCACGCCCGCCCCCGCTGAGCAGCTGATCGGGCAGGTCACGCGGCTGGCCGGGCGGGTCGTGGTGAACGCCTGGCCGACCGGGGTCGCGGTGGCGCCGGCCCAGCACCACGGCGGCCCGTACCCGGCCGCGACCTCGCACTCCACCTCCGTCGGCGGGACCGCGATCGAGCGGTGGCTGCGCCCGGTGGCCTACCAGTCGGTGCCGGACCCCTTGCTCCCGCCGGAGCTGCGCGAGGCCAACCCGCTAGGACTGCCCCGCCTGGTGACGGGCGCCCCCACGGCCTGACGGGGCCCGGTACCGCCGGACGGCCCCCGGCCGCCCCGGCCAAATGCGGTTGCCCGCCCCGCCCCCCGCGGGGCAGGCTGCCGCCATGCCGAGACCCCACGGATTCACGTACGCGCAGCACCACGACGGCACGGTCGTCATCACCCATCAGGGCCGCGAGGCGAGCACGCTGCGCGGGTCCCGGGCGGAGAAGTTCCTGGCCGAGGTGGAGTCGGGGGACGCCCAGCTGGTCATGGCCCGCTGGACCGGCGCGTACAAGTTCGGCAACGAGCGGATGGCGAAGAACCACCCCCGCAACCGCCGGTAGGCACCCCCTCCGCCAGCCGGACAGCTGCCGCACAGCAGCCGGACAGCAGCAAGGCAGCTGCCGGACAGCGGCTCCGGCAGCCGTTCGGGGAAGGGACCCGCGGGTAAGGGAACGGCAAAGGGCCTTCGGTCGTTCTCCGGGCATGACCGCTATGACCCCTGGTTCGAACCTGCCGCTCAATGCCGTCCGCGTGACGGTGGATGTGGCTGCTCCGGTACGGCTGGACGTATCCGGGCTCCTGCTCGCCGCGGACGGCAAGGTGCGCTCCGACGCCGACTTCATCTTCTACAACCAGCCCGCCGCCCCCGGTGTCAGCTACCGGTCCGGCGGCGGTTCGGCGCCGGACTCGATCACCGTGGACACCTCCGCGGTCCCGCCCGGCATCGAGCGCATCGTGGTGACGGCCAGCCCCGACGCCGCCGGGCAGAGCTTCCAGGGCGTCGAGCCCACCGCCACCGTGCGCAACGCCGACGGCGGCGCGGTGATCGCCAGCTTCACCCCGCCGCAGCTGGGCACCGAGACCGCGCTCGTCGTCGTCGAGGTCTACCTGCGGGGCGGCGTGTGGAAGGTCCGCGCCGTAGGCCAGGGCTACGCCAACGGGCTCGCCGGAATCGCCACCGACTTCGGCGTCTCCGTGGACGAGGAGCCCGCCGCCCCGGCTCCCGCTCCCGTCCCCGCGGCCGCCTTCCCCCCGGCGCCGCCCGCGCCGCCCGTCGCCCCGCCCGTGGCCCAGCCCGCCGCGCCCGCCCCGGGCGCCGGGAAGGTCAACCTCGACAAGGGCCGGGTCAGCCTCCAGAAGAACCAGACCGTCTCCCTGGTCAAGGGCGGTCGCCCGCTGCTCTCCCAGGTCAAGATGGGCCTCGGCTGGGAGCCCGCGTACGGCGGCCGGGACATCGACCTCGACGCCTCGGTCATCGCGTACGGCCCGCAGCGCAACCACATCGACAGCTGCTACTTCGGCAAGCTCTCGATCCTGGGCGGCGCCATCAAGCACTCCGGCGACAACCTGACCGGTGAGGGCGCCGGGGACGACGAGGTCATCGTCGTGGACCTCGGCCGCATCCCCGCCGAGGCCACCGGTCTCGTCTTCACCGTCAATTCCTTCTCGGGCCAGAAGTTCAGCGAGGTCGCCAAGGCCTACTGCCGGCTCATCGACGCGGCCAGCGGCGAGGAGCTCGTCCGCTTCGACCTCACCGGTGCCGAGCCGCAGACCGGCGTGATGATGGCCAAGCTGATCAAGCAGTTCTCCGGCGAGTGGGAGATGACGGCCATCGGAGAGTTTGTGAAGTCCCGCACAGTGCGCGGCATGGTCAAGCCCGCCGCTCAGGCGCTCTGACGCAGGTGGGCGGGGACTGACCGCTCCGCGCGCGGAGCCCGGGGTGACCCATGCCACCCCGGGCTCTCCTTAATCCGGAGGTTGTTGTCAGTGCCCGCCCGTAGCCTTGACCCCATGTACAAGTCACTCCCGACCGCGGGTCCCGCCCGCCCGTCCGCCTCCGAGGCGAACGAGGCGATACGGCACCTCGTCGAGACCGGGGTGGACAGCGAGTGGCCCTCCGAGGCGTATGAGTTCCTCCTCGGCGAATGGGCCGCCGGAAGCCGCGCGGAAGTCGGCTCCGCGGCCCTGTAGGTCACCCGCCGCTCCCCCGGTCCCGGCGACGGCGCCCTGCCCACCGCCGGCACCGGCACCACCGTCGGCACCGGCCCCGTCCGAAGCCCACCGCCGACAGCGGCCCCGGACCGACCCCCGCCGGCGGCCTCCCCGCGTCAGCGCCCCCGCCGCCACGGCCCGGTGACGGCCAGCATGATGCCCGGGTCCTGGATGTTGGCGAAGAGGGTCCGCCCGTCCGGGGAGAAGCAGACGCCCGTGAACTCCGAGTACTCGGGCTCCGCCGCGGTCCCGATGTTCAGCTCGTTGCGCGCCAGCGGGTAGGTGCGCCCCTCCTCCGTCGCCCCGAAGAGGTG
Source organism: Streptomyces sp. NPDC098789 (assembly GCF_044759975.1). Taxonomy (NCBI): domain Bacteria; kingdom Bacillati; phylum Actinomycetota; class Actinomycetes; order Kitasatosporales; family Streptomycetaceae; genus Streptomyces; species Streptomyces sp. NPDC098789. The sequence continues at coordinate 81,708 of NZ_JBIWAJ010000015.1, forward strand.
CTGGAGGCCGCTGCCGTCCTCCGCGATGATCAGGCCGCCGTACGGCGAGACCGTGATGTTGTCGGGGCCGTCCAGGCCGCCCTCCGCCGCCGGGTCGGCGTTCACACCGAGGATCACGACGAGCTTCATCGTGCGCCGCTTCGGGTCGTAGAACCACACCTGTCCGTCGTGCGCCGCGCCCGGGCTCTCCGTGCGGGCGTAGGAGGAGACGAAGTACGTCCCCCCGTCGGCCCACCACATGCCCTCCAGCTTCCGCGCCCGGGTCACCGCGCCGGTCGCGAACTGCTTGCGCACCGAGAGCGTGCGCGCGTCGCGATCGGTGACCTCCGCCCAGTCCACCCCGTACACGGTCCCGACCTTGGTGGCGCGCGAGAGGTCGTCCACGAACTGCCCGGCCTTGTCGAAGCACTTGGCCGCCGCCAGCACGCCCGCGTCGGCCGCGAGCGTACGCAGCTTGCCGCGCCCGTGCCGGAAGCCCTTGGGCGGGGTCCAGCGGTACAGCAGCCCGTTGGGGCCCGAGGCGTCCTCGGTGAGGTAGGCGTGGCCGCTGCGCGGGTCGATCACCACGGCCTCGTGGGCGTAGCGGCCGAAGGCCTTCACCGGGCGCGGGTCGCGGTTGGCCCGGCGGTCGTGCGGGTCGACCTCGAAGACGTAGCCATGGTCCTTGGTCATCCCGTTCTTGCCCGCCAGGTCCTCGGTCTCCTCGCAGGTCAGCCAGGTGTCCCAGGGGGTGGCCCCGCCCGCGCAGTTGGTCGACGTACCGGCGACGCCGACCCATTCGGCGACCTCGCCGCCGCGCCGGACCTCGACGACCGTGCAACCGCCCGCCGCCGCGGGGTCGTAGACGAGGCCCTCGGTCAGCGGGACGGGGTGGGGCCAGTCGGCCCGCTTGCCCTTCAGCTCGTGGTTGTTGACCAGCAGGGTGACCCCGCGGTGGCCCTCGAACGCGGCCGTGCCGTCGTGGTTGGACGGGGTGCTCTCCCCGGAGTCCAGCTTCGTCACGCCGGTGCGGGTGATCACGCGGTACGAGAACCCGGCCGGCAGGGCCAGCAGTCCGGCCGGGTCCGGGACGAGCGGGCCGTACCCGGGCCGTCCCGGGCGGCCGCGCTCGTCCTGGCGGTCGGTGTCGTCGGCGGCGAGGGCTCCCGGGGCGGTGGCGAGGGCCCCGACCGTACCGGTGAGCGCGACGCCCGCTCCGGCGAGGACGGTGCGGGCGGTGAAGTCTCTGCGGCTGAGCGGCATGGGGTCTCCAGGCTCGGGAGTGGGCTCGAATCGTGCGGTCGGCGGGGCCAGAATTCCGCCCCCATGTGAACGGCGGCTGACTTCCCCGCCAAGAGGAGTGGTCCCCTTGTCCCGCCGACGATTGGCCGACTCCCGACCAGGAACGGCGCGTTACGCCCCGGAGGGCTGCCGCGAGCGCGCCTTGAAGGCGGCCTTGCGGGCCTCCTTCGCCGACTTGCGATCCGGGTGGAGCCGCCCCATCGCCTCCAGCACCTGCGCCGTGTACGGGTGCTCCACCCGCCACGCCGCGTCGAAGAAGCCGGTGTGATGCGCCGTCAGATTAGCCATCAATGACGGGAGTTCGTCGGATTCGACGCCTTCGGCGAGCTGCGCCGCGATCGTGTCGACGGTCAGCCAGAAGACCATGGCCTCGGAAGGGGCGGGGACGTCGGTCGCGCCGCGCTCGGCGAGCCAGACCCGGGCGAGCCCGCCGAGTTCGGCGTCGTCCAGGACCGCCCTGATCACCGGTTCGGCGACCGGTCCGGCGGGGGCGAGGGCCTGCTGGCAGCGCAGCCGCCGCAGCGGCCCGCCGGGGTCGCCGCCGCGCGCGGCGGCGAGCAGTTCGCCGACGGCCTCGGTCAGTTCGCGGCCCTCGATCCACTGCTCGATCTCGGCCTGCGCGGCGCCCTCGGGGTAGCCGGAGACGGCGTCGAGCAGCGCGTCCGCGCCCTTGCCGGCCAGGTCGCCGATGGCGGGCGCCTCGACCCCCGCCTCCCGCATGCGGGCGCGGATGCCGTACAGGCCGAGCGGGGTCAGCCGGACCATGCCGTAGCGGGAGACGTCCTCGTCGTCGAGGTCGTCGGACGCGGGGAGCAGGTCCTCGTCGTCCGCTTCGGCCATCAGCTCCTCGTCGACCGGGCGGAAGTCGACCAGCCCGATCGGCTCCAGCTGCCGGAACTGGTCGTCCAGGCGCATCATCGCGTCCGAGACCTGCTCCAACACCTCGTTCGTGGGCTCGACCATGCCGTCGGGCACGACCATCGAAGCGGCCAGGACGGGCAGCGGCACGGGCGTGTCGGTGGCGCCGCCCTCCGCGACGGTCAGCAGGTACAGGTTGGCGAGCACCCCGTCGAGGAAGTCGGCCTCGCGCTGCGGGTTCCAGTCGAGCCGGGTGAAGTCGATCTCGCCGCCGGAATCGAGGGCGTCGACGAGGTCGTCGAGGTCGGGCACGGCCGCGTCCGCGAGCACCGCGTCGAGCGCGGCGAGCCACAGGTCCAGTACGTCGCCGGGCGCGCCGCCGGTCACCAGGGCCAGGTCCTCGCCCGGCCCGGCGACCCCGAAGACGCCGTCGTCGTCGGCCAGATCCGCGGCGTCCGGCTCGGCGTGCTCTGCGGCGGGGCCATCGCCCGGCTCCTCGGCGGGGCCCTCACCCCGCTCCTCGGCGCGGTCCTCATCGCGGTCGTCGGCGCGGTCGTCGGCGCGGTCGTCGGCCGGGCCCTCGCCACGCCCCTCGGCCAGGTCTTCGATGTCCGTCACCTCGACGAGGCCGGTGTCCACCGCCACCCGCCAGGCCTCGCTCGCGTACGCCGCCCCGTCCTCGTCGCCCTCGAAGCCGAGCAGCCGCACCGCCTCGGGCAGCCGGTCGGCGAGGAGTTCGCCGCCGGAGCCGACGGGGGTGCCGGGGGCGGTCCAACGGGCCAGGCGGACGGCGCGGGCGAACAGCGGTGCGGCGAGGGCGTCGCGCGCCAGTTCGGCCTCGGAGTGCAGCCGGACCGGCGGCAACGTGGGGTGCGCCTCAGCGGACATGGGGTGGTTCTCCTCGCGTGAACTGTGTGAGAGCGCTCACCAGCGTAGACGCATCGGGGCCGCTCTCCGGGGGGCATCGCCTTTGGTTCATCCCACAGTCGGCTGCCGTATTCCCTGGAGGCCTTGACAACGTCGCTGGCCAGGAACGAAATTGACGCGCGTAGATATGTGCGTAGACATGTTCGGCGTCCCGTCAGGGACCCCGGACGGATCGCGCGACCGCTCCGCTCCACCCACCCACACACCGGAGTTCCTGCCCATGCGCTCCTCGCATCCCCGTTCTGCCGCCGTCGCGGCCCTCGTGGCCACCGCTCTGGCCACCGGTCTGCTCGCCGGGTCCGCCGATGCCGCCGAAGGCGGCGCGAGCGCCGACGCGGTCCGCATCCACGACATCCAGGGCACCACCCGCATATCGCCGCTGAACGGCAAGGCGGTCGCCGATGTCACCGGAATCGTGACGGGCGTCCGCACCTACGGCTCGCGCGGCTTCTGGATCCAGGACCCCGACGCGGACGACAACGACGCGACGAGCGAGGGCGTCTTCGTCTTCACCAGCTCCGCGCCGACCGTCGCCGTCGGCGACGCGGTGAAGGTCTCGGGCACGGTCGGCGAGTACATCCCCGGTGGCGCGTCCTCCGGCAACCAGTCGGTCACCCAGATCGCCAAGCCGGTCGTGACCGTGCTCTCCTCCGGCAACGCGCTCCCCGCGGCCGTCTCGATCAACGAGTACTCGGTCCCGGCCGAGTACGCCCCGGCGGGCGACCCGGCCGCGGCGGGCAGCGTCAACGCGCTGACCCTGGACCCCTCGCGCTACGCCCTGGACTACTACGAGTCGCTGGAGGGCATGAACGTCAAGATCGGCACCTCCCGCGTGGTCGGCGCGACCGACCCGTACTCGGAGCTGTGGGTCACCGTGAAGGGCTGGGAGAACACCCTCAAGCGCGGCGGCACGCTCTACGGTTCGTACGAGTCCCAGAACACGGGCCGGCTCCAGGTCCAGCAGCTCGCCCCCGTCGCCACCCAGCCCTTCCCCGTGGCGAACGTCGGCGACAAGCTGACCGGGACCACCGAAGGCCCGCTGGACTTCAACCAGTTCGGCGGCTACACCCTGGTGGCCCGCACCCTCGGCACGGTCAAGGCGGGCACCCTCGCCCCCGAGAAGACCAAGGCCCAGGCGGCGGGCGAGCTCGCGGTGGCGACGTACAACGTCGAGAACCTCGACCCGACCGACCCGCAGACGAAGTTCGACAACCTGGCGAAGGCCGTCGTCGAGAACCTCGCCTCCCCCGACGTCCTCGCCCTGGAGGAGATCCAGGACGACAACGGCGCCAAGAACGACGGCACGGTCTCCGCCGAGCAGACGCTGACGAAGTTCACCGCGGCCATCGCCGCCGCGGGCGGCCCGGCGTACCAGTGGCGCACGATCAACCCGGAGAACAACAAGGACGGCGGCGAGCCCGGCGGCAACATCCGCCAGGTCTTCCTCTTCAACCCGCTGCGCGTCTCCTTCACCGACCGTGCCCCGGGTGACGCGGTCACCGCGACCGCCGTGACCACGGGCGACAAGGGCCAGGCGGCCCTGACCCACTCCCCCGGCCGGATCGACCCGTCGAACGCGGCGTGGGCGGACAGCCGCAAGCCGCTGGCGGGCGAGTTCGTCTTCCAGGGCAAGACGGTCTTCGTGATCGCCAACCACTTCTCCTCGAAGGGCGGCGACGAGGGCCTGACCTCGGTGCACCAGCCCCCCGTGCGCTCCTCGGAGGCCAAGCGGCTGCTCCAGGCGCAGGCCGTGAACGGCTTCGTCAAGAGCCTGCTGGCCACGCAGAAGGACGCGAAGGTCCTCGCGGTCGGCGACATCAACGACTTCGACTTCTCGGGCACCACGGCCGGGCTGACGGACGGCGGGGCGCTGTACCCGGCGATCCAGTCGCTGCCGAAGGCGGAGCGCTACTCGTACGTCTACCAGGGCAACGCCCAGGTGCTGGACCAGATCCTGACCAGCCCGGCGGTCAAGGGCTTCACCTACGACAGCGTGCACATCAACGCCGAGTTCTCGGCGCAGAACAGCGACCACGACCCGCAGGTGCTGCGCTTCCGCCCGTGACCCGCGCCGAGCGATGCGCGCCGCACGACCCGGGTCGCACGACCCTCGTCGGGTGACCCGCGTCGGCTGACGCACACCCCGTGATCCGCAGGGGGCCCGGCCGCCGTCCCGGCCGGGCCCCCTGTCGCGTGCTCCGGGCGCCGGTGGAGGCTCCGCGGGCCCGGAGAGCCGGTCGAGACGGGCCCTCCACCCCACAGGTCGGGACTTTCGGCCCTGGCGTGATACTGGCCACACCCCTACTCAATCCGCGATTTGTCGTGTTGAGTATCCCCACGCCCGATCTTGTACCCCGCACTCTTGGAGGACCGCGTGTTCCCCTCCATCTCCCTCGCGCAGGAAATCGGCATCGCCGTCCTGCTCGTGGCCGCCTTCGTCTGGATCCTCGGCCTCGGCCACATGATGTTCGACAGCCGGTTCCACCACCCGGAACCAGGCGCCTTCGAGGGGCTCGCGGTGATCCCGGCCCAGCGCGATTGCAGTGCCCACCCCCTGGAACGCGTCGAGCTGACCGAGGCGGAACAGCAGGCCTTCGCGGGCCTGGTCCGCACGATCCCGCTGCACTGACACGCACCGAAGCGCGCAGACGCCGAAGCGGCCCCCGGAAGGAATTCCGGGGGCCGCTTCGGGGGGAGGGGCGGGGCGCGGGCCCACCGCAGGTGTTGGGGGTCCGGGCCCCGGTGTGGGCCCCCCCCCCCCCCCCCCCCCCCCCCCCCCCCCCCCCCCCCCCCCCCCCCCCCCCCCCCGCCCGGGGGGGGGGGGCCGCGGGGGGGCCGCCCCCCCGGGGCCGCGGACCAACGTCAGTTGTGGCTGTGCAGGACCTCGTTGAGGCCGCCCCAGACCGCGTTGTTCGGGCGGGCCTCGACGGCGCCGGTGACCGAGTTGCGGCGGAAGAGGATGTTGCTGGCGCCCGAGAGCTCCAGCGCCTTGACGATCTGGCCGTCCGGGAGGGTCACGCGGGTGCCCGCGGTCACGTACAGACCGGCCTCGACGATGCACTCGTCGCCCAGCGCGATGCCGACGCCCGCCTCGGCGCCGACCAGGGTGCGCTCGCCGATCGAGATGATCTGCTTGCCGCCGCCGGACAGGGTGCCCATCGTGGACGCGCCGCCGCCGATGTCGGAGCCGTCGCCGACCACGACGCCCGCGGAGATGCGGCCCTCGACCATGGAGGTGCCGAGGGTGCCGGCGTTGAAGTTGACGAAGCCCTCGTGCATGACGGTGGTGCCCTCGGCGAGGTGCGCGCCGAGGCGGACGCGGTCGGCGTCGGCGATGCGCACGCCCTTGGGGGCGACGTAGTCCGTCATCCGCGGGAACTTGTCGATCGAGGTGACCTGGAGGTGCAGGCCCTCGGCGCGCGCGTTCAGCCGTACGGTCTCGACCTGGTCGACGGCGACCGGGCCGAGCGAGGTCCAGGCGACGTTGGTCAGCAGGCCGAAGACGCCGTCCAGGTTCTGGCCGTGCGGCTTGACGAGGCGGTGGCTCAGCAGGTGCAGGCGCAGGTACGCGTCGTGCGCGTCCAGCGGCTTGTCCTCCAGGGAGGAGATCACGGTGCGGACCGCTACGACCTCGACGCCGCGGACCGCGTCCTGGCGGATCGCCTTGGGCGCGGTGGCGCCCAGCAGCTCCACGGCCTGTTCGGCGGTGAGGCGCTCGGTGCCGGCCGGGCCGGGCTCGGCGACCAGCTGGGGGGCGGGGAACCAGGTGTCGAGGACGGTGCCGTCGGCGGTGAGGGTGGCAAGGCCGGCGGCGACGGCGCCGGTGGTACGCGTAGCAGTCATGCCCGAAACCTAACCGGCGACGGCCCGCCGGAGCGAACCGGTCTCATGTGCCGGTCGGGGCGCGCGTCTCATGTGCCGGTCACGGCGTGCGCCGCCCCGGCGCGCCGGCGCGGCCGGTCGCCCTGCGCGGACGCGTACAGGACGGCCGCCCCCGCGCCGCCCGCGAGCAGGGCGCAGAGCGGCCACAGCAGGCCGGGCGCGGCGTCGTACAGCGCTCCGCCCAGCGGCGGGCCGAGCACCACGCCACTGACCGAGACGCCGGCGTACAGGCTCTGGAAGCGGCCCACGGCGTGTTCGGGAGCCCGGTCCGCGACGTAGGCGGTGGCAGTGGTCTTGTACAGGATCTCGCCGACGCTCAGCAGCAGCATCATGGCGACCGCGCTGGCCATGCCGGCGCCCAGCATCAGCATCGCGTACCCCGCCCCCACCAGGAGCAGTCCGGCGCCGATGACGCGCAGCGGCGGGCGGGCGCGCAGCGCGACGGCGGCGGGCATCTCCAGCAGCAGGACGACGGCGCCGTTGAGGGCGACGGCGAAGCCGAAGACGCGGGCGTCGAAGCCGTGGTCGGCGAGGAAGACGGGGAAGGCGGAGTACTGCTGCCGGTAGACGAGGTCGACGACCAGGATCGCGCCGAGCAGCAGGAGCACGGCGGGCCGCGCGCGCAGCTCGGACCAGAGGCCGCCGCGGCCCGGACCCCCGTCCCGGGCCGCGGCGGAGCGTGCGGCGCCGCGGGCCGGCACGGCCCGGGCGGTCCACAGGGCGAAGAAGAGGGTGCCGAGGCCGTCGGCCACGAAGAGCCAGTCGTACGAGATCCCGGTGGCCACCAGGGCGCCGAGCGGCGGGCCGATGGCGAAGCCGCCGTTGGAGGCGCTGCGCACGACGGCGTACGCCTGGCGGCGGGAGCCTTCGGGAACGGTCACCGCGACCAGCGCGGAGTTGGCGGCGCGGACCACCCCGGAGGCGTATTGGGCCAGCGGCAGGGCGCCGAACAGCAGCGGGGTGGGCAGCAGCGGAAAGGTCATCAGGACGATCCCGCCGAGGGCGGAGGCGGCCAGCAGCACCCGGCGGTGGCCGAAGCGGTCGCCGTACCAGCCGCCGGTGAAGTTCCCGGCGACCAGGCCGATGCCGCCGAGTCCGGTGGCCAGGCCGGCTCCGGTGACCGGGAGTCCGCGCGGGCCGGTCAGATAGAGGAAGACGAAGACGAAGGTGAAGCTGACGACGGCGTTGACGAACACCCCCGCCGCCAGGAGCCACACCGCGCGCGGCACGTCCTTGAATCCCCGCAGCATGTCCGCCCCCGGATCTCATCGAGTTAGTTCCTTTTGGGAATGGACTATGTCAGCATGACAGCCTCGGGTCAACGGACGAAGGAGTTCCCATGGCCCAGCGCACCCAACTCGGTGACGCCGACTGCGCCATCGCCCAGGCCCTCGACGTCGTGGGCGACTGGTGGACGTTGCTGATCGTGCGCGACGCCGCGCGCGGCGTCGCCCGCTTCGACGCGTTCCAGCGGGAGCTCGGCATGTCCCGCAAGGTGCTGACCGAGCGACTGCGGCTGCTCGTCGAAGCGGACGTGCTGACGCGCGAGCCGTACCAGCAACGTCCGGTGCGGCACGAGTACCGGCTCACCCCGCGCGGGCGGGCGCTGCTGCCGGTGCTGGTGGCCCTCCAGGACTGGGGGGACGCCTGGATCCTGGGAGAGGGAGAGACGACGGCGACCACCGAAGAGGCTTCGCGGGAGGCGGCCCGGGTGCACGCGCTGAAGGGCACGCGGGTGCCGGAGCTACTGCTGCAGGACGCCGCCGGGGAGCCGCGCGACCCGGTCGCGGACAGCCCGTACACCGTCCTGTACTGCTTCCCGGGGGCCTACGCCCGCGCCGCGTCCTACCCGCCCGGCTGGGCCGGGATCCCGGGGGCGAAGGGCTGCACGCTGGAATCGTGCACCTACCGCGACCAGCTGGCGCGGTTCACGGCGGCGGGGGCGACGGTGCACGGGGTCTCGACCCAGCGACCGGACGAGCAGCGGGAGTTCGCCGAGGCGGAGGGGCTGCGCTTCCCGCTGCTGTCGGACGCGGGGCTCTCCCTGGTGGCGGCGCTGCGGCTGCCGACCTTCCGGGCCGCGGGGGTGAGTCGGATGAAGCGGCTGACCCTGGTGGTGGCCCGGGACCGGACGGTGGTCGAGGCGATCTACCCGATCACGGACATCGAGGCGAGCGTCTCGGCGGCCCTCGCGGCGGTGCGCTCGGCTCCCTGACACCGCGCCGGAGTGCGCGCACCGCGGCGGGCCGGGGTCAGCGGCTGGGGCGCAGGACGCGGGCGAGGACCTCGCGGGCGTACGCCTCGTCGTAGTCGGAGCCCGTCAGGAGCACCTGGAGGCCGATCCCGTCCAAGGCCGCCACCAGCGCCCGCGCCGTCACCGGGTCCGTGCGCCGCGCGAGGATCCCGGCGACCGCCTCGCCCCACTGCGCGGCCACCGGCCGCAGCGCGGGTCGGCGCAGGGCGGCCAGGTAGAGCTCGTACTCCAGCTCCACCCGCCCCCGGTCCGCGGCCAGGGCCTCCCCCAGCACCCGGGCCAGCGCACCCGCCAGGTCGCCCGTCGGATCGGCCAGGGCGGGGCTGTCGGCGAGGGCCCGCGCGAAGCCCTCGTTGGCCTGGCGCAGGGCCGCGACCAGGAGCTCGTCCAGGGTCTTGAAGTGGTAGGTCGTCGAGCCGAGCGGTACGTCCGCCGCCGCGGCCGCGCTGCGGTGCGTCAGCCCGGCGATCCCCTTGTCGCCCACGACCCGGATCGCCGCGTCGATGATCCGCTGCCGCCGCTCGGGGTCGTAGCGGCGCGCGCCCGCCGCCATCAGTGCGCACCGCCCACGTTCAGCAGGACCACCCCGCCGATGACCAGCGCGATCCCGGCGATCTTCGCCGCCGTCGCCGGTTCGCCCATGAAGACCATGCCGATCGCGGCGATGGCGGCGGTGCCGACCCCGGCCCATATCGCGTACGCCGTCCCGACCGACATGCTCTTCAGCGTCTGCGCCAGCAGGGTGAAGGCGATGACGTAGCCGAGCAGGGTCCCGAGCGAGGGCCACAGCCGGGTGAAGCCGTCGCTGTACTTCATGGCGGTGGTCCCGGCCACCTCGGCGGCGATGGCGGCGGCGAGCAGTACGTAGGGCATGCGTACGAGGGTACACATCGATGCGTACGTCCGTACACAGTGAGCCCGGGCGAAAACCCGTGGACGGACCCGCGCAAGATCACATACCGTGTGCATCCACGCCTTGAGACCGACGGAAGGAGGCGAGTGCCGTGCAGTTCACACCCATCCAGCGCTCCCTCTTCCGCTGTCCCGGCGTGGTTCGTCCGTTCTGACCGGGAGCGCTCCGCACAGCTCTTTTCCCGGAGGAATCCATGACCGGTCCGGTCATCCGCACGCTCTCCGCGAGCGACGCCCATCTCTTCGACGCACTCCCCGACCCCCTGGCCGCCGGCGAGGCCCATCGGCGCACCAGCTTCCGCCCCGACTGGAAGCGCGTCGCCCTGCGCGACGGCGCGGTCGTCGCACGCGGCGCGTGGTGGGGCGGCCCCGACGACGCGGAGCCCGTCAACATCAACTGGTTCGACGTGGCCGAGGGCGAGGAGGAGGCCGGGGCCGCGCTCCTGCGCTCCGCTCCCCGGCAGGTCGAACTGGAGATCAACCTGCCCGGTGGCTGGCGGGAGGAACCCCGCCAGCGCGCCGCCGCCGAGACCCGCTTCGCCGCCGCGCGGGCCGCCGGGTACGCACTCCTGGTGGAACGCTTCCTGTACCGCTGGACCCCGGAATCGGGTCTGCCCGAGCGGCCCGGACGGCTGCGCTTCCGCGCCGAGCCCGACGACGCCGTGTTCTTCGACGCGTTGCGCCGCATCCACTCCGCCACCCTGGACGCCCACGCGCAACGGGCCGTCGCGGAGGGCGGCTTGGACCGGGCCGCCCAGGAGGAACTCGACTTCTTCCACTGGTGCCCCTCCCCGCGGGAGTGGTGGCAGCTCGCGCACACCCCGGAGGGCGAACTGGCCGGCATCCACATCCCGGCCCACAACCCCTCCGGCCCGACCGTCGGCTTCATCGGGGTCCTCCCGCAGCAGCGCGGGCGCGGCTACGCCTACGACCTCCTCGCCGAGTGCACCCACTTCCTGGTGGAGCGGGGCGCGGAGTTCGTCACCGGAGCCACGGACCAGGGCAACTTCCCCATGGCCGCGAACTTCACCAAGGCCGGCTTCCCGGTCGTCCGCGAACGCCTCAACTTCCACCCGGCGGGCCGGGCGGGCTAGGGGGTGTCTGACGGATGTGCGTGGTGAAGGAGCGGCGTCCGGTGCGTGCTCTCGGCGTGCCGAACGGAAGTCCATGTACTGGACGTACTTGGGCTTTCGGTCGGTGCGGCGAGAGTGCGTGCCGGGCGCCGCGACGCCACGGACATCCGTCAGACACCCCCTAGCGGGGCGTAGCGGACGAAGAGCGGCCCGGACCCGCCCTCCTGGGCAGGTCCGGGCCGCTCGCCGGCGCCGGGCGACGCACCGGCCGCGTACTAGCCGACCGTGAACCACCCCGAGCGCGACTTCTTCCATTCCGCGTGGGTCAGGTCCTTGGCATCGGTCCCGTCCCCGTACAGGTCCGCCGACCCGCAGTCGGTGATCAGCTGCACCCGGGCCCCCGGCACGCTCAGGTCCGGCACCTCGACGATGGCCTCCCAGCCGCCCGCGTCACTGGTCGGCAGGTCGGTCCGCTTCACCGGGGCGTGCCCGGCCACTCCGTCCCAGGAGTAGAGGGCGTAGGGGTCGGTGTTGTCGTCGGCGGCCCAGGAGCCGGCCAGGATCAGGTACTGGTTCGCCGCGTTCTTGCGGATGTCGCGGATCGCGAGCCCGCCCAGGTCCAGCTCGATGCCCGGACCGAAGACGGCCTTGGCGCCGCTCGCGAGCACCTTGTCGAAGTTGGTGACGGGCACGATCAGGGCCTTCCCGCCGGGCACGGCCGGCGCCAGCGGCGCACGGAAGCCCAGGTAGGCCGTGGTCGTGGATCCCGGCGCGAACTCCAGGCCCTCCACGTTGAAACCGTCGATCTGCTTGGGCGCCTCGCCGTCGGCGGTGCCCGCCGCGAAGCCGTAGCGGTTCCCGTTCGCCTTGTCCCAGGCCACCAGGTCGTCGCGGAGCTTCTTGTACGAACGCCCGTAGGCGAGCTGCGTGGTGGACCCGGAGCCGCTCAGCGTCGTGGTGAACACCGTGTTGCGGGGGGCCTTGTACTCGCCGTCCTTGTTGTTGCCGAGCGAACCGGTCCAGTAGATGGTGTTGCCGATGCGCGTGGCGCCCTCGATGTCCACCTCCTTGCTGACCCCGAGCTGCGAGCTGAAGTCCCAGGTCCTGACGGGCGCGCCGGACGCGGAACGGTCGTACAGGCGCAGCACGTTGGACTCGTCGTCCGCGACGACGGTGAAGCCGCCCCCGACGTCCACGGCGGCCGAGGAGTCCGCGGACCCGGTGAGGTAGCGGGCGTCGGCCGGGTTCTGCACGGCCGCCGAGGCGGCGTAGGACAGGGTCTTGGTCGCGCTCTTGCCGCCCAGGCCGGTCACCTTGACGGTGAGGTTGGTGTACCCGCGGCCGCGGGCGGTGACGGCGAGCTTGCGGACCGCTCCGGCTCCGGTGACGCTCACGTCGCCGGTCCCGGCCACCGAGGACTTGCTCGACGCGGAGGCGCTCACGGTGAGCGCGGAGACGTCGGCCCCGCTCTGGGCGACGGTGACGTCAACGAGCGGGTCACCGACCCCGCCCACGGCCCCGGACAGGTAGCCGGCGGACAGCGAGATGGTCGGCGTGCCGTAACTGGCGGCCTGCGCCGGCATGTTCATCACGCCGGCCAGCATCAGCGCGGCGATCGCCGCCGTGCCGAGCTGCTTCCGCATCGGCTTCTGCGTCTTCAGTGACTTCATCGGGTACCCCCACGGACGGAATCGAGCGTGAACCATGCGGACCGGGACTTCTTCCACTCGGGGTGGCCGAGGTCCTTGGCCTCGGTGCCGTCGCCGTACAGGTCGGCGGAACCGCTGTCGGTGATCAGCTGGACGCGGGCGCCGGGCGCCCGCAGGTCGGGTACGGCGACCACGGCTTCCCAGCCGCCGGGGTCGGTGGTGGGCAGGTCGAGGCGCTTCTTCGGAGCATGCCCGGCGACCCCGTCCCAGGAGTAGAGGGCGTAGGGGTCGGTGTTGTCGTCGGCGGCCCAGGAGCCGGCCAGGATCAGGTACTGGTTCGCCGCGTTCTTGCGGATGTCGCGGATCGCGAGCCCGCCCAGGTCCAGCTCGATGCCCGGACCGAAGACGGCCTTGGCACCCTTCGCCACCACCTGGTCGATGTTCGTGACGGGCACGATCAGCGCCTTCCCGCCGCGCACGGCCGGCGCCAGCGGCGCACGGAAGCCCAGGTAGGCCGTGGTCGTGGAACCCGGCGCGAACTCCAGGCCCTCCACGTTGAAACCGTCGATCCGCTTGGGGACCTGCCCGGCGGCGGTGCCCGCGGCGAAGCCGTAGCGGTTGCCGTTCGCCGTGTCCCAGGCGATGAGGTCCTCGCGCAGCCCCTTGTAGGCGGCGGTGAAGGTGACCTCGGTGGCGGCGCCGGAACCGGTGATCTTCGTGGTGAAGACCGTGTTCCGTTCCGCCTTGTACTTGCCGTCCTTGTTGTTGCCGAGCGAACCGGTCCAGTAGACGGTGTCGCCGACCCGGGCGGCGGCCTCGATGTCGACTTCCTTCTTCACCCCGAGGGCGGCGCCGAGGTCCCAGGTCTTGACCGGCGCACCGGAGCGGGAACGGTCGTACAGCCGCAGCACGTTGGACTCGTCGTCGGCCACCAGCGCGTACCCGCCGCCCGCGTCCACGGCCGCCGAGGCGTCCGAGGAGCCGGTGAGGTAGCGCGTGCCCGCGGCCCCGCCGCTCACCCGCGCGGAGGCGGCGTACCCGAGGGTGGCGGTGGCGCTCTTCCCACTGCGGCCGGTGACCCGCACGGTCAGCTCGGTGTAGCCGCGCCCGCGCGGGTGCACGGTCAGCTCGCGCCCGCCCCGGGTCCGGTCGATGCGTACGTCGCCGGGCGCGGCGACCGCCGGATTGCTGGAGGCGATCACCTCGACCTTGAGCGCGGCGTCCCGCAGCGGGGTGCCCGTGGCGGCGGCCTGCGCCACCCGCACGGTCACGCCCGCGTCGCCGACGGCCCCGACGGCTCCCGACAGGTAGCCGGCGGAGAGCGTGATGGTCGGGGCGGCCACCTGCGCCGACGGCGCGGGCGCCGGCGCCGCGAAAGCGGGCGCGGTGAGCCCCGCGACGAGCAGGGCCGCGGCCCCGGCGGCTCCCGCGGCGGCCACACGGCGTGCCGGTGAAGGGCTGGACGGCCTGACGGTCACAAGGGGTCCTCTCGACTGCGGCGCCGCCATGACATGACGGCCGTCGAGAAGATTCGGCCACCGTGGCCAACTCCCGGTGCACGCGATCCGTCCGCCGGGATAACAGCGGACCCCGGAAAACAACGGCGGCCCGACGGCGGCCCCCGGAACGCACGGAACCCCCCGCACTCGCGTGCGGGGGGTTCCGTGGGGAACATCTGGAATCAGCCGTCGAACGGGATCAGACGTTGAAGCCGAGCGCGCGCAGCTGCTCGCGGCCGTCGTCGGTGATCTTGTCCGGGCCCCACGGCGGCATCCACACCCAGTTGATGCGCAGCTCGTTGACGATGCCCTCCGTCGCCGACTTCGCCTGGTCCTCGATCACGTCGGTCAGCGGGCAGGCCGCGGACGTCAGCGTCATGTCGAGGGTGGCGATGTTCGCGTCGTCGACGTGGATGCCGTAGATCAGGCCCAGGTTGACGACGTCGATGCCCAGCTCGGGGTCGACCACGTCGTAGAGGGCCTCGCGGACCTCTTCCTCGCTGGCCGGCTTGATCGACGCCTCGGGCGTCGCGTTCTCGGTCATGCCGTCTTCCTCTCCGCGTCGCCCAGAGCCTGGGCGGTCGCGTCCTTCCACGCCATCCAGCTCAGCAGAGCACACTTGACCCGCGCGGGAAACTTGGCGACGCCGGCGAACGCGACCGCGTCCTCCAGCACCTCTTCCATGGCCTCGTCGGGCTCGATCTTGCCCTTCGACTGCATCAGCTCCAGGAAGGTCTCCTGGATCCGGCGCGCGTCGGCGAGGTCCTTGCCGACGAGCAGCTCGTTCAGCACGGACGCGCTGGCCTGGCTGATGGAGCAGCCCTGGCCCTCGTACGAGACGTCGGTGAGCGTCTCGCCGTCGTACTTCACGCGCAGCGTGATCTCGTCGCCGCACGTCGGGTTGACGTGGTGCACCTCGGCGTCGCCGTCGCGCAGGCCACGCCCGTGCGGGTGCTTGTAGTGGTCCAGGATCAGTTCCTGGTACATCGAATCCAGCTTCACTGCTGCCCCAACGCCTTCGTCATGTCCGTCACTATCCGAAGAAGTTCCGTACGTGCTCCAGCCCGTCGATCAGCGCGTCGACCTCGGCCGGAGAGGAGTACAGGTAGAACGACGCCCGGGTGGTCGCAGGAATTCCGTAGCGCAGGCAGACGGGGCGCGCGCAGTGGTGTCCCACGCGGACCGCGATGCCCTGCTCGTCCAGGACCTGGCCGACGTCGTGGGGGTGGATGTCGCCCAGCGTGAAGGAGATGGCCGCGCCGCGGTCCTCGGCCGTGGTGGGGCCGATGATCCGCAGGTCGGGGACTTCGAGCAGGCGCTTGACCGCGTACTCGGTGATCGCGTGCTCGTGCGCGGCGATCTTGTCCATGCCGATCGCGCTCAGGTAGTCCACGGCCGCGCCGAGGCCGACGGCCTGGGCGATCGGGGGCGTACCCGCCTCGAACTTGTGCGGCGCGGGAGCGTAGGTCGAGGCGTGCATCGACACGGTCTCGATCATCTCGCCGCCACCGAGGAACGGGGGCAGGTCCTCCAGCAGCTCCTGGCGTCCCCACAGGACGCCGATGCCGGTCGGGCCGCACATCTTGTGACCGGTGAAGGCCACGAAGTCGGCGCCGAGCGCCTGCACGTCGAGCGGCATGTGCGGAGCGGCCTGCGAGGCGTCGATCAGCACCAGCGCGCCGACCTCCTGCGCGCGCCGGACGATCGCCTCGGTCGGGTTGACCGTGCCCATGATGTTGGAGACCAGCGTGAAGGAGACGATCTTCGTCTTCTCCGTGATGACCTCTTCGATGTTGGACAGGTCGAGACGGCCGTCGTCGGTGAGGCCGAACCACTTCAGCTTCGCGCCGGTGCGCTGCGAGAGCAGCTGCCACGGCACGATGTTGGAGTGGTGCTCCATCTCCGTGATGGCGATCTCGGTCTCGCGGTCGACCCGGTAGGGCTCGTCGGCCCAGCCGAGCATGTTCGCGACCAGGTTGAGCGACTCGGAGGCGTTCTTCGTGAAGATCACCTCGTCGCGGCTCGGCGCGTTGATGAAGGCGGCGACCTTGTCGCGGGCGCCCTCGTACAGCGCCGTGGCCTCCTCGGCGAGCACGTGCACGCCGCGGTGGACGTTGGCGTTGTGCTGCTCGTAGTACTCGTTCAGCGCGTCGAGCACCTGGCGCGGCTTCTGCGAGGTCGCCGCGTTGTCCAGGTAAACGATCTTCTTCCCGTCGTGGACCACACGATCCAGCAGGGGGAAGTCCTTGCGGATCGCCTCGATGTCGAGGAGGCCAGGCAGCTGTGTCACGCGGTAGCGCCACCCTTCGTGCTGTACGCCACGTAACCCTCGGCCTCCAGCTTGTCGGCGAGTTCGGCGCCACCGGACTCGACGATGCGGCCTTCGGAGAAGACGTGGACGAAATCGGGCTTGATGTAGCGGAGGATCCGCGTGTAGTGCGTGATCAGCAGGGTGCCGACCTCGCCGGTCTCGCGGACGCGGTTGACGCCCTCGGAGACCTGGCGCAGCGCGTCGACGTCGAGGCCGGAGTCGGTCTCGTCGAGGATCGCGATCTTCGGCTTGAGGAGCTCCAGCTGGAGGATCTCGTGGCGCTTCTTCTCACCGCCGGAGAAGCCCTCGTTGACGTTGCGCTCGGCGAAGGCCGGGTCCATCTGGAGCTGCTCCATCGCGGACTTGACCTCCTTCACCCAGGTGCGCAGCTTGGGGGCCTCGCCGCGGATCGCCGTGGCGGAGGTGCGCAGGAAGTTGGAGACCGAGACGCCGGGGACCTCGACCGGGTACTGCATGGCGAGGAAGACGCCGGCGCGGGCGCGCTCGTCGACCGACATCTCCAGGACGTCTTCGCCGTCGAGGGTCACGGTGCCACCGGTGATGGTGTACTTCGGGTGACCGGCGAGCGAGTACGCGAGGGTGGACTTGCCGGAGCCGTTCGGACCCATGATGGCGTGCGTCTCACCCTGCTTGACGGTGAGGTCGACGCCCTTGAGGATCTCGCGGGCGCCGTTTTCGGCCTCGACGGAGACGTGCAGGTCGTGGATTTCAAGCGTTGCCATGGATACCTCAGGACTCCTGGGTGAGGGAGGCGCGTACGTCGACAAGGACGTTGCCCCCTTCGATCTTTACGGGGTAAACGGGTACGGGCCGCGTGGCCGGCAGACCGGACGGCTTGCCGGTCCGCAGGTCGAACGCCGAGCCGTGCAGCCAGCACTCGATCATGCAGTCGTCGACCTCGCCCTCCGAGAGGGACACGTTCGCGTGCGAGCAGATGTCGTTGATCGCGAACACCTCCCCCTCGGTGAGGACGACGGACACCGGCGTGCCGTCGAGTTCCACCCGCTTGGGGGTGTCCGTCTCCAGCTCGCTCAGCGCGCAGGCCTTGACGAAGGTCATCAGACCGACGCCTGCAGTTCGAGGTCGATCTTCGCCAGCAGGCGCTCCTCGATGTCGTCGACACCGATCTGCTGGACCAGCTCGGCGAAGAAGCCGCGCACGACCAGGCGGCGGGCCTCGTCGGCCGGGATGCCGCGGGACTGGAGGTAGAAGAGCTGCTCGTCGTCGAAGCGGCCGGTCGCGGAGGCGTGGCCGGCGCCGACGATCTCGCCGGTCTCGATCTCCAGGTTCGGCACCGAGTCGACCCGCGCGCCGTCCGTGAGGACGAGGTTGCGGTTCATCTCGTAGGTGTCGGTGCCCTCGGCGGTCTTCTCGATGAGGACGTCACCGATCCACACCGCGTGCGCGTCCTGGCCCTGCAGCGCGCCCTTGTAGACCACGTGGGACTTGCAGTGCGGGGCGACGTGGTCGACCAGGAGGCGGTGCTCCTGGTGCTGGCCCTTGTCGGTGAAGTACAGGCCGAGGAGCTCGGCCTCGCCGCCGGGACCGGCGTAGTGCACGCGCGGGTGCAGTCGGACGAGGTCGCCGCCGAAGGTGATCACGATCGACTTGAAGCTCGCGTCACGGCCGATCAGCGCGTTGTGCTGGGAGCAGTGGACGGCGGTGTCGTCCCAGTCCTGGACCGAGACCACGGTGAGCTTGGCGCCGTCGCCGACCAGGAAGTCGACGTTGGCGGCGCGGACGCCGTCACCGGTGTGGTCGATGACGATGATCGCTTCGGCGAAGGCCTGCACGTCGAAGACCGTGTGGCCGAAGGTGGTGCCGCCCTCGCCGTGCAGCGAGACGCGCACCGGCTCGGTGAGCACCTGCTCCTTGGGCACGGTGACGACCGTGGCCTTGGCGAACGACGAGAACGCCTGGGCCGCGACGCGGTCGACCGGCGTACCGGCCTTGCCGACGCGGGCGTCGTCGCGGTCCACCGACTCGATGGTGACGCCCTCGGGCGCGTCGATCTGCGCCTTCATGGTGCCGTTGGCGACCGCGGTGCCGTCGTGGAGACCACGCAGGCGGGCCAGCGGGGTGAAGCGCCACTCTTCCTCACGGCCGTGCGGCACGGGGAAGTCCGCCACGTCGAAGGACGGGGGCGCGCTCATCCGGGTGGCGACGGTGGACTCGGCGGCCACCGCGATCGCGCCGGCGGTGGTGGAGCCCACCGCGGGGGTTCCGCCCTGGACCGTCAGGTCCTTGGGGGCGCTCTGAGCCTCTGCCATGGCTGTCGTCTTGCTCTCTTCCTGCGTCGTGCGTCAAAGGGATCTGCGCTGCGGGGCGGGTGGGTCGGACTAGCCGACCGAACCCTCCATCTGCAGCTCGATCAGCCGGTTCAGCTCCAGCGCGTACTCCATCGGCAGCTCGCGCGCGATCGGCTCGACGAAGCCGCGCACGATCATCGCCATCGCCTCGAACTCGGTCAGACCGCGGCTCATCAGGTAGAAGAGCTGGTCGTCGGAGACCTTGGAGACGGTGGCCTCGTGGCCCATGGAGACGTCGTCCTCGCGGACGTCCACGTACGGGTACGTGTCCGAGCGGGAGATCGTGTCGACCAGCAGGGCGTCACAGAGCACGTTCGACTTGGAGCCGTGCGCGCCCTCGCCGATCTCGACCAGACCGCGGTACGAGGTGCGGCCGCCACCGCGGGCCACCGACTTGGAGACGATGTTCGAGGAGGTGTTCGGCGCCATGTGGACCATCTTGGAGCCGGCGTCCTGGTGCTGGCCCTCGCCCGCGAAGGCGATGGAGAGGGTCTCGCCCTTGGCGTGCTCCCCCATCAGGTAGACGGCCGGGTACTTCATGGTGACCTTGGAACCGATGTTGCCGTCGATCCACTCCATGGTCGCGCCCTCGTACGCCACGGCGCGCTTGGTGACCAGGTTGTAGACGTTGTTCGACCAGTTCTGGATCGTCGTGTAGCGGCAGCGGCCGCCCTTCTTCACGATGATCTCGACCACGGCGCTGTGCAGCGAGTCCGAGGAGTAGATCGGGGCGGTGCAGCCCTCGACGTAGTGGACGTAGGCGTCCTCGTCCACGATGATCAGCGTCCGCTCGAACTGGCCCATGTTCTCCGTGTTGATACGGAAGTAGGCCTGGAGCGGGATGTCGACCTTGACGCCCTTGGGGACGTAGATGAACGAGCCGCCCGACCACACGGCGGTGTTCAGCGACGCGAACTTGTTGTCGCCGACCGGGATGACCGTGCCGAAGTACTCCTGGAAGAGCTCCGGGTGCTCCTTGAGCGCGGTGTCCGTGTCGAGGAAGATCACGCCCTGCTCCTCCAGGTCCTCACGGATCTGGTGGTAGACGACCTCGGACTCGTACTGGGCCGCGACACCGGCGACGAGGCGCTGCTTCTCCGCCTCCGGGATGCCGAGCCTGTCGTACGTGTTCTTGATGTCCTCGGGCAGGTCCTCCCAGGAAGCGGCCTGCTTCTCGGTCGAACGCACGAAGTACTTGATGTTGTCGAAGTCGATGCCGGAGAGGTCGGAGCCCCAGTTCGGCATGGGCTTCTTGCCGAAGAGCTTGAGGCCCTTGAGGCGGAGCTTCAGCATCCACTCCGGCTCGGACTTCTTCGCCGAGATGTCGCGGACGACCTCCTCGGACAGACCCCGCTTGGCCGTGGCACCGGCCGTGTCGGAGTCGGCCCAACCGTATTCGTAGGTGCCCAGGCCATCCAGCTCAGGGTGAGCGATCTCCGTGGTCATGCGGGGTTCCTCCCGGCGGTGCGTACAGAAGTTGATGCAGATGTGTCGGTCTGTGGGGCGTGCGCGCCCGGCCCGGTGCCGCGCGGGATGAAGGTGGTGCACACCCCGTCGCCGTGGGCGATGGTGGCGAGCCGCTGCACGTGCGTCCCGAGCAGGCGGGAGAAGACCTCGGTCTCCGCCTCGCACAGCTGCGGGAACTGCTCGGCCACGTGGGCGACCGGGCAGTGGTGCTGGCAGAGCTGCTCTCCACTGTGCGGTCCCGGGGCGCTCTTCGCCGTGGCAGCGTACCCGTCCGCGGTCAACGCCCTGGCAAGGGCCTCGGTGCGGTCCGCGGGGTCCGCCGCGTCGACCGCTTCGCGATAGGCCCGCGCCGGCGCGTCCATCCTCGCCCGGGCGAAGGCGGCGACCGCCGCTTCGCCCTGCTCCCCGCCGCCGGCGGCCCGCGCGATCCAGCGCAGGGCCTCGGTGGCGAGGGCGTCGTAGGACTGGTCGAAGGCGTCCCGGCCGCAGTCGGTGAGCGCGAAGACCTTGGCGGGCCGGCCCCGGGTGCGGGCGCCGTACACCCGCTGTTCCCGGGCGGCGACCACGTCGTCCGCGAGGAGCGCGTCGAGGTGGCGCCGGACGGCGGCCTGGGTGAGGCCGAGCCGCTGGGCCAGGTCGGCGACGGTCGACGGACCGTGGTCCAGGATCGACCGCGCGACCCGGTTGCGGGTGGACCGCTCTCCGGTCGCGAGTTCCCCCGGGGGGGTCTCGGTCAGCCGTTCGCCGTATTTCACAACGCCATTGTTGCGTAAATGCCCGGGGGGCGACAAGCCGTGATGGAGGCCACCAGTGGTGGCCTCCATCACTAAGGGTTACCTAATCTGTCGACGCAGCGTGACGCCGATCAACTGGAAGCAACTATTCCGCAATCCCGGCGCGACCCTCCGGTGAACCAGTACACGGCCCCCACCAGCAAGCCTCCGCCGACGATGTTTCCCGGCACGGTGAACATCAGATTGCGCAGGAGGTCACCGAATCCGGCCCGCCCGTCCAGGATCGCCAGGCTGAAGACCGCCATGTTCGCCACGCAGTGTTCGAATCCGACCGCCACGAACACCGCCACGGGCAGCCACAGGACGAAAATCTTCGCCGCGTCCCCGCGCGCCCGGGTGAACATCCAGATCGCCAGGCAGACCAGCATGTTGCAGAGCACCGCGCGCCAGAAGAGCTGACCGCCGCTGAGCGCCATCTTCCCGTGCACCATCTCGGTGAGCATGGCCCGCGCCGAGGGCGAGGAGGTCACGCCCGAGGCGTGCACCATGGCGCCGAAGCCGAAGGCCCCCACCAGGTTGCCGCTCAGCGAGAGCGCCCAGGAGGCGAGCAGGTCCTTCACCCCGGTGCGGCCGGACAGCGCGCCGACCAGCATGACCATCACGTTGCTGGTGAAGAGCTGGGCGCCGGCGAACATCACGATGGTCAGCGCGATCGGGAAGACCGCGCCCTCCAGCAGTTTCACGGCCGCCGACCCCTTGGCCACGAAGGGTGAGATCGCGACCAGGAGCAGGATCTCGCCGATCCCGATGTAGGCGCCGGCGAGCATCGCCGAAACGAAATAGCGCGTCGGGTGCCCGAGATCGTGCGCCTTGTGCTCGGCCTGCCCCGAGGTGGCTTCGACGTTCTGCGCGATGCTGTTCACCTTTCGAAGTTAGGTCCTCCCCGGTGCTCCGTTCGGTATGAAAAAGTCATGAATGGGCGGACCCGCGACCCGGTGGACCCGGGACCTAGGACCCCCGGGCCGCCTCCGTAGACTCACCCGCATGAGCAACGACCCCGCCGTGGAGATCCGCGGACTGGTGAAGCGGTACGGCCCCAAAACGGCGGTGGACGGCCTCGACCTCACCGTCCCTAGGGCCTCGGTCACCGCGGTCCTAGGTCCCAACGGCGCGGGCAAGACGACCACTGTGGAAATCTGCGAGGGCTACCACCGCCCCGACGCCGGAACCGTCCGCGTCCTCGGCCTGGACCCCGTCGCCGACGCCCCGGCCCTGCGCCCGCGGATCGGCGTGATGCTCCAGTCCGGCGGGATCTACTCCGGCGCCCGCGCCGTCGAGATGCTGCGGCACATGGCCGCGCTGTACGCCGACCCCCTCGACGTCGGCATGCTGGTGGAACGGCTCGGGCTCGGCGACTGCGGCCGCACCGCCTACCGCCGCCTCTCCGGCGGCCAGCAGCAGCGCCTGTCCCTCGCCATGGCCGTCGTCGGCCGCCCCGAACTGGTCTTCCTGGACGAGCCGACCGCCGGCCTGGACCCCCAGGCCCGCCGCGCCACCTGGGACCTCGTACGGGAACTGCGCGCCGACGGGGTCACCGTCGTGCTCACCACCCACCACATGGACGAGGCCGAGCAGCTCGCCGACGAGGTCGCCATCGTCGACGCGGGCCGCGTCATCGTGCACGGCAGCCCCGAGCAGCTGTGCCGCGGCGGCGCCGAGAACACGCTGCGCTTCACCGGCCGCCCCGCGCTCGACCTCGCCTCGCTCCTCAAGGCGCTGCCCGACGGCACCCAGGCCGCCGAGACCACCTCCGGCGTCTACCGCCTCACCGGCGACATCGACCCGCAGCTGCTGGCCACGGTCGCCTCCTGGTGCGCCCAGCACGGGGTCATGCCGGACAGCCTCACGGTCGAGCGGCACACGCTCGAAGACGTCTTCCTGGAACTCACGGGCAAGGAGCTGCGCGCATGAGCGCCGGTACGTTCACCCCCGGGCCGGGGGCCGCGCCCGTGTCCCGCATGATCTTCGCGCAGACCGCGCTGGAGACCCGGATGCTGCTGCGCAACGGCGAGCAGCTGCTGCTCACCGTGATCATCCCGGCGCTGCTTCTGGTGCTGTTCTCGGCCGTGGACATCGTCGACACGGGCGCCCAGCGGTCCGTGGACTTCCTCGCCCCCGGCATCCTGGCCCTCGCGGTGCTGTCCACGGCCTTCACCGGCCAGGCCATCGCCACCGGCTTCGACCGCCGCTACGGGGTCCTCAAGCGGCTGGGGGCCTCGCCGCTGCCGCGCTGGGCCCTGCTGGCCGCCAAGACCCTGTCGGTCCTGGTCACCGAGGTGCTCCAGATCGCCCTGCTGTCGGTGATCGCCCTCGGGCTCGGCTGGTCCCCGCACGGCGACCCGCTGTCGGTGGCCGCACTGGTCCTGCTCGGCACCGCCGCCTTCTCCGGGCTCGGGCTGCTGATGGCGGGCACGCTCAAGGCCGAGGTGACGCTGGCCGCCGCGAACCTGGTGTTCCTGCTGCTGCTGGTCGGCGGC
The DNA here is from genome assembly GCF_044759975.1 of Streptomyces sp. NPDC098789. Taxonomy (NCBI): domain Bacteria; kingdom Bacillati; phylum Actinomycetota; class Actinomycetes; order Kitasatosporales; family Streptomycetaceae; genus Streptomyces; species Streptomyces sp. NPDC098789. The sequence goes on from NZ_JBIWAJ010000015.1 coordinate 105,422, forward strand.
GGGGTGATCGTGCCGATGGAGAAGTTCCCGGAGGCGGTGCGCACGGTCCTCGAACTGCTGCCGATCACCGCCCTGTCCCACGGACTGCGGGCGGTGCTCCAGGAGGGCGCGTCGTTGCCGTGGGGCGACGCGGCCGTGCTGGCGGCCTGGGCGGCGCTCGGTCTGGGCGCCGCGGCGCGGTTCTTCCGCTGGGAGTAGGCGGAGCGGGGGCCGTCCGGGAGTGACCGGTTCCTGTTGCGCCGGCAGAGAAGACCTTCCCCCCGCCACGGCCTTCCCGCAAGGATGGACGCCTCCACACGACACGAAGCCGGGGGGGGCGGGCATGGCGCAGCGAGAGGCCGCACTGCGGCTCGACGAACAGTGGTCCCGGATCCGTTCGGGCGCCGCGCACGCGGAGCCGGGTGAGCGCGAGCGCCTGCTGGGCGAGCTGATCTCCGCGCTGCGGGAGCCCGCGCGCAGCGACCCCGAGTGCGCGGCCCGGCTCGGCCTGCGCCTGGGCGACCTGGCGGGGCGCCGCTTCGCGGACGGGGACCGGGCCGGGGCGCTGTCGGCCCTGGAGGAGGGGCTGCGACACGCGCAGCAGGCCGCCGGGCACGACCCGGAGTACGCCCGCTGGTACGCCCGGGGTCTGATCAACCAGGGGGTCTGGCTGGCCTGGCCGCTGAGCGACGCGGACCGGCTGCCGCGGCACCCGCTGGGCGCCGCGGCCGAGGAGGGCCCGAGCCCGATGGAACGGGCCGCCGGCGAGCGGGCCCTGGACGTGACCCGCTCGGCGGTGGACGTGCTGGCGGGGTTGGACCCGCACGATCCGGTCAACCAGCGCGGCCTGGCCCAGGCCAAGGTGTTCCTCGGGGACCGGCTCGCCGAGCTGGGGCTGGCCGAGGACTCGGTGGCCTGGGCGGTGGACGCCGAGCGGGACTTCCGGCGGCTGCTCCAGGTCGGCCCGGGCCCGGCGGAGGCCCAGGAGGCCGAGGACGCGCTGGCGCACATCGAGCGCCAGCTGGAACTGCGGCTGCGCTTCCTCGATTTCGAGTCCCTGGTGGGTCTGCGCGCGGACGGGTTGCTGCCCGAACGGCTGCTCCCCCAGGCCGTGGTGGCCGCCCGGATCCAGGGCGTGGAGCCGGAGCGGATCGCGGCCGGGCTGCGCCTCGACGGCGACCGGGTGGCCGAGACGCTCGGCTCCCTCCCCTGGCTCGCGGTGTGGCGGTTCGACGTCCGAGGTCCTGACGGGCTGTGGAACGTACAGGGACATCCCTGGCACAACGCCGCAGAAGTGACGAACAGGACGGCGGAGGAGGTGGCGAACGACCTCTTCCGCGGCTTCACCGAATCCCCGGACTACCCCGGCCCCGGCGCGCATTGGCGGATCCGGGTGTGGTGGCAGGAGGAAGGGGACCCGGCGGGCGCCCGGTTCCGGCTGATGATCGCCCCCGAGACTCCAAGTGACGCGCCTGACACACCTGACGGCACCCCCTCGTGAAAGTTTGCACAAGGCGCCGCCTACGATAGGGGGCGTGTTCTCCCCCCTCGCTTACATCGCCAGCCGCTGGACGCCGTCGCCGCGCACGGTCCAGCGGGCCGCGCTCGCCGCACTCGTGATGAGTGTGGTCATCGTCGTCACCGGCGGCGCCGTCCGGCTGACCGGCTCCGGCCTGGGCTGCGACACCTGGCCCAAGTGCACCGACGACAGCCTGTTCGCGACGCCGGCCCAGGGCTTCCACGGCGCCATCGAGTTCGGCAACCGCATGCTGACGTACGTCCTGTGCGCGGCGGTCGGCTGGGGCATCGTCGCGGCCCGCTCGGCCGTGCCGTGGCGCCGGACGCTGACGAAGCTCGGGTGGACGCAGTTCGTCATCGTCATGGCGAACGCCGTGCTCGGCGGCATCACCGTGATGACGGGCCTCAACCCCTACAGCGTGGCGGGCCACTTCCTGCTCGCCACCTCGCTCATCACGGTCACCACCCTCACCTGGCAGCGCACCCGCGAGGGCGACACCGCGCCCCGGCCGCGCGTTCCCGCGCCGGTGCGCAAGCTGTCGTGGGCGATGCTCGCGGCGACCCTGGTGCTGATCGCGGCGGGCACCGTCGTCACCGGTTCCGGCCCGCACGCCGGTGACAGCAGCGACATCAAGCGGATGCCGTTCGACTGGACCACCACCGCGCACGTGCACGCCATCGCGGCCTGGCTGGTGTGCGCGCTGGCCGTCGCGATGTGGCTGGTGCTGCGCGTGGTGGACGCGCCGGACGACACCCGGGCGCGCGCCCGCGAACTGCTGGTCGTGCTGCTCGCCCAGGGGGCCGTCGGCTACGTCCAGTTCTTCACCAAGGTGCCCGAGGTGCTGGTCGCCGTCCACATGCTCGGCTCGTGCCTCGTGTGGATCGCCGTCCTGCGGGTGGCGCTCAGCCTGCGCGAACGCCCCGAGGCGCGGGCGGAGATCCCGGCCCAGGAATCGGCGCTCCCGGCGTCGGTCTGATTCAGCGCCGGTCCAAGCGGTAGACGCGGCGGGCGTTGCCCGCCGCGAGCAGGGCCGCCACCCGCTCGGCGTCCCGCCAGGACCAGGAGCCGTCGGCGACCCAGCCGCCCAGCACCCGACCGAGCGCCTCCCGGAACACCCGGGCCGCGACCACGTGCAGTTCGGGCAGTTCGCGGCCGCCGCTGGAGTAGAGCAGCTTGCCGAACGGCGCCGTCTCCAGCAGTTCCGCCAGCACCGCGTCGGCGCCCGCCCCGGTGCGGGCGAGGGCCGGACCGAGGTCGGCGTAGACGTGCGGGAAGGCGGCCGCCAGGTGCGCGGCGTGCCGGTGGTACGGGTACCCGTGCAGCAGCACCAGGTCGGTGCCCAGACCCGCCGTCGCCCGGACGAAGTCCGTCAGCAGGGCCGGATCGCCGCGGTCGAGGCGTTCGCGCGGATCCCCCGCGCCGGCGTGCAGCTGGAGCGGCAGCCCCGAGCCGACCGCGCTCCACAGCAGGTGCCGGACGAGTACGGGGTCCCGGACCGGCCCGCCCTTGACCCGCCGGGCCAACCACCGCGCCGCCGCGCCGCGCACCTCGTCGGGGCCGGGCGGCTCGGGCGCGAAGGCCAGGGCGGCGCCGTGACCGGCGCCCGGACCGGTCCCCGCGGTGAAGGCGAGGGCTCCGGCGGCCGCGTGCTGGAAGGCCTCGGCGAGATTGGCGAGGAAGCCCTCGGCGGTGCCGGAGGTGTCGGCGACGTGCTCGGCCAGTAACTCCAGCCGGACGATCTCGTGGGCCTCCGCGTCCGCGGCGAGCGCGAGCTCCTTGGGACCCGTCAGGTCGCCCGACGCCCCGGTGTCGACGAGGAAGGTGGCGGTTCCGGCGCCCCGCAGCAGCAGCCGCCCCGCCTCCAGGACGCCCAGTTCGCGGCGGCGGGCCAGGTAATGGGCGGGCGGGCAGTGGGCTTCCAGCCCGAGCAGCGGCGGACACCAGCGGCGCACGGCGAAGCCGGCCTGGGTGTCGAAGAAGGTGGTCCCGGCGGCTGCCGGTCCCACCGACCCGCCGAGGCGGGCCTCGAAGGTGCCGAGGCCCAGCTCCGTGCGGAGCACTCCCTGGCAGTACTGGTCCACCAGGGGCGGCGTTTCGATCATCCGGTCATCCCGTTGCGGACGTGGGCGAACGTGCGGGTGCGCTTCCACACGTCCTAACGGGTGAGCGGGGTGTGAGGTGTTGCTCGCGCTGTTGACCGAGCCGGTCGCCTCGCGGCGGGCCCGGCCCGCACCCCCGCCCCGCCGGACCTATTCGGAGGCCTTGATCCCCTCGGCCTCCGGAGCCTCCTCCTCTGCGTCGGGCTCGGCCTTGGCCTCCGCGGCCTCGGGCTCGGCCTTCGCCTCGGCAGCGGGCTCGGCCTTGCCCTCCGCGGCCTTCGCCTCAGCGGCGGCAGCGGGCTTCGGAGCCGCGGGCTCGGCCTTCGCCTCGGCAGCGGGAGCGGCCTCCGGAGCCTCGGCAGCGGGCTCAGCCTTCGTCTCCACGGCAGGAGCGGCCTCGGCCTCAGCAGTCGGCGCGGCCTTCGCCCCAGCGGCAGCAGCCGTCTTCGGGGCCTCGGGCTCAGCCTTCGCCGCAGGCGCGGGGGCGGGGGCGGGGGCGGGGGCGGCCTTCACCTCGGCAGCGGGAGCGTCCTCGGCCTCAGCGGCGGCAGCCGCACTCGGAGCCACCGGCTCGGCCTTCGCTGCGGCAGCGGCCTTCGGAGCCTCGGGCTCGGCCTTCGCCTCCACGGCAGGCGCAGCCTTCGCCTCGGCGGCGGGCGCAGCCTTCGGCGCGGCGGCGGCGGGCGCGGCCTTCTCGGCCAGGGGAGCCGGCTTCGGCTCGACCACGGGCGCCGGCTTCGCGGCAACCTCGGCAGGCTCGACCTTCGCCTCGGCGGCGGGCGCAGCCTTTGCGGCAGGCGCGGGGGCGGCCTTCGCCTCGGCGGCGGGCGCGGCCTTCGCGGCGGTGGGAGCCGGCTTCGGCGGGGCTGCGGGGGCGGCCTCGGGCTTCGCGGCCTCCGGCTCGGCCACGGCCACCGGCTCAGCGGCAGCGACGGGGTTCGCGGGGCCGCCCAGTTGGATGCCGGCCATCCGGGTCCACTCGTACGGCCCGGTCCGCACCCGCGCCGCCATCTCGCCGTCGAAGGCGTCCTGGAGCGTCAGCCCCGCCTTCTCGGCCGCGAGCTGCGCGACCTCGTACGCGGGGGCCACCAGGTCGCCCCAGCCGCCGTCGGCGCCGACGAGCACGATGCGGGTGCCCGCCTGGCCGATGTGGGCGAGCTGGCCCTCGGCGCCGCCGTGCAACTTGGCGAAGGCGTCGATCTGCTTGGCCAGCTTCGCCGCGGTGCGGTCCTGCTTCTTGTCGGGAGTGACTGCTGCGGTGTCTGCCATGGACGGCATGCTACCGGTGAGTAATCAGCGGAGGAAGGGATCCACGGCCACGGCCACGAACAGCAGCGACACGTAGGTGATCGACCAGTGGAACAGCCGCATCTCCTTGAGCTTCGCGCCCGTCACCCCGGACTTGGCCCGGGCGTGCAGCGCGTGCGCCTCCCACAGCCACCAGCCACCGGCCACCAGCGCCACCGCGGTGTAGAACCACCCGGTGTAGCCCAGCGGGGTCAGCAGCAGCGAGACCGCCACCATCACCCAGCTGTAGAGGACGATCTGGCGCGCCACGACCCGGTTGCCCGCGACCACCGGCAGCATCGGCACGCCGACCCGCGCGTAGTCGTCCTTCACCTTCATGGACAGCGGCCAGTAGTGCGGCGGCGTCCAGAAGAAGATGACGAGGAAGAGGATGACCGCGGCCCAGGACACCTCGTCCTTGACCGCCGACCAGCCGATGAGCACCGGCATGCAGCCCGCGATGCCGCCCCACACGATGTTCTGCGAGGTGCGCCGCTTCAGCAGCATCGTGTAGACCACGACGTAGAAGAGGAGCGCGCCGAGCGAGAGCGCGGCGGACAGCCAGTTGACCAGCAGGCCGAAGAAGAGGGTGGAGATCACCCCGAGCGAGATGCCGAAGACCAGGCATTCCCGCGGACTGACCATTCCGGTGACCAGCGGCCGCTGCGAGGTCCGGTCCATCAACGCGTCGATGTCGCGGTCGATGTACATGTTCAGCGCGTTCGCGCCGCCCGCGGACAGGTAGCCGCCGAAGCAGGTCACGAGGACCAGCCACATCGACGGAACGCCCTGCTCGGCGAGGAACATCACCGGCACGGTCGTGATGAGCAGCAGCTCGATGATCCGCGGCTTCGTCAGCGCCACGAAGGCCATGGCCCGGGCCCCGAACGGCCGGTGACCGGAAGGGGTACCGAGCACCCCCGCTGGACGGGATTCGACGGCCGTCACGCACACCCCTGACAGAGACTCCCAGCAAGCTCCGGACATGAGGGCCCGGTAAAGACTTGCGCGTACCACGCCACTGTAGACGTTGCCCTTACGTCGCCCCGCGCGGGGGTCGCCCCGTGTTGGGCCGATCGGCACCGGCGCGCTGAACCTGACGTGGCAAGGTGGTGACGGTGTGGAGGCACTCGAATAGCTGCACGCCCCGCCGGGGGTAGGCTCGGAATCGCGCCGGTGCACGGTACGTCACCGGGATTCGACATGTGGAGAGGAGCCCTGACCCACGGTGAGCACCAAGCCGACGACCACAGAGCTCGAGTGGACCGAACTGGACCAGCGCGCCGTTGACACGGCCCGCATTCTCGCCGCTGACGCGGTGCAGAAGGTCGGGAACGGCCACCCCGGTACGGCCATGAGCCTGGCCCCCGCCGCGTACACCCTCTTCCAGAAGGTGATGCGGCACGACCCGTCGGACCCCGAATGGGTCGGCCGGGACCGTTTCGTGCTCTCCGCGGGGCACTCGTCCCTCACCCTTTACACCCAGCTCTACCTGGCCGGTTTCGGCCTGGAGCTGGACGACCTCAAGGCGTTCCGCACCTGGGGTTCGAAGACCCCCGGTCACCCCGAGTACGGGCACACGGCGGGCGTCGAGACCACGACCGGCCCGCTGGGCCAGGGCGTGGCGAACGCGGTGGGCATGGCGATGGCCGCCCGCTACGAGCGCGGCCTGTTCGACCCGGAGGCCGCCCCGGGCACCTCCCCGTTCGACCACATGGTCTACGCGATCGCGGGCGACGGCTGCCTGCAGGAGGGCATCTCCGCGGAGGCGTCCTCGCTGGCCGGCCACCAGAAGCTCGGCAACCTCGTGCTGCTGTGGGACGACAACCACATCTCCATCGAGGGCGACACCGAGACGGCCGTCTCCGAGGACACCATCGCGCGCTTCGAGGCGTACGGCTGGCACGTCCAGCGCGTCGCCCAGCAGGCGAACGGCGACCTCGACCCGAAGGCCCTGTACGCCGCGCTGGAGGCCGCCAAGGCCGAGACCGGGCGTCCGTCCTTCATCGCCGCCCGCTCGATCATCGCCTGGCCCGCGCCGCACGCGCAGGGCACCGAGGCCTCGCACGGCTCGGCCCTCGGCAACGATGAGATCGCGGCCACCAAGGTCGTCCTCGGCTTCGACCCGGAACAGACCTTCGAGGTGTCGGACGCGGTCATCGCGCACACCCGCAAGGCGCTGGACCGCGGCCGCGAGGCCAAGGCCGCCTGGGAGAAGGACTTCTCCGCCTGGCGCACCGCCAACCCGGAGCGCGCCGCCGAGTTCGACCGCATCCAGGCGAACGAGCTGCCCGCGGGCTGGGAAGAGCGGATCCCCGCCTTCGAGACCGGCAAGGGCGTCGCCACCCGCGCCGCCTCCGGCAAGGTGCTCGAAGCGCTCGGCGCGGTCATCCCGGAGCTGTGGGGCGGCTCGGCCGACCTCGCCGGCTCCAACAACACGACCATCGACAAGAACTCCTCGTTCCTGCCGAAGGGCAACCCGCTGCCGGAGGCCGACCCGTACGGCCGCACCATCCACTTCGGCATCCGCGAGCACGCCATGGCCGCGGCCATGAACGGCATCGCGCTGCACGGCCACACCCGCATCTACGGCGGCACCTTCCTGGTGTTCTCCGACTACATGCGCAACGCCGTGCGCCTGTCCGCGCTGATGCACCTGCCGGTGACGTACGTGTGGACGCACGACTCCATCGGCCTCGGCGAGGACGGCCCGACGCACCAGCCGGTCGAGCACGTCGCCGCGCTGCGCGCCATCCCGGGCCTGAACGTGGTCCGCCCGGCCGACGCGAACGAGACCGCCATCGCCTGGCGCGAGATCCTGCGCCGCCACACCAAGGTGTTCGGCAAGGGCGCCCCGCACGGCCTGGCGCTGACCCGCCAGGGCGTGCCGACCTACGACCGCGACGAGGACGCCGCCAAGGGCGGGTACGTCCTCTTCGACGCGACGGGTCCCGAGGGCGAGGCCGTCCCGGCCGAGGTCGTCCTCATCGGCACCGGTTCCGAGGTCCAGCTCGCCGTCGCCGCGCGCGAGGCGCTCCAGGCCGAGGGCGTCCCGGCCCGCGTGGTCTCGATGCCGTGCGTCGAGTGGTTCGAGGAGCAGGACCAGGAGTACAAGGACAGCGTCCTGCCGCCGTCGGTGAAGGCGCGCGTCGCCGTCGAGGCGGGCATCGGCCTGACCTGGCACCGTTATGTGGGCGACGCCGGCCGGATCGTCTCGCTGGAGCACTTCGGTGCCTCGGCCGACGCGAAGGTGCTGTTCCGCGAGTTCGGCTTCACCCCGGAGGCCGTCACCGCGGCCGCCCGGGAATCGCTCGCCGCCGCCGCGCGCTGACGCCCGTAACAAGACAAGTAGGAGATGCAATTCCCATGACAGACGCACTCAAGCGCCTCTCCGACGAGGGCGTGGCGATCTGGCTGGACGACCTGTCCCGCAAGCGCATCACGTCCGGCAACCTGGCCGAGCTCATCGACCAGAGCCACGTGGTCGGTGTCACCACCAACCCGTCGATCTTCCAGAAGGCGATCAGCAGCGGTGACGGCTACGAGCAGCAGCTCGCCGACCTCGCCGCCCGCAAGGTCACCGTCGACGAGGCGATCCGCATGATCACCACGGCGGACGTCCGCGACGCCGCCGACATCCTGCGCCCCGTCTACGACTCCACCGAGGGCCAGGACGGCCGGGTCTCGATCGAGGTCGACCCCCGTCTGGCGCACGAGACCACGGCGACCATCGCCGAGGCCAAGCAGCTCGCCTGGCTGGTGGACCGCCCCAACACGCTCATCAAGATCCCGGCGACCAAGGCCGGCCTGCCGGCGATCACCGAGGTCATCGGCAAGGGCATCAGCGTCAACGTCACGCTGATCTTCTCGCTGGAGCGCTACCGCGAGGTCATGGACGCGTACCTGGCGGGTCTGGAGAAGGCGAAGGCCGCCGGCCTGGACCTCTCCAAGATCCACTCGGTCGCCTCCTTCTTCGTGTCCCGCGTGGACTCGGAGATCGACAAGCGCCTGGACGCCGTCGGCACCGACGAGGCCAAGGCCCTCAAGGGCAAGGCGGCGCTCGCGAACGCCCGTCTGGCCTACGAGGCGTACGAAGAAGTGTTCTCCGGCGAGCGCTGGGCGACCCTGGACAAGGCGCAGGCCAACAAGCAGCGTCCGCTGTGGGCCTCGACCGGCGTCAAGGACCCGGCGTACAAGGACACCCTGTACGTGGTGGACCTGGTCGCCCCCGGCACCGTGAACACCATGCCGGAGGGCACCCTGGAGGCCACCGCCGACCACGGCGTGGTCGCCGGTGACACCATCCGCGGCACCTACGACCAGGCTCGCGCGGAGCTGGACGCGGTCGCGAAGCTGGGCATCTCGTACGACGATGTGGTGCAGCTGCTGGAGGACGAAGGCGTCGAGAAGTTCGAGGCGTCCTGGAACGACCTGCTGAAGTCCACCGAGGCGGAGCTTGAGCGCCTCGCCCCCACGGAGGCCTGAGAATTTTGTCTGTGAACGGAGCGAACCCGCTTCGTGACGCACAGGACCGGCGGCTCCCGCGCATCGCGGGGCCGTCCGGCCTGGTCATTTTCGGCGTTACGGGTGACCTGTCGCGCAAGAAGCTGATGCCCGCCGTCTACGACCTGGCGAACCGCGGCCTGCTGCCCCCGGGCTTCTCGCTGATCGGTTTCGCCCGGCGGGAATGGCAGGACGAGGATTTCGCCCAGGAGGTGCACGACGCGGTCAAGGAGCACGCCCGCACGCCCTTCCGCGAGGAGGTCTGGCAGCAGCTGGTTCAGGGCTGCCGGTTCGTCCAGGGCGACTTCGACGACGACGAGGCGTTCGAGACGCTGAAGTCGACGATCGAGGAGCTGGACAAGGCGCAGGGCACGGGCGGCAACTTCGCCTTCTACCTGTCCGTCCCGCCGAAGTTCTTCCCCAAGGTCGTCGCCCAGCTCAAGAAGCACGGGCTGGCGGACCAGAAGGAGGGCTCCTGGCGGCGCGCGGTCATCGAGAAGCCGTTCGGCCACGACCTGACCAGTGCCCAGGAGCTCAACCAGCTGGTGCACGACGTCTTCCCGCCCAACGAGGTCTTCCGGATCGACCACTACCTCGGCAAGGAGACCGTCCAGAACATCCTGGCGCTCCGCTTCGCGAACACGATGTTCGAGCCGATCTGGAACCGGTCGTACGTCGACCACGTGCAGATCACCATGGCCGAGGACATCGGGATCGGCGGCCGGGCCGGGTACTACGACGGCATCGGCGCGGCCCGTGACGTCATCCAGAACCACCTGCTCCAGCTGCTCGCGCTCACCGCGATGGAGGAGCCCGGCTCCTTCCACCCCAAGGCGCTGGTGGCGGAGAAGCTCAAGGTGCTGACCGCCGTCGAGCTGCCCGAGGACCTGGGCAAGCACACCGTGCGCGGGCAGTACTCGGCCGCGTGGCAGGGTGGCGAGAAGGTCGTCGGGTACCTCGAAGAGGACGGCATCGACCCCAAGTCGAAGACCGACACCTACGCCGCGATCCGCCTGGAGATCAACAACCGCCGCTGGGCGGGCGTGCCCTTCTACCTGCGGACGGGCAAGCGCCTGGGCCGCCGGGTGACGGAGATCGCGGTGGTCTTCAAGCGGGCCCCGTACCTGCCCTTCGAGTCGGGCGCGACCGAGGAGCTGGGGCAGAACGCCCTGGTCATCCGGGTCCAGCCGGACGAGGGCGTCACCGTCCGCTTCGGCTCCAAGGTTCCGGGCACCTCCATGGAGGTCCGGGACGTCACGATGGACTTCGCCTACGGCGAGTCCTTCACGGAGTCGAGCCCGGAGGCGTACGAGCGACTGATCCTGGACGTCCTCCTCGGCGACGCGAACCTCTTCCCGCGCCACCAGGAGGTCGAGCTGTCCTGGAACATCCTCGACCCGATCGAGGAGTACTGGGACAAGCACGGCAAGCCCGCCCAGTACCCCGCGGGCACCTGGGGACCGGTCGAAGCGGACGAGATGCTCGCACGAGACGGACGGAGCTGGCGCCGGCCATGAAGATCGACCTCACGGAGACCACCTCCAGCAAGATCAACTCCGCGTTGGTGCAGGCGCGCCGGGACATCGGCACGCCGGCCATCGGCATGGTGTTGACGCTGGTGATCGTGACCGACGAAGAGAACGCGTACGACGCGCTCAAGTCGGCCACCGACGCGGCCCACGAGCACCCCTCGCGGATCGTCGTCGTGATCAAGCGCGTCAGCCGATCGGCCCGTAGCCGCCGCGACGCCCGGCTCGACGCGGAAGTCCGCGTCGGGGCGGACTCCGGCACGGGCGAAACGGTTGTGCTGCGGCTGCACGGCGAACTGGTGGACCACGCGCAGTCGGTGGTCCTCCCGCTGCTGCTGCCGGACGCCCCGGTGGTCGTGTGGTGGCCGCAGGGCGCGCCGTCCGACCTGGCGGGCGACCCGCTGGGAGCCCTGGGCCAGCGCCGGATCACGGACACCTTCGCGTCCGAGGAGCCCATCGGGGCCCTCGCCACCCGGGCGGCCGCCTACGCGCCCGGCGACACGGACCTGTCCTGGACCCGGATCACCCCGTGGCGCTCGATGCTCGCGGCCGCGCTCGATCAGCAGCAGACGCTGCGGATCGTGTCGGCCACGGTCGAGGGCGAGGACGAGAACCCGAGCTGCGAGCTGCTGGCCATGTGGCTGGCGGACCGCCTGGGGGTCCCCGTCACCCGCACCCTCTCCGACGGTCCCGGGCTGACGGCCGTTCGGCTGGAGACCAAGGACGGCGCGATCGTCCTGGACCGGGCGGACGGGGCGCTGGCCACCCTGTGCATGCCGGGGCAGCCCGACCGCGCGGTGGCGCTCAAGCGCCGCGACACGGCCGAGCTGCTGGCGGAGGAGCTCCGCCGGCTGGACCCGGACAACACCTACGAGGCCTCGCTGAAGTTCGGCGTGGCCGGGCTGGCCTCCGGGACGGTGGACGCTCCGGCAGCGCCCGCCGCGCCCGCGGCCGAAGCCCCGGCGAAGGCCCCGGCGGCGAAGCCCGCCGCGGCCAAGCCGGCCAAGACGGCTGCGGCGAAGAAGGCCACAGCCAAGTGAGCACGGCGCGGCGCCGTACGCACCCCCGTCGAGGGGGCGCGTACGGCGCCGCGCCCGTTCTCCCGCACCCCGAACGCACCCCGACACCGACCAAGAAGGCGGCACCATCATGGGCATGACGACTCCTCAGGTCGTCGTCCACCGGGACAAGGAACTGATGGCGCAGGCCGCCGCGGCCCGGCTGATCACGAAGGTCGTCGACGCCCAGGCCGCCCGCGGCAGCGCCTCGATCGTCCTCACCGGCGGCCGCAACGGCAACGGCCTGCTGGCCGCCCTCGCCGCCGCCCCCGCCCGGGACGCGATCGACTGGGCCCGCCTCGACCTGTGGTGGGGCGACGAGCGCTACATCCCCGGCGACGACCCCGAGCGCAACCACACCCAGGCCCGCGCGGCCCTGCTGGACGCCGTCCCCGTCGACCCGGCGCGCGTGCACGTCATGCCCGCCTCCGACGGTCCGTACGGCTCGGACGTGGACGCGGCCGCCGCGGCCTACGCCGAGGAGCTGCGCAAGGCCTCCGCGCCGGAGGACCACGGCCCCGTGCCCCGGTTCGACGTGCTGATGCTGGGCGTGGGCCCGGACACCCACGTGGCGTCCCTGTTCCCCGAGCACCCCGCCGCCCGGGAGACCGAGCGCACGGTGGTCGGCGTGCACGGCGCGCCCAAGCCGCCGCCCACCCGGATCTCCCTGACCCTCCCGGCCATCCGGGCCGCCCGCGAGGTGTGGCTGCTCGCCGCCGGCGAGGACAAGGCCGGCGCGGTGGCCGTGGCGCTCGGCGGGGCGGGCGAGGTCCAGGCCCCGGCCGCCGCCGCCTACGGTCGCTCGCGCACCCTGTGGCTGCTGGACCGCGCGGCCGCCGCGAAGCTGCCGCCGGCGCTCTACCCCCCGGCCTCCGCCTGAGCCGCACCGCACGCACAGGAGCGCCCCGCACCTTCGAAGGTGCGGGGCGCTCCCGCGTCCGTACGGCCCGTGCGGGCCCCTCTCGAACCTGGGGTCGGCTCAGCGGCCGCGCAGCTCGCGGTACGTGGCCACCAGGGCCCGGGTGGAGGCGTCCAGGCCGGGCACCTCGGTGCCCTCGGTGAGCGCGGGCTCGATCCGCCTGGCCAGGACCTTGCCCAGCTCCACGCCCCACTGGTCGAAGGAGTCGATGTTCCACACGGCGCCCTGGACGAAGACCTTGTGCTCGTAGAGCGCGATCAGCTGGCCGAGCACCGACGGGGTCAGGTCCCGCGCCAGGATGGTGGTCGTCGGGTGGTTGCCCAGGAAGGTCTTGTGCGGGACCAGTTCCTCGGCGACGCCCTCCGCGCGGACCTCGTCCGGGGTCTTGCCGAAGGCCAGCGCCTGCGTCTGCGCGAAGAAGTTCGCCATCAGCAGGTCGTGCTGGGCCGCGAGGGCCGGGGAGAGCTCGGCGACCGGGCGGGCGAAGCCGATGAAGTCCGCCGGGATCACCTTCGTGCCCTGGTGGAGCAACTGGTAGTAGGCGTGCTGCCCGTTGGTGCCGGGCGTGCCCCACACGACGGGGCCGGTCTGCCAGTCCACCGGATCGCCCGCGCGGTCCACGGACTTGCCGTTGGACTCCATGTCCAGCTGCTGCAAGTAGGCCGTGAACCGGGACAGGTAGTGGCTGTAGGGCAGCACCGCGTGCGCCTGCGCGTCATGGAAGCCGCCGTACCAGATCCCCAAGAGGCCCATCAGGAAGGGGGCGTTCCGCTCCGGCGGGGCGGTGCGGAAGTGCCGGTCCATGGTGCGGAAGCCTTCGAGCATCTCACCGAAGGCGCCGGGGCCGATCGCGATCATCAGGGAGAGCCCGATGGCCGAGTCGAAGGAGTAGCGGCCGCCGACCCAGTCCCAGAACTCGAACATGTTGTCCGGGTCGATGCCGAAGTCGGTGACCTTCTCGGCGTTGGTCGACAGGGCGACGAAGTGCCGTGCCACGGCCGCCCTGTCGCCACCGAGGCCCGCGAGCAGCCATTCCCGCGCCGACGTGGCGTTCGTGATCGTCTCGATGGTGGTGAAGGTCTTCGAAGCGATGATGAAGAGGGTCTCGGCCGGGTCCAGGCCCAGGACCGCCTCGTGCAGGTCGGCGCCGTCCACGTTGGAGACGAAGCGCAGGTTCAGCCGGCGGTCGGTGAAGGCGCGCAGCGCCTCGTAGGCCATCGCCGGTCCGAGGTCCGAGCCGCCGATGCCGATGTTGACGACGTTCTTGATCCGCTCGCCGGTGAAGCCGCGCCACTCCCCCGACCGGACCCGGTCGGCGAAGCCGCCCATCTTCGCCAGCACGGCGTGGACGGCGGGCACGACGTTCTCCCCGTCGACCTCGACGACGTCGTCCGGCGCGGCGCGCAGCGCGGTGTGCAGGACCGCGCGGTCCTCGGTCGTGTTGATCTTCTCGCCGCGGAACATCCGCTCGCGCAGCTCCTCGACGCCGGTCGCGGCCGCCAGCTCGCGCAGCAGCCCGAGGGTCTCGTCGGTGACGAGGTGCTTCGAGTAGTCGATGTGCAGGTCGCCGGCCCGCAAGGTGTACCCGGTGCCCCGGCCCGGGTCGGCTTCGAACAGCTCCCGCAGATGCGTCTGCCCCAGCTCTTCCCGGTGCTTGCCGAGTGCGAGCCACTCCGGCGTCCGGTTGAGCCTCGTACGTCCGTCTGCGTTCATCTCGGACATCAACCCACTTCTTCCGTCCTGTTGTGCCCCGCCGTACTCCAACCTAAGGGATCAGAAGCCGGACAACGCACACAAAGAGACCCGGCCCGCGGAAGAAGCTCTTCCGCGGGCCGGGCCCGAAGTCATGTGTGACCGGTCAGGTGTCACGGGTTGCGTGTCACGGGTTGCGTGTCACCGGTCGCGCGTCACCGTCGTGGGTCGTGCCGCTCAGATCTCGCCGCGGAGCTTGGCGAGGGCTTCGGCGAGGATCGCCTCGCCGTCCGCGTCCGTGCGCCGCTCCCGTACGTACGCCAGGTGCGTCTTGTACGGCTCGGTGCGCGGGGGCGCCGGAGGGCTGTCCCGGTCCTGGCCCGCCGGGAACCCGCAGCGCGGGCAGTCCCAGGTGTCCGGCACCTGTGCGTCGCTGGCGAAGCTGGGCTGTGTCTCGTGCCCGTTCGAGCACCAGAAGGAGATGCGCAGGCGGGGCGCGGACTCGCCGCGCTCGGCCTCGCCCATCGGCCCCGCTCCGACCCGACTTCCACGGATCGCGTTGCCACTTGCCACGGTCGTAACTCCCTGCGTGATGGTGCCGCGAAGCGTGAAATGGAATTCCGCTGCGGGCGCCCCAGTCTACGTAAGGCCCAACGCGCGTCCAGTGACCGGAGTTACTACTTCCGGACCACTGACGCGGACCTCATGATAGATCGGGCGGGGCCTGCCGGACCGCCGAAATGGCCGGATCGCTCAGTTACCGCTCGACTTCATCAACAGGCCGAGCGCGATGATGCTCGCGAACCAGAGCAGGCCGATCACCATGGTGATGCGGTCGAGGTTGCGCTCGGCGACCGAGGAACCGCCGACGGACGACTGCATACCGCCTCCGAACATGTCGGAGAGGCCGCCGCCCTTACCCTTGTGCATCAGCACCAGCATCATCAGCATCAGGCTGAAGACGACCAGGGCGATCGAGAACCCCATAATCACGGCTGATTCCTACTTTCTGGCTTTCCCTGGCGTGCGGTGGAACCCCGACGGGGGCCAGCGGCTGTCGATGCAGCCTGCTGGCCCCCGCAAGGGTACGACGGATCCGTCCTACCGCATACTCACTGGTCGCGGAAGCGGACGATCTTGACGAACTCGTCGGCGTCCAGCGCGGCGCCGCCGATCAGGGCGCCGTCGACGTCGGGCTGCGCCATGATCGCGGCGATGTTGCCGGACTTGACCGAGCCGCCGTACTGGATGCGGACCTTGTCGGCCAGCTCCTGCGAGTACAGCTCCGCGAGGCGGGTGCGGATCGCCCCGCAGACCTCCTGCGCGTCGTCCGGGGTGGCGACCTCGCCGGTGCCGATGGCCCAGACCGGCTCGTAGGCGATCACGATGGACTCGGCCTGCTCGGCCGGCAGGTCCTTGAGGCCGCCGTCGAGCTGCGCCAGCGTGTGGGCGACCTGGTCGCCGGCCTTGCGGACGTCCAGGCCCTCGCCGACGCACAGGATCGGGGTGATCCCGTTCGCGTAGGCGGCCTTGACCTTGGCGTTGCAGAGCTCGTCGCTCTCGCCGTGGTACTGGCGGCGCTCGCTGTGGCCGACGGCCACGAAGGTGCACTTCAGCTTCGACAGCATCGCGCCGGAGATCTCACCGGTGTACGCGCCGGACTCGTGCGCCGAGATGTCCTGGGCGCCGTACTTGATCTTCAGCTTGTCGCCGTCGACCAGGGTCTGGACCGAACGCAGGTCGACGAAGGGCGGCAGGACCGCCACCTCGACCGCGTCGTAGTCCTTGTCGGCGAGCGCGAAGGCGAGCTTCTGGGTGTGCGCGATGGCCTCAAGGTGGTTGAGGTTCATCTTCCAGTTGCCGGCCATGAGAGGGGTGCGCGTGGTCATGCGGGGTCAGACCTCCAGAGCGGCGATGCCGGGGAGCGTCTTGCCCTCGAGGTATTCGAGGGACGCGCCGCCACCGGTCGAGATGTGGCCGAACTTCGTCTCGTCGAAGCCCAGGTTGCGGACGGCGGCGGCGGAGTCGCCACCGCCGACCACGGTGAAGCCCTTGCTGTCGAGCAGCGCCTGCGCGACGGCGGTGGTGCCGCCCGCGTAGTCGGGGTGCTCGGCGACGCCGACCGGACCGTTCCAGAAGACGGTCTCGGCATCGACGATCTTCGAGGCGAACAGCTCGCGGCTCCTGGGGCCGATGTCCAGGCCCTCCTTGTCCGCGGGGATCTTGTCCGCGTCGACGACCTCGAAGTCGGCCGGGGCCTTGGTCTTGAGGTCGGGGAAGTCCTTGGAGACGAGCACGTCCACGGGCAGGACCAGCTCGACGCCGTTCTTCTTCGCGCGCTCCATGTATTCGAGCACGACCGGGACCTGGTCCTCCTGGAGGAGGGAGATGCCGACCTCGTGGCCCTGCGCCTTGAGGAAGGTGTAGGCCATGCCGCCGCCGATCAGCAGGCGGTCGGCCTTGCCGAGCAGCTCGTCGATGACGGCGAGCTTGTCGGAGACCTTGGCGCCGCCGAGGATGACCGTGTACGGACGCTTGACGTCCGAGGTCAGCTTCTTCAGGACGCCGACCTCGGTGGCGATCAGGTAACCGGCCGCGTGCGGGAGGCGCGCGGGCAGGTCGAAGACCGAGGCGTGCTTGCGGTGGACGGCGCCGAAGCCGTCGCCGACGTAGACGTCGGCGAGCTCGGCGAGCTGGTCCGCGAAGGCGCCGCGCTCGGCGTCGTCCTTGGCGGTCTCACCGGCGTTGAAGCGCAGGTTCTCGATGACGGCGACCTGGCCGTCGGTGAGGGCGGCGACCGTCTCCTTGGCGGAGGCACCGACGGTGTCGGTGGCGAAGGCGACGTCCTGGCCGAGCAGCTCACCGAGCCGGGCGGCGGCGGGAGCCAGCGAGAAGGCGGGGTCCGGGGCGCCCTTGGGGCGGCCCAGGTGGGACGCGACGATGACGCGGGCACCGGCGGCGGCGAGCTTCGCGATCGTCGGCTGGACGGCGCGGATGCGGCCGTCGTCCGTGATGGTCGTGCCGGCGAGCGGCACGTTCAGGTCGGCGCGGACGAAGACCCGCTTGCCGGAGACGCCCTCGGCGAGAAGTTCGTCGATCGTCTTCATGTGTATTTCTACTCCTTATCCCCATACATGGCATTCGCCTGTGCGGAGCGAGAGGTACGAGGCAAACAACAGGGCCCGCACAGCGCTTCATCGCGCTGCCCGAGCCCTGATGCTTCACATCGCGGTGCCTGCCCTGAAGATTAGAGCTGGCCGCCGACGAAGACGGTGAGGTCGACGAGACGGTTGGAGTAACCCCACTCGTTGTCGTACCAGCCGATGACCTTGACGCTCTTGCCCTGGACCATGGTCAGGGAAGAGTCGAAGGTGCAGGAGAACGGCCAGTTCACGATGTCGGAGGAGACGATCGCGTCCTCGGTGTAGTCGAGGATGCCCTTCAGCTGGCCCTGGGAGGCCTTCAGGAAGGCGGCGTTGACCTCTTCCTTCGTGGTCTCGCGCTCCAGCTCGATGACGAGGTCGGTCACGGAACCGGTGGGAACCGGGACGCGCATCGCGATGCCGTCGAGCTTGCCCGCCAGCTCCGGGATCACCAGCGCGGTGGCCTTGGCGGCACCGGTGGTGGTCGGGATGATGTTCTCGGCGGCGGCGCGGGCGCGGCGCAGGTCCGAGTGCGGGAAGTCCAGGATGCGCTGGTCGTTCGTGTACGCGTGGACCGTCGTCATCATGCCCTTGACGATGCCGAAGTTCTCCAGGAGGACCTTGGCCATCGGCGCCACGCAGTTGGTGGTGCAGGAGGCGTTGGAGATGACGTGGTGGTTGGCCGCGTCGTACTTCTCCTGGTTGACGCCCATCACGATCGTGATGTCCTCGTCCTTGGCCGGAGCCGAGATGAGGACCTTCTTCGCGCCGGCCGCGATGTGCTTGGCGGCGTCGGCCTTCTTCGTGAAGATGCCGGTCGACTCGATGACGATGTCGGCGCCCAGCTCGCCCCAGGGGAGGTTCGCGGGGTCGCGCTCGGCGAAGGTCTTGAAGGTGTTGCCGCCGACCGTGATGGTGTCGGCCGTGTGGGAGACCTCGTGCTTGAGGCGGCCCAGGATGGTGTCGTACTTGAGCAGGTGCACCAGGGTCGCGTTGTCAGTCAGGTCGTTGACACCGACGATCTCGATGTCCGCTCCCTGCTCCAGGAGCGCCCGGAAGTAGTTACGGCCAATTCGGCCAAAACCATTGATGCCTACGCGGATCGTCACGAACCGATCTCCTCGTTGGTGCGCCGGCCTGTCCGCCGGCGAGCTGTATGGGATGTCCCCGACCGCTTATGACCCTACCTCTCCGTGAGCTTCGGGGTGACATCGACAGGGGCCTGACACGCCCCGGCGACCCGTACCACGCGCTCCGGTACGGGTCGACGGGGACTTTCGCCCCCCTCACGCTGCGTGAGCGCGGGAGGGGTCGCAGGTCAGTGGTTCAGCGAGCGGAGGGCCTTACCGACGAGTACCGCTCGGTCCTTCGCGGCCGGCAGGTGCTCCAGGCCGAAGCCGAGGAGCACGGTGTCACGCGTAGTGACCGCGGCGTAGGACTTGAACAGCTCGCCCGAGCGGGACCAATCTCCCGGAACTTCGGGACTTCCGGCAGGTGCGCCCTGGGCGGTCCAGACCCCGAGGGAGGTCTCGAAGCCCTCGGCCGCCTGGTCGGCGCCGCCCACCGACAGGCGCGCCTCGTCCGCGAAGACCCCGCGGCCGCCGGAGCCCGGGTCGGTGATGGAGGAGAGCGAGACCTCGACGGTCCTGCCCGCGTAGGCGCTCAGGTCGAAGGAGACCTGCTTCCAGCCGCCGGAGGACCCGGTGAAGCTGTTCCAGGCGCCGCTGCTGCCCTGCGCGGTGCAGCCGCCCGCACCGAGGGTGAGGTAGCGGCGCAGGAAGGGGTGCTCGTTGATGAAGAAGCCGCCCCCGCACTCCGCCGGGACCGTGGCGCTGGTCTGGCCGTTCGCCTCGGGCAGGGTGGTCCAGTCCTCGGCGCCCGTGGTGTGGGCCTCCAGGGCGGCGTGGTCGTAGCCCGGCTCGGTGTCCCAGTTCAGGGCCATCTTGAGCTGGGGCTTGTCCGCCGCGGTGACCCCGGTCAGGTCGATCGTGCGGACCAGTCGCTTCCAGTCGTTGTCGTTGTGGATCGCCGAGGCCATCCAGGACCCGGCGTACGGGGCGTACGGGTTGACGATGCCGTCGTACTGGCCCGCCTGGGCGCTCTTGAACTGCGGGTACTTCGCGGCGGGCAGCGCGTCGGAGGTGACGCTGTAGGCGCCGGGCTTGTCGAGCGGGTTGCCGGGGGTGCCCGGCGCGTCGCCGAGCGCTCCCTTGACCCCGCCGAGCGCGCCCGCGCCGGCGAAGCCGGTGGCGCCGCTGCCGCTGCTGCGGTCGTAGGCGCCGAGGTAGTACTGGCTGAAGTCGTCGGTGACGGCGCGGCCGACCTTGGCGTTGCCGCCCGCCAGCTCGCCGGCCTCGATCAGCTTGCCGCCCTCGTTGAGGAAGTCGCGGACCGCCAGCTGCGTCGGCCCGCCGGGGGCCTGGGCGCCCGTGTAGTGAACGGCCGTGCCGAAGTGCGAGAGCACCCCGAGGTGGTGCGGGGCGCCCTGGGTGGCGACGTCCCAGACGGCCGCCGAGCGCCCGTTGGCGCGCAGCGCGTCGACGTACTTCTGTGCCTGCTGGGCCTTGGCCCCCTCCTCCGCGATCACCAGGACGTCCGCGCGCGGCCGATCGGCCACGGCGTAGCTGAAGTGCTCGCTGGAGACCTGCTTGGCGCCGTCGCGGCCGGTGAACCAGACCTCGACCTTGTCACCGGGCTTGGCGCCCTCCACGGAGGCCCGGTACTCGTCGAACCAGTTGTTGTCTTCGCCGCCGTAGCTCTCGCCGCCCTTCCAGGCCTTGAGGTCCTCGTCGTGGACGCGGCCGCTGTTGATCCGGTAGTTGAGCTCCTTGTCCTTCAGCGCCTTGCGGGCCGTCACGGAGACCTTCTGGTCCTCACCGCGGGCCGCGTAGGAGGTGGTGAAGGGGTCGGTCGTGAAGTCGGCGGCGCTCAGGCCCACCGAGGAGACCGGCTTGTCCGGGTGCGCGGCGGACTGGGCGACCGAGAGCGCGAAGGGGACGTTCTTCAGGAACTCCGTCTGGATGAGCTTCTCGTCGTCCGGGAAGTTGAATCCGGAGGCGCAGTCCTCGGACTTCCACTGGTCGTTCGGGTCGCTGTCGGAGGCGGTCTGGCAGGTGGTCATCTCCGGCGTGAACATCATGACGCCGTTGACGTTGGCGGCGTGGCCGTCCGCCTCGCCGTTGGTCGTGTACAGCTCCGAGGAGACCTGCGGGTAGTAGCCGGGGATCGCGGAGTGCTCCGGGGTGCCCGCGAGCGCCTTGTACGCCACGTCGTCGGGGGTCGGGGTGGCGACCTGCCAGCCCACGCCGTAGAGCAGCAGCTCGGCGGCGGAGTGGTAGTTGACGGCGTACTTGAAGCCGAGCCGCTTCTCGAAGGAGTCCAGGGCCCTGGTCTCCGGCTCGGACGCCGCCTTGGGGCCGCGGTAGGTCTGGTTCGAGGGGTCGTCCGAGGAACCCTCGTTGTCGTAGCCCCACTTGTAGGCGAAGTTGCGGTTGAGGTCGACGCCGTCGAGGGCGGTGGTCTTGCCGTCGCCGTTGTTGTCGCGCATGTTCTTGCGCCACAGCCGGTCGCCGTCGGGGGTGTGGGTGTAGTCGTAGCCGTCCGGGTTGGCGGAGAGGACGAACCACATCTCGGTGGAGTCGACCAGCTGTGTGACGCGCTGGTCCTTGCCGTAGTTGTCCAGGTAGTAGTGCATCAGCCGCCGGGTCATCTCGGGGGTGATCCACTCGCGCGCGTGCTGGTTGGACATGTACAGGACCGAGGGCTTGGAACCGTCCTTGGCCTGCCGGGCGTTCTTGCTGACCTTGAGGGCGAGGATGTCCTTGCCCTGGACGGTCTTGCCGATGGAGACGACTTTGGCGAGGCCGGGATTGCTCTGGCCGGTCTTGACGATCTCCTCCTGGAGGCCGCCCTTGCCGCTGTAGGGGCGGAAGACCCCGTCGCCCGCCGCCTTGGCGCGCGCGGCGGCCTGGGCCGGGACCTTGCGCTCGGCGAGCTTGACGCCCTGGGTGCCGAGCTTCTTGGCCTGCGCGGTGGTGAGGAACAGCTCGACCTTGGCGGTGCCGTGCTCCGGCGCCTGTTCGGTCAGCTCGTGGGCGTCCTGGCCGGCGGCGAGGACGAGCGGGACCTGTTCCTTGGTGATGTCGGCGTCGTAGACCCTGACCTCGTCGGCGGCGGGTCCCGCGGCCGGTCCGTTCTGGGCCTGTGCGGTCACCGGTAAGGCGGCGAGTGAACCGAAGACGAGTGCGCTAGCGGCGAGGATCGATCTCGCGCGGTGCCTCATGTGCCCCCCTGGGCGTCGTCTGCCACGAAAGCGTTCGCACGACAGGCTCACGACCCCCCATGCCCATGTCAATGGGAAATGCCGAAAGGGGCCCGTACACGATGTGTACGGGCCCCTTTCGGACGAGAGCGGACGGACCGGTCAGCCGACCAGGTTGTCCGCCATCTCCTCCGCCTCGGTGATGCTCGACTCCGTGCCCGGGATGCCCAGGTCCTGGGCCCGCTTGTCGGCCATGGCCAGCAGGCGCCGGATCCGGCCCGCGACCGCGTCCTTGGTCAGCGGCGGGTCGGCGAGCGCGCCCAGCTCCTCCAGGGAGGCCTGCTTGTGCTCCATGCGCAGCCGACCGGCCGCCGCCAGGTGCTCGGGCACCTCGTCGGCGAGGATCTCCAGGGCGCGCTGGACGCGGGCCCCCGCGGCCACCGCGGCCCGGGCCGAGCGGCGCAGGTTGGCGTCGTCGAAGTTGGCGAGCCGGTTGGCGGTGGCGCGGACCTCGCGCCGCATCCGGCGCTCCTCCCAGGCCAGCACCGAATCGTGGGCGCCGAGCCGGGTCAGCAGGGCGCCGATCGCGTCGCCGTCGCGGACCACGACCCGGTCCACCCCGCGCACCTCGCGCGCCTTGGCCGCGATGGAGAGTCTGCGGGCGGCGCCCACCAGGGCCAGGGCGGCCTCCGGACCGGGGCAGGTGACCTCCAGGGAGGAGGACCTGCCCGGTTCGGTGAGCGAGCCGTGGGCCAGGAAGGCACCGCGCCAGGCCGCCTCCGCGTCACAGGTCGCCCCGGAGACCACCTGCGGCGGCAGACCCCGGATCGGACGGCCGCGGCCGTCCACGAGGCCCGTCTGGCGCGCGAGCTGGTCACCGCCGGCGACGACCCGCACGACGTACCGGTTGCCGCGGCGCAGTCCGCCGGGGGCCATGATCACCAGGTCCGAGGAGTGGCCGAAGATCTCCAGGATGTCCTTGCGCAGCCGCCGGGCCGCGATCCCCGCGTCCAGCTCCGCCTCGATGACGATGCGGCCGCTCACCAGGTGCAACCCGCCCGCGAACCGCAGAATGGCCGAGACCTCCGCCTTCCGGCAGCAGGTTCGGGTGACGGGCAGCCGGGCGATCTCATCCTTCACCGCGGGCGTCATCGCCATGGGCCGATCCTTCCATGCATCCGAAAAATACGGTCGTACGCGGCGGCCAACAGCTCCGGATCGTGCTTCGGAGCCCCGTCGGGCCTGGCCACCGGCGCCAGCTCGACCGCGGCACCGAAGCGTTTTGCGGCATCGGCGAGGGACTCGCGGTCGGGCACGGCGGCCTCGTCGGCCAGCACCACGTCCAGGGCGAGTTTAGGGGCGTGTCGGGCCAAAACCTCCAAATGACGCTGCGGAGAGAAGCCCTCTGTTTCGCCGGGTTGCGGCGCGAGGTTCAGCGAGAGCACCCGCCGGGCCTTCGTCTCGACCAGCGCGTCGAGCAGTTCCGGCACCAACAGGTGCGGAATCACCGAGGAGAACCAGGAGCCCGGACCGAGCACCACCCAGTCCGCGTCCAGCACCGCGGCGACGGCCTCCGGCACGGCCGGCGGGTCGTTCGGCACCAGCTGTACGGACTGCACCTCGCCCGGCGTCAGCGCCACCGTGGCCTGCCCGCGGACGGTGTCCACGTCCTCCGGCCGGGCCGGGTCGTGGCCGCGCACCAGCGCCTGCAGCTCCAGCGGCACCGCGGACATCGGCAGCACCCGGCCGTGCGCGCCGAGCAGCTTGCCGACCAGGTCCAGGGCCTGCACCGGGTCGCCGAGCTTCTCCCACAGGGCGACGATCAGCAGATTGCCGACGGCGTGCCCGTGCAGGTCGCCCCGGGACTCGAAGCGGTGCTGGATGACCCGGGCCCAGGTCTGGCCCCAGTCGTCGTCACCGCACAGCGCGGCCAGCGCCTTGCGCAGGTCGCCGGGGGGCAGGACGCCCAGCTCCTCGCGCAGCCGACCGCTGGAGCCCCCGTCGTCGGCGACGGTGACCACGGCCGTGAGGTCGCCGGTGATCCGGCGCAGCGCGGCCAGCGAGGCCGACAGGCCCATGCCGCCGCCGAGGGCGACGACCTTGGGCGCCACCGCCTCGGGCGCGACGCCGCGACGCAGCTCGGCGGCCGGGGCGCCGTCAGCGCCCCGGCCCGCCGTCAGCCGCCGCAGGCGGCGCAGCCGCAGGCTCCGTCCGGTCACTCGCGCCCCATGTCCCTGTGTACGACGACGGTCTCGACTCCCTCGGAGGCGAGGCGGGCGGCGAGCTTCTCGGACATCGCCACGCTGCGGTGCTTGCCGCCCGTACAGCCGACCGCGATGGTCACGTACCGCTTGCCCTCGCGGCGGTAGCCGGTGGCGATGAGCTGGAGCAGCTCGGTGTAGCGGTCGAGGAACTCCTTGGCGCCGGGCTGGCTGAAGACGTAGCCCGAGACCTCCTCGTTGAGCCCGGTGAAGGGGCGCAGCTCCGGGACCCAGTGCGGGTTCGGGATGAAGCGGCAGTCCACGACGAGGTCGGCGTCGACGGGCAGGCCGTACTTGTAGCCGAAGGACATGACGGTGGCCCGCAGCTCGGGCTCCTCGTCGCCCGCGAACTGGGCGTCCATCTTGGCGCGCAGCTCGTGCACGTTCAGGCTGGAGGTGTCGATGACGAGGTCGGCGTCACCGCGCAGCTCGCGCAGCAGGTCGCGCTCGGCGGCGATGCCGTCGACGATCCGGCCGTCGCCCTGGAGCGGGTGCGGGCGGCGGACCGACTCGAAGCGGCGCACCAGCGCGTCGTCGGAGGACTCCAGGAACACGATGCGCCGGGTCACCCCGCGGGCTTCGAGGTCGGAGAGCGATTCGCGCAGCGCGTCGAAGAACTGTCGGCCGCGGACGTCGACGACGACGGCGATGCGCGCCACGTTGCCCTGGGAGCGGGCGCCCAGCTCCACCATGGTGGGGATCAGCGCCGGGGGCAGGTTGTCGACGACGAACCAGCCCAGGTCCTCCAGGCACTTGGCCGCCGTACTGCGGCCGGCTCCGGACATGCCGGAGATGATCACCAGCTCGGGGATGGCCGCCTCGGCGGTATCTCCGGGCTCCACTGTCGTGCCCGTACTCACCTGTGCTCCGTCTCGGTCGCGCTCTGATTCGTGCTCGGTCATTGCTCGCTCCCCCGTTCGGGCGATGCTCCCGCGGGCGCGGGGGCCTCGTCCTCAATGATCTCTCCTGTGGCCGTGTTGACGGCCGGAGCGGCGGGAGCCGCCTGGGCGAGGGCCACGGCCACGGTCTCGGCCGTCTTGCGGCCTATGCCCGGGACCTCGCAGATCTGGTCGATTGTCGCCTGTCTCAGCTTTTTCACCGAACCGAAGTGCTTGATCAGCGCCAGCCTGCGGCTCTCGCCCAGGCCGGGCACGTCGTCCAGCGGTCCGGATTTCAGCCGCTTGGCCCGCTTGCCGCGCTGGTACTGGATGGCGAAGCGGTGGGCTTCGTCACGGACGCGCTGGAGCAGGTAGAGACCCTCGCTGGTGCGGGGCAGCACCACCGGGTCGCTCTCGCCGGGCAGCCAGACCTCCTCCAGTCGCTTGGCGAGTCCGCACACGGCCACGTCGTCGATGCCCAGCTCGGCCAGGGCCCGCTGGGCGGCGGCGACCTGCGGTTGGCCGCCGTCCACCACAACGAGCTGGGGCGGGTAGGCGAAACGCCTGGGGCGGCCGTCGTCCTCGACGACGGCCGGGACCTCGCCCTCGCCGTCACCGTCGGTGGGTGACCACTCCCCCGTCCTGAGCTTCTCGCGCAGGTAGCGGCGGAAGCGGCGGGAGACCACCTCGTGCATGGAGCGGACGTCGTCCTGCCCCTCGAAGCCCTTGATCTCGAAGCGGCGGTACTCGCTCTTGCGGGGCAGGCCGTCCTCGAAGACCACCATGGACGCCACCACGTCGTCGCCCTGGAGGTGCGAGATGTCGAAGCACTCGATGCGCAGCGGCGCGGTGTCCAGCTCCAGCGCCTCGGCGATCTCCTCCAGGGCCCGGGAGCGGGTGGTCAGGTCGCCGGCGCGCTTGGTCTTGTGCAGGGCCAGGGACTGCTGGGCGTTGCGGTGGACGGTCTCCATGAGGGACTTCTTGTCGCCCCGCTGCGGGATGCGCAGGCTGACCTGGGACCCGCGGCGGCCGCCGAGCCACTCGGCCACGGCGGGCGCGTCCTCGGGCAGGGCCGGGACCAGCACCTCCTTGGGCACGGCCTCGCCCCGCTCCTCCCCGTACAGCTGCTGGAGGGCGTGCTCGACCAGGCCGGCCGTGTCGACGGCCTCGACCTTGTCGGTGATCCAGCCGCGCTGGCCGCGCACCCGCCCGCCGCGGACGTGGAAGATCTGGACGGCGGCCTCCAGCTCGTCCTCGGCGACCGCGATCAGGTCCGCGTCGGTGGCGTCGGCGAGGACCACCGCGTTCTTCTCCATGGCGCGGCGCAGCGCCCCGATGTCGTCGCGGAGCCGGGCGGCCTTCTCGTACTCCATGTCCTCGGCGGCCTCGTGCATCTCGGCTTCGAGGCGGGTGAGGTAGGTGCCGGTGCGCCCGGCCATGAAGTCGCAGAAGTCCTCGGCCAGTTCCCGGTGCTCCTCGGGGGTGACCCGGCCGACGCAGGGCGCGGAGCACTTGCCGATGTAGCCGAGCAGGCAGGGGCGGCCGATCTGGGCGGAGCGCTTGAACACCCCGGCGGAGCAGGTGCGTACGGGGAAGACCCGCAGCATCAGGTCGACGGTCTCGCGGATGGCCCAGGCGTGTCCGTACGGACCGAAGTAGCGCACGCCCTTCTTCTTCGGGCCGCGCATGACCTGGACCCGGGGGTACTGCTCGTTCAGGGTGACGGCGAGCGAGGGGTAGCTCTTGTCGTCCCGGTACTTGACGTTGAACCGGGGGTCGAACTCCTTGATCCAGGAGTACTCCAGCTGGAGCGCCTCGACCTCGGTGGAGACCACCGTCCACTCGACGGAGGCGGCCGTGGTCACCATGGTGGCGGTCCGCGGGTGCAGGCCCGCCACGTCCTGGAAGTAGCTGGCCAGGCGCTGGCGCAGGCTCTTGGCCTTCCCGACGTAGATCACCCGGTGGTGCTCGTCGCGGAATTTGTAGACCCCCGGGGAGTCGGGGATCTGTCCCGGTCTGGGGCGGTAGCTGGAAGGGTCGGCCATGGCATCAGCCTACTTGCGGGGTGTGACAACCGGGCGCGCCGCGGGGCCCGACCGTCTGGCTGACGGCCGGGCCCCCTCCGGGCGGCTACACCCGCACCGCCCGGCGGCGGGAGCGGCGCACGGTCAGTGCGCCGGCGGTGGCGAGGACGAGCACGCCCGCCGCGGCGCCGCCCACCAGGGGCAGGACGTCGGGCGCGGTGGCCGCCGCGGCCCGCACGGTGTCGGTGCGGGCGGCGTCGGTGCGCGCGGCGTCGGCTTCCGTGGGGGCGAAGCCGCCCGCCTTGCCGCCCTTGGCGTAGGCGGAGCCGGGGAGTTTGTCCCCGTACGCCGTGGTGACGCGCTCGCGGTAGGCGGCGAGGGTGGTGCCCCGCGCGCCGACGGCCCGGATGGCGTCCTCGTCCAGCGGCAGGACCTCGCTGCCCCCGGCGACGTACCAGGCGTCGATCTGCGGTTCGCGGAAGACGGTCCCGCCCGGGAGTTTGGCGGCTCCCAGTTGTGCGTAGCGGAACTCGTCGTCGCCGGTGGCGATGTTCACCACCTGCCAGCCCGTGTCGGTCTTGGCTGTCCACAGGGCGGCCTGCTGGCCGTCGGAGGCCACCGCCTTGCTGGCGAGGAACTCCAGCCGGGCGACGGGGGCGCCCGCCTTGCCCGCCACGAAGTCCGGGGAGAGGTAGCTGACGGGGATCGCATCGCCCTCGATGCGCGGTCGGGCCGCGGTCAGCGAGACCTTGCCCTCCCGGGAGAAGAACCGGGAGAGGGTGGCCAGGGTGTCGGGTGCGGCGGCGGCCTGGTGGGCGGCCGCCCTGGTCTCGGCGGTGGCGGACTGGGGTTGCGGGACGGGGGTGGCCGAGGCCTGCGGGGCCAGGCTCAGCACGGTGGCGGCGAGGGCGCCGGTGATCAGGGCGCAGGCGCGTCGGTTCATGGCGCTCACGCCCCTATCCGGTAGAGCGAGTGGGTCCAGGAGAAGGTGCTGTTGTCGACGTACCAGGCGTGGGAGGCCCAGTTGTAGCGGTCGCTGGAGGGCCAGGGGTCGCCCCAGTAGACCCAGCTGCTGGCCGTGTCGTAGCCGTAGATGACGTGCATGTGGCCGCCGCCGTTGGCCCACTGGATGCGGGTCTCGACGGGACGGTTGGCGTTGATCTCGCTCTGGACGGTGGAGTACTGGAGCCAGCCGGTCACGTACGAGCCGGAGTTGATCCCGGCCCAGCGCAGGGCGGTCTGCACGTTCGCGAGGTTGGCCTGGTTGTTGGGGCAGTCGTAGCCCTGCTGACGGTTGAAGGCCGCGTTGCAGAACTGGTTCTGGCTGTAGGTGCGGCCGAACCAGGTGGCGATGGTGTTGCCGCTGGCGGCCCAGCACCAGTTGGTCTTCTGCTGTGCCTGCATGGTGATGTTCAAGCGCTTGGTGGCGAGCGTCGCGCTGCCCGCTCCGGCGTCGGCGGCGGTTGCCGTGCCGGTGGGCAGCGCGAACAGGAGGGCGGTGAGGAAGGCGGCCAGGGAAAGCCGCCTGTTTCTGTTGCGCATCGCGTTCCTCCCGAAGTGGGGAGAGTGGGGGTGGAGGAGCGCGTCCGGACGCTGTGGAGGAGCATCGGGCTGTTGTCGCGATCAGGTCAACACGCTTCAATACGCGGTGACATTGCAATGTGAATGAGGAGACCAGGGTGTGAACGGCTGCCGCCCCGTCACCTGGACCCCGGACGCCACCGGGGCGGTCTCCCGCCCCATCGAGCGTGAACGTTCACAAAGGAGTCGCCATGTTGCCGACCGTGCGGAGCAGCGGGTACGGCGCCCTGGGCGACCCTCCGGGCACCTCGCGCGCCACCCCCGACGGCCGCGACCCGGAGGAGTTCGCGCTGCTGTTGCGCGCCGGCCCCTTCCACCTCGCGCTGCGCGCCGCGCTCGCCGCCCGCGGCCTGCCCCTGCACCGGGTCCAGCACCGGCTGGCCGCCCGCGGCATCAAGGTGGGGGTCACCAGCCTCAGTTACTGGCAGCAGGGCGCCCGGCGGCCCCGGCGCGCCGAGTCGCTGCGCGCGGTGCGGGCCCTGGAGCAGATCCTGGAGCTGCCGGCGGGCACCCTCCTGCGGCTCCTGAACGGGCCCGAGGGCGCGGGCGCCGACGCCGCCCGGCCGCCTTCGCGGCCGTACCGGACGCTGGCCAGCGCGGGCACGGCCGTCGAGGAGTTACTGGCGGGCATGGACCTCCCGACGGACGGCGGGCTGCACACCCTCGGCCATCACGAACGGGTCCGCATCGGCGCCCGCCGCGAGCTGATCGGCCGGGATTCGCAGCAGGTCGTACGGGCCCACCGCGACGGCGTCGACCGCTACCTCGCCATCCACCACGGCGACCCCGGCTGCGATCCGGCCGCCGTGCGGGTGCTGGCCCACGAGAACTGCCGGACCGGGCGGATCCGCCGGGACCCGGAGGCGGGGCTGGTGGTGGCCGAGCTGCTCTTCGACGCCCGGCTGCGCGGCGGGGACACCTACGTCTTCGGCTACGGCTTCGAGGACGGCACCGGCAGCCGTAGCAGCGAGTACGTCCGGGGGTTCACCTACGCGGGCGGGCAGTACGTGCTCCAGGTCCGCTTCGACGCCGCCGCCCTGCCCGTGAGCTGCCGGCGCTTTCGCCAGTCGGGCCCGACCGCCCCGCGCAGCGAGCTGTCGCAACTGACCCCGAGCGGCGGCCACCGCGCCGTCCACCTGGTGGAACAGGGGGTCCGGCGCGGCATCCTGGGGATCGGCTGGGAGTGGGACTGAAAACGGCGCCCGCCCGGCCGCGGGCCCGGCGCGGGCGGTCAGCCCGCGATGAGCTTGCCGCCCTCGGCGCGGACGGGCACGGCCGGCAGCGGGTCGGTCGCCGGGCCCTGCACGACCTTGCCGGTGGCCACGTCGAACCGGCTGCCGTGGCAGGGGCAGTTGCCGTGCCCCTCCACGATCTTGTCCAGGACGCAGCCCGCGTGGGTGCACTGGGCACTGAACGCCGTGTACTGGCCCTGGGCCGGGCAGTGCACGAGGAGCTTCTCCTTGCGGTAGAGCTTGGACCCGCCCACCGGCACGTCGGCCGCGGCGCCCAGGTCCACCGGCGCGGTGGGGGTCGCGGGGGTGTCGCCGCCGCTGTTGCTCCCCGGCGAGCAGGCGCCGAGCGCGACGACGGCCCCGGCGGACCCGGCGAGGGCGGCGGCGCCCTTGAGCACGGTGCGGCGGGCGGCGGCTGACTGCGGCGCGGACATGAGGCTCTCCTGGCGGTACGACGGTACGGACGGACAACGGGCAACGGACACCCGGACAACGGACACCGGTGGTGCGGCCGGGACGGACGGGGCGCTCCCGGCGGCCCACCCGACGATACCGCCGCCCGATACCGCCCCCCGATGGGGTAGCTTCCCCCGCGTGATCGTCGTCGCTGGAGAAGCCCTGATCGACCTGGTGCCCGTGGCCGGGCCGCCGGGCGCGCTGGTGCCCCGGGCGGGCGGGGGCCCGTACAACACGGCGCTGGCGCTGGGTCGGCTCGGCGCCCGAGTGGCCTTCTGCTCCCGGGTGTCGACGGACGGCTTCGGCGGGACGCTGCTCGCCGGGCTGCGGGCGGCCGGGGTGGACCTGTCCCTGGTCCAGCGCGGCCCGGAGCCGACCACGCTGGCCGTGCCCTCGCTGGCCCCGGACGGATCCGCCGCCTACGGGTTCTACGTCGAGGGGACCGCCGACCGGCTGTTCGCCCTGCCGGGCGCGCTCCCGCCGGGGACGCGGGCGCTGGCCCTGGGCACCTGCTCGCTCGTTCTGGAACCGGGGGCGAGCGCCTACGAGGCGCTGCTGCGCCGGGAGTCGGCGCGCGGGCTGCTGACCCTGCTCGACCCCAACATCCGCCCGGCGCTGATCGCGGACCCGGCCGCCTACCGGGCCCGTTTCCTGTCCTGGCTGCCGTACGTCGGCGTCCTCAAGCTCTCCGAGGAGGACGCGGCCTGGCTGGGCGGGCGCCCCGAGGAGTGGCTGGCGGCGGGACCGTCGGCGGTGGTGCTGACCCGGGGCGCGGCGGGGCTCGCGGTGTGGACCCGGCGGGGCGAGCGGTTCGCGGCGGACGCGCGCCGGGTCTCCGTGGTGGACACGATCGGCGCGGGCGACACCGTGAACGCGGCGCTCCTGCACCGCCTAGCCGGCTCCCCGACGGAGATCGACGCGGCGGTGGACTGGCCCGGTGTGCTGGCGTACGCCGCCCACGCGGCCGCCCTGACCTGCACCCGGCCGGGCGCGGAGCCGCCGTACGCCGCCGAGCTCAGCGGATAGCGGCCCAGACCGCGGCGGCCACGTCCGGGGCGAACTCCGCCACCGGCCGGACCGTCGCCGGCCCGGAGAAGCGCGGCTGCCCGTGGCGGGGCACGAGCGGCTCCGGGTGGCGACGGTGGCCGACGTCACCGACGCGCTGGGCCCGGTGCTGCACGGGCAGGACGTGGTGGTCTGCGCGGCCGCTCCATCGGCCGAGCCGACGTCGCGGACGCCCTCCTGTCCGCCCTGACGGACCCCACCACCACCGGCCACACCCTGGGCGTAGCGATCTGATCCCGCCGGGGCCCAACCCAGCGCGGCCGGCAGTCACCGAAGGCAAACCCAGCCCCGCCGGCGATTGAGGCGCGGGGTCCGGGGCGGAGCCCCGGGGCGCCGCAGGCACAGCTCCGGCCCTGGACCCGGCCGCGCAGGCGACCGGGTCCAGGGCCGGGACGACACCCCTAGGCCTTGCGGGCCCGGGTCGCCTTCTTGGCCGGGGCCGGAGCCGCCGCCTTCTTCGCGGTGGCCTTGGTCGCGGCCACCTTCTTCGCCGCGGCCGCGGTCTTCTTCGCCGGAGCCCGCTTCTTCGCCGCGGGCAGCGCCACCGCCACCGCGGCATCGGAGACCCGCTCCGCACCGAGGATGTCCCGCAGGAACTTGCCGGTGTGGCTGGCCCCGACCGAGGCCACCTGCTCCGGCGTGCCCTCGGCGACCACCAGGCCGCCGCCGTAGCCGCCCTCGGGGCCCATGTCGATGACCCAGTCCGCGGTCTTGACGACGTCGAGGTTGTGCTCGATGACGATCACCGAGTTCCCCTTGTCGACCAGCCCCGACAACACCTTGATCAGCTTCGAGATGTCCTCGAAGTGCAGACCCGTCGTCGGCTCGTCGAGCACGTACACCGTCCGGCCGGTCGACCGCTTCTGCAGCTCCGACGCCAGCTTCACGCGCTGCGCCTCACCGCCGGAAAGGGTCGGCGCGGACTGGCCGAGGCGGACGTAGCCGAGCCCGACCTCGTTCAGCGTGCGCAGGTGCCGGGCGATCGTCGGAACCGCCTCGAAGAAGCCGAGGGCCTCCTCGATCGGCATGTTCAGCACCTCGGCGATGGACTTGCCCTTGTAGTGGACCTCCAGCGTCTCCCGGTTGTACCGGTCCCCGTGGCAGACCTCGCACGGAACGTAGACGTCCGGCAGGAAGTTCATCTCGATCTTGATCGTGCCGTCACCGGAGCAGTTCTCGCACCGGCCGCCCTTGACGTTGAAGGAGAAGCGGCCCGGCAGGTAGCCGCGCACCTTCGCCTCCATGGTCTCCGCGAACAGCTTGCGCACGTGGTCGAAGACACCGGTGTACGTCGCCGGGTTGGACCGCGGGGTGCGGCCGATCGGCGACTGGTCGACGTGGACGACCTTGTCGACGAGGTCGTCGCCGTCCACCCGGGTGTGCCGCCCGGGCACCGTCCGGGCGCCGTTCAGCTCGCGCGCCAGGTGCGTGTACAGGATGTCGTTGACCAGCGTGGACTTGCCGGAACCGGACACGCCGGTGACGGCGGTCAGCACGCCCAGCGGGAACGACACGTCGATGTCGCGCAGGTTGTTCTCCCGCGCGCCGTGGACGGTGAGCTTGCGGCTCTCGTCCACCGGCCGGCGCACGTCGGGCAGTGCGATGGACTTCTTTCCGGACAGGTACTGCCCGGTCATCGACTCGGCGTTCTTGAGCAGGTCCTTGAGCGAACCGCTGTGCACGACCTTGCCGCCGTGCTCACCGGCGCCGGGGCCGATGTCCACGACCCAGTCGGCCACCTTGATGGTGTCCTCGTCGTGCTCGACGACGATCAGCGTGTTGCCCATGTCCCGCAGCCGCACCAGCGTTTCGATCAGCCGGTGGTTGTCGCGCTGGTGCAGGCCGATCGACGGCTCGTCCAGCACGTACAGCACGCCGACCAGACCGGAGCCGATCTGCGTGGCCAGTCGGATGCGCTGGGCCTCGCCGCCGGACAGGGTGCCGGCCGCGCGGTTGAGCGAGAGGTAGTCCAGACCGACGTCCACGAGGAAGCGGAGCCGCTCGTTGACCTCCTTGAGCACCCGCTCGGCGATCTTCTTGTCGCGCGCGTCGAGGCGGAGCTCGCCCAGGAACTCGGCGCACTCGCTGATCGACATCGCGGACACCGCGGCGATGGACTTCTCCATCACGGTCACCGCGAGCACGATCGGCTTGAGCCGGGTGCCCTCACAGGTCGGGCACGGCACCTCGCGCATGTAGCCCTCGAAGCGCTCGCGACTCGTGTCGCTCTCCGCCTCCGAGTGCCGCCGCTTGACGAAGGGCACGGCGCCCTCGAAGGCCGTGGTGTACGCCCGCTCCCGCCCGTAGCGGTTGCGGTAGCGGACCTCGATCTGCGTCTTGTGGCCGTGCAGCAGGGCCTTCTTGGCCCGCTGCGGCAGCCCGGCCCAGGGGATGTCCGTGCGGAAGCCCAGCTCGCCCGCGAGCGCGCCGATCAGCCGCTGGAAGTAGTCCTTGGTGTGACCCAGCGACCACGGGGAGATCGCACCCTCGTCGAGGGACTTGTCCTCGTCGGGGATGATCAGCTCGGGGTCCACCTCCATGCGCGTACCGATGCCGGTGCACTCGGGGCAGGCGCCGAAGGGCGAGTTGAAGGAGAAGGAGCGCGGCTCCAACTCCTCGAAGGACAGGTCGTCGTACGGGCAGTAGAGGTGCTCGGAGAACATCCGCTCACGCTCGGGGTCGTCCTCGGCGAGGTCGACGAAGTCCAGGATCACCATGCCGCCGGAGAGGCCCAGGGCGGTCTCCACCGAGTCGGTGAGCCGCCGCTTGGCGCCGTCCTTGACGGTGAGGCGGTCGACGACCACCTCGATCGTGTGCTTCTCCTGCTTCTTCAGCGTGGGCGGCTCGGAGAGCTGGATCGTCTCCCCGTCCACCCGGGCCCGGCTGTAGCCCTTGGTCTGGAGGTCGGCGAAGAGGTCGACGAACTCGCCCTTGCGCTCGCGCACGAGCGGCGAGAGCACCTGGAAGCGGCTGCCCTCGGGCAGCGCGAGCACCCGGTCGACGATCGCCTGCGGCGACTGCCGCGCGATCGGACGGCTGCACTGGGGGCAGTGCGGCTTGCCGATGCGGGCGAAGAGGAGGCGGAGGTAGTCGTAGACCTCGGTGATGGTGCCGACGGTGGAGCGCGGGTTGCGGGAGGTCGACTTCTGGTCGATGGAGACGGCCGGGGAGAGGCCCTCGATGAAGTCGACGTCGGGCTTGTCCATCTGCCCCAGGAACTGGCGGGCGTAGGACGACAGCGACTCGACGTAGCGGCGCTGGCCCTCGGCGAAGATCGTGTCGAAGGCCAGGGAGGACTTGCCCGACCCGGAGAGTCCGGTGAAGACGATGAGTGAGTCGCGGGGCAGGTCGAGCGAGACGTTCTTGAGGTTGTGCTCGCGAGCGCCACGAACGATGAGACGGTCGGTCACGCCGGTCCGCACCTTTCTTGAGAGAGCGGGGGACGGGCCCCGGCCGTCCAGAGTATGGGGGTCGGGAGGCGCCGCTGGGTGGTCTGGTGTGCTCCTCCGAGCGTATAGCACGTGCATTCGATTTCCGGCACTCCGAAGAGTGCTTCACCCGATCGTGTGGCGGCGCTAGGGTCGGCTCATGATTGATCATGCGCACGACCTGCGATCCCTGCGCGAAGCCACGGACCGGCTGCTGACCGCGGCCACGAAACTGGACAACGCGGCCGTGGCCGAGGCGTCACGCCTGCCCGGTTGGTCCCGGGGCCACGTACTCGCCCACCTCGCCCGCAACGCGGACGCCCTCGTGAACGTGTTCGAAGGGCGCCCCATGTACGAGAGCGCCACCGCGCGCGACGCCGACATCCAGCGCGATGCCGGTCGGCCCCTGGTGGAACAGCTGGAGGACGTCCGGAATTCCGCCGCCGCGTTCCAGGCCGTGGCCGACGCGCCCCAGGACTGGTCCCGCACGGTCGAGCTGCGCAACGGGGTCACCGACAGCGCCTCCCGGATCCCCTTCCGCCGCCTCGTCGAGATCGAGCTGCACCACGTGGACCTCGGCATCGGCTACGAGCTGACGGACCTCCCGGACGAGTTCACCGCCCGGGAGATCGAGTTCCTGGCCGACCGCTGGTCCGGACACCCGGAGGTACCGCCCGTGACGCTCTCCCCCGGCGACGGCCGCACCTGGCGCACCGGCGGCACCGAGGGCGCCCCCGTCACCCTGTCCGGCACCCCGGCCCAGCTCCTGGCCTGGCTGGCGGGCCGCGGCGACAAGGGCGACGCCCTGAGCACGGCGGGCGGCCCCCTGCCCCTGCTCCCCCCGCTCTAGGATTCAGGACATGACCTACAGCGGAGCGGTGAAGGTCGGCGGTCCGGCCGACGTGCATGAACTCGCGGACCTGATGATTTCCAAGGTCGCCGTCGGCGACATGAACAACAACGCCTACCTGCTGCGGTGCCGGGCGACCGGCGAGCAGCTGCTGATCGACGCGGCCGCCGAGGCCCCCACCCTGCTCTCCCTGATCGGTGACGACGGCATCGCCTCGGTCGTCACCACCCACCAGCACGGCGACCACTGGGGCGCGCTGCGGGAGGTGGTCGACACGACCGGGGCCCGGACCTACGCCGGGCGCTACGACGCCGAGGGCATCCCGGTGCCCACCGACGTCGCCGTGGAGGACGGGGACACGATCACCTTCGGTCGGATCGCCCTGACCGCCCGCCACCTGGTCGGACACACCCCGGGCTCGATCTCCCTGGTCTACGACGACCCGCACGGCCACCCGCACGTGTTCACCGGCGACTGCCTCTTCCCGGGCGGCGTCGGCAACACCTGGGGCGACCCGAAGGCCTTCGCCCGGCTGATCGACGACGTCGAGGAGAAGCTCTTCGGGCAGCTCCCCGACGAGACCTGGGTCTACCCGGGCCACGGCAACGACACCACGATCGGCGCCGAGCGCCCGCACGTCGCCGAGTGGCGCGAGCGCGGCTGGTAGCTCGACCCGCACACGGACGGCCGGGCCGCCCCTCCCCGACGGGAGGGGCGGCCCGCGTCAACACCGACGCGGTGCGGCACTCCTTCCGGCGAAGGATCCGCTTTCCGCTCCCCCGGCCCCGCGGACCGGGGTATCTGCTGCACCATGCACCAAGATCGCTCCCCGCACCCCGGCCGGCCGCCCTCGATGCTGCGCCTGGCCTCGGCCTCCCTCATCGGGACCGCCATCGAGTTCTACGACTTCTTCGTCTACGGAACCGCCGCGGCCCTGGTCCTCGGCCCCCTGTTCTTCCCCACCTTCTCGCACCTGGCCGGCACCCTCGCGGCCTTCGGCACCTTCGGCATCGGCTTCCTCGCCCGCCCGCTGGGCTCCGTGCTCTTCGGGCACGTCGGCGACCGGTACGGCAGGCGGCCCGTGCTGCTGGCGTCCCTGCTGCTGACCGGCCTCGCCACGGTGGCGGTGGGCTGCGTGCCGACGTACTCCTCGATCGGCGTCGGCGCCCCGCTGCTCCTGCTCCTGCTGCGCTTCCTCCAGGGCCTCGGCCTCGGCGGCGAGTGGGGCGGGGCGGTGCTGCTGACCGCCGAACACGCCCCGGAGGGCCGGCGCGGGCTGTGGTCGAGCTTCCCGCAGATGGGCCCGGCCGTCGGGTTCCTGCTGGCGAACGGGCTGATGCTGGGGCTGTCCACGACGCTCACCGACGGCCAGTTCACCTCCTGGGGCTGGCGGGTGCCCTTCTGGGCGGCCGGGCTGCTCGCCCTGTCGGGCCTGTGGCTGCGTCGATCGGTGGAGGAGACCCCGGAGTTCCGCGCCCTGGCCGCCGACGG
Organism: Streptomyces sp. NPDC098789; assembly: GCF_044759975.1. Taxonomy (NCBI): domain Bacteria; kingdom Bacillati; phylum Actinomycetota; class Actinomycetes; order Kitasatosporales; family Streptomycetaceae; genus Streptomyces; species Streptomyces sp. NPDC098789. The sequence continues at coordinate 142,677 of NZ_JBIWAJ010000015.1, forward strand.
CCGCCGGGCGAACGCGCCGGTAGCCGAGGTCTTCCGCGGCCACTGGCGCCTCATCCTGCTCACCGGCGGCGCGCTCGCCGTCGGCTACGCCGTCTTCTACGCCGTGACCACCTGGTCCCTGTCCTACGCGACCGAGCACCTGGGGGTCGGCCGCAGCGTGATGCTCGCCTGCATCATGGTCGCCGTCGCCCTCAAGGGCGCGCTCACCCCGCTGGTGGCGGTGCTGGGCGACCGGTACGGGCGACGCCCGCTCTGCCTGGCCGGGAGCACGGCCTGCGCGCTGTGGATGTTCCCGCTGGTGGCCCTGCTCGCGACGGCCGATCCGCTGCTGATGACCCTGGGCTGCCTCGGCGCGCTGCTGGGCATGGTGACGATGTTCGCGGTGGTGGGCGCGTACCTGCCGGAGCTGTACCCGCCGCGGGTGCGGTGCACGGGGGCGGCCGTCGGCTACAACCTGGGCGGGGTGCTCGGCGGGGCGCTGACGCCGGTCGTGGCCACGGCGCTGGCCGACGGTGCGGGGCCGGCGTGGGGCGTGGGCGCGTACCTGACCGGGATCTCCCTGGTCAGCCTGGCCTGTTTCGCCCTGCTGCCGGAGACGAATCCGGCGGTGGTGCGCGCGAAGGCGGGGGCGGCCGAAGTGGCCGCCCCCGCCTGAGCGCGACTCCGGGTCAGCTGCCGACGCTGTCCTGGTGCTCGGCTCCCTGGGCGGCGGCCTCGGCCGCCGCCTGCTTCTTCGAGGCGATCAGGCTGGTGATCGTGGTGATCACCAGGACGCCGCAGATGACGCCGAGCGAGACCGGGATGGAGATCAGCGGGACGTGCACCCCGGACTCGTGCAGGGCGTGCAGCACGAGCTTGACGCCGATGAAGCCGAGGATGATCGACAGGCCGTAGCTGAGGTGGACCAGCTTCTTGAGCAGGCCGCCGATGAGGAAGTACAGCTGGCGCAGGCCCATCAGGGCGAAGGCGTTGGCCGTGAAGACGATGTACGGGTCCTGGGTCAGGCCGAAGATCGCGGGGATGGAGTCCAGGGCGAAGAGGATGTCGGTCGTGCCGATGGCGAGCATGACGACCATGAGCGGCGTCAGGACGCGCTTGCCGTTCTTCTGGATGAAGAGCTTGGTGCCGTGGTAGCTGTCGGCGACGCCGAACTTCTTCTCCACGGTCTTGAGCAGGCGACTCTCCTCGAACTCCTCATCCTCCTCGTCCTTGCGGGCCTCCTGGATGAGCTTCCACGCGGTGTAGATCAGGAACGCGCCGAAGATGTAGAAGACCCAGGAGAAGCTGGCGATGATCGCCGCGCCGGCCGCGATGAAGATCGCGCGCAGCACCAGGGCGATCAGCACGCCCACGAGCAGCACCCGCTGCTGGAGGTGGGACGGCACCGCGAACTTCGCCATGATCAGGACGAAGACGAAGAGGTTGTCGACGCTCAGCGACTTCTCGGTGATGAAGCCGGCGAAGAACTCCTGGGAGGCCTGGCCGTTGCCGAAGAACAGCAGGCCGAGGCCGAAGAGCGCGGCGAGGGCGATCCAGACGACCGTCCAGATGCCCGCTTCCTTGATCGATACGTCGTGCGGTTTACGGCCGATGAAGAAATCGGCTCCGATGAGGATGCCCAGACCGAGAATGGTCAGCACCCAAAGGGTCCACGAAACGTCCACGTTGAACACGCCTCCGGCGGATGGCTCAGCACTTCGTCAGCGTCATCGCTGCCGGAGGTCTCTTCCACCCGGGCGGCCTGGAGGCCGTGGGCCGACGCCCCGGGACCGGTTACGGTCCGTATTGACGGGCACGTCGTAGCAGGAAAGCAGGAATACTCCCCTCCGCAGACACCAGCGTACCCGTCTCGGCGGCATAAGGTAAAGGGATAGCCAAGAAAAGGTCAGGGGATGGTCAGCCGGTGCGGTCCGCGGGGCCGCACCGATCAGGCGCCGCGCCCCCCACGCGCCTCCGCGATCCGTTCCAGCGCCTGGTCCAGGACCCGACTGGCGGGCGGCGGGACGGACGCCTCGAAGGTCCAGGCGTGGCCGACCCACGGATCGGCGAGGTGGTCGTCCGGCACCGGGGAGAGCCGCATCAGCGAGCGCCACAGGGGGTCCAGCAGCGGCCCGTAGGCCGACGCCTCGTCACGGTCCGCCACCATCAGGAGGTGGACGCCGACCGCGGGACCTTCGTCGGCCAGGTAGCGCAATTGGGTGACGGCACGGTCGTCGAAGCCGTGCGGGAAGTCGTGGACGACGAGCAGCTGCTCGGCGGTGTCCAGGTCCGGCGGCAGGTCCTCGGGCGCTCCCGCCCGTACCGCCATCTGTACGAGGTCCACCCGGCGGGTGAGCCGCGCGAGGGTCTCGGTGACTCCGGCGGAGCCGGCGGCGGGCGGCGCCGCCAGTACGCCGGCCCGCACGAGCGGGGCCAGCGAGGACGCCCCGGCTCCGGCGGCGTCGATGACGTGCACCGAGAAGCGGCCCGCGGGGTGCACGGCGAGCAGGCGCACGGCGTGCGCGACGGCCATGTCCATCGCGGCCCGGCGCAGCGGGGCGGTGTCCGCCATCATCGCCGCCTCGGAGCCGGTGCGGCCGTTGTCGATCCACAGGCCGCGCTCCATCGGGAACCGGACCAGCATCGGGATGCGCAGCTCCGGGCACTCGGGCAGGTGCAGCTCGCCCAGCCGCAGGGCGAGCGGGGCCTCGGCGGGGATCCGGTGGGCGTGCCAGACCGGGTTGGCCCAGCTGGCGAAGGCGGCGGGGAGCGCGGGCTCGACCACCTCCACCTCCGCCTTGAGCTGGGCGAGGTCGCGGTCGAGGACGGCCCGGGCCTGGGCAACGAGCTCGTCGCGGCGGGCCCTGGCGCTCTCGCGGGCCCCGTCCCCGGATCCGCCGAGGCGGTTGCGCGGGTCGGCGAGGGCCGCGTCCAGCTCGCGCTCCAGCCGGGACTCGGCGAAGTCGGCGGCGCTGCGGTAGGCGGAGACCGAGCGGGCCAGGTCCTCGAACATGCCCCAGACCTGGTTGTACAGCCGCTCGTCCATGGACCAGCCGGTGGCGTCACCGGCGACCGGGCGGTGCGCTTCCCCGGGCTGCGCCGGCGGCGCCTGCGGGGCGGGCGGCGGGGGCTCCGCGGTGCGGTCGCGACGCGGGTGGGCGTAGCTGATCGTGGGCGGGCCCTCCGGGCCGGGGCCGGGCGCGGGGTCCGCGGGCGGCGGCGGGGGCACCGGCCCGGGGACCGGGGTCTGGGGCACCACCGGGGTCGCCAGCGGCGTCGGGGTGTCCGAGGAGGCCGGCGCGGGCGCGCCGGCCGGGGCTGCCGAGGGGGTGGAGTACGGCGATCCCGCGGCCGGCGGCGCTGCGCCGGGCACCGCGCCCGTGGGCACCGCGGTGGCGGGGGCGGTGCCCGGCACGGCGCTGCCGGCCGCGTGGGCGCGGGCGGCCAGGTCCGCGGCGTCCCGGACGCTCAGGCCGTGGTCCGCGAGGAGGGCCGGGAGCCCGTCGGCGTACCCCTGGCCGACGGCGCGCACCTTCCAGGCGCCCTGGCGGCGGTACAGCTCGACCGCTATGACGGCGGTCTCCGCGTCCAGTCCGGTCAGGGTGTAACCGGCCAGCTCGGCGCCGTCGGGGGCGGCCACGGCCACGTACGGTGCGGCGACCGCGCCGAACCGGGTCGGGCCGCCCTGCGGCAGGGCCAGCACGATCCCGATCCTGTGGACGACGGCGGGCACCGCGTCCAGGTCGACCTCGAAGGCGTGCCGCGCGGCGGCGGCCACGGGCACTTCCAGACCGGGCACCCGCGGCTCCCCCGGGTGGGCCAGCGACCCGGGGTCGGCCAAGCGGCCCCCGTCGTCGCCCAGCGCGGCCCCGGCGAGCACGGGTGTGCCCGCCGAGACCCTGATCTCCACCCGGTGCCGGGACAAGGGGTGGTTCTGCCCCCGGACCAGTTCGGCCGTCATCGTGCAGCCCCTCCCCCGTCGTACGCGTTCTCCCGTGCGCCTGCCGCGGCGCGCCGGCTTACAGGTGCGGCAGGATCGCCGGCAGCAGGTCCTGGAAGGTCCGGCCGTTCGCCGGGTTGCCCAGGGCCGTCATCTTCCAGCCGGTGCCCGCGCGGTGCACCTTCGCCATGATCTGCGCGGTGTACTGACCGCCGCCGTCGAGCGTGTAGCGGGCCAGTTCCTGGCCGTTGGTCTCGTCGACGATGCGGCAGAAGGCGTTCTGCACCTCCTGGAACGTCTGCCCGGTGAACGAGTTCACCGTGAAGATGATCTGGTCGATGTGCACCGGCACGCGCGCCAGGTCGACGAGGATCGACTCGTCGTCGCCGCCCTGACCGGCGCCGCCGACCAGGTTGTCACCGGTGTGCCGGACCGAGCCGTCCTTGCTCTGCAGCTGCCGGAAGAACACCACGTCCATGGGCTCCTTGCCGGCGAACAGCACGGCCGAGGCGTCCAGGTCGATCTCCCGGGTACGGCTGCCGAACAGGCCGCGGCGCTTGGCCGCCTGCCAGCCGAGGCCCATCCGGACCGCGGTCAGCGTCCCGCCGTCCTTCTTCTCCAGACTGATGGCCTGACCCTTGGTCATGTTGACCGTCACGTGCTGTCCCCTCTCCATAGCCACCCCCAGGCAGCGCGTGCCTGTGGCTGTTCCACGCCCGAACACTACTGACCGGCCACGGCTCAGGCGAGGCCCGCTTCCTTCATCTGCCGCAGCTCCTTCTTCAGCTCGCCCACCTCGTCGCGGATCCGGGCCGCGACCTCGAACTGCAGCTCGGCCGCGGCCGCCCGCATCCGCTCGGTCATCTGCTCGATCAGCGAGGCCAGTTCGGCCGCGGGGCGGTCGGTCAGCACCTCGCCCTTGCCGCCCTTCGCGCCCTTGCCGCCCTTGGCCGCACGGCCGCCCAGCGCGGGTACGGGGGCCTTCGCGTCCTTGCCGGCCTTCTGCTGGCGGTAGCCGCTGCCGAGCAGTTCCTCGGTGTCGACCTCCTCGCGGGCGATGGTGGCGACGATGTCGTTGATCTTCTTGCGCAGCGGCTGCGGGTCGATGCCGTGCTCGGTGTTGTAGGCGACCTGCTTCTCCCGCCGCCGGTTGGTCTCCTCGATGGCCTTCTCCATCGCCGGCGTCATCTTGTCCGCGTACATGTGGACCTGGCCGGAGACGTTGCGCGCGGCGCGGCCGATGGTCTGGATCAGCGAAGTCCCCGAGCGAAGGAACCCCTCCTTGTCGGCGTCGAGGATCGCCACCAGGGACACCTCGGGCAGGTCGAGGCCCTCGCGCAGCAGGTTGATGCCGACCAGGACGTCGTACTCACCGGCCCGCAGCTCGCGCAGCAGCTCGATCCGGCGCAGCGTGTCCACGTCGCTGTGCAGGTAGCGGACGGCGATGCCCAGCTCCAGGAAGTAGTCCGTGAGGTCCTCGGCCATCTTCTTGGTCAGGGTGGTGACCAGGACCCGCTCGTCCTTCTCGACGCGCTGGCGGATCTCGTGCACCAGGTCGTCGATCTGGCCCTCGGTCGGCTTGACGACGACCTCGGGGTCGATCAGGCCGGTGGGTCGGATGATCTGCTCGACGAACCCGTCGCCGCGGGAGAGCTCGTACTTGCCGGGGGTGGCCGACAGGTAGACCGTCTGACCGATCCGCTCCTGGAACTCCTCCCACTTCAGCGGGCGGTTGTCCAGCGCGGAGGGCAGCCGGAAGCCGTGGTCGACCAGGGTCCTCTTGCGCGAGGCGTCGCCCTCGTACATCGCGCCGATCTGGGGCACGGTGACGTGCGACTCGTCGATGACGAGGAGGAAGTCCTCGGGGAAGTAGTCGATGAGGGTGTTGGGCGCGCTGCCGCGCTCGCGGTCGTCCATGTGCAGCGAGTAGTTCTCGATGCCGGAGCAGGAACCGATCTGGCGCATCATTTCGAGGTCGTAGGTGGTGCGCATCCGCAGCCGCTGGGCCTCCAGCATCTTGCCCTGCTTCTCCAGCTCCGCGAGGCGGTCGGCCAGCTCCACCTCGATGCCCGCGACCGCCTTCTCCATGCGCTCGGGCCCGGCGACGTAGTGGCTCGCGGGGAAGATGTACAGCTCGCGGTCCTCGCTGATGACCTCGCCGGTCAGCGGGTGCAGGGTGGAGAGCGCCTCGATCTCGTCGCCGAACATCTCGATGCGGACCGCGAGTTCCTCGTACACGGGGAAGATCTCGATGGTGTCGCCGCGCACCCGGAAGGTGCCGCGGGTGAAGGCGACGTCGTTGCGGGTGTACTGGATGTCGACGAAGCGGCGCAGCAGCTGGTCGCGGTCGAACTCCTCGCCGACCTTGAGGGGGACCATCCGGTCGACGTACTCCTGCGGGGTGCCGAGGCCGTAGATGCAGGAGACGGACGCGACCACGATGACGTCGCGGCGGGTCAGCAGCGAGTTGGTCGCGGAGTGGCGCAGCCGCTCCACCTCCTCGTTGATGGAGGAGTCCTTCTCGATGTAGGTGTCCGACTGGGGGACGTACGCCTCGGGCTGGTAGTAGTCGTAGTACGAGACGAAGTATTCGACGGCGTTGTTCGGCAGCAGCTCGCGGAACTCGTTCGCCAGCTGGGCGGCCAGCGTCTTGTTCGGTGCCATGACCAGCGTCGGACGCTGGAGCTTCTCGATCATCCAGGCCGTGGTGGCCGACTTTCCGGTGCCGGTCGCACCGAGCAGGACCACGTCCTTCTCACCCGCGCGGATGCGCTGCTCCAGCTCGGCGATGGCCGCCGGCTGGTCACCGCTGGGCTGGTAGGAACTGACGACCTCGAAAGGCGCCACCGTGCGTTCGATCTTCGATACGGGCCGCATGGGTCAACCGTACGGCCCCCCACTGACACTCACGCGTCCGCGCGCTCCGCGGGCCCCGCGCCCGGCGCCCGACCCCCGTCCGACCAGCGCACGACACGCGTCGGTGACGCCTCGGCACGCAGGGTGACCCTGGTCCGTTTGTCGTAGTTCGGTGGCGACGGCTCGATCGTGAACGGCATCATCGCGATGAGTCACATTTCACGACAGACCGTCAGATACGCCGAGAGGGGCGGGATACGGCCATCACCGCCCGACGTCCCCCGCCCGTCCGACGTCCCCCGCCCGTCCGCGCGTCCGGCCGGGCCGCCGGTCGCCCCCTTCATGACCCGTGACCCGAGGAGACCGCACATGTACGTCCGAACCGTTGCCGCGGCTGCCGCCGTGCTCGGCATCACCCTCTCCGCACTGGCCGGGCCGGCCTCCGCCACGCCGCCGCCGCTGCGGACGGGCGGCCCGAAGGCCGGACCGGCCGCGGCTCCCCACGCCGGGCCGAAGGCACCGCCGCTGGCCGGGCTGCTCGGGCTCCCCGTGGTGTACGCGCACCGGGGGGCGTCGGCCTACGCCCCGGAGAACACGCTGGCCTCCATCGACCTCGCCGCGCGCCTCGGCATGGACTGGGTGGAGAACGACGTCCAGCGCACCAAGGACGGCGTGCTCGTCGTGATCCACGACGACACCCTCAAGCGGACCACCGACGTCCAGAAGGTGTTCCCGAAGCGCAGCCCCTGGCGGGTGAAGGACTTCACGGCGGCGGAGATCGCCCGGCTCGACGCGGGCAGCTGGTTCCGCCCCGAGTTCGCCGGCGCCCGGATCCCGACGCTGCGCGAGTACCTCGACCGGGTCCAGCTCAATCAGGGCCGGCTGCTGCTGGAGGTCAAGAAGCCGGAGCTGTACCCGGGGATCGAGCGCGAGATCCTCGACCTGCTCGGCAGCACGGGCTGGCTCGACGCACGGCACGTCGCGTCCCGCCTGGTCGTGCAGAGCTTCAGCGCCGACTCCGTGGCCCTGGTGCACCGGATGCGGCCGGACCTGGTGACGGCCTTCCTCGGCGCGCCGCCGGAGGAGGACCTGGAGCGGTACGCCGCCTTCTCCGACCGGATCAACCCCTGGTTCCGGGAGATCAACGCCGAGTGGGTGGCGCGGGTGCACGCCCTCCAGGGGCCGCACGGCAAGGCCATGGAGGTCGACACCTGGATCGTGGACGACCCGGACACGACCCAGCGGGTCGTGGAGATGGGCGTGGACGGCATCATCAGCAACCGGCCCGACCTGGTGCGGCGGACGGTGTACGGCTACTGACGGCCCCCGCGCTCCGGGGCCGACCCGGCCGACGACGCCCCGCGACCCGCGGCCCCGGAGCGTTGTCGGTGGGGCGTCGTACGGTGGCCCCATGGACAGCGTCGACAGCACCGAGCGGCCCCGGGGGCCGCACCTCGAATGGACCGTGGTCGCGAGCGCCATCGGTCCGCTCCTCCTCGCCGCGACCCCCGAGGGTCTGGTCAAGGTCTCCTTCCATGCCTCGCCCGAGACGGCCGGGCCGCTGATCGACCGGCTCGGCGCGGCGGCCTTCCGTCCGGCGCCGGGCGAAGAGGTGCTGCTGGCCGAGCCCATACGTCAGCTCACCGCCTATTTCGCCGGTGACCTGCGGCGTTTCCGGCTCCCGCTGGACTGGCGGCTCAGCTCCGGCTTCCACCGCCAGGTCCTCCAGGAGCTGGACCGCTCCGTTCCCTACGGGGCGGTCGTCGGGTACGGCGAGCTGGCCGCCCGGGTCGGCCAGCCCGGCGCGGCCCAGGCCGTGGGCGCGGCAATGGGCTCCAACCCCTTGCCGCTGGTGGTGGCCTGCCACCGGGTCGTGGAGAACGGCGGCGGGATCGGCGGCTTCGGCGGCGGGGTGGAGACCAAGCGGATCTTGCTGGCGCTGGAGGGCGTCCTGCCGGAGCCGCTCTTCTGAGGGCGGTACCGGCCGGCTGCCGACCCGGTGTCGATCAGGTGCTGACCAGCGACGATCCGGTCCGCCCGCGGAGCCGCCACCGGTTCCCCCGCGGGGCGGGCGGTGCGACACTGCGCCGGTGACTGCTGCCGCGGCCCAGCCCGCCGTCCCCCGCCCCGCACCGCCCGTCCGCTCCTGTCCGAAGGACCGGAGGTGCACGTCGTGAGCGCCCCGCACGGTACGGACCGCTCGCCCGGATCCGCCGGACCGGACCATACGGCCCGCACGGCCCCCGCGGCCCGCTCGACCCGTGCGGAGCGGGCGGAGCGCGAGGTCCGGGGGCTGACCGACGCCGACCTGCCCCGGCTGCGCCGGCGCACCTCCGGCGTGCTCATAGCCGCGCAGGTCCTGGGCGGGCTCGGCATACCGATCAGCATCGCGCTGGCCCCCGTACTGGCCACCGAGGTCAGCGGCACCGAGGCCGTGTCCGGACTGGCCTCGACGGCCTCCGTCGTCGGCACCGCCCTGGTCTCGCTGCCGCTCGCGGCCCTGATGACCGCGCGCGGGCGACGGGCGGGGCTGGTCCTGGCCTATGTGATCGGCGCGGTCGGCGGCGGGCTCGTGGTGCTGGCCGCCGTGCTGAAGAACTTCCCGCTGCTGCTGCTCGGCATGGCCGCCTTCGGCGCCGCCTCCTCCGCCAACCTCCAGTGCCGGTTCGCCGCCGCCGACCTCGCGGCCCCCGACCGGCGGGCCCGGGCGATCTCGACCGTCGTGTGGGCCACGACCATCGGCGCGGTGCTGGGACCCAACCTCTCGGCCCCGGCCAGCCGGAGCTTCGCGGGGACGTCCATACCCGACAAGGCGGGCCCGTTCCTGTGGGCCGCCGGGATCTTCCTGCTCACCGCGCTGCTGATCGGCGTGCTCCTGCGGCCCGATCCGCTGCTGGCCGCGCGCGCACTGGCCGGCCCGGCCGAGCAGACGGCCGCGGGCCGCTCGCTGCGGGCCGCCTTCGCCGCCGTACGGGCCTCCCCCCGGGCCCGATTGGCCCTGGTGACGGTCGCCGTGACCCACACCGCCATGGTCTCGATCATGGTGATGACCCCGGTCGACCTCGGGCACCACGGCGCCGACCTCCAACTGATCGGGCTGGTGATCAGCGGCCACATCGCCGGAATGTTCGCCTTCTCGCCGGTGATGGGCTGGCTGGCGGACCGGCTCGGCAGGCTGTCGGTGATCGGCCTGGCGGCCGGGCTGCTGTCGATCGCCGCCCTGCTCGCGGGCACCGCCGGGGCGAACCACGCACAGACCGCGGCGGGCCTGTTCCTGCTGGGGCTGGGGTGGTCGGCCGGGCTGGTCTCCGGTTCCGCGCTGCTGACGGACTCGGTGCCGCAGGCCGCGCGGGCCGCGGTACAGGGCCTGTCCGACCTGACCATGAACACCTGCGCGGGCGTCGGCGGCGCCGTGTCCGGGCTGATCGTCTCCCAGGCGGGCTACGGCTGGCTCAACGCCGTCGGGGCGGCGCTGCTGCTGCCGATGGCCGGGCTCGCGCTCTTCACGGCGCGCCGCCACCCCGCGCCCGTCGAGGGGACCGTCAAGGACTGACGGGCGCGGGGGCTCTCCAGCGGCTCGTCAGAGGCTGATGTGGTAGGCCTTGCGCAGCGTCTCGTGCACGGTCCAGGTGGTCTTGTCGCCCTCCCGGAGCACGCAGGCGGTGCCGGGGCCGACCTCCAGTCGCCCGCCGCCCTCGATCTCGATGGTGGCCCGGCCGCTGACGACGACGAACAGCTCGTTCGCCTCGGTGTCGGTGACCACTCCGGGGGTGATCTGCCAGATCCCGCGCAGCTGCTTGCCGTCGGCGGACTCCCACAGCACCTTGCCCGTCACCACGGGGTCGCCGGAGACGATCTGTGCCGGGTCGAGCTCCTCGGTCTCCAACTCGGCGTCCGGTACGTCGGGTACGGACACGGCGAAGGACGCGGGACCGGCATCGGGGGCTGCGGGGGCGGACGGGGCGGCGGTGTCTTCGGTGCTCATGGCGCGAAACCCTAGCCCGGCGGGACGGCCGCGCGCGGTGGCCAGGTCGTCCAGGATCGGCGGGGCGCACGAGTCACCCTGTCCAGGGCGCGGGCCCGGATCACGGGCCGACGCACCCCGCGCATCTCGGACAGTTGGGCCGGGGGCGCGTTTGGGGGCGTGGATCCCGTGCCATGGATGGGGACATGTCACAGCACACAGCGGTTCCCGTCCTGTCGGAAGAGGTGCGCGACGCGCTGGCGGAGCAGCGACCGGTCGTCGCCCTCGAATCGACGATCCTCGCGCACGGCCTGCCCCGGCCCCGCAATCTCCAGGTGGGCCTGGAGCTGGAGGCGATCGTCCGCTCGGAGGGAGCGGTTCCGGCGACCGTCGCGGTGCTCGACGGGGTGCCGTACGCCGGGCTCGACAAGGCACAGCTGGAACGGATCGCCAACGGTGACGGCGTGCGCAAGCTGGGGCACCGGGACCTGGCCCCGGCCATGGCGGCCGGGGCCACCGGGGCCACCACGGTGTCGGCGACGGCGTTCCTGGCCGCGCGGGCCGGGCTGCGCGTCTTCGCCACCGGCGGGCTGGGCGGCGTACACCGCGACTGGGCGCGGGCGCAGGACGAGTCGGCCGACCTGTCGCTGCTCGCCCGGACCCGGATCACGGTGGTCTGCGCGGGGGTGAAGTCGATCCTGGACGTGCCGGCCACGCTCCAACGGCTGGAGACGCTCGGGGTGGGGGTGCTGGGCTTCGGGACGCAGCGGTTCCCCGGCTTCTACCTGAGCAGTTCCGGCGAGCCCGTCGACTGGACGGTGGACCGGCCGGAGGAGGTGGCCGGGGTGATGGCCGCTCAGGACGCCCTGGGCGGGCCCGGGTCCGCGCTGCTGGTCGCCAACCCGGTCCCCGAGGCCGACCAGCTCGATCCGGACCTGCACGACCGGGTACTGGCCCGGGCCCTCGCGGAGTGCCGGGAACGCGGCGTCACGGGGCAGGCGGTGACCCCCTTCCTCCTCGACTTCCTGGTCCGCGCGACCGGCGGGGCCTCGCTGGAGGCGAACCTGGCGGCGGTGCGCGGCAACGTGCGCCTGGGTGCGCGGATCGCGGCGGCGTGGGCGGCCTGGTGACCGGGCCGGAGGGCGGGCCGGCCGCGGAGTTCGCCGGCGGTCTGCTGGTCGTCGGGGACGTGGTCACGGACGTGGTGGCCGTGCACCTGGAGCCGCTCGCTCCGGCCACCGACACGCCGGCCCGGATCCGTACGATGCCCGGCGGCGCCGGGGCCAACGCGGCCTGCTGGGCGGCCCACCAGGGAGCCGCCGACGTCGCGCTGCTCGCGCGGGTGGGCGCGGAGTCGGCGCAGTGGCACGAACGCGCCCTGCTGGCCGCCGGGGTGCGGCCGCTGCTGGTGGTCGACCCCGTGGAGCCCACCGGCACGGTGGTGGCGCTGGTCGGCAAGGACGCGGAACGGACCTTCCTGACCGACAGCGGGGCCGTGCTCCGCCTCTCCCGGGCCGACTGGACCCCGCAGCTGCTGGACGGGGTGGCCCATCTGCACCTGTCCGGCTACCTGTTCTTCGGGGACACCAGCCGCGAGCTGGCCCGCCTGGCACTCAGCTCGGCGCGGGAGCGCGGGATCGCGGTGAGCGTGGACCCCGCCTCGGCCGGGTTCCTGGCCGCGCTGGGGGTGGACCGTTTCCTCGACGCCGTCGCGGGGGCCGGCGCACTGCTGCCCAACGAGGACGAGGCGCGGCTGCTGGCCGGGCTGCCCGGGCCGGCCCCTTCGGCCCGGGCGGCGGCGGAGTTGAGCCTGCGGGTGCCGCTGGTCGTGGTGACCCGGGGGGCGGCCGGGGCGCTGGTCGCCGAGGGCGGCCGGGTGACCGCGGAGGTCACCGCGGAGCCCGCCCTGGCGGTGGATTCCACGGGCGCGGGCGACGCCTTCACCGGCGGCTTCCTGGCGGCCCGACTGGCGGGCGCGGACCCGGTCGAAGCGGCCCGCGCCGGCTGCCGCGCGGGCGCGGTCGCGGTGACCCGCCTGGGCGGAAGACCCTAGCCCGCCCCATCCACCTCCCACCGCCCCATCCAGCCCCGCCGGCGATTGAGGCGCCCCCGGAGGGCAACACCAGGAACCAGCCGAACCAATCCAGCCCCGCCGGCGTTTGAGGCGCCCCCGGAGGGCACGCCAGGGACCGGCGGGATCCGGAGGCCCCCCAGGGTCAGTCCGGGACGCCGGTCCAGGCCGGGTGCCTGGGGTCATCGGCACGGACCAGGACGTCGGCCGCCGACCCGGGATCCGTCTCGGCCTCGTAGCGCGCGAAGGCCGGCACGGTCCAGCGTTCACCCTCGGGCGTACGCCGGACCAGGGCCCCGGCGGAGAGCCGGACATGGACGCTGAGGTCGAACGGGAACCAATGCCCCATCAGGAAGGGTCCGTGCAGGATCACCACCCCACCCACCGGCAGCGCCACGTACGGGCTCCGGGTCGCCCGGTCCGTGACCGGATCCCACAGGTCCGGGAGCACCCGGCCGCTCCCCCCGGGATCCAACGGCCCGATGACCTCGCGCCAGAGGGCGGCCGTGTCGTACCAGCCGCCGAGGTACGCGTCGACGTCCCGCCGGCCGTACTCGAAGCGCAACGAGGCCGGCCGCAGGAAGCCCCCCGTGGGCACGACGAGGACCGAACGGCCGCGCCGGCGCAGCGCGTCCGCGAGCCGGTCGGCGAGCACCTCCGTACCGGCGGCGGGCGCACCGTCCACGGCCACCCGTAGCCAGGGCGCACCGCCGCCCGGGTCCTGCGCGGCGCCGTCGAGATGGCCCGCGAGCCGCTCGGCCATCCCCTCCCATGTGATCGCTTCCAGCTGCACGGTCCCATTGTCAGTCCTCACCCGTAGCGTTCCTCATCAAGGGATCACCGACGCGAAAGAGCCGTCGGCCCGACCTTGGGGAGGGGCTGTCATGGCTCGCGAGACGACGTACCTGGAGCTGTCGCAAGAGGGTGGCGGCGCCCACAAGTTCTATGAGGTGACCGTGGACGGCACGGACGTCTCGGTGCGTTACGGCCGGATCGGAGCCGACGGGCAGCTGCAGAACTCCTCCTTCCCGACCATCGAGAAGGCGCGGGCGGCCGCCGCGAAGAAGGTCGGGGAGAAGGTCCGCAAGGGGTACGCCCCGGCCGTACCGGGGCAGCGGACGGCGCGCGCGGTCTCCCGCCGCGAGGTGACCTCGGCACCGTCGACCGCGCGGGCGGTGGCGCCGGTGCTGTGGCGGTTCCGCACCGGGGCCTCGGCCTTCGGGATCCACGTGGACGAGGACCGGTGCTGGGTCGGCAACCAGGCGGGCGACGTCTACACGCTGAGCCACGGCGGCGAGGTGCTGGCCCGCTATTCGCTGCCGGACGGGGTCAAGTGCCTGGTGGCGGACGAGTTCTGGATCTATGCGGGCTGCGACGACGGCACGGTCTACGACCTGTCGTCGAAGGTCCCCTTCGGGGCCTACGACATCGCGGCGGACGTGGACATCTTCTGGCTGGACATCCGCGAGGGCGTGCTCACCGTCTCCGACCGCAACGGCGGTCTGACGGTCATCGACCACGAGGACGAGTTCCAGTGGTCGCGCAAGTCCGCCGGCTCCAACGGGTGGATGGTCCGGGCGGACGGGGACGCGGTGTACCACGGCCACTCCTCGGGCGTGACGGCGTACGCGCAGGACGGTTCCGGGGAGTTGTGGCACGCCCCGACCAAGGGCCAGGTGCTCTTCGGCTGGCAGGAGGACCACGCGGTGTACGCGGGGACCTCCCGCTACACCGTGGAGCGGATCGCGAAGGCGACCGGGGCCGTCGAGGCCACCTACCGGTGCGACGGTTCGGTGTACTCGTGCGCGACCTCCCCCGACGGCCGGCACGTCTTCGCGGGTGACTCCTCCTCGTCGGTGTACTGCTTCGACGCCGACGGGCAGCGGCTGTGGAAGCTGGGCACGGGCAGCGGATCCGCGCTGTCGATGCAGTACCTGGACGAGCGGCTGTACCTGGTGACCACCGACGGCTCGCTGGTCTGCGTGGACGCGAGCGAGGCGGCCATCGCGGCGGCCCAGCAGGGTTCGGTGCCGACCGCGATGGACGTGAAGTCGGCCGCGGCGCTGCCCGTGTTCACCCCGGCGGCCTCGGCCGCCGCGGTGGCGACGGTGACGGTCGCGCCCGCGGGCGGCGTGGTGGTCGAGTGCGTCCAGCAGGGCGGTCGGACGCGGGTGCAGGTGGTCTCGGGCGGCTTCGAGACCTCGTGGAACGTGCAGTTCCCGCGGGGCATCCGGGAGGCGGGGGCCCGGTACGTGGTGGACGGACTGCACCCGGCCCCGGGCGGTTTCTACCGCGTGCGCGGGGAGATCCGCCGCCTGGTGTGAGCGCGGGCGCGCGGCGCGGTCCGGGGTGGGGGCCTCGGACCGCGCCGGGGGAGCTCGGGAGGGAAGTCCAGGGGGACAACTGCCGGGCGCTCCCGGGTGATAGGGGGGCGCCGCGGCGGTATCACACCTGTATGGACCTCGTCGTCTTCGAGTCGCTCAAGCGGATCAGCTGCGCGGAGTGCGGGCACGGGCCGCTCCCGCACCTCGTCCGCGCGTCCGGTGTTCCCCGCTGCCTGGACTGCGCCGACCTCGGGCACCTCGTCTACCTGCCGCGCGGGGACGCCGCCCTCACCCGCCGCGCGCGGACGGGCAGTTCGCTGTGCGCGGTGGTGGTCCGCTTCAACAAGCGCCATCGCCGCCACGAGCGCCAGGGCCTGTTGGTCGAGGAGCCGGCGCTCGCCCGGGCCGAGGCCGCCTGCCTCGCGGACGCCGAGGCGCGGGCCCGGCGCCGGGCCCGCGACCGGCTGCGCCGGGCCGCCGAGGACACCCGGTTCACCGCGCTCTTCGCCGCCGAGATAGCGCGGCTGTTCCCCGGGTGCCCGCCGGAGCGCGCCCTGGCGATCGCGGCGCACGCCTCGGTACGGGGCAGCGGGCGGGTGGGCCGCAGCGCGGCCGGCCGGGCCCTGTCCGAGCAGGCCGTCTCGGTGGCGGTCCGCGCGGCGGTCCGGCACGAGGACACGGAGTACGACGCCCTGCTGATGGCGGGCGTCCCGCGGTTCGAGGCCCGCGCCCGGCTCGCCCCGCGGATCGAGGCGGTCCTCGCCTCCTGGCGCCCCGGCCCGGCGCAGGCCGCTCAGCTGGTGCGGGAGCGGGAGCGGCGGTAGAGCAGGGCCCCGCCGAGGAGCAGTGCGGCGCTGCCCGGGATCAGGTAGCCGAGCCCGTCGGCGCCGGTGTGGGCCAGCGCGGGACCCGTCTCCCGGGGCGGCGCGGGCGGGGTGACCGGGCGCACCGCCACGGGCGGCTGGGCGGGCTTGCTCCCGCTGGGCGGGCCCGTGTTGACCGAGGTGTTGCCCGTGGCGGAGTTGCCGACGCCGACGACGCTCACCGCATTGCCGCTGATGTTCACCGGGAGATCGATCGGCAGCTGGATCCCGTTGCCGGACAGCAGGCCAGGCGAATCCTTTCCGCGCCCTTCCGCGAGCGCTCCCCCGCCACCGGCCGCTCCCCCGCCGTGCCCGGCACCCTGCCGGGAGGGGCCCGTCGCGGACGACGGGCCCGACGGATGCGAGGGGCGCGGATCCGGATGCTCGCCGGGACCCGCGTTGGCACAGCGGTTCCCCGCGGCGGAGTTGAGCAGGCCCACCACGCTCACGGTGTTGCCGCACACGTTCACCGGCGCGTGCACCGGCAGCTGCACCACGTTCCCCGAGAGCAGCCCCGGTGAGCGCTGCGCCGAACCGCCCGCGCCCGCATCGGCGTGGGCGAGGCCTCCCACGCTCGCGGCGGCCAGGCCACCTCCCGCAACCACCGCCGCGATCAAGCCATTTCGACGACTGCTTCGCATCAGTGTCCCTACCTTCCGGAGGAGTTCGCGGGTGTGCACCCGCATCCGGAACAACGCCCTGAACCCGTTCGGGTTATAGCGCCGGTAGGCATTTCACTCCATCGTGTACTGGGTAGTGCGTACTTCATGATGGACAGACCACTGCTGCTCCTCGATGTGGACGGCCCGCTCAACCCGTTCCGGTCGCGCCTCGCGGGGCTGCACGGATACACCACGCACCGGATGCACCCGGCCCTCTGGATGGCCCGCCGCGCCCCGGATTCGCCGAGCGCGCGCCGGGGACTGCGGGTCCGCCTGCATCCCACGCACGGCCCGCGCCTGCAGGCCCTGCCCTTCGAACTGGCCTGGGCCACCACCTGGATGCACCAGGCCAACACGATGATCTCCCCGCACATCGGGCTGCCCGGCGACCTTCCCGTCATCGAGTGGCCGGAACTCTTCGCCCACGACCCCGACGGCCTCTACTGGAAGACCCGGCCGCTCCTGGAGTGGGCCGCCGGACGCCCTTTCGCCTGGGTCGACGACATGATCACGGCCAAGGACCGTGCCTGGGCCCGCGCGCACTACCCGGCGCCGTCCCTCCTGCTGCGCATCCGCCCCCGTCACGGCCTGCGCGCACGCGACTTCACCACCCTCACCCGCTGGGCGGCCTCCCTGCCGGGGACCTGAGCCCTGTTCAGCAGTGGGCTCAGCGGTGGGCTCAGCGGTGGGTGGCGAGCGCCGTGAGCGGGTCGGGGGACGGCGGCCCGCAGGGCCACCAGTCCTCCTCGTCCGGTTCGGACTCGTAGGCGTACCAGAGGCCGTCGCGACCGAGCCGGAGCTGGGAGGTGCGCCCGCTCAGGCGGTTGCGGCGGGGCCGGAAGGGACCCCGCCCCGCGGCCAACAACGCGGGGCGGGCCCGGTCGAAGGGGCCCGCGGGCGGGTCCCACTCCTCCTCCAGCACCAACAGCCCCGCCGAACCGCCCTGGCGCCAGGCCGACACCGCGCGGGCCAGCTCGCCCGGGGAGCGCCCGGTGGCGGCGGCCAGATCGCGGTACAGGGCGCGGGTGGAGGCGGTCAGGCCCGAGGTCGGCGGCTGCGCGGTGGCGAGGCGGACCGCGTCCTGCCAGAGCGTGAGGCCGGCGATCGGGTCCTCGCCGGTGGCGAGGAGGGCGTGGGCGCGCGCCGCCGCATCGGAGGCGAGCTGGTCCAGGGCCAGCGGATCCGGAGCGCCCCGCTCGTCCGGGTAGGCGGGGGCTGCGCCGACGGTCGGTGCGTCGAGCGGAGCGGGCAGCGGCGCCCGGGTGGTGTGGTGCACGGCCGTGCGCGCCGGGACGCCGGGGAAGTCGACTTCGGCCGCGGGCCGTTCACGGGCGGCGTGCGCGGCATTGCGGCGGGCCAGCTCGTCGAGGAGGTGCCGCTCGCCCCGGCCGCGCAGCAGCATCAGGACGAACGGGTCCTCGTCGAGCAGCCGGGCCGCTCGGTAGCAGAGCGCGGCGGCGTGCTTGCACGGCGGACGCCCGACGTCCGGGCAGGAGCACTGCGGCACGAGGTCCCCCGCCCCCGGCAACAACCGGTCGGCCAGAGCCTGCGGAACCTCGCGCTCCAACAGCGCGGCCAGGGCCGCCGGCTGGGCGGCCGTGTCCTCCAGCAGCTCGTCCCACTCCTCCTCGGTGAAGACGGTCAGGGCCAGCTCGGTGCGGTACGGCCGGGCCCGGCTGCCCCGCACGTACGCCACGATCCGCCCGGGGGTGACCGTCACCGCGTCGACGTGCCCGTCCTCGGCGTACGTCCGCCCGCGCCCCAGGCGCGCCGCGTCACCGGAGCGCCCCTCCAGGGCGGCCACCCAGGCCCGCCCCCACCAGCTGGCGGCCCCGGCCCCCGCGGGCAGCGATTCGAAGGTGCGGCGCAGATCGTCGCGCGCGGTGATCACGAGCGCCTGCGCAGGGAGACGAGGTCGGCGAGCTCGCGGTCGGTGAGCTCGGTCAGCGCGGTCTCGCCCGACCCGAGGACCGCCTCGGCCAGGGCCCGCTTGGCCTCCAGCATCTCGGCGATGCGGTCCTCGACGGTGCCCTCGGCGATGATCCGGTGGACCTGGACGGGCTGGGTCTGGCCGATGCGGTAGGCGCGGTCGGTGGCCTGTTCCTCGACGGCGGGGTTCCACCAGCGGTCGTAGTGGATCACGTGTCCGGCGCGGGTCAGGTTGAGGCCGGTGCCCGCGGCCTTGAGCGACAGCAGGAACACCGGGACCTCACCGTCCTGGAAGCGGTCCACGAGCTCCTCGCGGCGGGCCACCGGGGTCCCGCCGTGCAGCAGTTGGGCCGGGATCCCGCGGGCCGCCAGGTGCCGCTCCAGGATCCGGGCCATCGTCACGTACTGGGTGAAGACCAGCACCGAACCGCCCTCGGACACGATCGTGTCCAACAGCTCGTCCAAGAGGGCGAGTTTGCCGGAGCGGTGCGCGATCCGGGGCCGCTCCTCCTTGAGGTACTGCGCCGGGTGGTTGCAGATCTGCTTGAGCGAGGCCAGCAGTTTCATGATCATGCCGCGGCGTTCGATGCCTTCGCTCGCCTCGATCACGGCCATCGCCTCGTCCACCGCGGCCTGGTAGAGGGAGGCCTGCTCCCGGGTCAGCGAGACGGGGTGGTCGGTCTCCGTCTTGGGCGGCAGCTCGGGCGCGATCCCCGGGTCGGACTTCTTGCGGCGCAGCAGGAACGGCCGCACCAGCGCGGCCAGTCGGGCCACCGCGGCCTCATTGCCGCCGTCCTCCTCCTGCTGGTGCTCCACGGGCCGGGCGTGGCGGGCCCGGAAGGCGGTCAACGGGCCGAGCAGACCGGGGGTGGTCCAGTCGAGGAGGGCCCACAGCTCGGAGAGGTTGTTCTCGACGGGGGTGCCCGTCAGCGCCACCCGGGCCGGTGCGCCGATGGTGCGCAGCGCCCGCGCGGTCGCCGAATGCGGGTTCTTGATGTGCTGCGCCTCGTCGGCGACGACCATCCCCCACTCCTGACCGGCCAGCCGGGAGGCGCTCGCCCGCATCGTCCCGTAGGTGGTGAGGACGAAGCCGCCGGACAGGCCCTCCAGGCTGCGCCCCGCCCCGTGGAAGCGGCGCACCGCCACCCCGGGGGCGAACCGCTCGATCTCGCGCTGCCAGTTGCCGAGCAGGGACGCGGGGCAGATCACGAGGGTCGGCTCGGGGCGGGCCCGGTGCAGGTGGAGGGCGATCAGCGTGACGGTCTTGCCGAGCCCCATGTCGTCGGCGAGGCAGCCGCCGAGGCCGAGGGAGGTCATCAGGTCGAGCCAGGCCAGGCCGCGCGCCTGGTAGTCGCGCAGGGTGGCCCGCAGCCCGGGCGGCTGCGGCAGCGGCGCCAGCTCCCCGGTCAGCCGGTCGCGCAGGGCGGCCAGCGCACCCACCGCCACCGCCGGCACCGGCTCCCCCTCGACCTCGGCCTCGCCGGTCAGTACGGCCGCCAGCGCGTCCACCGGATCCAGCAGCCCCAGCTCCCGCTTGCGGGCCTTGCGGACCAGGTCCGGATCGACCCGCACCCACTGGTCGCGCAGCCGCACCACCGGACGGTGGGCCTGCGCGAGGGCGTCCATCTCGCCGGGGGTCAGCCGGTCCCCACCCAGCGCGAGCTCCCAGGAGAAGGCGAAGAGCCCGGCCGCGTCGAAGAAGGCGGTCCCGTCGGTGGCCGAGCCGGGCGCGGTCGACCGTACGACGGCACTCGCGCTCAGCGTCCGGGCCAGGTCCCGCGGCCAGTGGACGCCGACCCCGGCCGCGGCGAGCCGGGTCGCGGCGACGCCCAGGAGGTCCTCCAGCTCGGGGTCCGACAGGGCCAGCGCCTCGGGCACGGGCTGGTCCAGCAGCCGCAACAGCGGCGGCCACACCCGGCCTGCCCGGCGCAGCGCGAGCACCGCGTCGACCCGGGCCCGCGGGCCGAACCGGTCGGTGGCCGTACCCGCCCACAGCGCGCCCGCGTCGGCGACCAGCGTCGGATCGGCGAGGCTGTGCACCTGGACCACGGCCGCACCCGCCCGGCGCACCTCGGCGGCGTCCTGCCGGGCGTCCCGCCCGGCGCCCTGCCGGGTGTCCCGCGCGGTGTCCTCCTCGGTGTCGAAGAGCCGGTACGAGGACAGGTCGAGGCGCAGCGAGATCCCCACCCCCGCGTCCGCCCCGGCGGCGACCTGCGCCGCCCACTCCCGCAGGCCCGGCACCTGTTGCGGCTCGACCGAGGCGAAGGGGCGCCCGGCGGCGACCGGCGCGGCCGGTGTGCGCGGCAGGGTGTCGGCGACGGCGTCGAGGAAGGCGCGGACCAGGGCCTCCGGTTCGGGCAGGAGCAGCGGGCGGCGCCCGGGCAGCGGCGCGGCGTGCCCCTCGTACGGCAGGGCGGCCGCGACCGCGCGGAGGTAGGCGATGTCCTCGCCGTCCAAGGGGCCGACGCGCCAGGCGTCGACGCCCTCCGGGGTCAGGCCGGGGAGCAGCCGGCCCCGGGCGACGAGCGCGAGGGCCTGGCGGGCGGCGGTGCCCCAGGCCCGGGTGGCCGGGTGGGCGGCGGGGCGGTGCGGGGCGGCGACGAGCAACGGGAGCGCGGCGGCGAGCGGCAGAACGAGCGAGGGTACGGTCCGGGTCCGCAGGGAGTTGCCCGCGGGATGCACCGTGCCCAGCGCTTCGCGGACCAGGTCGGGCAGGCCGGGAAGGTCCGCGGGGTCGGGCAGCTCCTCGCCGGCCGGCGACCAGAAGGCGATCCGGCTCCGACGCGGAACGGCGTCCGGCAGGAACAGGGCGGCATGGCGCAACAGGGCGGCGGGCGGGCCGGGCACGGTCCCGTCCGCCGGCCGGAGCCGCGGCTCCGATTGCGCCTGCGCCTGCGCCTGCGCCATCACCTTCCCCCTCCCGGACTCGTCACCACGGATGTCACCACACATATCACTGTCAACGAGTCTAGGTGCGGCCACTGACAATGCCGCTGACCTGGGGTGTTGACCTTCGCATTACCCCGGCCCGAGCGGGGTATGGCTGTCCCGACAGCCCGCTGCGCACGGGCCCGGCGACCAAGACCGTCCCGTTCCACCGCGCTACCGACCCACCGCCCTACCGACCCACCGACCCACCGACCTCGGGGAGTCCGCCCATGTTCCGACGCGCCACCGCCACCGCCTCGGCCACCGTCCTCGCCGCCGCAGCCGCGGCCGCGCTCGCGCTCACCGCGTCCGCCCCGGCCGTCGCCGCCCCGGCCGCCACCGCACCCGGCTTCCTCGCCGGTACCGATCTGCCCCCGCACCCCAGCTCCCCCTGGACCCAGGGCAAGGTCACCAAGGGACTCCCGGAGTCCGCGCCGTTCTGCCTGGACGGCGCGCTGCCCGCCGCGGGCAGCTGGCACCGCGCCTTCGGCACGGACCTCGACACCAGCGCGGTCCAGGTCTCCGTGCGCACGGCCTCCGACGCGGCGGCCAAGAAGCTGGCGACCGCCCTGGAGCGGAAGGTGGCCGCCTGCGCGGCCGACTGGCTGCGCGCGACCCCGGGCGGAACGGCCTCCTGGCAGGACTACGGCCCGATCCGGGTCGAGGAGGGGGCGCACGTCTACGGCGTGCACACCTCGATCCCCGATTCCGAACCCGGCGTCCACCTCTACGGCATCGGGCGCGACGGATCCACGGTGACCGTCGTGAAATGGGGCCAGATGGGGGTGCTGGCAGACGCTCCCGTGACCGCCTTCAAGAAGACGACCACCACCGCCGTGCACAAGCTCAACCCCTGACGCACCGCGCGTGGGACCATGGACGGACGGGGGACGACGGCCGGTCGGGCGACGGATCCGAGGCGATGGCCATGCGTACCGGGAACGAACCGGTGACCGCGCGCAGCCCGCTGCGACTGCGGTTCTGGCTCAGCGTGTGGGGCCTGCTCTGGGCCGCCGCGGGCACGGCCGCCTTCGCCGCCGCCGGGCAGCCGGCCTGGGCCGCGGCATGCGGCGCGTTCCTGCTCCTCGTGAGCGTGGACATGGCGATGATCGTGCGCCACATCCACCAGGGCCCCCACTACCAGCCGGGACGCGACGTCCCCCCGTACGAGCCCCCACACCGCTGAACCACGGGCTTCCCGGGGCGGCCGGGCCGCCTAGTGCTGTGACCGGAAAGGTTTGCCGGGTCGCGGTGTCCGGTGCGGTGCATCGCAAGGCGGAGGGCCACGGCTCGTACTGGACGTACCGTCGTGGTCCGACAACGCAGGGGGCACCTCCCAGCGGTAGCTGGGGGAGAGGTGCCGTGCCGGGCGCCGCGACACGGTGAACCTTTCCGGTCACAGCACTAGGGGGTGTCCTCGAAGGCCGCGGCGCGGAGGTACTCCGGCTGGGGGTCCAGGGCCGCGGCGAGTCGGAAGTGCCTGCGGGCGCGCTCCGGCTGGCCGGCCCGCTGGTGCGTGCGGGCCAGTGCGAAGTGGGCGAAGGCGTTGTCCGGTTCCCGCTCCAGGACCAGCTCGAACTCCAGGGCCGCCGGTCTCAGTTGGGCGGCGGCGAAGAAGGCTCGGGCGCGCAGCAGCCGGGCGGCGGTGTTCTCCGGATGGGCGGCTATCACCGAGTCCAGCAGTTTCACCGCGCCCCTCGGGTCCCGGGCCGCGAGCAGCTGCTCGGCCGCCCGGAAGTCGATGACGTGGGTCTCCGGGCTGCCGGAACCCGCACCGGCCACCGACTCCCGCCCGGACTCGGGCTCGGACCCGGGCTCCGGTTCGGACGCGGACGCGGACGGTGGCGTGGTGTCGGACACGATGGGATTCCTTCCCTCTCCGGAGGCCTTCAACGCGCCACGGACCCAAGGTCGTTGCGCCACGGACCCGAGGCCGGTCGCGTCACGGGTCCAGGACCGTTTGCGTCACGGGCCCAAGGAAGCTGCACCGCGGGCCCGAAGGCGTCGCGCCACGGATCCGAGAGCGTTCGCCGGCGCCGCCCGGGACCGTCCCGCGCGCCGCCGTTCAGTCCCGGGGGGCGGCCGCGCGCGCGGTGAGTTCCTCCCACACCTTGCGCACCTGCGGCTCCAGCGCCGCCAGCGCCCCGTCGTTGTCGATGACCAGCGTCGCCACGGCCAACCGCTGCTCCCGGGTCGCCTGCGCCGCCATCCGGGCCCGCGCCTCGCCCTCGTCCATGCCGCGCAGTGCGGTCAGCCGGGCCAGCTGGGTCTCCGGCGCCGCGTCCACGACGACGACCAGGTCGTACAGCGGGGCCAGGCCGTTCTCGGTGAGGAGCGGTACGTCGTGCACGACGATCGCGTCGGGGCCCGCGGCCGCTTCCAACTCGGCCGAGCGCGCGCCCACCAACGGGTGCACGATCGCGTTCAGGGTGCCCAGGAGTTCCCGGTCGGCGAAGACGATCGAGCCGAGCTTCGGCCGGTCGAGGCTGCCGTCGGGAGCCAGTACGGACTCCCCGAAGGCCGCCACCACCGCCGCGAGCCCGGGCGAACCCGGTTCCACGACCTCTCGCGCGATCCGGTCGGCATCCACGATCACCGCCCCGTACCCCGCCAGCAGTCGTGAGACCGCGCTCTTGCCGGCACCGATTCCGCCCGTCAGGCCCACCTTCAGCATGGCCCGCAGCCTACTGCGGCGGCCTTGAGCCCCGAACGGGCCCTCCCCCTCGGCCCCCGCGCGCTCTCAGCCCTCGCCCTCGCGCTCCGCGAGGAAGCGCTCGAACTCGCGGCCGATCTCGTCCGCCGAGGGGATCTCGGCGGGCTCCGCGATCATGTTGCCCCGCGTCTCCGCTCCGGCCGCCGCGTCGAACTGGTGCTCAAGGCCCTGCACGAGGGCGACCAGCTCCTCGTCGCCCTCCCGGATCTGCCGGTCGATCTCCGTCTGGGTGCGGTGCGCCTCGGTGCGCAGCGCGTGCGCCACGCTCGGCAGCACCAGGCCGGTCGCGCCCGTGATCGCCTCCAGGGCGGTCAGCGCGGCGTCCGGGTACGAGGAGCGGGCGACGTAGTGCGGTACGTGCGCGGCGACGCCCAGGACGTCATGGCCGGCTTGTGCGAGCCGGAACTCCACCAGGGACTCGGCGCTGCCGGGCACCTGCGCCTCGTCGAAGGGGCTGCGGTGTCCGGGCATCAGGTCCGTGCGGTTGCCGTGCGGGGTGATGCCGACGGGGCGGGTGTGCGGGACGCCCATCGGGATGCCGTGGAAGTTCACCGAGAGGCGGACGCCGAGGCGCTCCACGATCTGCTCGACGGCCGCGGCGAAGCGCTCCCACTCCACGTCCGGCTCGGGGCCGGACAGCAGCAGGAACGGCGCGCCGGTGGCGTCCTGGACCAGTCGGACCTCCAGGGCGGGGGCGTCGAAGTCGCTCCAGTGGTCCCGTTGGAAGGTCAGGAGCGGGCGCCGGGCCCGGTAGTCCACGAGCCGGTCCGCGTCGAAGCGGGCCACCACCTGGTGGGGCAGGGCGTCGAGCAGCCGCTCGACGATCTGCTCGCCGGTCTCACCCGCGTCGATGTACCCCTCGAAGTGGTAGAGCATGACCAGCCCGGCGGACTCCTGGGCGAGCGCCAGGTCCACCACGGCCAGACCCTTCGCATCCCACTCGTACAGGCCTTGCGGATCAAGCACCGTCACCACTCCCCTTCGTCTCGTTCTCTGCCAAGAACGTTCAAGGAGGCGCTGCCATTCCCCAGTTGGCGGCCCATCGGGGAGAAACCGCCACCGTTCACCGGGGGGACACACAACGGAACCGTCGAGGGAGGCACAACGGAACCGTCGAAGGGCGCACGACGGGACCGTCGAGGGGCACACGACGGGACCCGCACACGCGAAGAGGCCCGCCCCCCGAAGGGGACGGGCCTCGTCGTTCTCAGCTCAGCTCAGCCGCGCGCCGGAGCGCGCCGCCGTGCGCTGCGATCAGCTCTGGCCGCCGGCCAGCTTCTCGCGCAGCGCGGCCAGGGCCTCGTCCGACGCCAGGGCGCCGGAGGTCTCGTCCGCACCCTCGGAGGAGTACGAACCGCCACCGGAGAGGCTCGCGCCGCCACCGGTGTTGCCACCGGCGGCCGGAGCGGCAGCGCCCTCGGCAGCAGCGGCCTCGTCGGCCTCGCGGCTCTTGATGACCTGCGCCTGGTGCTGCTCGAAGCGAACCTGCGCCTCGGCGTACTGGCGCTCCCACGTCTCGCGCTGGGAGTCGAAGCCCTCGAGCCAGTCGTTGGTCTCGGGGTCGAAGCCCTCGGGGTAGATGTAGTTGCCCTGGTCGTCGTACGAGGCAGCCATGCCGTACAGCGTCGGGTCGAACTCGACCGAGGCCGGGTCGGCACCGAAGGACTCGTTGGCCTGCTTCAGCGACAGCGAGATCCGGCGACGCTCAAGGTCGATGTCGATGACCTTGACGAAGATCTCGTCGTTGACCTGGACGACCTGCTCCGGGATCTCCACGTGGCGCTCGGCCAGCTCGGAGATGTGGACCAGACCCTCGATGCCCTCGTCCACGCGGACGAACGCACCGAACGGAACCAGCTTGGTGACCTTACCCGGGACGACCTGGCCGATCTGGTGCGTCCGGGCGAACTGCTGCCACGGGTCTTCCTGCGTCGCCTTGAGCGACAGGGAGACGCGCTCGCGGTCCATGTCGACGTCGAGGACCTCGACGGTGACTTCCTGGCCGACCTCGACAACCTCGGACGGGTGGTCGATGTGCTTCCAGGACAGCTCGGAGACGTGGACGAGACCGTCGACGCCACCCAGGTCCACGAAGGCACCGAAGTTGACGATCGAGGACACGACGCCGGAGCGGACCTGACCCTTCTGCAGGGTGGTGAGGAACGTCTGGCGAACCTCGGACTGGGTCTGCTCGAGCCACGCGCGGCGGGACAGGACCACGTTGTTGCGGTTCTTGTCCAGCTCGATGATCTTCGCCTCGAGCTCCTTGCCCACGTAGGGCTGGAGGTCGCGGACGCGACGCATCTCGACGAGAGAGGCCGGCAGGAAGCCACGGAGGCCGATGTCGAGGATGAGACCACCCTTGACGACCTCGATGACGGTACCGGTGACGATGCCGTCTTCTTCCTTGATCTTCTCGATCGTGCCCCAGGCGCGCTCGTACTGAGCGCGCTTCTTGGACAGGATCAGACGGCCTTCCTTGTCCTCCTTCTGGAGAACCAGGGCCTCGATCTCGTCGCCGACCTTGACGACGTCGTTCGGGTCGACGTCGTGCTTGATCGAGAGCTCGCGGCTGGGGATCACGCCTTCCGTCTTGTAACCGATGTCGAGGAGAACCTCGTCCCGGTCCACCTTGACGATGACGCCGTCGACAATGTCGCCGTCGTTGAAGTACTTGATCGTCTCGTCGATCGCCGCGAGGAACGCTTCCGCGTCGCCGATGTCGTTGACCGCTACCTGCGGAGGAGTGGTGGCGGTGGTCTCGGTGCTGCTCGTCATGTGGGAAAGGGCTCCGGTTACGGACAGAAAGTCGTAGGTACTGCTACGCCGGGAGCCCTTATCGCCATCTGCCTATGACCGGACAGCCAAGGAGGTCTCCGGAACGCTCCGAGGAGCGAAGAGGAGCCTCGAAAACCGAGGGGACTACAACAGAAGCGAGCGCAGCCTGCTAGGTCTGAGGAGCGCAGGCTCGCAGCGCAACTTGTAGCATACGGGGGCAGCCGGACAGGGTCAATGCGCGAAGGCGGACACCCGGGGCAGAACGCCACATGACCGGCACAATTCGTAGGCGGGGAGCCCGTGATGACCGGCTCCCTACCTCTTTTTCGAAGACTACGACGACGGGCCCCATGAACCAAGAGGACTACGACACCGAAGAAGCGTACGAAGCGGGAACGTCCGCCGGGGACGACGACGCCGAGGCCACGCGCCGTACCGCCGGGGAGGCGGAGAGCAGCCGGGCCAGCCGCGGCTGGTGGGACCGCAACGCCGACGAGTACCAGAGCGACCACGGCGCCTTCCTCGGGGACGACCGCTTCGTCTGGGGTCCCGAGGGCCTGGACGAGGCCGAGGCCGGCCTGCTCGGCCCCGCCTCGTCCCTGAAGGGGCTCGATGTCCTGGAGATCGGCGCGGGCGCCGCCCAGTGCTCGCGCTGGCTGGCCGCCCAGGGCGCCCGTCCGGTGGCCCTCGACCTCTCCCACCGCCAGCTCCAGCACGCCCTGCGGATCGGCGATGACGTCCCGCTGGTCGAGGCCGACGCCGGGAGGCTGCCCTTCCGCGACGGCTCCTTCGACCTCGCCTGCTCCGCCTACGGCGCGGTCCCCTTCGTGGCCGACCCGGTGAACGTGATGCGCGAGGTGCACCGCGTGCTGCGCCCCGGCGGCCGGTGGGTCTTCTCCGTCACCCACCCCATCCGGTGGGCCTTCCCCGACGAGCCCGGGCCCGAGGGACTCTCCGTCGCCGCCTCCTACTTCGACCGGACCCCGTACGTCGAGCAGGACGAGCAGGGCAACGCCGTATACGTGGAGCACCACCGCACCCTCGGCGACCGGGTCCGGGACGTGGTCGCGGGCGGTTTCCGCCTCGTCGACCTCGTCGAGCCCGAGTGGCCCGCCTGGAACGGCCAGGAGTGGGGCGGCTGGTCCCCGCTGCGCGGGAACCTGATCCCGGGCACCGCGATCTTCGTCTGCGAGCGCGGCTGACCCATGGCGTCCGTCCCCCGTACCTCCGCCCTGGAATCCCTCCCGGTCGGCGCGGCCGTGCCCGCGCTGGTCGCGGCGCTCGACGCGCACGGCACGGCGGTGCTGTGCGCGCCGCCCGGGACCGGCAAGACCACGCTGGTCCCGCTGGTCCTGGCCGGCCTGGTGGGCGCCGGCCCCGCGCGCAAGGTGATCGTCGCCGAGCCCCGGCGGATCGCGGCCCGGGCGGCGGCGCGCCGGATGGCCTGGCTGCTGGGCGAGCGGGTCGGGGACTCGGTCGGCTTCACGGTGCGCGGCGAGCGGGTCGTGGGCCCGGGCACCCGGGTCGAGGTGGTGACCACCGGGGTCCTGCTCCAGCGCCTCCAGCGGGACCAGGAGCTGGCCGGGACGGACGTGGTGGTCCTGGACGAGTGCCACGAGCGGCACCTGGACGCCGATACCGTCGCGGCCTTCCTCCTCGACGTACGGGCGACCCTGCGCCCGGAGCTGCGGCTGCTCGCGGCCTCCGCGACCACCGACGCGGCCGGGTGGGCCCGGCTGCTGGGGGACGCGCCGGTGGTGGAGGCCGCCGGGGTCGCGCACCCGGTCGATGTGGTGTGGGTCCCGCCGGTACGTCCGGTGCGCCCGCCGCACGGCATGCGCGTCGACCCCGCCCTGCTGACCCACGTCGCGGCGGTGGTGCGGCGGGCGCTGGCCGAGCGGGCGGGGGACGTGCTGTGCTTCCTGCCCGGGGTCGGCGAGATCTCCCGGGTCGCGGGGCAGCTGGGCGCGGTGGACGCCGAGGTGCTCCAGGTGCACGGACGGGCTCCGGCCGCGGTCCAGGACGCCGTGCTCGCGGGCGGTGACGGGCGGCGCCGGGTGATCCTGGCGACCGCGGTGGCGGAGTCCAGCCTGACCGTGCCGGGGGTGCGGATCGTGGTGGACGCGGGGCTCGCCCGTGAGCCGCGGGTGGACCACGCGCGGGGCCTGGGCACGCTGGCGACCGTACGGGCGTCCCGCGCCTCGGCGCGCCAGCGGGCGGGGCGGGCCGGGCGCGAGGCGCCGGGGGCGGTGTACCGCTGCTGGGCCGAGGCGGAGGACGGGCGGCTCCCCGCCTTCCCCTCCCCCGAGATCCGGATCGCCGATCTGGCCCAGTTCGCGCTCCAGGTCGCCTGCTGGGGCGACCCGGACGCGTCCGGGCTGGCGCTGCTGGACCCGCCGCCGGCCGGTGCGATGGCGGCGGCCCGGGAGGTACTGGCGGCCGTGGACGCGGTGGACCGGGCCGGGCGGGTGGGTCCGCGGGGCCACGCGATGGCCCGCCTCGGCCTGCACCCGCGCCTCGCCCGCGCCCTGCTGGACGGCGCGGCCGACGTCGGCGTGCGGCGGGCCGCGGAGGTGGTGGCCCTGCTGAGCGAGGAACCGCCGCGGGAGTACGGCGACGACCTGGCCGCCGCGTGGCGCCGGGCCCGCCGGGGCGGCGACGGCTACGCCCCCCGCTGGCGCACCGAATCCCAGCGCCTGACCCGAGCCCTGAATTCGACCGGGCACGAGCTGGCCGCGACGGCACAGGCGCCACCACATCAAGCCCCGCCGGCGATTGAGGCGCGGCCGGAGCAGGCTCCGCCGGGGGCCGGCGGGGACGATGTCGTCGCCGGGCTGATCGTCGCGCTCGCCTTCCCGGAGCGCGTCGCCCAGCGCAAGGCCGAGGGGGCCTACCTCATGGCCAACGGCACCGGCGCCGACCTGAACGAGGGCTCCCCGCTGCGCAACGCCCCCTGGCTGGCCGTGGCCGTCGCCGACCGCACGCCCCACTCCCCCTCCGCCAGGATCCGCCTCGCCGCCCTCCTGGACGAGGACACCGCCCGGGCGGCCGCGGCCCATCTGCTGTCCGCCGACGCCGAGGAGGTCGGCTGGGAGAACGGCGACGTCAGCGCCCGCCGCGTGCACCGCCTCGGCGCGATCGAGCTGACCGTGCGCCCGCTGCGCGACCCCGCCCCGGACCGGGTCCGGGCCGCCCTGCTGGACGGGCTCCGCACCGACGGCCTCGGCCTGCTGCGCTGGTCCGCCGACGCGCGGACCCTGCGGGCCCGTCTCGCGTTCCTGCACCGCACCCTCGGCGCCCCCTGGCCGGACGTCGCGCGCGACGACGTGCTCCTGGCGCGGGCGGACGACTGGCTGGAGCCCGAGCTCTCGCGCGCCCGGCGCCGCAGCGACCTCGGTCGGATCGAGGCGGGCCAGGCGCTGAACCGGCTGCTGCCCTGGGCCACCGGACAGGCCTCCCGCCTGGACGAGCTGGCCCCGGAGCGGATCGAGGTCCCCAGCGGTTCCCGGATCCGGGTGGACTACGGCGACGGCGACGGCCAGCCCGTCCTGGCGGTCAAGCTCCAGGAACTGTTCGGGCTGGCGCGCACGCCGCTGGTCGCGGGGGTCCCCGTACTCGTCCACCTGCTGTCGCCCGCCGGACGCCCGGCGGCGGTCACGGCCGACCTGGCGTCCTTCTGGCAGGACGGCTACCGCGCCGTGCGCGCCGAGCTGCGCGGCCGCTACCCGCGCCACCCCTGGCCCGAGGACCCGGCGTCCGCCGAACCCACCCGCCACACGAACAACCGGCTACGGCGCTCCTAAACCGCCGCCGGCACCGGGGCCGCCGTCGGCTCGGGGTCGTCGCCCGTCCCGCGCCGACGGCGCCCGCGCGCCTCCAGCCACAGCGCGAGCCCGCACAGGCCGAGGCCCACGATCAGCAGCCCCGCCGGCCCGTAGGTGTGCAGCGCGAGGACCTTGGTGCGGTTCGACTTGACCAGGTCGACGGTGTAGTCGAGGTAGTCGGGCCGGATCTTCACGTCGCCGGCGAAGGCGGTGAGCTTGCCGTCGGGCCGCGCGGCCGCGATCCCGCCGCGCATCTCCTGCTGGATGCTCTGCTCGGCGTTGACGGGCGCCCCGGTCACCGGGTCGACCCAGAACTTCATGGTGGCCGAGTACCAGAGCGACGTCCCGGTCTGCTCCTCGATCTTCGTCGGGTCGATGCCGGGGATCGGCATCTTCTTCGGCATGGGGACCTTGGTCCAGGGGACCGTCATCTCGAAGTAGTAGACGTCCAGGCCGCGGAAGCTGCGCGGGCCGACGTAGTGGATCGGCGAGGAGGTGCGCGTCTGGGCGTCGAAGTACAGGTAGTCGCGCGGCTCGGTGAAGAACGGCCACTTGAACTCGATGCCCTCGCGCTTGACCGGGTCCCCGTCGACCATCTCGCCGGTGGCGTGCACCGGGTCCTGGGTGTGCGCGTCGAAGATGTAGCGCTCGGGGATCTGGGAGACCATCTTGCCGTCGGGCCCCGCGATGTAGGTCAGGGTGTCCCAGACGACGACGTCCTTGCCCGCGCTCGCCTCGATCTCCTTGGACGCCTCGACGTTGCCCTTGAGGGTCTGGATGATCGTGACCTTGTCGACCTTCTTGGGCTCCATGCCGTTGTTGTAGTCGAGCAGCGTCGCGTTCTTCGCCTCCAGGACCATCTCCTGGTACTGGCTCGGCGGGATCTTGGCGAGGCGGGGGTACGCGTACCAGCGCAGCAGGGGTGCGAGGGCGGTGCAGAACACGGCTAGGGCAAGCAGGACGAGGCTCGCTCTGCGTCGCATGGCCGGGCCTCCTCTTACTTTCCGGGGGCGGAGGGGATCGTGGTGAGCAGGGGCTTGGGCGAGGTCGTGCCGTCCGGGACCCCGATCGCCGTGATGGTGAGGACGAGGGCCAGCGCGGCGGCCAGCCCGATGGCGGCGGCGACGAGTGCGCGCATGCCGGGGCCTCCGAGATCTGATGTGCCGTCAGGTCTGGCGCACCGTAGCAACGCGCGGGCGAGATGAGAACCGTCAGGTCTACGGGCTTTCCGTGCCCGCCGCCGGCCCGCTCGGGGAGGCCTTGGGCGACGCCTTGGCCGAGGTCGTGGGCGACGGGCTCGCGGCGGGCGCGGAGGGCGTCGCGGACGCGATCGGGCTGGCGCTCGGGCTCGGCTTCGGGCCGGCGGAGGTGCTGGGCGACGGCGTCGGGGTCGTCGGCGTGGGACTCGGCGTGGGGGTCGGGGTCGGCGTGGGCGTGGGCGTGGGGGTCGGCTTCGGGCTCGGCGTCGGGGTCGGCGTAGGAGTAGGAGTAGGAGTAGGAGTCGGGCTGGGCTTCGGAGTCGGGGTCGGGGTCGGCGTCGGCTTCGTGGACGGCTGTGTCACAGGGCCCGGGCCCGGGCCCGGGCCCGTACCAGGACCCGTACCCGTGCCGGCGCCCCCGGTCCCGTCCGGCACCTCGTGCGCGCCCTTCAGGTAGTACGCGTACCAGGACCGCACCGTCGTCAGGTACTCCGTCGAGTAGTTGTAGGAGAGGACCGCCCGGTCCAGGTCCGCGCCCACCCGCAGGTCCCGCGTGCCGGCGCACAGGTAGCGGCCGGCCGCGAGGGCCGCGTCGTGCACGTTGTTCGGGTCCCGCCGTCCGTCGCCGTTCGCGTCCTGGCCCCAGGACGCCCAGGTGGAGGGGATGAACTGCATCGGCCCCACGGCGCGGTCGTGGGCCGCGTCGCCGTCGTACGCCCCGCCGTCCGTGTCCGGGATGTTCGCGAAGCCGTTGCCGTCGAGCACGGGCCCCAGGATGGGCCGCAGCGTCGTGCCCGCGGAGTCCACCTGCCCGCCGCGCGCCTGCCCGGACTCGACCTTGCCTATCGCCGCGAGCAGTTGCCACCGCAGCCCGCACCCCGGATCGCTCGCCGCGATCTTCTGCTCCGCGCCCCGGTACGCCGCCAGCACGCTCGCCGGTATCCCCTGCGCGCCCTCCGCCGGGCCCGTGGCCACCGCTTCCCCCGCGGCCGGGGCCGCCGGGGTGGGGGCGGGTCCGGGAGTGTCCGCCGCCGGCACCACGGCGGGCGGCTCGGGGCTGGCCAGGGGCGGGAGTTCGGTGAAGTAGGCGGAGTCGCCGCCGGCCTCGTTGCCCGGAGCCGGGGCGGCGGCGGGCCGTTCGGCGCGCGCGCCGCCCCCGGCGTCGGCGAGCACGAGCGCGCCCGGCGCCTGCGAACCAGTCACGGCCCCCGCCACCAGGGCCGACACCACGACCGCCAGACCGCCCCTGAGCCACCCGTGGCCGAAACGAACCGTGGACCGGGCTGAACGCACCTTCGACCGAACCGGCATGGGCCGACCCCTCCCCCTCGACGTCCGCGAGACGGTACGTCAACTCGCTTCACACTGCATCAACCTGGCTACGGAATTCACCACTTCCGCACGTCTTGCGCAGGTCACGCATACTGTCCCGACCGTTCGGGGTGCATTGGACCGAAGTAAATAAAGACCGACGAGGACCAACGAGAGGCGTCATGCCGTTCACACTCAGCCACGCGGCCGCCGTCCTTCCGGCGATCCGCCGGACCGGCCGCGCGCGGGGGCCACTGGTCGCCTCCGCCCTGGTACTGGGCTCGTTCGCGCCCGACACCTTCTACTTCGCGGACGCCGTCGTCCAAGGGGTGATGGTCCACGGCGACTTCGCGCATTCGGCGGCGGGCGTGCTCACCCTCGACGCCGCCCTGACCGCGGCCCTCGTCGGCTGCTGGCTGCTGCTGCGCGAGCCCCTGGTCGCGCTGCTCCCCCGGCGGACCCGCGGCCGGGTGCACGCGCTGGTCCGCGGTGAGGACTGGCGCGGGGGCCGACTGCCGGTGCTGGCCCTGCGGTTCTACCTCTCCGCGGTGCTCGGCTCGCTCACGCACGTCGTGTGGGACAGCTTCACGCACATGGACCGCTGGGGCATGCGGATGCTGCCCGACCTCGGTCGCCCGCTCGCCTTCGGGCTGCCCCTCTACACCTGGCTGCAGTACGGCAGTTCGGCACTGGCCGCCGTCGCGCTCAGCTGGTTCGTGGTGAGCGCGCTGCGCCGGCTGCCGCGGTCCGCCGCGCCCGAGTGCGTACCGGTCCTGGGGCGGGCGGACCGCTGGGCGGCCGTCGCGCTGGCCGTGGTCTGCGTGGGCGTCGTGGTGTGGCTGCGGGTCGCGCGCTTCTTCACGTACTTCGACCGGATCCGCAGCCCGCTCGACATCGTCCCGACCGTCTGCTTCGGCGCCGGCGGCGGGCTCGCCGTGGCGCTCCTGCTGTACGGGGTCCTGGTGCGCCTGCGCCACCGCGGCGGCCGGCACCGCGAGGACGACCGGAACCGCGACGGCGACCCGGACCTCGACGGTCCGGACCGCGACGGTCCGGACCGCGATGACCGGCGGGCCCGGGACGCCGGGGAAACGCGTACGCCCACCCCCAGCCGGTAGCGGGGACGGGCGTACGTACGGGGCCTCGGCGTCAGCCGGCGTCAGTGCGCGGCGGACTCCCAGTCCCCGCCCACGCCCACGGACACGTCCAGCGGGGCCCGCAGGTCGACGGCGGCGGCCATCTCGCGGCGCACCAGCTCCTCGACGGCCGCGCGCTCGCCGGGGGCGATCTCCAGCACGATTTCGTCGTGCACCTGGAGCAGCATCCGCGAGGTGAGGCCGGCCTCGGTGAGCGCCCGGTCCACGCGCAGCATCGCGACCTTGACGATGTCGGCGGCGGTGCCCTGGATGGGGGCGTTCAGTGCCATCCGCTCGGCGGCCTCGCGGCGCTGGCGGTTGTCGCTGTTGAGGTCGGGGAGGTAGCGGCGGCGGCCCAGGACCGTCTCCGTGTACCCGGTGGCACGGGCCTCCTCGACCACGCGCTGGAGGTAGTCCCGCACCCCGCCGAACCTCTCGAAGAAGGTATCCATCAGGCCGCGCGCCTCGGCGGGCTCGATGTTCAGCTGCTGGGCGAGGCCGAAGGCGGAGAGCCCGTAGGCCAGGCCGTAGGACATCGCCTTGATCTTGCGGCGCATCTCGGCGTCGACGGCGGACCGCTCCACGCCGAAGACCTGGGAGGCCACGGTGGTGTGCAGGTCCTCGCCGGTCGCGAAGGCCTCGATCAGGCCCTCGTCCTCGGAGAGGTGCGCCATGACGCGCAGCTCGATCTGGCTGTAGTCGGCCGTCATCAGCGATTCGAAGCCCTCGCCGACGACGAAGCCGCGCCGGATGGCCCGGCCCTCGTCGGTGCGCACCGGCACGTTCTGCAGGTTCGGGTCGGTGGAGGACAGGCGACCGGTCGCCGCGACGGTCTGGCTGAAGCTGGTGTGCACCCGGCCGTCGGCGGCGATGCACTTGACCAGGCCCTCGACGGTGACCCGCAGCTTGGCCTGCTCGCGGTGGCGCAGCATGATCACGGGCAGTTCGTGCTCGGTCTGGGTGGCCAGCCAGGCCAGCGCGTCCGCGTCGGTGGTGTAGCCGGTCTTGGTCTTCTTCGTCTTGGGCAGGTCCAGCTCGCCGAAGAACACTTCCTGGAGCTGCTTGGGCGAGCCGAGGTTGAACTCGTGGCCCACCGCGGCGTGCGCTTCCTTGACGGCCTGCTGCACCGCGCCGGCGAACTGCTGCTCCATCGCTTCGAGGTGCTCGCGGTCGGCGGCGATGCCGTACCGCTCCATCCGGGCGAGCAGCTCGGAGGTGGGCAGCTCCATGTCGTGGAGCAGCTCGGTGGCGCCGACCTCGGCGAGTCGGCCCGTGAAGGCCCCGCCCAGGTCGAGGACCGCGCGGGCCTGTGCCATCAGGGCTTCGGCCTCGGCGGTGTCGTCGGCGCCGAAGGCGAGCTGGCCGTCGGCCGCGGCGGGGGCCAGCTCCCGGTGCAGGTACTCCTGGGACAGCACGTCCAGGTCGAAGGACCGGCGGCCCGGCTTGACCAGGTAGGCGGCGAGCGCGGTGTCCATGGTGACGCCCGCCAGGCTCCAGCCGTGCTCGGGGAAGACCCGCATGAGGGCCTTGGCGTTGTGCACCACCTTGGGGCGGGCCGCGTCCGCGGCCCAGGCGACGAAGGCGCGCTCGTCGGCCTCGTCCAGCGCGGACGGCTCGAACCAGGCCGCGGGGCCGTCGGCGGCGGCCAGCGCCACCTCGGTGATCCGGCCCGCGCCCAGCGTCCAGCTGTCGACGGTCGCGAGGCCCAGCGCGGCTCCCGCGCGGCCCTCCAGCCAGGGGGCCAGCTCGCCCGCGCCCAGCACCGAGGCGTCGAGCTCGACACCGGCCGCCGGGGCGGGGGCCTCTTCCTCGGCCGCGCCCGGGTCGACCGCGAGCAGCCGCTCGCGCAGCGAGGCGTTGCGGATCTCCAGCACGTCCAGCACGCCGGTCATGGCGGTGCGGTCGTACGGCGCGCGCGCCAGGTCGGCGGGGGTCTTGGGGAGCTCGACGTCGCGCACCATCTCGGTGAGGACCCGGTTCAGCTTGACCGCGTCCAGGTGGTCGCGGAAGTTCTGCCCGGCCTTGCCCTTGACCTCGTCGGCGCGCTCGACCAGCTCGGCGAAGGAACCGAACTGGTTGATCCACTTGGCGGCGGTCTTCTCGCCGACGCCCGGGATGCCGGGCAGGTTGTCGGACGGGTCGCCGCGCAGCGCCGCGAAGTCGGGGTACTGCTGCGGGGTGAGGCCGTACTTCTCCTCCACCTTCTCGGGCGTGAAGCGGGTCAGCTCCGAGACGCCCTTGGTGGGGTAGAGGACGGTGGTGCGCTCGGAGACCAGCTGGAAGGAGTCCCGGTCGCCGGTGACGATCAGCACGTCGAAGCCGAGGGCCTCGGCCTGGGTCGCGAGGGTGGCGATCACGTCGTCGGCCTCGAAGCCGTCGACCGCGAAGCGCGGCACGCTCATCGTGTCGAGCAGCTCGCCGATCAGCTCGACCTGCCCCTTGAACTCGTCGGGGGTCTTGGAGCGGTTCGCCTTGTACTCGGGGAACTCCGTCGAGCGCCAGGTCTTGCGCGAGACGTCGAAGGCCACGGCGAAGTGCGTGGGCGCCTCGTCGCGCAGCGTGTTCGCCAGCATCGACGCGAAGCCGTAGACGGCGTTCGTCGGCTGGCCGCCGGCGGTCGTGAAGTTCTCCGCGGGCAGCGCGAAGAACGCCCGGTAGGCCAGGGAGTGCCCGTCCATGAGCATCAGGCGGGGGCGGTCCGCTGCGGGCGGCTGGTCGGTCTTCTTCGCTGCTGAATCTGCCACGCCCCGATCCTAGGCGGCTCCGCTGACAATTCCGGCGCCGCCCGTCACCCGGGCAGCGGACCCGCGGCCGGGCGCGACCCCGGTACGGGGCGCACCCGCCGCCTCACGCGGCGCACGCGTCCCCCCGGCCGCCCCCGGCCGCCCCCATCGCAACCGTGCCCGGCCGCCCCCGACGCACCCGTGCCCGGCTTCGCGCACCCCGGACCGCCCTCCCGGTGTCCCGGGGACCGTGAAAGGATCGTATGTGCGGCAACACGTGCTGCACTCGTACACGCGCTCGAAGTGGAGCCGACCATGGCGACCAAGCCGCCCTCAGGTGACCCCGTCCAGGACGCGCCGCAGGTCGCGCCCCCGAAGCACGCCGCGGCGGGCCTGCCCGCCATCGGGCACACCCTGCGGATGGCCCAGCAGCAGATGGGCGTCGCGCGGACCGCGCGGACCCTGCTCAAGGTCAACCAGAAGGGCGGCTTCGACTGCCCCGGCTGCGCCTGGCCCGAGGGCGACAAGCGGCACACCGCCGAGTTCTGCGAGAACGGCGCCAAGGCCGTGGCCGAGGAGGCCACCCTGCGCCGGGTCACCCCGGAGTTCTTCGCCGCCCACCCGCTGGCCGACCTGGCGCAGCGCAGCGGCTACTGGCTCGGCCAGCAGGGGCGGATCACGCAGCCGATGCTGCTCCCCGAGGGCGGCGACCGGTACGAGCCGGTCAGCTGGGAGCGGGCCTTCGAGATCATCGCGCAGGAGCTGACCGCGCTCGACTCCCCCGACGAGGCGCTCTTCTACACCTCGGGCCGCACCAGCAACGAGGCGGCGTTCCTCTTCCAGCTCTTCGCGCGCGAGTTCGGCACGAACAACCTGCCGGACTGTTCCAACATGTGCCACGAGTCCTCGGGCTCCGCGTTGACGGAGACGATCGGCATCGGCAAGGGCAGCGTCTCGCTCGAAGACCTGCACCGGGCCGACCTGATCATCGTCGCCGGACAGAACCCGGGCACGAACCACCCGCGCATGCTGTCCGCGCTGGAGAAGGCCAAGTCCGCCGGGGCGAAGATCATCTCGGTGAACCCGCTGCCCGAGGCCGGGATGGAGCGGTTCAAGAACCCGCAGACCCCGGTCGGCATGCTCAAGGGCACCGCCCTCAACGACCTCTTCCTGCAGATCCGCATCGGCGGCGACCAGGCCCTCTTCCGGCTGCTCAACAAGCTGGTCCTGGAGACGCGGGGCGCGACCGACGAGGCCTTCATCCGGGAGCACACCCACGGCTACGAGGACTTCGCCGCGGCCGCCAAGGACACCGACTGGGCGGACACCCTCACCGCGACCGGCCTCGCCCGCCCCGAGATAGAGCGCGCCCTGGCCATGATCCTGGCCTCGGAGCGGACCATCGTCTGCTGGGCCATGGGCCTCACCCAGCACAAGCACTCCGTCGCCACCATCCGCGAGGTCGTCAACCTCCTCCTGCTGCGCGGCAACATCGGCCGCCCCGGCGCCGGGGTCTGCCCCGTGCGCGGCCACTCGAACGTGCAGGGCGACCGCACCATGGGGATCTTCGAGCGCCCCGCGCCCGCCTTCCTCGACGCCCTCGACGCGGAATTCGGCATCACCTCGCCGCGCTCGCACGGCTACGACGTGGTCCGCTCCATCCAGGCGCTGCGCGACGGCAAGGCCAAGGTCCTCTTCGCCATGGGCGGGAACTTCGTCGGTGCCACACCCGACACCGAGGTCACCGAGGCCGCGATCCGCCGCGCCGCCCTCACCGTCCACGTGTCGACGAAGCTCAACCGCTCGCACGCGGTCACCGGGCGGCGGGCCCTGATCCTGCCCACCCTGGGACGTACGGACAAGGACGTCCAGGCGGGCGGCAAGCAGTTCGTGACCGTCGAGGACTCGATGGGCATGGTCCACTCCTCGCGCGGCAACCTCGCCCCGGCCGGCCCCCAGCTGCTCTCCGAGCCCGCCATCGTCGCCCGGCTCGCCCGCGCGGTCCTCGGCGCCGCCTCCCGCACCCCGTGGGAGGAGTTCGAGAAGGACTACGCCACCATCCGCGACCGCATCGCGCGCGTGGTCCCCGGCTTCGCGGACTTCAACGCCCGCGTCGCGGCCCCCGGCGGCTTCCAGCTGCCGCACGCCCCCCGCGACGAGCGGCGCTTCCCCACGAAGACGGGCAAGGCGAACTTCACCGCGGCCCCGGTGGAGTACCCCCGGGTCCCCGCGGGCCGGCTGCTGCTCCAGACCCTGCGCAGCCACGACCAGTACAACACCACGATCTACGGCCTCGACGACCGCTACCGCGGCATCACCGGCGGCCGTCGCGTGGTCATGGTCAA
The DNA here is from genome assembly GCF_044759975.1 of Streptomyces sp. NPDC098789. NCBI lineage: Bacteria > Bacillati > Actinomycetota > Actinomycetes > Kitasatosporales > Streptomycetaceae > Streptomyces > Streptomyces sp. NPDC098789. Next base: position 182,222 of record NZ_JBIWAJ010000015.1, read on the forward strand.
CCCCGAGGACGCCGCCGAACTCGGGCTCGCCGACGGCGCCTACACCGACATCGTGAGCGAGTGGCGCGACGGGGTGGAGCGGCGCGCGCCCGGCTTCCGCGTGGTGCACTACCCGACGGCGCGCGGCTGCGCCGCCGCGTACTACCCGGAGACCAACGTGCTGGTCCCCCTCGATTCGACCGCGGACACCAGCAACACCCCGGCCAGCAAGTCCGTCGTCGTGCGCTTCGAACCGGCGCGGTGAGCGGTCCGGCGGACGGGTCCGGCGGACGGGTCGGGTGAACCGGCCCGGAGGGCGCTCGGGGGACCTGATAGAACGGCCCTTCGGACAAGACGGTTAACGAACGTTGACGAACGGAGCAGGCCCATGGGCGAGCAGCACGCCGTGAAGTTCCCGCAGGAGGTCCTGGACGAGTACACGGCGCTGGGCATCGACCTGCCCTCGCTGTTCTCCGCCGGGCACCTCGGCGAGCGCATGGACATCCGCGTCCTGGAGGCCTCGGCCGACAGGGTCGTGGGCACCATGCCCGTCGAGGGCAACACCCAGCCGTACGGGCTGCTGCACGGCGGCGCCTCCGCGGTGCTCGCCGAGACCCTCGGGTCCGTCGGCGCGATGATGCACGGCGGCATCAACAAGGTCGCGGTCGGCGTGGACCTCAACTGCACCCACCACCGCGGCGCCCGGTCCGGCCTGGTCACCGGCACCGCGACCCCGGTGCACAAGGGGCGTTCCACCACCACCTTCGAGATCGTCATCACCGACGACCAGGACCGCCGGATCTGCACGGCCCGCCTCACCTGCCTGCTGCGCGACGTCGAGGCGCAACACCCCCGTAACGACTGACCAGTTGCCCTCACCGCGGCGCCGGTCTAGCGTTCCCGCATGGGATCCGGACCGGCGCCGCGCGGCGCCTTGGCAGCCTGCGCCGCGACGCTCCTCGCCGCCGCGCTCACGGGCTGCTCCGGGCCCGACCGGGACGCGGGCCACGACACCGCCCCGGAACGCGCCTCAGGACCCGCCGCCGGTACGCCGCCACCCGCGACCGGCGCCGCCCCCGCACCGCGGCCCACCCCGCCCGAGGACCTCTGCACCGCGCTGATCACGCACTGGGCCGGCGTCGCCCTCGACGGGGACGGCGCGGGGGGCGACCCCGTCGGCCTCGACTACCAGTCCATGGGCCTGTCCGGCGACCAGTACGAGATCCTGCGGGCCGTGCTCGCCGACGCCCGCGCCGAACGCCGGGCCGAGGCCCCCGAAGGCACCGCCGCCGCCGACGCGGCCGCCCGGCGGCTCGCCGCCCGCGGGGCCCGCGAGCGCTGCGCCGCGCACCACCGCTCCGCGGCGACCGCGACGGCGACCGGCGGTCCCTGGGGATGAGCGGCATCGGCCCGGTCGAACCGGGCGAGGGCACCGCGGGCCGGGAGCCCGACGACCTCACGGACGGGCCCGACGGGGGCCTCCCCGCCGCTGGAGCCGCCACCGGAGCCGCCGACGGACCCGCCGGCGCCCCCCGCGCCCTCCTGGGCCGCGCCCGCGACCGCTACGCCCGACACCGCCCCGCGGTGGCGGCGCTGGCCCTGCTGGTCGCCCTCGGCCTCGGCGGGGGCTACCTCTACGCCGTGCGACCCCGGCCGCCCGCGCCCGTACCGGCTCCGCCGCCGGCCGCACCCTCGCAGACCCTGGCGCTGACCTACGGGGAGCCGGAACCGCTGGAAACGACCCCGGCGGGCACTGCCCTCAGGTTCACTGTGCGTGCACGAACCTCCGCCGGACCGGCGGTGACGATCGAGCGGATCGGCCAGCCGTCGCGGGCACTGACGGTGACCGTGCGACCACCCTCACCCGTCATCGTGGCTGCCGGAGAAGTCCGTGAGGTTGTTGTGGAGATTCACGTGGCGGACTGTGTGCATGTTGCACGGAATGCGGGGCTCCCATTTCTGGAAGTAACCCTGAGTAATGGATTCCAGAAAGAGGATCACAGTTACATCCTCGGTGACCGATATGCCAGGGATCTTTCCACCGCTCTGACCAGGGCCTGTCCCGTAGGCCGAGATGTGGACCCCACGCCCGCGTCATGACCAAAACCCTTGAGCAGCCTGGCCTGTAAGGACTTAAACCACCCGACAGTCCTGCCGTATCTCACCATGCGGACAAGACGAACCGGCCGGAATTCCCCCGTTCCACCCCCAGAGATCCGCTATGTATTACGCCGTGGCATAACAAGAGAGTCACATCATTGGCCTGAGCCCTCCATATCGTCCGGTGGGCGGCTTAGAGTCACGGCCAGTTACCGCGACCGCCGGATGCCATTCAGTTCGGTTCCCCGCGTTCGACTCGGCGCGTCCCAGGGGGGACGCGGCGCCAGGAAAGGACTGATCGTGCGTCATCGTTCGCTCATCGCCGTGACGGCCGCCCTCGCCGCGGGCGCTCTCACTCTCACCGCCTGTGGCTCCCGCGACAACAAGTCGGACACCTCCGGCGGCGGCGACGTCACGGTCACCATCGGCGTGGACGCGCCGCTGACCGGTGACCTGTCCGCCCTGGGTCTCGGCATCAAGAACTCGGTCGACCTCGCGGTCAAGACCGCCAACGAGAAGAAGTACGTCAAGGGCGTCACCTTCAAGATCCAGGCGCTCGACGACCAGGCCCAGCCGTCCTCCGGACAGCAGAACGCCACCAAGCTCGTCGCCGACAAGGACGTCCTCGGCGTCGTCGGCCCGCTGAACTCCTCGGTGTCCGAGTCGATGCAGAAGGTCTTCGACGACGCCAAGCTCGCCCAGATCTCCCCGGCCAACACCAGCCCGTCCCTCACGCAGGGTCCGAACTGGGCCACCGGCCAGAAGGTCCGCACCTACAAGAGCTACTTCCGCACCGCCACCACGGACGCCATCCAGGGCCCGTTCGCGGCGCAGTACCTCTTCAACAAGGGGGGCAAGAAGAAGGTCTTCCTGATCGACGACAAGAAGACCTACGGCGCCGGTCTGGCCGCCACCTTCAAGGGCGAGTTCACCAAGCTCGGCGGCGCCGTCGCCGGCGAGGGCCACATCGACCCGGAGTCCAAGGACTTCTCGGCGATCGTGACGCAGGTCAAGAACTCCGGCGCCGACGTCGTCTACTACGGTGGCGAGTACCCGGCCGCCGGCCCGCTCAGCAAGCAGATCAAGGCCGCGGGCGCCAACATCCCGCTCATCGGTGGCGACGGCATCTTCGACAAGAAGTTCGTCGACCTGGCCGGCCCCGCCGCCGCGGGTGACATGGCCACCTCGGTCGGTGCGCCCGTCGAGACCCTGCCGTCCGCCACGGAGTTCATCGCGAACTACAAGAAGGCCGGCTTCAAGGACCCGTACGCGGCCTACGGCGGCTACTCGTACGACTCCGCCTGGGCGATCATCGAGGCCGTCAAGAAGACGGTCGACGCCAACAACGGCAAGCTCCCCGAGGGTGCCCGCGCCAAGGTGCTCGAAGCCGTTCAGGGCGTCTCCTTCGACGGTGTGACCGGCAAGGTCTCCTTCGACGAGTTCGGTGACGCCACCAACAAGCAGCTGACCGTCTACAAGGTCGACGGACCGGACTTCAAGGCCGTCGAGTCGGGCACCTACCCCGCCAAGTAATTCGGCCCGTACCACCTCACTCCTGCCGCGCGGGGCGCGCACCAAGCGCCCCGCGCGGTGTCACATCCGTCGAAAGACTCGGAGGACCTGCGGTGCACGAACTGCCGCAACAGCTGGTCAACGGCCTGCTACTGGGATCCATGTACGGGCTCGTCGCCATCGGCTACACGATGGTTTATGGCATTGTCCAGCTCATCAACTTCGCGCACGGCGAGATCTTCATGACCGGAGGCTTCGGCGCCTTCACGGTCTGGTCGATCCTCCCCTCGGGCACCACCATGTGGATCGCGCTGCCCCTCATGCTCATAGGCGCTGTCATCGTGGCGACCCTCTTCGCCGTCGGAGCCGAACGCTTCGCCTACCGCCCCCTGCGGAACGCTCCCCGCCTGGCCCCGCTCATCACCGCCATCGGCCTCTCGCTCGCCCTCCAGCAGGCGGTCTGGGCCTGGTACCCGGACGCGAAGTCCTCCATCGTCTTCCCCGAGATCTCCGGCGGACCCTTCAACATCGGCAACGTCACCATCCAGACCGGTGACGTGTTCCTGCTGATCGCCGCTCCGATCTCGATGGCCTTCCTCGGCTACTTCGTCCTCAAGACCCGCACCGGACGCGGTATGCAGGCCACCGCGCAGGACCCGGACACCGCCAAGCTCATGGGCATCAACACCGACCGCATCATCACGGTCGCGTTCGCCCTCGGCGCCGTGTTCGCCGCCGTCGGAGCCGTCGCGTACGGCCTCAAGTACGGCGAGATCAACTACAAGATGGGCTTCCTGCTCGGCCTCAAGGCCTTCACCGCGGCCGTCCTCGGTGGCATCGGCAACATCTACGGCGCGATGATCGGCGGCCTCGTCCTCGGCCTCGCCGAGACCATGGCCACGGCCTACATCGCCGACATCCCCGGCTTCCACCAGCTGGGCGGTCAGACCTGGGGCAACACCTGGGCGTTCGTACTCCTCATCCTCGTGCTGCTCTTCCGGCCCCAGGGCCTGCTGGGGCAGCGCGTGGCGGACAGGGCGTGACAACCATGACGACCAACACCGCGGACATCCCGCAGACCGCCGCTGCCCGGGGCTTCGTTCCCCTCCCCGAGAAGACCGGCCGCGCCCTCGCCACCGTCGGCGGCGCGCTCACCGCCCTCTCCGCCTTCCTCTCCTGGACCTGGACCGCCGCGTTCCCCGGGGACCTCACCTTCTACGGCTCCCCCGCGGGCCTGCAGTGGCTGGTCCTCGTCGGCGGCCTGATGACCGCCCTCTTCGGCCTCGCGTCGTACGGGGTCAAGGGCCTGGGCTGGCTCGCCCCGGCCGGTGCCGACGCGGCGATCAAGCTCTCCGCCCTCGCCGCCTTCGCCACCGCCTGGTACACGGTCATCGCGATCATCAGCAAGCTCGGCCACCTCGTGGACCTGGAGCCCGGCGGCTTCTTCCTCGCGGTCGTCAGCCTGCTCGCCCTGGTGGGCGCCCTGGCGCTGCCCTTCGAGCGGGCGGTCCCCGAGACCCCCGACCCCGAGGACAGCGGCTGGGACAACTTCAAGCTGGACAGCCGCAACCAGTGGGCCAACGTCAAGGCCGCCTTCGCCAACGGGCCGGTCCGTCCGGCCAAGGTGCTGCCCGCCTACCTGGAGATCCTGCTCATCGCGGGGCTCCTGGGCGTCGCCCTCGGCGTCTTCACCTTCGGCATCGGCACCCCGTACCAGGAACTCTTCATCGGCTTCCTGATCACCGCGAGCTTCGGTTTCGGCGCGCTCAACAAGGCCGGCCTCATCGCCCGCTTCTCGGCGATCACCGGTCGGCACCGCAACGTCGCCCTCATCGGGGCGTTCGTCGCCGCCGCGGCCTTCCCCTTCACGCAGACCGACGACCAGTACGCGACCCTCGGCGTCAACATCCTCATCTTCGCCACCGTCGCCCTGGGCCTGAACATCGTCGTCGGCCTCACCGGCCTCCTCGACCTCGGTTACGTCGCCTTCCTCGGTGTCGGCGCCTACACCGCGGCCCTGGTCTCCGGTTCGCCCAACTCGCCCTTCGGCGTGCACCTGCCCTTCTGGGCCGCGCTCCTCATCGGCGCCGCCGCCTCGATGGTCTTCGGCGTGCTGATCGGCGCCCCGACCCTGCGGCTGCGCGGCGACTACCTCGCCATCGTGACGCTCGGCTTCGGTGAGATCTTCCGGATCTCGATGAACAACCTCGACGGCATCTCCGGCCCGGACGTCACCAACGGTCCCAACGGCATCTCCTCGATCCCGAACGTGGACCTCTTCGGCTTCGACTTCGGCGCCGAACACACCATCGCCGGATTCACCATCGGCCGCTTCGCGAACTACTTCCTGCTGATGCTGGTCATCACCCTCGTCGTGGTGATGGTCTTCCGCCGCAGCTCGGAGTCCCGCATCGGTCGCGCCTGGGTCGCCATCCGCGAGGACGAGACCGCCGCCGAGGCCATGGGCATCAACGGCTTCCGCGTCAAGCTCATCGCCTTCGCCCTCGGCGCCACCCTGGCCGGTCTGGCCGGTGCCGTTCAGGCCCACGTCCAGTACACCGTGACGCCCGAGCAGTACGTCTTCGCCAACACGGTCCCGCCGAACTCCGCGTTCCTGCTCGCCGCCGTGGTCCTGGGCGGCATGGGAACGATCGCCGGTCCCCTCATCGGTGGCTCGCTGCTCTTCCTGCTGCCCAACAAGCTCCAGTTCATGGGCGACAAGCAGCTGCTCATCTTCGGGCTCGCGCTCATCGTCCTGATGCGCCTGCGCCCCGAAGGCATCATCCCCAACCGGCGCAACCAGCTCGAACTCCACGAGGACATGGAAGCGCCCACGGTCCTCGGCAAGGCAGGGGTCTGAACCCATGACGACCACCACCACCGACGCCCCCGCCGCCAGCACGGCGGAGACCGTCCTGGACGCGCGCGGCGTCACGATGCGCTTCGGCGGCCTCACGGCCGTCCGGAACGTCGACCTCACCGTCAAGAGCGGCGAGATCGTCGGCCTCATCGGCCCCAACGGCGCCGGCAAGACCACCTTCTTCAACTGCCTCACCGGCCTCTACATCCCCACCGAGGGTGAGGTCCGGTACAAGGGCACGGTCCTGCCGCCCAAGTCGTACAAGGTCACCGCGGCCGGTATCGCCCGTACCTTCCAGAACATCCGTCTCTTCAACAACATGACGGTGTTGGAGAACGTACTGGTCGGCCGGCACACCCGGACCAAGCAGGGACTGTGGTCCTCGCTGCTGCGACTGCCCGGCTTCCACCGCGAGGAGGCCGCCAGCCGCGAGAAGGCCCTCGAACTCCTGGAGTTCATCGGTCTGGCCCACAAGGCCGAGCACCTCGCGCGCAACCTGCCCTACGGCGAGCAGCGCAAGCTGGAGATCGCCCGCGCCCTCGCGAGCGACCCCGGGCTGATCCTGCTCGACGAGCCCACCGCGGGCATGAACCCGCAGGAGACCCGGGCGACCGAAGAGCTGATCTTCGCCATCCGGGACCAGGGCATCGCCGTTCTCGTCATCGAGCACGACATGCGCTTCATCTTCAACCTCTGCGACCGCGTCGCCTGCCTCGTGCAGGGCGAGAAGCTCATCGAGGGCACCGCGGCCGAGGTCCAGGGCGACGAGCGCGTCGTCGCCGCCTACCTGGGCGAGCCCTTCGAAGGCGCCCCCGGCGCCGAGGAAGTCGCCGAGGTCGAGGCCGCCGAGGCGCACAGCACCACCAGCACGGACGGAGAAGCCAAGTGACCGCACTCCTCGAGGTCGAGGACCTCCGGGTCGCCTACGGCAAGATCGAAGCCGTCAAGGGCATCTCGTTCAGCGTCGAGGCCGGCCAGATCGTCACCCTCATCGGCACCAACGGTGCGGGCAAGACGACCACCCTGCGGACCTTGTCGGGCCTGATCAAGCCGCGCGGCGGCCAGATCCGCTTCAACGGCAAGTCGCTGAAGAAGACCCCCGCGCACGACATCGTCGCGCTCGGGCTCGCCCACTCCCCCGAGGGGCGGCACATCTTCCCGCGCATGACGATCGAGGACAACCTCCTCCTCGGCGCCTTCCTGAGCAAGGACAAGGAAGGCATCCAGAAGGACGTCCAGCGCGCCTACGAGCTGTTCCCCATCCTGGGCGAGCGGCGCAAGCAGGCCGCGGGCACCCTCTCGGGCGGCGAGCAGCAGATGCTGGCGATGGGTCGCGCGCTCATGTGCCGGCCGAAGCTGCTGATGCTGGACGAGCCGTCCATGGGCCTCTCGCCGATCATGATGCAGAAGATCATGGCGACCATCGCCGAGCTCAAGGCGGCGGGCACCACGATCCTGCTGGTCGAGCAGAACGCGCAGGCCGCGCTCTCGCTCGCCGACCAGGGCCACGTCATGGAGATCGGCAAGATCGTCCTGTCGGGTCCGGGCCGCGAGCTGCTCGTCAACGAGGACGTCCGCAAGGCGTACCTCGGCGAGGACTGATCCGACCGACCTGACATACAACGCAGCCGGCCCGCCCCGAATCTTCGGGGCGGGCCGGCTGTGTGGAGGGGGTGCGGGGCCGACCCGTGGCCGGCCCGCCGTCTCTTCCTCGACCGCTCAGTCCTTGGCCGCCGCCGCGGCGTTCTTCTTCTCCTCGGCGTCCTCGATGACCGCCTCGGCGACCTGCTGCATCGACATGCGGCGGTCCATGGAGGTCTTCTGGATCCAGCGGAAGGCGGCGGGCTCGCTCAGGCCGTACTGCGTCTGCAGGATGCTCTTGGCCCGGTCCACGAGCTTGCGGGTCTCCAGCCGGAGCGAGAGGTCGGCGACCTCCTTCTCCAGGGCGCGCAGCTCGGCGAAGCGGGACACGGCCATCTCGATGGCGGGGACCACGTCGCTCTTGGAGAACGGCTTGACCAGGTACGCCATGGCCCCCGCGTCCCGGGCCCGCTCGACGAGGTCGCGCTGCGAGAAGGCGGTCAGCATCAGGACCGGGGCGATCGACTCCTCGGCGATCATCTCCGCGGCGGAGATCCCGTCCAGGACGGGCATCTTCACGTCCAGGATGACGAGGTCGGGCCGGTGCTCGCGGGCCAGTTCCACGGCGCGCTGACCGTCCCCGGCCTCGCCGACGACGGCGTAGCCCTCCTCCTCCAGCATCTCTTTCAGGTCGAGCCGGATGAGCGCCTCGTCCTCGGCGATGACGACGCGGGTCGTCAGCGGCGGGACATGCGACTGGTCGGCGTCGACGGGTGTGGGCGACGACTCGTGCTCGGCGGTCACGGAGGGCTCCTCGTTGCGGGGCATAACAGCTCCCCTGAGCCTACCTAGCTCCTGTAAGGTGGTCTCGCGCAGGGTTCGTTGAGTCCTTCGTTTCGTAGGCCCCAGTACTCCAACTGGTCAGAGAGGCCGCTCTCAAACAGCGGACAGTGTGGGTTCGAATCCCACCTGGGGCACTTTCCTTACATTCCATGGTCGCGCGACTTCGCGGCCATTAGCTCACACGAGCGAATTCGGCCGCACTGTCGGTCACTCTGGGCTGTCCACCCGCCCGCCTCCCGGTGCACGGCAGCCTCGTGCGCATCATTTCCCTTCCGCGCCCCCCGCGCTTCACTTGCCACCCTCGCTCGTCTCCCTCCTCTTGCTCCCCACGAGTCCGTGGAGGACCGCGGCCGCGTGGGGAGCGCCTTCGGCGCGGGCCGGCGGGGCGCCCATGACGAGGAGTCGGTACCAGAAGGGGCCGAGGACGAGGTCGGCGGCGCGCTCGCCATCGGTCGCCGCGGGGACCTCCTCGCGCGCGATGGCGCGGGCGAGGAGGGCCAGGACCACCTCGCGCCGATCCCGGGCCCAGGCCCGGAAGGGGGCGGCGGAGCCGGGGTCGAGCTGGGCCTCGGCCGCGAGGCCGGTGAGCGCGCGGGCGCGGACGGGGTCGGCCGCCGCTTCGTAGAGGGCGGCGAGGAACGCGGTGAGGTCACCCGCGAGGGAACCCGTGTCGGGCTCCGGAGCGGGGGCGGGGGCCTGGGCTGGGGCTGAGCCGGGGTCAGGGGCGGGGTCAGGGGCGGGGGCGTGGAACGAGGCGTCCATGACGAGTTCCGGCTTGGTCTTCCACCAGCGGTAGACCGTGCTCTTGGCGACGTTGGCCCGCTTGGCGACGCCCTCGATGGTGAGGGCTCCGTAGCCGTTCTCGACGAGGAGGGCGGCGGTGGCCTCTAGGACGGATCGGTGGGCTTCCTCGTTGCGGAGGCGGCCACCGGTGCGGGGGGTGGAGTTGGTTGACACGGCTTCACGATAGCCGCTACCGTTTATCGAAACGCTGCGTAGCGTTTCGATAGGGGTCGAGAGCAGCGATTCGGACAGGATCCAGACGGGGGCGGAGTCATGAACACAGGCGTGATCGCTCAGGAGCATTGGTACGAGGCCACGGGCGAGGAATTCGCCGTGGCCGGCCGGGAGATGCGCATCCCCAACTTCCCGGCGGCCGATGCGTGGCTGGGGAGCGCGGAGGCGGCGGCGCAGCCGCGGGGGCGGCGGGACCTGCGGGACCTGCGGGACCTGCGGGGGTGCCCTGAGCGGGCCACGGTGGCCGAGAGGGCGTGCGCGGGGATGGCGCCGGGGGCCGCTGGGGGCGGGCCGGGGCGCGTGACGCCCGCGCCGTTCTTCTCGGCGGGGCGGCGGGAGGACCGGAGCCTGAGAGCCGCGGCCGGGGCCCTCCCCCGCATACGGGACTGACGTCAGCGCCGGCTGACGTCAGCGCTGACTGGTGGCGGGGCGGGCTGAGGTCAGCGCGGGCGCGTGGCGGAGCCGGAGGAGGCGTCGAGCCGGGCCGGCCGGGCCGTGATCAGTACGGCGGCGAGCAGGGCCGCGAGCAGGGTGGCACCGCAGGCCCACCACAGGCCGGTCGTGTAGCCGCGCAGCAGCTCGTCACGGATGCTCGGGGGCGCCATCGACACGCTGGCGCGCGCCCCTTGGATCCGGCTCGTGATCAGGGCGCTGAGCATGGCGGCGCCGATCGCCAGTCCCACTTGCTGGGCCGCGCTGATGACCGCCGAGGCCCCGCCGGAGTGCTGCTCGGCGGCCTCGGTCGCCACGGCGAAGACCGCCGTGACGAACAGGCCGGAGCCGAGGCCCACGAGCAGGATGCCGGGCAGGACCGTCGACACGTAGGTGCTGTCGTACGCGAGAGTGGCCAGCAGCGCCAGCCCCGCGGCCGTGACGACCAGGCCCGCGACGGTCACGACGCGCGCTGGCGCGCGCCGTAGCAGCCGGGGGGCGATCAGGGTGGCGGCGATGACGTTCGCGCCGACCAGGGGCAGCAGGTCCAGCCCGGCTGCGAGCGGGGCGGAGCCCTGTACGGCTTGCAGGTAGAAGGTCAGGGCCACGAAGAGGGTGAAGAGGCCGATGCCGGCCAGGGCCATGGCGAGGAAGGCGCCGATGCGGTTGCGGTCCGCGGGGAAGAGCGGGTTCGCCGCCCTGCTCTGCCACCACATGAAGGCCACGAGCAGGAGGACGCCCCCGACGAGCAGGATCAGGACGAGGGGAGTGAGGGTCCATCCGCTGGGCTGGTTGCCCAGCAGACCGTAGGACAGCGCGGCGAAGGCGGCCGAGCCCAGGATGATGCCGAGCGGGTCCGGACGCGCTGCGGTGCTCCCCCGGCGGTCGTGCACCAGGGAGAGGACACCGATCAGGACGATCACGGAGAGGAGGACGCCGGAGAAGAAGCACCAGCGCCAGGTGAGGCTTTCGACGAGCCAGCCGTTCACGCACAGCCCGAGTACCGAACCGCTGCCGACGATCGAGCCGTACACGCCGAGGGCCCTGCCGCGCTCCTTCGGGTCGGTGAAGCCGTTGGTGACCAAGGCCAGCGCGGAAGCCGTCAACAGCGCACCGAAGACGCCCTGGAGGGCGCGGGCCCAGACCAGCGCGTCGACGTCGCCGGCCGCGCCGCCGAGTGCGCAGGCCACCGCGAAGCCGACCACCCCGACGACCAGGGTCCGTTTGCGACCCAAGAGGTCCGCGAGGTGTCCGCCGATCAGCAACAGGCCACCGAAGGCCAGGGCGTAGGCGTTGCCCAGGCCGTTCATCTCCCTGGCGGCCAGGTGCAGGTCGACCTGGATGGCCGGGAGCAGGAATCCGAAGCCCGCGACCTGGATCAGCACCATCAGCTGGGCCAGGGCGACGACGGCCAGGCCCCACCACCGCCGCGGGTGCGGGGGCTCGGAGGTCCGGGGGGAGTCCTGGGGGGTCGCGGACCAGGCGCCGGGGAACGGGCCGGGCGGCGGGCCGAAGCCCTGCCCGGGGATCAGCGGCGAAGGGGGCGTCGGGGCGTACGCGGGCGGCGGGGGCAGCTGACGGGCCTGCTCCGGTGTGCCCACGGACGGGACGCGGGGGTCCGGCCGCGCGGCGACCGACTCGGCGGGGTCTTCGGCACGGGCTCCTGCGGGGGCGCCGGCGGGGGCTCCCGCGGGGGCGAAGTCCAGGAGTTCGGCGGCGTGCCGGCCCAGTTGGGCCAGGACCGCGCCGGGCAGCCACTCCCCCTCCTGCTCGGCGGCCGTGCGCTCGGCCACCTCCTCGGGGGTGGGCCGCTGGGTCGGGTCCTTGTGCAGGCATGCGCGGACCAGCTCGACGAGCGAGTCCGGTACACCGGTCAGGTCCGCCTCCTCCTCCGCGATCCGGAAGAGGTGGGCGTTCAGCCCGGTGTCGGTCGCGCCGAAGAGCAGCCGACCGGTGGCCGCGTAGACGAGGACGGCGCCCAGGCAGAAGACGTCGCTGGCGGGGGTGAGTTCGAGTCCGCGGACCTGCTCCGGCGACATGAAGCCGGGCGATCCGATCAGCATGCCGGTGTGCGTGTGCAGGCTGTCCCCGGCCAGGCTGTCCATGGCCCGCGCGATGCCGAAGTCGATGACGCGCGGGGCGTCGACGGTGACGAGGACGTTGGAGGGCTTGAGGTCCCGGTGGATCAGCCCGACCTCGTGCACGGCGCGCAGGGCGAGCGCGAGGCGGTTGGCGAGGGTGTGGACCGAGCGCTCCGGCAGCGGGCCGTAGTCCTTGGCGACCACGGTCTGCAGATCGGGGCCCGGGATGTACTGGGTGGCCACCCAGGGGATCGCGGCCTCGGGGTCGGCGTCGAGTACGTCCGCGGTCCAACTGCCGCCCACCCGGCGCGCGGCGGCGACCTCGCGCGCGAAGCGCCTGCGGAATTCGGGGTGCCCGGCGAACTCGGCCTGCACCACCTTCACGGCCACGGTGCGTCCGCCCTCGGAGCGGCCCAGATAGACCAGGCCCATGCCGCCCGCGCCCAGCCGGGCGATCAGTCGGTAGGGCCCTATGCGGGTCGGGTCTTCGGCGATCAGCTGGTCCACGGGAAGAAAGATAGTCCAACTCTCCAACGGGACAAGGTGCGTCAGCCGATTGCCCGCTGCCGATACCCCGCCGCGAGAGCTCCTGCCCCCGGCCCCGGGCGTTCTACGATCGCGCCATGGCCAGTGCACTGATCCTCATCGACCTGATGCCCCGCATCATCGCCCTCCCCCTCGCGCCGCACTCCGGCGAGGACGTGCTCGCGCGCTGTCGCGCCTTGGCCGAGGGGTTCCGGGCGGCCGGACGGCCCGTGGTGCTGGTGCGGGTCGACCGCCCCGGCGTGACCGAGCAGCCGCCGGGCAGCGGATTCGCCGACGCCCTCGTGCAGGAGGGGGACGTCGTGGTGGTCAAGCGCACCGTCGGCGCGTTCTACGGAACCGCGCTGGACGAGCGGCTGCGTGGGCTCGGCGTGGACACCCTGGTGATGGCCGGGCTCGTCACGACGATGGGGGTCGAATCCACCGCCCGGGCCGCCTCCGACCACGGCTACGAGCTGGAGTTCGTGGCCGACGCGATGTCCGGACTGGCGGCGGACGAGCACGAGTTCGCCGTGCGGCGGACCTTCCCGCGCTTCGGCGAGGTGCGGAGCACCGCCGACTACAGCTGACCCGACGGCCCGCCGCCCCCGAACGGCCGACCGCCCCGCCCGGAGGTACGAGCGGGGCCGAGCGGGGTGTCAGCGGACGGCGTCGCCGATGTGGTGGATGCGGACGAGGTTGGTCGAGCCGGCGACGCCCGGGGGCGAGCCGGCGGTGATCACGACCACGTCGCCGGGCACGCAGCGGCCGATCCGCAGCAGCTCCTCGTCGACCTGGGCGACCATCGCGTCCGTGGAGTCGACGTGCGGCCCGAGGAAGGTCTCCACGCCCCAGGTGAGGTTGAGCTGGGAGCGGGTCGCCTGGTCCGGGGTGAAGGCCAGCAGCGGGATGGGCGAGCGGTAGCGGGAGAGCCGGCGCACGGTGTCGCCGCTCTGGGTGAAGGCGACGAGGTACTTCGCCCCGAGGAAGTCGCCCATCTCCGCGGCGGCCCGGGCGACGGCCCCGCCCTGGGTGCGGGGCTTGTTCCGGTCGGTGAGCGGGGGCAGGCCCTTGGCGAGGATGTCCTCCTCGGCGGCCTCGACGATGCGGGCCATGGTGCGGACCGTCTCGATGGGGTACTTCCCGACGCTGGTCTCGCCCGAGAGCATGACGGCGTCGGTGCCGTCGATGACGGCGTTGGCGACGTCGGAGGCCTCCGCGCGCGTGGGCCGGGAGTTGTCGATCATCGAGTCGAGCATCTGGGTCGCGACGATGACCGGCTTGGCGTTGCGCTTGGCGAGCTTCACCGCGCGCTTCTGGACGATCGGGACCTGTTCCAGCGGCATTTCGACGCCGAGGTCGCCGCGGGCGACCATGATGCCGTCGAAGGCGGCGACGATGTCGTCGATGTTCTCGACGGCCTGCGGCTTCTCGATCTTGGCGATGACGGGGAGGCGTCGTCCCTCCTCGTCCATGATGCGGTGGACGTCCTCGATGTCGCGGCCGCTGCGGACGAACGAGAGCGCGATGACGTCGGCGCCGATGCGCAGGGCCCAGCGGAGGTCTTCGATGTCCTTCTCGGACAGGGCCGGGACGGACACCGCGACGCCGGGGAGGTTCAGCCCCTTGTGATCGGAGACCATTCCGCCCTCGACGACGAGGGTGCGCACGCGCGGGCCGTCGACCCCGGTGACTTCGAGGGTGACGCGGCCGTCGTCGACGAGGATGCGCTCGCCGGTGGTGACGTCGTGGGAGAGGCCCTTGTACGTGGTGCCGCAGGTGTGGCGGTCGCCCTCGTGGTCCTCGACGGTGATCGTGAACTCGTCGCCGCGTTCAAGGAGTACGGGTCCTTCACGGAAGCGGCCGAGGCGAATCTTCGGACCTTGAAGGTCGGCGAGGATTCCGACGCTGCGGCCGGTTTCGTCGGAAGCCTTGCGCACCCGGTGGTAACGCTCCTCGTGCTCGGCGTAGGTGCCGTGGCTGAGGTTGAAGCGGGCGATGTCCATTCCGGCTTCGACCAGGGCTTTGATCTGGTCGTATGAGTCGGTGGCGGGGCCCAGGGTACATACGATTTTCGCTCGGCGCATGGGCTGAGCGTATGCCCCTACCGGGGAGTAGAGAATTGGTTCCGGGTGTCCACTCAACAACCAGTGGGCAAAAGCTTGTTGACAATTATTGAATGTGCACGGGGGTGCTCTGATGAGCACCCCCGCGACAACCCCCGCACCACCCGCGCATCACCCGCGCAACCGCGGGCGCACGGTTCTCAGAGCCGCGGCGCGGTCATCGTGAAGCGGGCGTTCACCTGGGCGTAGACGGTCTGCCGCTGGGGTTCGAGATCGAGGGCCGGCGCGTGCTCCTCGGGGGCCCCGCCGTAGGCCATGGAGCGCATGGCGCCGCCGGGCGCCGCCATCAGCCGCGGCCCGGCGTCCTCGGCGCCGAGGTCCGCGAGTTCGACGAGGGCGGCGAGGCCCGCACCGAGGGCCTCGGCGTATTCGCGGGCGCGCTTGACCGCTTCGAGCACGGCCTGGCGCCGCGCCCGGCCGTGGGCGGGCGAGTCGGGCCGCAGGGCCCACCAGGGTCCGTCCACACGGGTGAGGTCGAGGTCGGCGAGGCGGGTGGTGAGTTCGCCCAATGCGGTGAAGTCGGAGAGTTCGGCGGTGATCAGGACCCGGCCGTGGTAGGCGCGGACGCGTTCGCCGCGGCCCTGGCGGGTGAGTTCGGGAGTGATCGAGAAGGCGCCGGTTTCGAGCTTCTCCACTTCGTCGCCGTAGCTCTTGACCAGGTCGAGGACCGCGTTGTTGCGCCGGGTGAGGTCTTCGAGGGCGCCCCGGCGGTCCACGCCGCGCGCGCTGACCGTGATGCCGATGCGGGCGATCTCGGGGTCCACCTCGATGCGGGCCTCGCCGCGGACGGCGACCCGCGGGACGTCGGGGGTTCCGTACGGCAGCGGGGTTCCCTGCGCCGGCGGGCTTCCGTAGGACTGGGGCGTTGCGTCGTCGTCGCTCATGGTTTCACTCTCGCACTGTCGCCCGTTCGGGGCTGGTCATCGGATCGAAACCTGGCAGGGGTGTTGCCGACGACGTCGACGGGTCAGAATCTACGCGCGTTATCTACGCGCGTTGTTCACGCCTTACAAGGCACGCCTCACAAGGGGAGATGGCATGGCGTTCGACCGAAGGACGTTCCTGGGGACCACGGCCGCGACGGGAGCCGCGGTGGCGTTGACGGGGACCGCGGTCACCCCGGCGGCCGCCGCGCAGCAGCCCCGGCCGCCGCGCACCTACGCGTTCACCGTGATGGGGACGACCGACCTGCACGGCAACGTCTTCAACTGGGACTACTTCACGGACAAGGAGTTCGACGACAAGGCGCACAACGACGTCGGTCTGGCGAAGATCTCCACCCTGGTGAACCAGATCCGCAAGGAGAAGGGCCGGCAGAACACCCTGTTGATCGATGCCGGTGACACGATCCAGGGCACCCAGCTGTCCTATTACTACGCCAAGGTGGACCCGATCACCGCGCGCCGCGGTCCGGTGCACCCGATGGCACAGGCGATGAACGCGATCGGCTACGACGCGGCGGCGCTGGGCAACCACGAGTTCAATTACGGGATTCCGGTGCTGCGCAAGTTCGAGGAGCAGTGCGACTTCCCGCTGCTCGGGGCGAACGCGCTGGACGCGAAGACGCTGCGCCCGGCGTTCCCGCCGTACAGCATGCACCGCATCTGTACGCCGCACGGTCCGGACGTGAAGGTGGCGGTGCTGGGTCTGACCAACCCGGGGATAGCCATCTGGGACAAGGCGAACGTGCAGGGGAAGATGACCTTCCCGGGTCTGGAGGAGCAGGCGGCGAAGTACGTGCCGCGGCTGCGTTCGCTGGGCGCCGACGTCGTGATCGTCTCGGCGCACTCGGGTTCGAGCGGTACGTCGAGCTACGGCGACCAGCTGCCCCACATCGAGAACGCGGCCGGCCTGGTGGCCGAGCAGGTGCCGGGGATCGACGCGATCCTGGTGGGCCACGCGCACACGGAGATCCCGGAGTACCGGGTGAAGAACAAGGCGACCGGCAAGGACGTGGTGCTGTCCGAGCCGCTCAAGTGGGGCCAGCGCCTGACCCTGTTCGACTTCGAGCTGACCTGGGCGAAGGGCCGCTGGTCGGTGGCGAAGGTCGCGGCGCGGGTGCTGAACTCCAACACCGCGGTGGAGGACCCGAAAATCGTCCGCCTGCTGTCGGACGAGCACCGCAAGGTGGTCTCGTACGTCAACCAGGTCATCGGCACCTCGCTCCAGGCGATGTCCTCGGCGGAGGGTCCGTTCAAGGACGTGGCGATCATCGACCTGATCAGCCACGTGCAGGCGGAAACGGTGAAGACGGCGCTGACGGGCACGGAGTGGGCGGCGCTGCCGATCCTCTCGCAGGCCTCGTGCTTCTCGCGGACGGCGGCGATCCCGGCCGGCCAGGTGACGATCAAGGACGCGGCCGGCCTGTACCCCTTCGAGAACACGCTGGAGGCACGGCTGCTGACCGGCGCGCAGCTGAAGGACTACCTGGAGTTCTCGGCGAGGTACTACGCGCGGACGGCGCCGGGCGACCCGGTGGACCTCACGAAGCTGACCAACGCGGAGAGCATCCCGGACTACAACTACGACGCGGTGTACGGCGTGACGTACGACATCGACATCGCGCAGCCCGCCGGGTCCCGGATCACCGGACTGTCCTTCCAGGGCAAGCCCGTCGATCCGGCGGCGCAGTTCGTGCTGGCGGTCAACAACTACCGGGCCTCGGGCGGCGGCAACTTCCCGCACGTGCCGAAGTCCAAGCAGCTGTGGGCCAACTCGGAGGAGATCCGCAACACCATCATCCAGTGGGTGAAGGCCAAGGGCACCGTCGACCCCGCGCAGTTCGCGAAGGTGGACTGGCGCCTGACGCGGGCCGGCGTGCCGGTCTTCTAGCCGACCGGAGAACGGGCGCCCGGGCGGGCGGCGGGGGTGGTGGTGCGCAGTGGGTGCCCAGTGCCACCCCCGCCCCCGCCCCCGCTCAGGGGTGCTCGACGAGCGGCAGCAGTTCGCCGGGGACCTGCGGCCGGGCGGCCTCGCGCCGTTCGAGGCCGAAGGAGGTGAAGGCGGTGCGGGCCGGCTGGGGATAGGGGTCCTTGCCGGTGAGGGTGTTGAGGATGGTGGCGCTGCGCCACGCGGCGAGCCCGAGGTCGGGGGCGCCGACGCCGTGGGTGTGCCGTTCGCCGTTCTGCACGAAGACGGTCCCGGTGACGGTGGGGTCGAGCTTCATCCGGAAGCGGTCGTCGATGCGCGGGCGGCCGGAGGAGTCCTTGCGCATGTACGGGTCGAGGCCGGCCAGGATCCTGCCGATCGGACGTTCGCGGTAGCCGGTGGCGAGGACGACGGCGTCGGTGGTGAGCCGGGAGCGGGTGCCCTGCTGGGCGTGTTCGAGGTGGAGCTCGACCTTGGTGGTCGCGACCCGGCCCGCGGTGCGGACGCTGACGCCGGGGGTGAGGACGACGTCGGGCCAGCCGCCGTCCAGGGTGCGCCGGTAGAGCTCGTCGTGGATGGCGGCGATGGTGTCGGCGTCGATGCCCTTGTGGAGCTGCCACTGCGCGGGCAGCAGCTTGTCGCGGACGGGCTCGGGCAGGTCGTGGAAGTAGCGGGTGTAGTCGGGGGTGAAGTGTTCCAGGCCCAGCTTGGAGTACTCCATGGGCGCGAAGGACGGGGTGCGGGCGAGCCAGGTGAGGCGTTCGCGGCCGGCGGGGCGGGCGCGCAGCAGGTCGAGGAAGACCTCGGCGCCGGACTGGCCGGAGCCGATGACGGTGACGTGTTCGGCGCCGAGGATCCGCTGCCGGTTGTCGAGGTACTCGGAGGAGTGCACGACGGGGACGGTCGGCGCTTCGGCGAGCGGGCGCAGCGGGTCGGGCACGTAGGGGGCGCTGCCGATGCCGAGGGCGAGGTTGCGGGTGTAGGTGCGGCCGAGGGCCTCGGCTTCGCCGTCGGCGTCGAGCTGGGTGAAGTCGACCTCGAAGAGGGCGCGTTCGGGGTTCCAGCGGACGGCGTCGACCTGGTGGCCGAAGTGCAGGCCGGGGAGCTGGCCGGCGACCCAGCGGCAGTAGGCGTCGTACTCGGAGCGCTGGATGTGGAAGCGCTCGGCGAAGTAGAAGGGGAAGAGGCGTTCCTTGTGCTTGAGGTAGTTCAGGAACGTCCAGGGGCTGGCGGGGTCGGCGAGGGTGACGAGGTCCGCGAGGAAGGGGACCTGGAGGGTCGCGCCGTCGATGAGGAGGCCGGGGTGCCAGCTGAAGTCGCTGCGCTGGTCGTAGAAGGCGGTGGCGAGGCCGCCGGCGAACTCGTGTTGTTGGAGGCCGTGGGCGAGCGCGGCGAGGGAGAGGTTGAAGGGGCCGATGCCGATTCCGACGAGGTCATGGGGTGCTTCGAGTGGCGCGGTCATCGGTGGGTGCTGCCTTCCAGGAGGGTCAGGAGGGTGGCGAGGTCCCCTGTGGTGGTGTGGGGGTTGAGCAGGGTGGCCTTGAGCCAGAGGCGGCCGTCGGCGGTGGCCCGGCCGAGGACGGCGCGGCCGCCCTGGAGCAGGGTGCGGCGGGTGGCGGCGAGGGCGGCGTCGTCGGTGGGGACGGGGCGGAACAGGACGGTGCTGATGGTGGGGGGTGCGTGGAGCTCGAAGCCGGGGTGGGCGTCGATGAGGCGGGCGAGCTGCTGTGCGGCGGCGCAGGTCCCGTCGATCAGCCGGGCGAGGCCGTCGCGGCCGAGCGCGCGGAGGGTGACGGCGATCTTGAGGACGTCGGGGCGGCGGGTGGTGCGCAGGGAGCGGCCGAGCAGGTCGGGCAGGCCGGCCTCGGTGTCGTCGGTGGCGTTGAGGTAGTCGGCCTGGTGGGCGAGGGGGGCGAGCAGGGCGCTGTCGGGGACGGCGAGGAGCCCGGCGGCGACCGGCTGCCAGCCGAGTTTGTGCAGGTCGAGGGTGATGGACCGGGCCCGGTCGAGACCGCTCAGGAGGTGCCGGTGACGGGGGCTGAGGGCGAGGGTGCCGCCGTAGGCGGCGTCGACGTGGAGGTCGGCGCCGTGCCGTGCGCAGAGGTCGGCGAGGGCGTCGAGGGGGTCGATGAGCCCGGCGTCGGTGGTGCCCGCGGTGGCGGTGACCAGGAGGGGGCCGGGGCCGGGGCCGTGGCCGCCGCGCCGGGCCAGGGTGAGGGCGGCGTCGAGGTCGGCGGGGTGCAGGGTGCCGGTGGGGGTGGGGATCTCGATGGCCGCGGGGAGGCCGAGGAGCCAGGCGGCGCGCGGGACGGAGTGGTGGGCGTTGGCGCCGTGCAGGACCGTCAGGGGGCCGGCGGCGCGGTGGCGTTCGCGGGCCAGCAGCAGGGCGAGCTGGTTGGCCTCGGTGCCGCCGGTGGTGACGAGGGCGTCGGGGTGCGGGGCGCCCGGGTGCGGGGTGCCGTACAGCTCGGCGGCGAGGGCGCGGGTGACGAGCGCTTCGATCGCGGAGGCGGCGGGGGCCTGGTCCCAGGAGTCCAGCGAGGGGTTCAGCGCGCTGGCGGCGAGGTCGGCCGCGACGGCGACGGCGAGCGGCGGCCCGTGCAGGTGGGCCGCGCACAGCGGGTCGGCCGGGTCGGCGGCGCCCGCCGCGAGGACGTGGACGAGGGTGCGCAGCGCTTCGTGGTCCCCGTGCCCGTGCGCGGGCAGTACGTCGCCCAGTGCGGCGCGGACCCGTGCGGTGACGGCGTCGGGGCCGCCGGCGGGGAGGGGGCCGCCGCGGGCGGCGGCGCCGGTGGCGAGGGCGCCGAGGACGGTGTCGAGGAGGGGCCGCAGCGCCTCGGCGGCCCCGCTGCCGCCCGCGAGCGGGGGCAGCGGGGGCGGGGTGCCGTGCGGTGGAGTCGTGCGGATCGTCACGCGGGTCCTCACGGGAGCTGGGCGGGGCGCGGGGCGCGGCCCCGCCGGCCCCCCGCCCAGCACAACGATCCGACCCTAATGGGGTAACCGCCGGGGTTTGTCCCGTGGTTGATTTTCAGCCGTTGCGCACCCGCAGGGCGCGCGCGATGTCGTCGAGCTGGTCGATGAGCTTGCGCCGGAGCAGCGGGATGGGCTCGCCCCGCTCCAGGCACTCCTGGCCTGCGTCGAGGTTGTCCTGGTCGATGGCGTGGACGGGGAAGGCGTAGCGGCCGACGGCAGCGGCGATGGCGGGGCCCCGGCGGGCGGTGAGGTCGAGGGCATCGGGGTAGAACCGCGGCACGTAGGCGCGCAGGAGTTCGGCCTGTTCGGGCTGCCAGAAGCCCTGGGCGGTGGCGGAGAACAGGTAGTTGGACAGCGTGTCGTCGTGGAACATCCGCACCCAGGCGGCTTCCTTGGTGTCCGCGTCGGGGAGGGCGGCCCGGCAGCGGGCGGCGCCCTCCTCGCCGGTGGCGCTGGGGTCGGCGGCGAGGGCGGCGTCGATGGCCCGCTCGTCGACGGCGCCGAGCGCGGCGAGCCGGGCGAGGATCCGCCAGCGCAGTTCGGGGTCGAGCTCGGGACCGCCGGGGACGGTGCCGTCGGCGAGCCAGGCGGCGAGGGTGTCGGGCTGGGTGGCGCTGTCGATGAAGGTGCGGACGGCGGCGAGGCGCAGTCCCGGTTCCGCGGCGTCCTCGGTGCGCCGGATGAGGGCGCGGGTGAGGGAGGTGAGGGTGGCCAGCGCCCCGGCGCGGTCCTCGGCGGGGAGGTAGCGGTCGGCGACCTGGCCGCGGGCGAAGCCGAGGACGCTCTGGACGATGGCGAGGTCGCCCTCGTGCGGCAGGTGGGCGGCGGCCGCTCCGAGGTAGGCGGCGGGCGGGAGTTCGCCGTCGCGGACCATGTCGCGGGCGGCGTTCCAGATGATGCTGCGGGTGAGGGCGTCGGGGATGCCGGAGAGGGCGCGCAGCGCGGTGTCCCAGGAGCCGGGGTCGAGGCGGACCTTGGCGTAGCTGAGGTCGCCGTCGTTGAGGAGGAGGAGCGCGGGGCGGGGGCCGACGCCGGAGATGACCTCGCTGGTGGGCAGGTCGAGGTCGAGCAGGAGGCGCTGTTCGAGGCGGCCGTCCTCGCCGGGCACGTCGTCGTAGGCGCCGACGGCGATGTGGTGGGGGCGGCTGCCGCGGCGCTCGACGGTGAGGGTCCACCCGTCGGCGTCGTCCTCGATGTGCGGGGTGAGGGTGTCGATGCCGGTGGTGCGCAGCCAGGTCTCGGCCCAGGCGTGGACGTCGCGCTCGGTGTGGGCGGCGAGGGAGTCCACGAAGTCGGCGAGGGAGGCGTTGGCGAACCTGTGCCGCTGGAAGTGGGTGTTGATGCCGGCGAGGAAGTCCTTCTCGCCGAGCCAGGCGACGAGTTGGCGCAGCGCGGAGGCGCCCTTGGCGTAGGAGATCCCGTCGAAGTTGAGCAGCGCGGAGGCGGTGTCGGGGACGGCCTCGGGGTCGGGGGCGACGGGGTGGGTGGAGGGCCACTGGTCGGCGTCGTAGCCCCAGGCCTTGCGGGCGAGGCCGAAGTCGGTCCAGGCGCCGGTGAAGCGGGTGGCCTCGGTGAGGATCTGGTAGCCCATGTACTCGGCGAAGGACTCGTTCAGCCAGATGTCGTCCCACCAGCGCAGGGTGACGAGGTCACCGAACCACATGTGGGCCATCTCGTGGGCGATGACCACGGCGCGCCACTGGCGTTCGGTGTCGGTGACGGCGGAGCGGTAGATGTACTCGTCACGGAAGGTGACCAGGCCCGGGTTCTCCATGGCGCCCGCGTTGAACTCGGGGACGAACGCCTGGTCGTAGGAGTCGAAGGGGTAGGGCTCGGTGAACTTCTCGTGGTAGCGGTCGTAGCAGTCCTTGGTGATGCCGAGGATCTCCTCGGCGTCGGCGTCCAGGTACGGGGCGAGGGAGCGGCGGCAGTGCACGGCGAAGGGCAGCCCGGCGTGCTCGGTGCGGATCGTGTGCCAGGGGCCGGCGGCGACCGCCGCGAGGTAGGTGGAGATGAGGGGGGTGGGCGCGGACCGCCAGATCCCGGCGCCGTCCGCCTCGCGCTGACCGGTGCGCTCGGTGATCCCGTTGGCGATGACGCTCCAGTGGGCGGGTGCGGTGACGGTGAATTCGAAGACGGCCTTGAGGTCGGGCTGGTCGAAGGCGGGCAGCACGCGCTGCACGTCGTCCAGGAACATCTGGCTGTAGACGTACGTCTCCCCGTCCGCGGGGTCGGTGAAGCGGTGGAGTCCTTCGCCGGTGCGGGAGTACCGCATCGACGCCTCGACGCGCAGCTCGTGCGGGCCCTCGGCGAGCCCGGTGAGCGGGAGCCGGTCGCCGGTCAGTGCGGCGGGGTCGAGCGGGGTGCCGTCGAGCACGGCGGAGCGCAGTTCCTCCGGCTTCAGCTCCACGAAGGTGTCACCGGCGGCTTTGGCGCTGAACCGGATGACGGTGGTGGAGTCGAAGGTGTCCTCGCCCCGGGTGAGGTCGAGGGCGACGGCGTAGTGGTGCACGTCGAGGAGGGCGGCTCGGGTCTGCGCTTCGTTGCGCGTCAGTGCGGACATGCCCCCATGCTGCCAAAGGGGTGGCGCGAACCGAAGGGCCGGCGGCCCGGGCCCGCGGGGAGAACGCTTCGGCGCCCACGCGTCGGGGTCTTGGCGTGCTTAGACGTCGGGGTCTTGGCGTGCCTGGGCGTCGGGGTCTTGGCGCGCCTACGCGTCGGGGTCTTCGGCCGCGGCGATCGTCTCGTGGTGGCGGATCACCTCGGCGATGATGAAGTTGAGGAGCTTCTCGGCGAAGGCCGGGTCGAGCTTGGCGTTCTCGGCGAGCTGGCGGAGCCGGGCGATCTGGCTGGCCTCGCGGTTCGGGTCGGCCGGGGGCAGTTGGTGCTTGGCCTTGAGGTGGCCGACCTGCTGGGTGCACTTGAAGCGCTCGGCGAGCATGTGCACGACGGCCGCGTCGATGTTGTCGATGCTGTCCCGCAGCCGGGCCAGTTCCTCGCGGACGTTCTCGTCGATGTCGCTGTTCGTCATGGTTCCCGAGCTTACGGGGCTGGTGGGGCGGGGTCTTCGGCCGCTCGGCCAGTGAGACGGCTGACGAAGGGCAGGATCGCGGTGACGATCCAGCCGCCTTCGGGGGCGCGGCCGGCGCTGAGGGTGCCGCCCATCGCTTCGGCGCGTTCGGTCATGCCGGCGAGGCCGTAGCCGCCGCCGCGGGCCTGTTCGGAGAGCTTGGCGGGGCGTCCGCCGTCGTCGGCGACGCGGACTTCGAGGCCGGTGCCGACGGTGCGCAGGCCGATGCGGACGGCGGTGGCGGTGGCCGCGTGCTTGCCGATGTTGGTCAGGGCTTCCAGGACGATGCGGTGGGCGGCGGCGGCGACGTCGCCGGGGAGGGTGTCGGCGAGGCCCTGTTCGACGTAGAGGACGACGGGCGGCCCGGTGACGGAGAAGCGGGTGGTGAGCTCGCGGATGTCGTCGAGGCCGGCGATGGGGGAGGTGCCGGGTCCCGCGTCGTCCTCGCGCAGGACCTTGACCAGGCGGCGCATGGAGCCGAGCGCTTCGCCCCCGGCGGTCTCGATGCGGCCGAAGATCTCGTTGGCGCGCTCGGCGGAGACGTGCGTGAAGCGGGCGGCGCGGGCCTCGACGACGATGCCGGTGACGTGGTGGGCGACGAGGTCGTGGAGTTCGCGGGCGAGTTCGAGGCGTTCGGCGGTGCGGACGGCGCGCACCTCGCGGCGGCGCTGGACGCCCTGGAGGCGCAGCAGCAGCGAGTAGGCGGTGACGACGACGGTGAGGACGGAGAAGAGCAGGGTGAAGCGCCCGGGGTCGGAGTCCCGGACGGGGACGGCCATGCAGCCCAGGCCCAGGACCGGGCCGAGGACGGCCGCGGTGCGGGCGGGCGTGCGCAGGAGCACGCCGCTGAGCAGCACGAGGAGGGCGATGGCCTCCCCCGCGCCCCAGACCACGATGGGGTGGTTGACGAAGATCAGGAAGGCGGTGGCGGACCAGGTGACGGCGGCGGCGAACCAGGCGCGGGCGACCAGCCCGAGGCCCGGCCAGGGCGCGGCGCTGAGGCAGACCAGGACGCCGGAGACCAGGATGACGGCGTGCGGGACGGTGGGCTGCCGGGCCAGCACGGCCCCCTCGAAGCTGACGAGGGCGAGGAGCAGCACGATGAGGGAGACCCGGATCCGATCGGCGCCGTGCGGATGCCGCCGCGACCAGCTGGCCAGCGGACTCACCCGCGGCCTGCGCGCGAGGCCGTGGCGGTAGCGGGCTCCGGTGGTGCGGGGGTCACGTCGAGCTCGCCGCCAGGCCGCTCTCCCAGGCCCAGGCGGCGATCTCGACGCGGTTGCGGGCGTCGAGTTTGGCCTGGACGTTCGCCAGGTGGGTCTTCACGGTGGAGAGGGACACGTACAGCTCGGCGGCGATCTCGGCGTTGGTCATGCCGCGGGCGAGGCACCGTACGACGTCCACCTCCCGCTCGGTGAGCGGTTCGGCGGGGCGCCGGGCGGCCACGGCCGCGGGGGCGCGGGTGGCCATCTCGCGCAGCAGCCGCACGGTGATGGCCGGGGAGACGAGCGAGTCGCCCACGGCCGCGGCGCGGACCGCTTCAACCAGCATGGCCGGACTCGCGTCCTTGAGGAGGAAGCCCGAGGCGCCGCCCTGGAGCGCCGCGTGGACGTACTCGTCGAGGTCGAAGGTGGTGACGATGACGATGCGCGGTTTGTCCCGTCCGCCGAGGCGCCGGGTGACTTCGAGGCCGTCCAGGCGGGGCATGCGGATGTCGAGGAGGAGGACGTCGGGCCGGTGCTGCTCGACCGCGACGAGGGCGGCCTCGCCGTCGACGACGTCGGCGAGCACCTCGATGTCGGGCTGGCTCTCCAGGATCATCCGGAATCCGGTTCTGACCATTTCCTGGTCGTCCGCAATGACCACGCTGATCGCCATGCGTTGCCTGCCCCACTGTCGCCCGTCGCCGTTGGACCCTTCCCATGGGACCGGGGCGCGGGTCGGACCGCAACCGCACAGCGGACCGCGGGGAGGGGACCGCGGCGCAGGGACGGCGCTGTGCCAGCCTCGCGGTACTGTCACCGACCTTACGTACGTACGGGGCGTACCGCCTCGTCCTTCCGGCCGCATCCCGCACGGCCGGAAGGACGAGAGCTGCGGGTCAGAGGCCGGCGGCCGCGGTCCGGATGGCGTTGGCGAAGGTGGACACCTCGCTGTAGACACCGGGCAGGCCCGGGCGGGCACAGCCCTCGCCCCAGCTGACGATGCCGACCTGGATCCAGGCTCCGGCGTCGTCACGCCGGAACATCGGGCCGCCGGAGTCGCCCTGACAGGTGTCGACGCCGCCCTGGTCGAAGCCGGCGCATATCTCGTCGCCGGGGACCAGCTGGCTTCCGTAGGCGGCCTTGCAGGCGGCGTCCGACACGAAGGGGACGGTGGCCTTCAGCAGGTAGCGCTGCTGGCCGCCGCCCTCGCGGGCGGCGCCCCAGCCCGCGACGGTGAAGGTGCCGTTGTTGTAGGTGGTGGTGTCGGCGATCTTGAGCGTGGGCAGGTTGATCGGCTTGGCCAGCTTGATCAGGGCCCAGTCCTTGCCCTGGCCGTTGTAGCCGGGCGCCTGGAGCACCTTGGTGGACTTGACCTTGACGGCGCTGGAGCTGTTGAGGTCGACGACGCCGGCGGTGGCGGTGATGGAGGTGTTGTTGCCGGAGCCGTTGACGCAGTGGGCGGCGGTCAGCACGATCTGGGGACTGTAGAGGGCGCCGCCGCAGCCCATGGAGAGGCGGACCATGAAGGGGAACTCGCCCTGGGCGGCGCGGGTGCCGCCGACCACGGGGGTCGGGTCGGCGCTGGCGGAGCCGGGCTGGAGGCTGACGGCCGCGAGGGCGACCGCCGCGACGGCGAGGGCGCTGCGGATCGGGCGGGTGGCACGACGGGTGACGCTCTTGGGGTGCAACACAGTCGGCACGCTGCCTTTCGTGGGGGGTGGGGCGGTGCGTGGGTGCGTCGCGCACGCCGCCGCGGGGACGGCGGACGTGACGGGTCCATGTCACATCTAGCTCCGCGCGGGCACAAGGACGCCGATTCGGCCAAGGTCACTCAGGACGTGCGCCCCGAAGGGGGCGTGCGACATCGGTGGGGCGTACGACACGAGGGGGACGGATGACGCACGGGGGACGCATGGCACACGAAGGCGGCCGACGCGGCCCGATCGAGCACGGATTCCCGCACCTCGCCACGGTCCGCGCCGCGCTCACCGCGCTGCACCGGCGGCTGTCGACCGACGGCGTCCGCTCCTACGCGACGGGCTTCGCCCCCGCCGACGCGGCCTTCCCCGACGACGACGACCTGCACCTCGGCGCGCAGCGGGTGGCCTCCGCGATGGTGCGCCACCTGCGGCTCCCCGACGCCCGGATGATCATCAGCTTCCGGGCGATGGAGCACGCGGCCACCGTCGAGCTCGCCGCCGGACCCGAATACTTCATCGAGGTCAACGACCGCTTCCGCACGCACCGGCGCGATCTGGCCGCCGCCCTGGCCCACGAGGTCACGCACGTCCTGCTGCACCGGCTGGACCTCGACTTCACCACCACCGCCGAGACCGAGATCCTCACCGACACCGCCGCCGCCTACCTCGGGGCGGGCTGGCTGCTGCTGGACGCCTACCGCGAGGACGCGCTCACCCACCAGAAGCTCGGCTACCTGACCCCGGAGGAGTTCGGGTACGTCCTGGCGAAGCGCGGGCAGCTGCTGGGCGAGGACCTCTCCACCTGGTTCACCAGCCCCCAGGCGTACGAGGCCTACGTGCGCGGGCGCGAACTGGCCCGCCGGGACCTGCGCCGGGCCCCGCTGGCCGCGGCGGGCCTGCTGGAGCGCCGGCGCTACGCGAAGGACCGCCGGGCCGGGACCGCCGACCCGGCGCAGGGGGCGGCGTACCGCTTCGAGCCCGGCCCCTCGGGGCAGCGGGTCAGCTTCCCCTGCCCGGTCTGCCGGCAGCGGCTGCGCGTCCCGGTGCGGGGGCGACTGCGGGCGCGCTGCGGGCTGTGCGCCGCGGTGCTGGAGTGCGACACCTGAACGGGGGGGGCCACCGACCTCGTCAGAGACCGCCGCCGCAGCCGCCACACCCCCCGCCGCAGCCGGCCCCGCAGCCGCCGGGGCCGTGCCCGCCGTCGCTGCCACCGCCGCTCCTGCCCCCGCTCCAGCCGGGGGAACCGGCGAACATCAGGAAGCCGGAGAACATCGTGATCCCGGTGGGGACGCAGAGGCCGATCGCCAGCATCTTGCCGCCCCCGCCGAGAGAGTCCCGGGCGTGCTGCATCCCCGGGTTGTACCAGATACCCGCGAGCGTGATCCACGTGCCCAGACACAGCACCGTGCAACACGCCACCCACACCCCGAAGCGAGTCATGTACCGGTTCGTGCCCGTCCACCCGGCCCGGAACACCCGGCTCCGCGCGCTATCGATGCGCCCGTACGGGTGAATCTCGCGTTCGTTCGAGCGTCCGATTCATGACGACGCGACGGCGCGGGCAGGGTTGCCGTACCGGACGAACCGGTGACTCTGCGCGAAAGGGATCATGATGCGTCTTCGTAACACGGTGGTGGCCGCGGCCGGCGCCCTGGTGCTCACCCTGTCGATGCCCAACTCCGCCTTCGCGGCGGTTGGCGATTTCAGTTACAGGGGCCAACTCATCATCGGCAGGCACACCCTCCAGGACCCGCCGAGCGAGGAGTGCATCAACGTCCCAGGGGCCAACGTCCTCCCCGCCCACGCCCCGCACAACGACACCAACGCGACGGCCACGGTCTTCCTCGACGAAGACTGCGGGGGCGACGTGTACTTCGTGATGCCCCCGGGCCAGCACCTCGACTTCCGGTCCAGGTTCCGCTCGGTCGTCTTCAGCTGACCGAGGCAGTCGCTCGCGCGGGCCGGTCCGCGTAGTTCCTGTCCGCCGCGGCGCGGCGGACAGGAGCCACCTCGCTTCGGAGGGGGCGCCGCCTCACGCGTCCGAGCACCCGCAGCCGCAGCCGTCGGCGCCGCCCCCGCAGCCGTCCCCGTCCTCGTCACCCGGGCCCCGCCGCGGCGGACTGCCCAGGCCCCGGTCCGTCAGCCAGCCCAGCACGAAGAAGGCGACGAACGACGCCAGGACACCCCCGACGATGATGGCGTTCGTGCTCATGCGCGGGGTGTGCCCGGCCGCACCGGCCGGAACACCAAGCTCCGCGACAGCCGGCCGGACTAGGCCAACTCCGATTCCGACTCCGGATCCGACTCCGGACCCAGCGCCCCCGCGATGGCGTTGACCGCGGCCCAACCGAAGGCCATCGCCGGGCCGATGGTCGCGCCAGGCCCCGGGTACGTCTCCCCCATCACCGCGGCCGCGCAGTTCCCCGAGGCGTAGAGCCCGGGCACGGGCCCGCCGTCCTCGCGCAGCACCCGACCGTCCCCGTCCGTCACCAGGCCGCCCTTGGTGCCGATGTCCCCCGGGTGGACCGGGACGGCGTAGAAGGGGCCCTTGTCGATCGGCGCCAGGTTGGGGTGGGGCAGGGTGGGGTCGCCGTAGTAGCGGTCGTAGGCGCTCTCCCCGCGCCCGAAGTCCTCGTCCGCGCCGGCTTCCGCGAAGCCGTTGAAGCGGCGGATCGCGGCCGGCAGGCCCGGGGCGGAGATCTGCCGGGCCAACTCCTCGACCGTGGCGGCCTTGCGTACGAAGCCGCTCTCCAGCCACCGCTTCGGGAAGGGCTGGCCGGGGAAGAGGCCCGCGAAGAGGTAGCGCGCCTTGGAGCGGGCGTCCAGGACCAGCCAGGACGGCACGGTCGTCGCGTCCGGCCGGTCCGCCGCGTACATCCGGTCCACGAACGAGTGGTAGGGCGCGGCCTCGTTGGCGTACCGCTCCCCCGCCGCGTTCACGATCACCATGCCGGGGATGCCCCGGTCGGCGACCAGGAAGAAGGGCCGCTCCCCCGGCGGGCACAGCGAGGGCGCGCCCCACACCTTGTCCAACAGGTCGGTGGCGGCGCCCAACTCCTCACCGAGCCGCAGCGCGTCCCCGGTCTGCCCCGGCGAGGCATGGGTCCAGGCGGTGGAGGTGGGTCCGGGCAGGTGCTTAGCGCGCAGCCCCTGGTCGTGCGAGAAGCCTCCGGAGGCCAGCACCACCCCGCCGCGCGCCCGTACGGTGACCTCGCGGCCGCCCTGCGCGCAGCGGATCCCGACCACCGCGCCGCCCTCGGTGACCAGGCCGGTCAGCGGGGCGGACAGCCACAGCTCGCCGCCGAGCCGGTCCAGCGACAGCCGCATCCGGGCGATCAGCGCCTCACCGAGCGAGAGCAGCTTCCGGCCGCCGACCAGGGCCCCCACCGCCCGGGCGCCGACGCGCAGCGAGGCCCGGCGGCCGGCCCAGGTGCGGGCGACCATGTTCAGGAAGCGGAAGTCGTAGGAGGTCATGATCAGCCCGTACGTCGGCAGGCCCGCGCGCCGCATGTCGTGGCGCAGCGCCCCCAGCCGCTTGAAGTCCACGATGCGGGGCTCGACGGAGCGGCCCCGGGGCATCCCGCCCGGCGCCTCGGGGAAGTAGTCCGGGTAGCCGGGGGTGTACATGAAGCGGATCGCGGTGCGGTCGTGGAACTCGCGGACCATGCGCGGCCCGTGCTCCAGGTACGCGTCCTTGCGGGCGGCCGGGACCCGGTCGCCGACGGTGGCGTCGAGGTAGGTACGGGCCCGCTCCCGGCTGTCGTCGAGGCCCGCCGCGTCGAGGTGGAGGTTCCCGGGTACCCAGATCGCACCGCCGGACAGGGCGGTGGAGCCGCCGTACTTGTCGGTCTTCTCCACGACGAGGACGCTCAGGCCGCGCAGCCGGGCGGTGACGGCGGCGGCCAGTCCGGCCGCGCCGGACCCGACCACGACCACGTCGTAGGCATGTTCGGAAGGGATGGTGTCGGTCATCCGAAGGCTCCGGTGGCGTAGTCGCTGCGGAAGTACAGCAGGGGCGATCCGCCCTCGCGGGCGGTCAGTTCCAGGACCCGGGCGGTGACCAGGTAGTGGTCACCGGCTTCGTGGACCTCCTCCAGGGCGCAGTCGGCGGTGGCGAGGGCCCCGGCGATGCGGACCGCGCCGTGCGCCGAGACCTCCCAGTCCACCTCGGCGAACTTCTGCGCGCCGCGCCGCCCGAGGGCCTCGCACACCGGCCGCTGTTCCTCGGCGAGGATGCTGACCCCGAAGCGTCCGGCGGCCCGGACCGCGGGCCAGCTGGTGGATCCCTTGCCGACGCAGAGCAGGACGAGCGGCGGGTCGAGGGAGAGGGAGGCGAAGGACTGGCAGGCCAGCCCGGCCGGGCGGCCGTCGCCGTCGAGGGCGGCGACGACGGTGATGCCGGAGGCGAAGGCCCCGAGCACCTCGCGGAAGGCGGCGGGGTCGATCGCGTCGTGTCGGCCTGCGTCGCGAGCGGTCAGCCGTTCCACTGGTGGCCCCAGAGGCTGTCCGAGGTGATCTCCTTGGCGGTCCAGGTGGCGGGGTCGACGAGGAGCCCGTCCCAGCCGTATTCGACCTGGAAGCCGCCGGGGGCCTGGGCGTAGAAGGAGACCATGCGGTCGTTGGAGTGCCGGCCGAGGGTGGAGGCGATGGGTATGCCGGCGCGGTTCATCCGGTCCAGGCAGTAGCCGACGTCGTCGAGGGTCTCCAGCTCGACCATGAAGTGGACGATGCCGGGCGGCAGCGCGCCGGGGTAGAGGCCGAGGCTGTGGTGGCGGCGGTTGGGGCTGAGGAAGTGCATCCAGTGGAAGTCCTTGCCCGGCGCGCCCGTGGGCACGGCGACCGGGGGCAGCCGCATCGAGTCGCGCAGCTGGAAGCCGAGCAGGTCCTCGTAGAAGCGGAGGGTGGCCTCGGTGTCGGGGGCGGGCAGCACCACGTGACCGAGGCCGAGGTCCGCGCCGTCCGGTCCCGCGGTGACGAAGCGGTTGCCGTACCGGGCGGGCAGCGGGCTGTGGTCCTGCGCCTGCCCCCAGTAGATCTCCAGCGGGTTGCCGCTGGGGTCCTCGCAGTGGATCAGTCCCTGGACCCGCCGGTCCGCGAGGGTGAGCGCGTCGCCCTCCTTGACCGGGAAGCCTGCGGCTTCCAGCTCGGCGGCGGCGTCCTCCAGGGCGCGGGCGTTCGCGACCTCGAAGCCCGCCGCGAGCAGCCGGTCCGTCTCCCCGGCGACGATTTGGAAGCGATGGGTCCGATCGTCGATGCGGACGTTGAGGAGGGTGTCCGTACTCCCGGTGGCCTCGGCCATCCCGAGGACGTCGAGGGCGTACGTGCGCCAGGCGGCGAGGTCGGCGGCCTCGATGCGGAGGTAGCCGAGTGCGCGGATGTCCATCGTGGCCCCTAGTGGAGGAAGAAGTCGGTGGCGAGGCGGTTGAACTCGTCGGCCGCCTCCGTCTGTGCCCAGTGCCCGCAATGCGGGAAGACGTGCAGGCGGGCGTCCGGGATGGTCTTCAGGGCCAGGAATGCGCCGTCGACCGGATTGACCCGGTCCTCGCGGCCCCAGGTCAGCAGCACGGGCGCGGTGATCCGGTGCGCCTCGCGCCAGAGCATGGTGGCCTCGGGCCAGCGGGCGAAGGCGGCGCCCATCCGGGCGTTGCCGAGCCGGGTCTCGGGCTCCATCGCCTGGGCGTAGCGCTCCTCGACGAGCGCGTCGGTGACGAGCGCCTGGTCGTACACGAGGCGGCTGAGGAAGGCCCGCATCTGCTCGCGGGTCGGCTCGGGCGCGGAGCTGAACTCGAAGAGCCGCCTGACGCCTTCGGTGGGGTCTGCGGAGAAGAGGTTGAGGGAGATCCCGCCGGGTCCCATCAGGAGCAGCTTGGCCACCCGGTCCGGGTGGTCGAGGGCGAGCCGGGTGGCGGTACCGCCGCCGAGCGAGTTGCCGACGAAGTGGGCGCGGGCGATGCCGAGTTCGTCCATGAGGGCGACGACCGCGTCCGCGCTGTGGGTGAAGTAGTCGCGCTCGGGCGCGCGCTTGTCGGAGCGGCCGTAGCAGGGCTGGTCGACGAGCAGGGTGCGGAAGTGGCCGGCGAAGTGGGGCAGGTTGGGGCCGAAGTTGGACCAGCCCGAAGCGCCGGGACCGCCGCCGTGCAGCATGATCACGACGGGAGCGTGGGCGGCCTCGCGGGCATCGGGCCCCGCCTCGTGGAAGTGGAGGGTGAGACCGCCCGCGTCGAGCGTCCGCGAGGTGTTCTCGTGGGTGAGGGTCGTCGTCATACTCACAGCATCGTGTCCTGGATGTCGAGGCCGAGGGCGCTCTGCCCGAAGAGGACGAGGGCCCGCTCGGGGTCGTTGGCGGCGTGTCCGCGGCCGGTGTGGACGTCGCGCCAGGCCCGTTGGACGGCGCCGGGGCCGGTGCGCATGGCGCTGCCGCCCGCGTTCTCCATCAGGAGGTCGACGGCGGCCACGCAGCGCTCGGTGGCGAGGACCTGGTCGCGCCGGGTGCGGGCGCGCAGCGCCAGCGGCAGCTCCGCGCCCCGCTCGGCCAGTTCGTACAGCTCGGCGATGTTGCGCTGGAGCTGGAGCCAGGAGGCGTCTACGTCGCTGGCGGCGCGGGCGATGCGGACCTGGGCGAAGGGGTCCTCGGCGACCTGCTGGCCGTAGGAGATCCGGAAGCGTTCACGGGTGGCGGCGACGTGGGCCTCGTAGGCCCCTTCGGCGATGCCGACGATGGGCGCGGAGATGGTGGTGGTGAAGACGGAGGCGTAGGGGAGCCGGTAGACGGGCTCCGGGTTGACGGCGTGGCCGGGCACCTGGAGGGCGGTGACCGGGCCGAAGCTCAGCGCGCGGTGCTCGGGGACGAAGACGTCCTCGACGACGATGTCGTTGGAACCGGAGCCGCGCAGGCCGACGGTGTCCCAGACCTCGTCGATCCGGTACTGGGCGCGCGGCACCAGGAAGGTCCGCATGTCCACGGGCCGGCCCTCGGCGTCGGTGACCAGACCGCCGAGCAGGGCCCAGTCGGCGTGGTCGCAGCCGGAGGAGAAGTGCCAGCGGCCGCTGATCGTGAACCCGCCCTCGACGGGGGTGACCTTGCCGGTGGGGGCGTAGGAGGAGCAGATCCGGGCGGCCCGGTCCGCACCCCAGACCTCCTCCTGGGCGCGGGGGTCGTACAGCGCGACGTGCCAGGGGTGGACGCCGACGACGGAGGACACCCAGCCGGTGGACCCGCAGGCCTTGGCCACCTCCTTGACAGCGGCGTAGAAGACTCCCGGGCGCGCGGCGTACCCGCCGTAGGCGCGGGGTTGCAGGAGCCGGAAGAAGCCGGTGGCCTCCAGCTCCTTGACGTTCGCTTCGGGGACCTTCCGCAGGGCCTCGGCCTCGGCGGCGCGCTCGCGCAGGGCGGGGGCGAGGTCGCGGACGGCTGCGAGGACCTCTTCGTCACTCATGGTGTCCCCATTTCTCTGGTGCCCGGATTTCTCCGGTGCTCCGGAATTCCACTGGTGCTCCGGATCGGATGGCGAGGAACGTACGCCGGGGCCCGCGGGGCACGGAACGCGCGCTTCCCACTGAGCGGGAAGGCCGAAGATGACTGCCCGAAGTATTACTGATTGAAATAACTGTGTCCGGGTCCTTCCCCGCGTCCGGGGGCCCGTGGCAGGGTCGCCCCAACGCCTCACACAGGCCTGAGGCAGGCCTCACGCAGGGGGTTCCTCGTGCTCGACCAGGTCATGGAGACGGACCCGGTACCGCTGTCGCTGCTGGAGAAGGCGGCGCGGGTGCTGGGTGCCTTCGAAGGTCCACAGCCCCGGCTCTCGCTCACCGAAGTGGTGCGCCGCTCCGGCATCCCGCGCTCCTCCGCCCACCGCATCCTCGACCAGCTGGTCGGGCTGCGGTGGCTGGACCGGGAGGGTCGGGACTACCGGATGGGCATGCGGATGCTGGAGCTGGGCGCGCTCGCCTCGCACCACAACCGGCTGCGCCGGGCCGCCCTGCCGCTGCTGCACGCGCTGCACGAACGGACCGGGCAGGTCGTGCACCTGTCGGTGCTCGACGGCGCCGAGGTGGTGTGCCTGGAGCGGATCGGCGGCGCGGAGGCCGCGGGCGTGCCCTCGCGGGTCGGCGGGCGGCTGCCCGCGCACTGCACCGCCTCCGGCAAGGCCCTCCTCGCCTTCGGCGACCCGGGCGCGCTGGAGCACGTACTGGCGCAGGGCCTGCGCCCGCGCACCGCGCACACCCTGACCCGCCCCGCGGCGCTGCGCGCGGAGCTGGCGGCGGTCCGGGAGCACGGAGTGGCCCACGACCGGGAGGAGAGTTTCCGCGGGATCTCCTG
This sequence comes from Streptomyces sp. NPDC098789, assembly GCF_044759975.1. NCBI lineage: Bacteria > Bacillati > Actinomycetota > Actinomycetes > Kitasatosporales > Streptomycetaceae > Streptomyces > Streptomyces sp. NPDC098789. The sequence continues at coordinate 217,411 of NZ_JBIWAJ010000015.1, forward strand.
CGTGGCCGCGCCGCTGCGGGGCGCGGGTCGTGCGGTGGCCGCGATATCGGTGTCCGCGCCCTCCCCGACCGACTCGCACCAGGGCGAACGCGAGCACGCCCGCCTGGGTCCGCTGGTGCTGGCCTGCGCGCGGTCGGTGTGGCGGGAGCTGTACGGACCCGGGCGCGCGGGCCGCTCCGCGCCGCCCCCGGACCAACGGCCGGGGGTCCCGGAAGAAACGATGGACAACATGATGGGTTGGCTGCGGTTCAGCGAGTGGATGTAGCGGGTAGTCATACCGCAGCGCACGAGAAGGACCGGCCCCGACCCCCCGCCAGGGGGCCGGGTCCGGTCCGTTTTGCGGTCCGTTATTCGGGCTGCTCGGGCTGTTCGGGCCGCCGCGCCGTCAGCCCGCGTAGCTGATCCGGATGCGGGTGCCGGGCGGGCCCAGGGGCAGTGCCTGGCAGGCCAGGACGTATCCCTCGGCCAGGTCCGCCTCGTCCAGGACCTCGTTGCGGACCATCTTCACCTCGCCCTCCACCACCCGGCAGCAACAGGCGCTGCACGCGCCCTCGCGGCAGGAGTACGGCGCCGGCACGCCCGCCGCGAGCAGCGCGTCCAGCAGCGGGGCGTCCGGCGCCCAGTCCACGGCGTGGGTGACCCCGTCGAGGTCCACCTCGGCGATGGCCCCCGGCCCGGAGCCGGCGCGCAGGGGCCGCTGCTCCGCGAACACGTCCCCGGAGAGGGAGAAGTACCGCTCCCGGTGGATGCCGCGGGCGCCGTCTCCGCCCGCCCGCAGGGCCGCCTCCGCCGCGTCCATCAGCGGCGCGGGCCCGCACAAGTAGGCCTCGGCCGCCGGGTACGGGGCCACCAGCGGCGCCAGCCGGTCCGCGGTCGGCAGCCCCTGGAGGCACTCCAGCCAGTGCACGACGGCGAGGCGCCCGGGGTGCGCGGCCACCAGCTCGCGCAGCTCACCGGCGAGCGCCACCGACTCCGGGTCCCGGTTCGCGTAGAGCAGGGTGACCCGCTCCCGGCCCACCGCCAGCGCGGACTTCGCGATGGACAGCAGCGGGGTGATCCCGCTGCCGCCCGCCACCAGCAGCAGCTCCCGGTCCAGGTCGGCCGGGGTGAAGCTGCCCGCGGGAGGCAGCGCCCGGACCTCGTCCCCGGGGGCCAGCTGCTCGCAGACCCAGGCGGAACCGAGCCCGCCGGGCACCTTCTTGACCGTGATCCGCAGCGGCTCCCCGGTGTACGGGGACCCGGCCAGCGAATAGCAGCGGGCCCCGCCCCCGGGCACCCGCAGGGTCAGGAACTGCCCCGGCCGGTACGGCACGGCCCCGCGCCCCCGCGCCTCCAGGACCAGCGACACCGCGTCCGGCGTCTCCTGGACCCGCTCCACCACGCGCAGCCACAGCTCATCGGACATCGGCCGGCACCTCCAACAAGCCTGTGGAAACCGCTCGTTCGATGCTCGCGCGCAGCGCCGGGCAGGAGTGCGTACGGGCGCCCGGAACCCCGGCCGCGGCGGCCGGCGCCCCGATCCGCGGGCAGAGCGCGGCGCCCTCCCCCGCCCACTCCACCTGGGTGTGGGCGGGGCTGAACTTCTCGCACAGCACCCGGTTCCCGCACTCCCCGCACACCACGGGCGTCGCGCCGGTGACCATCACGCCCCGGCCCGCCGGGCGAGGTTCTCGGCGACCTCGGCCCGCCACGCCTCGGTGGCGCGCGTGGTGTCGATCTCGAACTCGAAGCGCCGCACCATCTCGTCCGTGACCTCGGCCGCATCCACGTAGAACTGCTCGTACCACCGACGCAGTTGGTAGACCGGTCCGTCCTCCTCCGTCAGCAGCGGGTTGTCGATGCGGGTCTTGTTCCGCCAGATCTCCACGTCCTGCTCGAAGCCGACCGCCAGCCCCTCGGAGGTCAGCCGCGCGGCCTCGGCGGCCTGCTCGTCGGTCATCCCGGGGAGCTTCCTGACGATGGTGCCGTACATGAGCACGAAGCTGTTCTCGTCCACCGGGTAGTGGCAGTTGATCAGCACCGACTCCAGCTCGACGCCCCCGCCCACATCGCTCCACAGCTTGTCGATCATGTACGAGGGGCCGTGGTAGGAGGCGTCGGAGCGCAGCCCGCCGCCGGTGGAGAGGGTGCCGAGGTCCACGTCGCCGCGCGGGGTGGACTCCATGTACTGGGTGGCCACGTGCCCGTCGAAGACGTTCTTGAAGTAGTGCGGGAAGGCGTAGTGCACGTAGTAGAAGTGCGCCATGTCGACCACGTTGTCCACGATCTCGCGGCAGTTGGCGTTCTCCACGCGCAGCGAGTTCCAGCTCCACGCGCTCCACTCCGCACTGCCGACCCCCTCGATCTCCGGGATCGTGATCCCGGCCGGCGGCTCGGCGCCCTCCGGGTCGTGCCACACGTACAGCTGCGCGTTGCGCTCCAACACGGTCCAGGCCCGGGTGCGGGCGCGCGGCGGGACCCGGCGGGCGTAGGGGATCGCGGCGCAGCGGCCGTCGCCGCTCCAACGCCAGTCGTGGAAGGGGCAGGCGACGGTGTCGCCCTTCACGCTGCCGTGGGCCAGATTGCCGCCCATGTGCGGGCAGTGGGCGTTCAGGACGTGCAGCTCGCCGTCCTCCGCCCCCTGGAAGACCACGAGCTTGGTGCCGAAGGCGGCCACCTCGTGCGGGGCCCCGTCCTTGAAGTCCGCGGCCAGCCCCAGGCAGTGCCACCCGCGGGCGAACCGGGTCGGCACGGCGGCCGCCTCGATGACCCTGACCTCGTCCGGTGCTTCAGCAGTCGTCATGAGGGGTGCTCCTTACTTCCGGGCCTGGGTGGCCACGCGTTCGGCCGCGAGTTCGACGGCGATGTCGATGAGCTGGTCCTCCTGGCCGCCGACCAGGCGGCGCGCACCCGCGCGCAGGAGGATGTCGGCGCCGGAGACGCCGTAGCGCTCCGCCTGCCGGTAGGCGTGCTTGAGGAAGCTGGAGTAGACCCCGGCGTGCCCCATGAGCAGCGCCATCCGGTCGAGCGTGCACTCCTCGTCCATGACGGGCCGCACCACGTCCTCGGCCGCGTCGATGATCTTCAGTACGTCGATCCCGGTCCGGATCCCCATCCGCTCGCAGACCGCGGCGAAGGCCTCGACCGGGGTGTTGCCCGCGCCCGCGCCGAGCCGCCGGGTCGAACCGTCGATCTGGAGCGCCCCGGCGCGCACGGCGGCCACCGAATTGCCCACGCCCAGACCGAGGTTCTCGTGGCCGTGGAAGCCGACCTGCGCGTCACCGCCCAGCTCGGCGACCAGGGCCGCGACCCGGTCGGTGACCTGGTCCATGACCATGGCACCGGCCGAGTCGACGACGTACACGCACTGGCAACCCGCGTCCGCCATGATCCGGGCCTGGCGGGCCAGCTCCTCCGGGGTGGTGGAGTGCGCCATCATCAGGAAGCCGACGGTCTCCAGGCCCATCTCGCGCGCCAGCCCGAAGTGTTGGACCGCGATGTCGGCCTCGGTGCAGTGGGTGGCGATCCGGCAGACGGAGCCGCCGTTGGCGTGCGCGGCCCGGATGTCGTCCTTGACGCCCAGCCCCGGCAACATCAGGAAGGCGATCTTCGCGCGCCGCGCCGTCTCCGCCGCGATCTTGATGAGGTCCTGCTCGGGGGTGCGGGAGAAGCCGTAGTTGAACGACGATCCGCCCAGCCCGTCCCCGTGCGTCACCTCGATGACGGGGACGCCCGCGCCGTCGAGGGCGGCGACGATCGACCGCACGTCCTCGCCCGTGAACTGGTGCCGCTTGGCGTGCGAACCGTCGCGCAGCGAGGAGTCGGTGATCCGGATGTCGAGGGCGTCGGAGTAGGTGGTGGTCACGCGCGCATCTCCTTGGCGAACTCCTCGCCGACCTTGGTGGCGGCGGCGGTCATGATGTCGAGGTTGCCGGCGTAGGGCGGCAGGTAGTCGCCCGCGCCCTCCACCTCCAGGAAGACCGCGACCCTGGCCGTCCCGCCGCTCAGCGGGGACGGATCGTCGTACTGCGGCTCGGCGCGCAGCCGGTAGCCGGGCACGTACGTCGCCACGTCCGCCGCGACCTGCTCGATCGAGGCGGTGATCGCGTCCCGGTCGGCGTCTTCGGGGATCGCGCAGAAGACGGTGTCGCGCATGATCACGGGCGGATCCGCCGGGTTGAGGATGATGATGGCCTTGCCGCGCACGGCGCCGCCGATCTCCTCGATGCCACGGGCGGTGGTCCGGGTGAACTCGTCGATGTTGGCCCGGGTCCCCGGCCCCGCCGACACGGAAGCCACCGACGCGACGATCTCGGCGTAGGCCACCGGAACGACCCGCGACACGGCGTACACCATGGGGATGGTGGCCTGGCCCCCGCAGGTGATCATGTTGACGTTGTTCCGGTCCAGGTGGGCCGTGAGGTTCGCGGGCGGCACCACGGCGGGCCCTACGGCGGCCGGGGTCAGGTCGACGGCCTTGATCCCCAACTCGGCGTAGCGCGGGGCGTTGGCCCGGTGCACGTAGGCGGAGGTGGCCTCGAAGACCAGATCGGGCAGCTCGCCCTGGTCCAGCAGCCAGTCGACCCCTCTGTGCGAGACGTCGAGCCCGGCCCGGCGGGCCCGCGCGAGGCCCTCGCTGTCGGGGTCGACGCCGACCATCCAGCGGGGCTCGATGTGCGGGGAGCCCTGGAGCTTGTAGAGCAGGTCGGTGCCGATGTTCCCGGAGCCGACGATGGCCGCGGTGGCCTTCTTAGCCGTGTTCTTGGTCATGATCACCTCAGCAGAAGGAGAGCGAGACCGGGCCGAGCCCGGTGAAGTCGGCGGTGTACGTCCGCCCGGCGCGCACGTCCACGGCGCGGGTGCAGGACCCGGGCAGGACGAGGTGCCCCTTGCGCAGCGGTACGCCGAAGCGGGCGACCGTACGGGCCAACCAGGCGACGGCGGTGGCGGGATCGCCGAGCACGGCGTCGGCGCGCCCGGTGGCGAGCAGGTCGCCGTCCTCGTCCAGCCGGGCCTCGATCGCCCTGATGTCCAACTCGCGCGGATCGCGCCCCTCGCCGATCACGTACCCGGCGGAGGAGGCGTTGTCGGCGATCGTGTCGGCGATGGTGATCCGCCAGTCCGCGATCCGGCTGTCGATCAACTCCAGGGCCGGTACGACGCGTTCGGTGGCGGCCAGTACGTCCGCCTCCGTGCAGCCCTCCCCCGGCAGGTCGGCGCCGAGCACGAAGCCGACCTCGACCTCGACGCGGGGCGCGCAGTAGGCGGCGAGCGGGACGGGGACGTCGGAGCGCAGCTCCATGACGTCGAGGAGGTGCCCGTAATCGGGCTCGTCGACGCCCATCATGGCCTGCATGACGGGGGACGAGAGCCCGACCTTGTGCCCGGTGACGCGGGCGCCGTCGCGCGCGGTGCGCAGGCCGATGTTGTGGAGCTGGATCTCGTACGCGTCGCCCGTACCGATCCCCGGGTACGTCTCGCTCAGCGGCCGTACGGGCTCCCGCCGCAGCTCCGCCGTGCGCAGCAGGCCCGCGGCCTCGCGCCGGAGCCGATCGTCGAGCATGGTGCCTCCCGGCTGCGGTGGTGTGGTGCCGCAGACGGTAGGCGCGGGGCGGGCGGGGGCGGGAGCCCGCGTTCCCGCTCAGCGGGAACGCGGGCTCCGGATGGCTAGAGCGCCCCGACGAAGGCCGCGAAGGCGACCCGGCCGACGGTGAAGACGGGGCCGTCGGGGACCTTGGAATCCCGGACGGCGACCTGGCAGGGCTGGGGGGCGACCTCGACACAGTCGCCGCCGGTGCCTCCGCTGTAGGAAGCCTTGCGCCAGACGGCAGCGCCCAGAGGGGCGCATTCGACGCACTCGCCGCCGCTGCTGCCGCTGTAGGAGGACTTACGCCAAGCGGCGACGCCGAGGGGAGCGCACTCGACGCAGTCGCCGCCACCGGAGCCGCTGTACGAAGCCTTACGCCACCGCGCGCCCTTCAGTTCCTGGGCGGTATCCATAGCGCTCCTCCACTACTCGGGCAATGAGTGCCGCCGAGTCCTCCACTGAGAGCGCGTCGGCCTGCAAGCGAGCGTATCCGAACGAACGCTCCTTGATCACTTGCGGGTTGGCGGTCATGTGCCCGATGTCGTAGCTCTCGGCATAGAAGAGATCTGGGTCGTCGTCGAAGCGCAAGAGGTTAAACGACCCCCGAGTCGCCGTGTGTTGCCCAGCGGAGAACGGGAGGATCTGGATCTGCACCCACTGCCGCTCACGGAAGCTCAGCAGGTGGAGGAGCTGGTCCCGCATGACCTCCCGGCCCCCGACCTCCCGAAGCAGCGCCGCCTCGTCCAGCACGACCCACACGGCGGGCGGGCACCCGCGCCCCAGGATGAGCTGGCGATCCAGTCGGGCTGCCACGAGTTCATCGAGGTTCTTCGGGTTGTCGGCGCTCAGCACCGCGCGCGCATAGGCCTCGGTCTGCAACAAGCCGTACACCACCTGGGCCTGATACGTGGAGATGTACTCCGCCCGGGCCTCCATCTCGGCGTACGCCTGGAACCAGTGCGGCAACTGGCTCCGTAGCACCAGACCCACCAGGCGGCTGAACTGGCCGTCCGTGCCCAGCGCAGCGTCCACGCGCTCCGAGAAGTCGCGGGTCGGGACCTTGCGGGCCGTCTCGATCTGGCCGATCAAGGAGCCGGTGCAGTAGATGATGTCGCCGAGCTGCGCTTGCTTCAGCCCGGCGGTCACCCGGCGGCTCCGCAACTCCGCTCCGTAGTAGTCCAGCGGGGAGGCGCTGGGATCGAGGTCACGGATGTGGACCATGGGCGGTCACCCCCAAGTACGCGCCGTGCGGCGCACGTTCCGGTCGGCGACCGAGCGTAGCGAGCCGACCGCACCCCGGTACCGAAAACGGGGCAACCGCCCACGCACGGGCTACTTCCTCGGGGTCGGACAGACCTGCCAGGCCAGGTGGTACAGGGTGTTCACGCTGGCGTCGGTCGAGTCCATGGCCATGAAGCTGGTCGTGCCCGGGGCCGACGTACCGGCGCTCACGCGCAGCTCCGTATTGATGTTGAAGTTGCGCTGCTCACCGCACGGCGCCCAGACCAGGTCGGCGTACTCGGTCTTGTCCGTCGTCTGCCAGTTGTCGTCGAGCGGCCCGGTGAACGAATGGGTCCGCTGCGTCGTCTGCGGCATGCCCTGGAAGTAGTAGCCCGCCCGTTCCTGGCCGGTGGCCCCGCGCTGGAGGCTGCCGAAGCCGCGGTAGTCGGCCTGGACGATGGCGTAGGTGAAGCCGTTCGGGACGTGTACGCGCAGGTTGAGCTGACAGTTCTTGCGGAAGGCGGTGGGAGGGGCGCCGGGGCCGACCTGGGCGAGGTACTCGCTGTAGGTCACCGTGAAGGCCGTGTTGTCGGGCGCGACGGCGACCTGCGCCGTCCCCTCTCGGCAACCGGAGCCGTTGACGGTGGCGAGCTCGATCACGATCTTGTCCGGCGGGACGGTGATGGGACCCGCCTGGGCGGGGGCGGCGGTGGCGAGGAGGGCGGCGGTCGCGCCGACGGCGAGCAGGGTTCGGGACAGGGGAAGAGACATCGTTGTCGCTCCTGACCGTTCGAGGGGTGGGGCAGGGGTCAGGCGGCCGGACACTGCTTCCACTCGAAGTGGTAGACCGTGTTCACGCTGCCGTCCGTCGAGTCCATGCTCATGAAGCTCGTGCTCTGGGGACTGGACGAGCCCGCGTAGACGCGCAGTTCGGTGTTGACGTTGAGGATCTTGTCCTCGCCGCAGGCGGCCCAGACCAGGTCCGCGTAGCCGGTCTGGTCGCTGGCCTGCCAGTTGTCCCCGTACGGGCCGCTGAACTGGTGGGTGGTGCGGGCGGTCTGCGACTGGCCCTGGAAGTAGTAGCCGGCGCGCTCCTGCCCGTACGCCCCGCGCTGGAGGCTGGCGAAGCCGCGGTAGTCGGCGCGCGCGATGGCGTAGGTGAACCCCTGCGGCACGTGCACCCGCAGCGCGAGCTGGCAGTTCTTCCGGAAGTCCGTCCCCCCGGCCCCCGCCCCGGCCTGAGCCAGGTAATCGCTGTAGGTGACGGTGAAGGCGGTGTTGTCGGGGGCCGCGGCGACATCAGCCGTCCCCGCGGGACACCCGGAACCATTGGCCCCGACCACCTCCACGGTGACCCGACCCGGAGGTACGTACGCGCCGTACGCACTGTCCGCATGGGCGGTGGCGGTGGGGACGGCGACGGCCGTCAGGGTCAGGGCCGCGGCCCCGAGGCCACATCTACGCAGGTTCATGTCCGGTACTCCGTCCGGTAGCTACGAACCCGGATCCGCAATCCGGATCCGGCTTGAGCATGCACATGCCACCACTCCCCCAGGCCCCCGGTAAGGACGTGATACGGACAACACCCCCACCACACCACCAACTGGCCGGAACCCATCCCTCCGCTCCCCCACCCGACACCCCCATCAGGCGACGTACGACGGCCCGCCCCGGCCCACCCTCCCCAGGATGTCCGGATCCCCCACGAAGCCCCGACGCGGCGATCGGCCGCCCACTCACTCAGCGCGCGCGGTGATCCTCGTACCATCAATCCGCAGAGAGTCAGAAGCTCAAGCCCACCTCGCAGAAGGGGAGTTGGGGCTTCCATCCGCACGAGGAGGGTTCGCATGGGCTGGGGCGGGGGTCGCGTCATGCGTGACCGGAACGTGGGGTTCTACCTCACCGGTGTGGTGGTGTCGGGCTTCGGCAGCTCGGCGATGTCCCTCGCGGCGGGGGTGTGGGCCAAGTCGATCACCGGATCGGACAGCCTGGCGGCCCTGACCACGTTCTGTGTGTGGGCTCCGATGCTCTTCGGGCCGATCATCGGCACGATCGCCGACCGGGTCCGCAGGCGGCCGCTGCTGATCTGGTCCAATCTGGCCATGGCCGCCCTGCTGCCCTGCCTCGTCCTCGTCGACTCGGAGGACCGGATCTGGCTGCTGTTCGCGGTGCTGATCATCTACGGCACCTCCACGGTACTGATGGACGCGGCCGAGGCCGCGCTGGTCGCCGCGGCCGTCCCGGAGGAGCTGCGGGGCGACTTCAACGGCCTGCGCCTGACAGCCAACGAGGGCATGAAACTCCTGGCCCCGCTGCTGGGAGCGGGCCTCTACCTCCGCTTCGGCGGGCCGAGCGTCGCGCTCCTGGACGCGGCCACCTTCGTCCTCGCGGCCGCGGCCTTCACCCTCATCCGGGTCCGCGAAGTCCCACCGGCCCGCACCGCGCGGCAGCCCTGGACCGCCCAGGTCTCCGAAGGCGTCCGCTTCCTGCGCACGCACCCCACCCTCCGGCGCCTGGTCCTGACCGGCGCCGTCACGATGGGCATGGCCGGCGTCAACGGCGCCTCCGTCTACGCCATCGTGGACTCGGGCCTGCACCGCACACCCGCCTTCGTCGGCGTCCTCTACGCCGCGCAGGGCGTGGGCTCCGTCCTGAGCGGCCTGCTCGCCGGCGCCCTGCTGCGCCGCCTGCCCGAACGCGTCTTCACCGCCGCCGGAGTCCTCCTCTTCGCGCTCGGTGTCGCCCTGCGCGCCGTGCCGTCCACGCCGGTCGCCCTGGTCGCGAGCGCCATGATCGGGCTGGGCCTCCCGTGCGCGCTCATCGCCGCCATGACCGCCGTACAGCGCGAAACCCCGAGCGAACTCCTGGGGCGAGTGGCGGCCACCGCCAACACCCTCCTCCTCGCCCCGAACGCCGTCTTCCTGGCCCTGGGCGCCGCCCTGCTCCCCCTCGTCGACCACCGCATCCTCATCGTCACCGCCGCGGCCGTGGCCGCGTGCGCGGCCCTCGGCTGCCTGACGGGCGGCGGCACCGAGGACCGCCCGCAGACCCCCGACACGACCGAGCCGACCAAAACCCCGACCGAAGACCGGACTTAACCAACCGAGAAGGTGGCACCGGGAGCGGCGTACTCAACGGGACCCTCAAACCGAACGGAGGCACGCTCCACGGCCTCCTCCGGACTCAGGAAACGCCCGACGTGCGTGACGATCAGCCGCCCCGCACGCGCAGCACTCGCCGTATCCCCGGCATCCTCAGGCGTGTGGTGCACCTGCTCACCCTCCCCCTCGGCCGGCGCCTGTGCACTCTCGGCCTCGCACAACAACACGTCGCACCGCTCGGCCAGCTGCGTGAGGTTGGCGCACGGCGCCGTATCCCCGGAGTAGACCAGCGACCTGCCCCCACCCTCGACCCGAAGCCCGAAGGCCGGAATCCCGTGCGCCACCGCACGGGACGTCAGCATCAACTCACCCACCCGCACCCGATGCCCGTCGTACAACTCATGCACGTCGAAGGCCGCTTCGACCGGGCTGCGGCTCGCAGTATTGGTGAGGAAATGGGCCAGCCGGTCGGCAATGCCCGGCGGACCGTACAGCGGGATCGGGGCGGCGAGCTCCACGTCCGCGAAGAGGGCGGCGTAGTAAGTGGTGAGCAGATCAGCACTGTGATCGGCATGCAGATGCGAGATCCAGATCGCATCCAAATCCTCAAGCCGCACATGCCGTTGCAACTGGGCCAGCGTCCCAGTCCCCGCATCCACCCACACCCGGGTGTCACCGGCGGCCACCAGATACCCGGAGCAAGGGTTGTCCACGCTCGGATACGGCGTCGCACACCCCAGAACGGTCAGCCGAAGAAGATCACTACTCATCCGCGGAGTGTATGGAGTCCCCCCGCTCCACAACCACCCAAAAATTCTCCGCGACATCCGGCCGTCCCGCGTAGTCAAGAGGGTATGCACGGCGATCACCAGGCAAGCGACGCAAGCGAACGGGCGGGAACCGAGTGAAATCAGCACAGGAGGACGCGTACCTGGAGTTCGTGACCGCGCGGTCGAAAGCCCTCTACCGCTCGGCGTACACCCTCGCGGCCGGCGACGCCCACCTCGCCGAGGACCTGGTCCAGGAGACCTTCAGCCGGCTCTACGTGCACTGGGGCCGAGTGTCCCGCGCGGACAGCCCGGCGGCGTACGCCCAAACCGTCCTGGTCCGTACGTTCCTCAGCCTCCGGCGCCGCCGCAGCACGGCCGAGCGCCCCACCGGAACCGTCCCCGACAGCGCTGACTCCAGCGCCCCCGACTCCGCCCTCCGCATCACCTTGATGGACGCACTGGCCCAACTCCCGCCCCGCGAACGGGCGGTACTCCTCCTCCGCTACTGGGAGGGCCACACCATCGAGGAAACCGCCCGAACCCTGAAGCTGAGCAACAGCGCGATCCGCTCCCAGGGCACCCGGGCCCTCACCAGACTCCGCGCCCTACTGGGCGAATCCCTCTCGGACCTGGTCCCGCACTAACTAGCCGCCCCCACTCCCCCAGCGACGGAGAACTGAGACCACCATGCCGTTCGAAACAGACCTGGCCCACGCCCTGAACCGCACCACGGACTCCCTCGAACCCGACCTCACCCCGCTCCTGAACGACGCCATCGCCCGCGGGCGCACCCACCAGCGCCGACGACGCAACGCGGGCATCCTGGCCGGCGCCGCCGCCTGCGCCGTCCTCACGGCCGGCGGCCTGCTCCTGCCCGACGCCCTCGCCAGGATCCACTCCCCCAGCTCCGACATGGAACCGGCAGCCCTGGCCCTCCCCCGCTCTGCGGTCTCCGGCGACCAAATGATCCAGGCCCTGCAACAGACCTTCCCCGGCGGCAAGTACAGCCAGCAGAGCGGCCAGAGCAACAACCCGGCGGACCCCTCAGCCGGCTACGTCGCCAACGGCGGCTTCCTCTTCGACGACGGCCACGGCCCCGCCTTCGTAGGCATCTCGGCGGTCCGCCTAAAGCTCCCCCTCCGAGACGGCGACGGCCTCACCTGCGACCGCACCCCCGCCCGCCCCAAGGGCGACACCTGCACCCTGACCGAACTCCCGGACACCCCGACCACCCCAGGCGGAGCCGTAGTCATGTCGGAACGCAACGCCGCCGACCCCACCCCAGGCTCCGCCCAACGCTGGACGCTAACGCTGACCATCAAATCCACGGGCGCCCAACTCCAACTAACCCAGTGGAACAGCAAGGGCGGCGGCACAGCCCCCGAAACCCCGAAGCCGACCCGCCCCACTCCCCCCCTCACCGAAGCCCAGGCGGTAACCGCCCTCACGAGCCCCACCTGGACCCCGATCCTGAGCGCGGTCGGCTAACCTCACCCCCGACGCCAGGCAGGCCCATCGAACGCTGGCGAAAGCTGACGTATCGATGCCTATTCGCATTCGCCTTATACCGAAGAATCTCAACGCCATCATGGCGGCCACCCCAGAGAGAACCGAAGCAACCAGCACCGAACTTGAGGTCCACCCGGGTTGAGCCGCCCACATCAAACGCGGACCACGCACCCGAGGCCGGGTCAGGAACCTTCTCTCCGCGCAACCCGCAGCACCAGGATCAGCGGACTTCGCCTCAAAGCCCCGTCTCCCTTCAGAGTGATCTCACCACCCTCGGAAGCCCAGGTACGCATCAGCTCGGACCGCTCCATCCGGACGCACTCCAGGTATCCACTCCCCCAGTTTCGAGCGTCGCGCAGGAGGACAACCTAGGATCAAATACTTTGCACAAACCCATCCGCTGTTGCTGCTGCCGGCAAGACGCCGAGAAACCCCGCCAGGACTTACCTGGCGAGGCTTCTCTAATTTTTCCTAATTCAGCATACTCGAGCTATTCAAATAAGAGTACTGCAACCCACGAGAGCTTCTGGCACGTTTACTTCAACGGGCTGACACAGTCTTCAGAATCTACCACGAGAACGCCCGACAGAGTCATCCTCGAAATGTCGGCCAGATAGGGCTCCTCCCCGTCATGCCGCATGCAGAATGTCACACTCCCCGTGACTACATTCTCGTCATACAAAGTGGGGCCGATCGAAATGTATGCACTCCCAGGCGGCGAATTAGAGATTTGACACAGAGCAAAGAGTGCGCCGTGAGCAAACGAATAGGCTCGCCTAAGCAGTGTTTCACTTCGCGTCGGATCATCTTCCGATAGGTCGAGATCCGGAATGGGTCGACCATTAATAGCGGCTTCGTATCCAGTCAAGTCAGTGAACGATGATCGATTCCCCCTGTAACTCTCAGAGAAGAGCCGAAGAACCCAGGCCCCGCTAGGGTCAGCTACCCACCCCGAGTCCAGAGCAGACCTAAATAGCTCCGGGACGTCCCCCTCGGTCACTCGCTCCAGGAACTCCGGCTGAACCAGACCTGAGAACATCGCATTGAACTTCACTTCGCTTCACTTCCCTATCCAGTCCAGCGATCAAAAATCTTCCGTCTCTGCATGAACTCCATCAGCCGCACCCGGCGCGAGACTAACAAACCTGACCAAGGAAGCTCAGCCCCTTCTTGACACCCTTTGCCATATCAGTCTTTGCGAGCTCTTTCTGCAGGTTCTTCGGCAATCCATCAAACTGTCCAGTATCAAAATTGTACTGATACTTGGGGGCGTCAGATGATTTCATACCGTTGACTTGAACCTGCAAATGCATCTGCCCAGGCCGGCCACCAGGGTTGGGATTCTCCACATCGATACGCATCCCATTAGGACCTCGCCACACCGTCGAACTCGTGATCTGCGTGCCATTCGCACCAATCATGCCACTGCCGTCAGCATTGTGGACGAGGACGGGAGTTGCACCAGCGATCACATAGTACGTGTGCAGGTCAGCAATGGTCAGGTTGTACATATCGGCGGCAGTCGCCAGAGCAGCGATCGCCACGATTACTGCGGGGCGACCCTCGTCGGTTACGAGTGCATGCCCAGGGATGAGTTGACCCGCCGGGATCCAGGTCTTGCTGGTGTCGTCCCAGAAGGGGTGGTTGAAAGTGGTGTGGACGGTGCCAAGTTCCCCCGTCTCGCCTTGGACCTCCAAATCGACGAGGTCTTCGTCGTAGTGGACCATCGTGGCATCGACGCGCCGGGTGCCCTGGTGGTCCCCGGTTTCCGGGTTGGCAGATTCCACTCTGTCGCCAACCTCGATTTCCCCGATGGGCTTTGTCCCGCCATCCGCCATGAGAACCGGCGTATCAGGACTGAAGCTGCACGGGGCGCTCTTAACGAACCGGCTTCCGACTTGCTCCTCCTTGGAAAGCAAGACGCCGGCGCCAATACCACCACCCGCAATCAGGCTCCCACCCGACGCTCCGCCCGTCATGAGGTCGGCGACGAATTCACCGCACGCCGCGGGAGCAACCAAGCAGGTGGGTCCCAATTCCGTAGCCAGAGCCAAGGCCACAGGGGCGAGTACCGCCGCCAGGGCCGCAAAAGCGACACCGTACACGACAGCGCAAGTCCAACCCGAGCATTTCCCATTCATTGACGCGTAATTCGTATCACTGTTCGACGCGCCGGCAAGGTAGTAAGTCTGAGGTTCCTGACGTCCGCCAGTTGAACATTGACTGGCCGGATAGGTGCATCCACCTGAAGAACTGCCGCTTCCCGCGTAACTCGATGAGGCCCTCCCGCGCGACCTCGGCGGATGCCAGGTATTCCTGATTTGCTCCAAGCTATTAAGTCCGCCATCACCGCGACTGCGGGCATCGTCGCGGTTCTGCAGGGTCTTCGTTCCGCCGCCGCCGTTGTTGCCTCCGCTATCGAACCAACCGCCGCCGTCATTCATCCCTTCGATGAGGTGCAGCCCCGAAGGGTCTGAATTCCCGACCGGGTTTCCGTTGGCGTAGGTATACCCGTTCATCTGGAGCGGGTTGGTGATGTCTATGAGCGGGTCGACACTGGCGAAGCGGCCGGTGGTGGGGTCGTATTCGCGGGCGCCGATGTGGGTGAGGCCGGTGGTGTTGTCGTCGTTGCCTGTGCCGAGGAAGGTGCGGCTGCCGGGCCAGTTGGCGGGTTGGGCGCCGCGGGGGTTGCCGTAGGGGTCGGACTTGCGGCGAGTGACGGTCTGCCCGGTGGACTGGTCGATGGATGTGGTGGCGGTGCCGTGGTGGTCGGGCAGTTGGACGGACAGGAGGTGGCCGGTGTCCTTGGCCTTGGTGCGGCGGACCGTGGTGGCGCCAGGGCCGGGGTAGTAGCGGACGGCGTCGACGGCGTCGCCGTTCTTGTTGACGGTGATCTCGGATTCGCCGAGGTAGAGAGTGCGGCTGCTGCCGTTGTCCTCGATCAGGCGGTTACCGGAGGCGTCGTAGAGGTAGGTGGTGGTGCTGTTGAAGCTCCACTGCTGGTTGGCGCCGCCGTTGCACGCCCACAGTTTGAGGTCGGTGCCGGCGGTTTCGTTGTTGTTGGGGACGTCGACGCACTGCCCGGTCACCGGGTTCTGGAGGCTCTTGTCCGCGGCGCGGTAGACGAACTTCTGCTTGTCGCTGCCGTCGCAGGTGGCCAGAACGATGTTGCCCGCGTTGTTGGTCAGGCACTTGCCGAGGGCTTGGACGGTGTCGCCGGTCAGGCGCCACTGCTGCGCTCGGGTCTCGTTGCAGTACCAGATCTGGAGGGGGGTGTTGTCGGCGGTGTTGGCGTTGTCGACGTCGAGGCACTTGCCGGACAGGCCGGTGACGGCGACGGCGCCGATGCCGGGGCTGGTGGCGGTGGTGACCTTGTTACGGCGGTCCCAGTCCAGGGTCTGGGTGTCCCCGCCGATGGTGCGGCGGGTGGTGTTGCCGGAGGTGTCGTAGCCGTAGGTCGACTGCGCGTTGATCGTGGAGCCGGGCTTGCGGGTGAGCGAGTCGACCTTGGCCAGGGCGTGCGGCTGGGTCGTGGTGGTGGGCTGGGTGCCGTTGCCGGTGACCGTGACGCCGTAGGTGTAGTTGTACTCGTCGTCCAGGGCCCCGTTGGCCAGGTCGTGGTCGACGAGCTTGGTGCGGTTGCCGATGGCGTCGAAGGAGTACGACTGCCAGAAGCCGTCACCATCGGGTCCGGGGGTGACGTCGTTCAGGGAGGGGCCGGTGCAGGTCTCGGTCTTCGCGGTCCAGGCCTGGGTGAGCTGGCCCATCGGGTCGTAGGCGTAGCACTGGCGGTCGGTGCGGGCGCCGGGCTGGCTGTCCGTGATGGAGGTGATGTTGCCGGCGGGGTCGTACTGGTAGGAGACGTCGCTGATCCGGTTGGGGTTGGCAGTCTCCCGGTCGGTGATCGAGTTGGTGATGCGGCCGGTGTTCGCGTTGTAGTTGTTAGTGGTCCACACCCGCTGCGGAGCAGATCCCGACGCCGAACGGAGTACTTGACCGAAGGGGCTGTAGACGGTGTCGGCGGTGTACCAGGACAGGCCCGACATGGTGATCGGCTGGCCGTCGCCGTTGTAGCGGGTGATCAGCTTCTCGGCGGCGAGGCCGCCCGGGGTGGCCGGGAGGGTCGTCGACTGAATCTTGCCGGTCGACGTGTAGGTCGTGCCGTAGGCATAGGTGCCGGACAAGCCCTTGGCCGCGGGGACGTCCGGGATCGTGATCTTGGAGCCGGTGGGGCGGTACTCGGTGTCGTAGCCGGTGACCTCGCTGGTGAACGGCTTGCCGTCGTAGTAGCGGGTCGAGGTGACGGGCTGGCCCTTGGCACCCGGGAGGGAGTCGAAGCTCCACGACGCGACGAGCGGTCCGTCGGCGGCGTCGTCGCGGGTCTCGGTCTTGCGGCCCAGGACGTCGTACGTCGTGTACTGGGCGCGGCCGGCGGAGTCCTTGGCCCAGATCTGCTGGTCCAGGTTGTTGTAGCCGAACTCCGACGATCCCATGTCCGGGTCGTTGGAGGCGGTCATGCGGCCGCGGGCATCGTAGGTGTAGGACCAGTTGTTGCCCGCCGGGTCAGTGACCTTGGCGAGCTTGTTGCGGGTGTCGTAGCTGTAGCTGGTGGTGTTCCAGGTCGTCAGGTCGGTGGACGTGGCGTACTGGACGAGCGCGGTGCGCCCGAGGGCGTCCGTGGCGGTCTTGGTGGCACGACTGCCCTTGAGCGGGGTCAGGCCGTCGACCGACATGCCGGTGCGGGCGAGCGTCCAGTCACCCTCATAGCGGACGGTGGTGGAGTACTGGGGTACGTCCGCGAAGAGGGTCGTGCTGCGTACGGCACGGCCAAGGCCGTCGTATGCCGTCTTGGTGGAGTTGGGGACCTTGAAGACCGACTCCGGGACGAAGATGTGCTTGTCCGGGTCGCCCTCCGCGTAGTAGCCGTTGTTGGTCTGTCGTACCGTGCCGTCCGCGCTGTAGAAGGTGTCCGTGATCAGGCGACCGCCGCCGAGGGCTTCGGCTTGGGACTGTCGCGGGCGCAGGAGGCCGTCGTAGATCACGACGGAGTTGGTGTATGTCCCGTTGTCCTCGAGGGTGCTGCTGGTGACGACCGGCGGCTCGTGCTCGGCAATCTGGTAGGCGAAGGTGTAGGCCGCCTTGTCCTTGCCCGGGTTCTGCGACGGCGTCCACACGGCGGTGGTCCGGCCGAGATTGTCGTACGACCTCGTGACCTTACGACCATTGGCATCCGTGGTCTCAAGGGCGCTGCCACGGCCCGGGTCGAATTGGGCCACCGTCACGTGCCCTGCGGCGTTGATCGCCGTGGTGCGGAAAGCCGGCCCGTTGGTCGGGCTGAAGGCCGTGGACGTAGCCCTACCCAACGCGTCGTAAACCTTCGTGGTGCGCCCGAGGACGTCGTAGTCCATCCGTGCCGTGGTGCTCCAGCCGGTACCACCCGCGTCGTTGGTGTCGATCTGGTAGACTAGACCCCTGACCGGTGTAGTGCCGAAGGCATTCAACGCGTCATAGGACGTGCGCGCGTCAGAGACGACCGCACCGGTGCCGGACTGAGAGCAGTCTCCCGCTGTGGTCCGGACCCGCTGAGTCAGCCCGATCAGGTACTTGGCCGGATTGTGGACGTACGTAGTGGTGGCACACTGCTGATCGCTAGCAGTCCAGCCGCCTGTACCGTTGGGCGTGAGTACCTCGGTCTGCAAAGTCAGCGCGAGACCGTACGTGGCGTCGAAAGTCGTCTTCTTTCGGACGGTGCGGGTCACGCCGCCGCTGATCGTCTCGATGTTGTCCGTGCGGGGCGTGGCGACCCGGAATGCTTCGAGCGCCGTGGTGCCTTCGCGCGGTCGTGAAGCCGTCTTCTGACTGGTCTTCCACGTCAGAACGCGGGCAACGACGTTTCCGCCCGCTTTACCGTACGTGATTGTTTCTGCGGCTTGTCCCTGGTACGCGAGTAGGTCCTCGCCGAGCTCTTCCGTGTTCGTGGAATCTTTCACCGTGACCTTCGGCCGGCCCGCGTCGGCGGACATACCTCGGAAGTACCGGGTACGGGTCTGGGACTCTTCGGTGGCATCCGCGGCACCAGTGTTGGCGGTGACACCCTTCTTGGCTATGACGCTCGCATAGCCGCGCCACTGACTGAACGTCCGCAATTCGGGCTTGGAGAACTCGTCGGTTTCCTTGGCCCAGGCCGCGTCACCTTCGTAGGTGTAGTTGGTGATCACCTCGTCTTGGCGGGCTACCCGGTCCTTCTCCGTCACCCGGTCAACGACATATTTGTTGAACCACTGCAGCGGAGGTGTCTCCAGCTCCGGGTCTGGTGACCAGTGGACCGGAAAGCAACGGGTCGTGTTCTCCTCCGGTTTGGGATGGGTTCCTCCGACCGGGCAAGGTGCCGAGTAGTCGGCGCGGATCTCACCGCCCGTCTCGGTGCGGATGGTCTCCACACGCAAGCGGTCGAAGTCGGGGGTGGCGTCGGTCGCGCTGGTCGCGACGCGGTTGGGCATGTCCTTGACATTGGCGAGGAAGGAGACCTGCGGGAGCGTGGTGCTCTGCTGGTTGCCGTTCTCGTCCTTGCCCACGCCGTAACCGGTGCGGGTGATGGACTCCAGCCACAGGGGTGGGTGAGTGTCCGTACGCTGCTTCGGGAAGGATTGAGTGAGGTTCCACCGGTCGACCAGCGAGAGGGCGGTGGAACCCTCAGTGCGCTGACCGAAGGTGGCGACCGAGGTCAGCCGCTTTCGGCTCCAAAAGGTCGGCGACGACGTGTAGCAGTCCTTCGCGTCAGCCTTGCAGTACAGCGTGGCAGGAGTATCCCACCAAGGCTGCTTCTCCTCGTAGTTCTTCGATTCGAACTCGGCGTCAGAGCAGGTCGTCTTGCCTTCCTTGATGCACCGCTCGGCGACCGTGAACTCGACCTTGCCCGCTGGAGCGCCGGCCAGATTATCGGAGCGCAGGCCGTACGTGATCTGAGTCGGATATCCGCCCCGGTCGTAGGTGACCCTTTCCTTCGTCTTCTGGTTCTTGGCGTAGCTGTTGGTTTCCTTGGCCCAATCGATGATCATGGCGTTGCCGTGGACGTCCTCGACGTAGTCGAGATTCCACCGCCATGCCTGGATGCAGCTGGAATCTGCGTACGCGGCCTGATAGCAGGGCTCGCCCGGGTGGTTGCCGAAGACCGGAGTGGTCAGGACAGAGTTCGTGACCGAGCGGCTCCCAGCTCCGTCGACATCATGCCGACCGAAAAAGTACCGGGTCCCATCCCGGGTGGTGACGATCCAGTACTCACCGTCCTTCGCGCCATTGGCGACGGCAGCATCGGACTTGTGCTCGACCTTTGAGCCGTCGTCGCTCTGAGGGATCCACTGACCAGTGGTGGCATCGTGGACCAGTTCAGTGGTGGTGCCGCCCAGGGACATCACCACGTTGTCGCCCGCCCAGCACAGGTCACCCTTCTTCTTGTCCGTGCTGTTGTCATTGTTGGGCTTGGCCGACGTTGCCTTCAGGTCGTCGACACAAGGGCGGTAGCGGCGTTCGATGGCACCCGGGTTGTAGTCCCATCCGTCACCGACCCAGGAGGCCTGGCCGTTGGCGACGGACGTCTTGCCGTCCACCGCCTGGGAGGAATACGTGAACGAGATCTTCGGGGCCGGCCCAGCCGGAGGCGCGGGCGCGGTCAGCGGGTAGCTCCAGGAGAACCCGCCGCCGCTGCCGCCCGCGGACCAGCTGCCGGACGCCGCCAGCGAGGTCGCCTTGTACGTGCCGCCCGCGCCCGAGCCCGAGTCGGACGCGGCGAGGACCATCGGGCCTCCGCCGCCGACCGCCATGGTGCGCATGCCCTGGCCCGGCGCGGTGGCCGGGTCGACGGTGGCGCGGACGGTGCCGGTGCTCGGATCGTTGGTGCTGGGGACGTCCTTCGCCGTGGTGCACTCGGGGACGTCCGGGGTCCGCAGGAAGCACTCCGGGAGCTGCTTCAGCTCCAGGCGGGAGGACCATTCGGTGCCGAAGAGGTCTTCGAACTTCTTGTAGTCCAGCTGGACGTCGACGGGCGTCGAGCCGGTCGCCGGGGGCGTGACCTTGATGATCGCGCCGTCGACGGCGGCGGCCTCGGTGGCCGGGCGTGCCTCGACGGAGACGCCCCAGGTTCCCGATGGCTCTGCCGGGGTGGGGTTCGACTCGGTGGGCGAGGCCTTGCCGATGCTCACCGGAAGCGTGCCGGCCTGCACCAACTGGCCCCCGCTGCCCGGGTTCAGTGCGACATCGGCCGAACCAGCTGCGGGTGGAGCCACCTTGGACGGCTCGTAGCCGGCCGGCGGCTGCACGGGCGCGCCGTCCCAGCCCTCCAGCTTCGCGGCTGCGACCTTGTCGAGCTTGGCCTTCATCTCCTTCTGGAGACCGGGCAGTTCGATCCCGCGGTCGCCCGGTGGCGCCGCCCAAGCAGCACTGGGCAAGAGCCCGGCGACGAGGAGCACCGAGAGGACGACCCCGGTGCGTCTTGCCATGCGACCGCGCACGGCACTCGCCTTCCCATTTCTGGGCAGGCGGAAGTTGTTCGCCGAGAACGGCGACATGTGGCCCCCCCACGATCTGCGCACCGGCACGCACACGACGCACGGGTCACAGGAAACTGACAGATTTGCAGTTGATTCTGCGTGTGCAGACGGCAATAAATCCACACCCCAATCGCCAATGTGACCATGATCACTTTACGCTCACCAAATATGGCATTAAACGGGATATAGCACCCCATTCAAGTCGCCCTCGCGACACCTCCGAGGGTGACGAAACGGGCGCGATGATTCATGCTCACCTCGCACATTTATGTGCGAAGGGCGAGTGGGGAGCGAACCCTTCATTACCGGCCTACATGGCTGAATTATCGCTAGTGCCGAGGGTGTCGCAGCCGCGCGCCCGAGGGGGGAGAAGTGCACCGTGCCCATTACCGAATCGCCGGATGAGAATCCGCCAAATCCGCCGTCCAGTAAGGGAGATGACGCGCCCGCACCTCGCCCACGCAAGCGCCGCAAAGCCGTGGGCGCGCTGGCCGCGCTGCTGGCCGTAGCCGTCGCCGTGCCCGTCGGATTCCAGCTGACGAAGAGCGCGCCCGAGTCCGACGCGAAGCCGCAGGTCGAGCCCGGCAAGCCGGTCACCGCGGCACAGGCGCGCCAGCAGGCGAAGGAGTCCGGCAAGGAGGTCGAGGTCACCGCCGAGCGGACGGCGAACGCCACGACCTGGGCGCAGCCGGGTGGGACGTTCAAGGCGCGGGTGTTCAACAGTGCGATTCGAGCCAAGGTCGGTGACGACTGGAAGCCGATCGACACGAACCTGCAGCGGGTGGAGGACGGTTACGCGCCGAAGGCGGTGAACGGCCGGGTGCTGTTTAGCGCGGGCAGCAAGGCCGCTGCCGGAAACGGAACGGATGGCCAGCGGGCCTCGCGTTCCCTCTCGCGGGGGACTCTGTCCCCCGCCGCGTTCAAAGCCCCCGCCCCGGACACCGCCTGGAGCGAGCTCGTCCGCCTCACGGTCGACGGCCACGACGTCGCCGTGAGCTGGCCCGGAGCGCTGCCCGAGCCGGTCATCGATGGTCCGCGCGCGCTGTACGAGAACATCCGCCCGGGCATCGACCTGCTGATGACGGCCCAGGACGGCGGGTACTCGCACCTGGTCATCGTCAAGGACAAGCAGGCCGCCGCCGACCCCCTGCTCGGCGAGCTGAACTACCGCCTCTCCTCCCCCGACCTCACCTTCGTCCTCGACGAGCCGTCCGGCGCGGTCAGCGCCCGCAACGCCGAGAACACGGAGATCGCCGGCGCCCCCACCCCCTACATGTGGGACTCCGCCGGCAAGGTCGCCACCACAGAGGGCGAGGCCAAGCCCACCCCCGGGCCGGCGGCCAAGGACCACCCCTCGCTCGGCCTGCCCGGCATCCGCGGCGCCGAAGGTGCCCACACCGCCGTGGCCAAAACGGCGCTGACCGGTGGGGGCGAGAGCACCCTCAGCATCAAGCCCGACACCCGGCTCTTCACCGATGCCGACACCGTCTACCCCGTCTTCGTGGACCCCTCCTTCAAGGGCCACAAGCAGGCCTGGACCCTCCTCTACAAGACGGAAGGGTCCTCCAGCTTCTACAACGGGCAGAATTACAACGCGGGCGGCGCAAGCGAGGCCCGCGTCGGATATGAATCCTCATCCGGCGGCACATCGCGCTCCGTATTCAATTTCGAATTCAACACGGCCCTGAACGGCGCCGTCATCAAGTCCGCATATCTGCGGGCTCTTGAAACGTACTCGTGGTCCTGCGAGCCCAAACCGTTCGACGTATACCTCACCTCCCTCATCAGCAGCTCCACCACATGGAACAACACCAACAACGACGGCTTCTGGAGCAGCCGCATCGCTACCGGCAGCGCAGCGTTCGGTTACAAGAGCGAATGCCCGGACAACTGGGTCGGCGTCGACATCAAGAGCGTCGCCGAACGCGCCGCCACCAACAAGTGGCCCGCCGTGGGCATCGCGCTCCGTTCGCCCAATGAGTCGGATCCGTACCTCTGGAAGAAGTTCCAGGCGAACGGTGAGAGCGCCCCGTTCATCGAGGTCGAGTACAACAAGCCCCCGGACACCCCGGTCCAGGCGAACATGAGCACCTTCCCCGGCGGGGCGTGCACCACCCGTGCGCCGTTCACCAAGGTCGGCAAGACCAACGTGACCTTCCAGACCAAGGCGACCGACGGCGACGGCAACCTCAAGCAGATCCAGTTCCGCGTCTGGTCCGCCGACGGCACCCAGTCCCTGCCCGGTGAGACCAGGAACACCAATAGCGACGGCGTCGCCACCGCAGAGATCGCCTGGGACAAGTTCACCCCCGGCAAAACGTATTACTGGCTCGCCCAGGCCATCGACGCCGACGGCTGGTGGTCCGGCAGCGGCCCCAACGACTCCGGCGGCGGCGGATGGTGCACCTTCACCGTCGACCACACCGCGCCCAACCCCCCGGCCGTCCGCTCCGACGACTTCCCCGCGCCCGGTCCCGACGGCGCCGAGTGGAGCAAGAACCCCTTCGGCCCCGGCAAGATCACCGTCACCGGCGGCGGCACCGCAGCGGCCGACATCCGCGAGTACCAGTGGAGCCTGAACCGCTCCGGCATGAATACGAAGGCCGTCCCCGCCGCCGGCCAGGACGCCGTCACCCTCGACATCACCCCCGACAACACCGGCCCGAACATCCTCTACGTCCGCACCGTCAACAAGGCCGGGAACGTCTCCACGACCACCACCCACCTCTTCTACGTTCGCCCGAACGCCGGTCAGGACAAGCCGGGTGACGTCACCGGGGACGGTTACACCGACACCTTCGCCATCGACCCGGCGGGCAACCTGCGCACCTACGCGGGTGACAAGACGGGCGACATCGACGGCTGGCTGCCCGGCGCCACCGACGCCGGCAAGCCCGTGCCCGCCGGCTACTGGAAGGACCCGGCCACCGGCAAGAGCGCGCTGATCACGCACTCCACCGACCTGTTCCCCGGCGACGGCCTCACCGACCTCGTCGCCCGGATGCCCGACGGCAAGCTCTACCTCTACCCCGGCGACGGCCTCGGCCACGTCGACATCAGCCGCCGCCTGGAGATCCTGCTCCCCGCCGGATCCCCGAACATCGCCACCCTCACCCAGATCATCGGGGGCGAGGACGTCACCGGTGACGGTATGCCCGACTTCTTCGCCCTCGGCGATGACGGCGACACCTTCTGGGCCTTCACCGGCTACACCGGCGCCAGCTTCTCCACGGTCAAGCAGATCGGCGGCGCCGGCTGGAAGCAGCGCGACATCGTCGGCGTCCGCGACGTCTCCGGCGACGGCGTCGCCGACCTGATCTTCCGCGACGAGTCCATGGCCAACCGCGGCCTCGCCCTGCGCAAGGGCAAGCCCGGCGCGAGCGGCGGAGTCGACCTCACCTCCCTCGCCTCCGAAGCCGCCTCCAACGGGGCCAAGGACATCACCTACGGCACCACCGGCTGGAACCGCGCTACCTGGCCCCTCCTCCGCGGCGTCCCCGACGTCACAGGCGACGGCATCCCCGACCTCTACCTCACCAACAGCAACGGCATGCTCTACCTCTACAAGGGCGGCACCGCAGCCCTCGGCGGCCCCGCCGTCGGAACCGGTGGCAACGTCGGAGAGGACGGCTGGAACACCTTCCCCGCCATCGGCTGATCACGACCACGCAGCCCTGATCCCACAGGAGTGCCCCACCGAGGAAAGCCTCGGTGGGGCACTCCCGTGAGCGCGACCTCCACGACCCGCCGCACACTCCCCGCCACCCGGCTCGCCGGCCGGACGGCCTCTCCGTACCCGGAGGTAGGTGTGGGCCCCACCCTCAGCAAGGAACCAGGACGGCCAGTGTCAGCACCCCACATACCCGTCGACACCCTCGACCGGCCGCACCGGGCACCCCGCGCCCGCCGCGCGCCCAGAGCCGGTAATGGTGACGGCCCCCGGGGAAAGCAGCTACCGCGCCACGTGCTGGCCTCGTGGCGAAGGGCCCAGAGCGCGCTGCTCGTACACCTCGCGCTCCGCCTGGTCGGCGTCGGTGTCGTCGGGCTCTGGGGACACCGCAAGGGCATCGGCCTGCACGAGATCCTGGCGACGCGCTGGGACTCGGTCTACTACCTGAACATCGCCGACCACGGGTACGCCAGCGCCATGGTCCCCGCCTGCCACATCGGCGGGCCGACCTGCAAGCTCGCCTTCTTCCCCGTCTATCCCCTGCTGACGCGCGGGCTGTCCGCCGTAACCGGAGCGCCGGCCGACTGGGCGGGCTGGGCCATCTCCCTCGTCGCCTCCCTGCTCGCCGCCTGGGGGATCTTCGCGGTCGCGGAGAAGCTCTACAACGCCCGCGTCGCCTTCTACGCCGTCGCGCTCTACGCCGTCGTGCCCCACGCCCTGGTCCTGTCCATGGCCTACACCGAACCGGTGTTCATCGCGCTGGCCGCCTGGGCCGTGTACGCCGTGCTCACCCGGCGCTGGCTCACCGCGGGCGTACTCGCCCTGCTGGTCGGGGCCACCCGTCCGTCGGGCGCAGCCGTCGTGGCCGCCGTCGTCCTGTGCGCGCTGTGGGCCCTGTTCACCGGACGCGAGCGCAGCGGCGCGCGGTGGCCGGTCGCCCGGCTGTGGGCAGCCGTACTCATCGCCCCGCTCGGCTGGTTCGCGTTCTTCGCCTGGGTCGGACACCGCATGGGCCGCTGGGACGGCTACTTCGTCGAACAGAGCCAGTGGGGCTCCACCTTCGACGGCGGCGTCTACACCGCCCAGCGCCTTCGCGAACTCGTCACCCAGCCCGGCCTCACGCTCAACCAGGTGGTGGTGTCCGCCACGGTCGTGACCGCGCTGGTGCTGCTCGTCCTCCTCGCTCGGCAGCGACCGCCGGCCGCCGTCTGGATCTACACGGCGGTCCTCGTGCTCATCGCCGTCGGAGGAGCAGGCTTCTTCCACTCCAAGGCCCGCTTCCTGCTCCCCGCCTTCCCCCTCCTCTTCCCCTTCGCCGTCGCCCTCGCGCGAGCTCGCCGGACGACGGTGTACTGGGTCCTCGGATCCGCGACGCTCGTCTCCGCCCTGTACAGCGGCTACCTCACCCTCATCTGGAACCGCTCCCCCTGACACACCGCCCACCCGCCGGGGGTACCTCAAACGCCGGCGGGGCCGGGGTTCCTCGCATCGCGGCGATATTCCGATACGGACCTAAAGGATCAGATCCACTTCTTCATCGACGTGCAGTAGTCGGTCACGATCCACGTCCGGTACGACGTACTGGTTTTCCCGAGCCTTGTTCAAAAACTCTTCCGGGAGCTCCAAGTGGTAGCGCGTCAGATAAAAAGCGAGGTCCGCGCGCCAGACCCACTCTCCGTCGGTGACGATGTTATCGCCGCCAAGGATGCGCTCGTCAGACCCCAAGATGTCCCCGACTGCCCCCATGAATACGACGAGTTCGTGTCCCGTTCCTAGATATTGCGCTACGTCGGTTTCATCTACCGATGGCTGCTGCCGGACGAAGTCACGGATGCCTCCCGCAGGCGTGCCGGCCTTTTCAGGCCAAAATTCTTGGTAGAAACCGAGAATCTTCATGATTTCACTTTCATCCATGCGATCTAGTGGGCGATGGGGAGGAACGTGCGCCCGTACCCGTCACCATAGATCTTGGGCACCTGATCGGGCCCTCCCAGAGCGCGTACGCCAACCTTGTTGGTGGGGGCGAGTACAGGGACTCCCAGCTGGTTGGCCACACTCTGAGCGGCCGGCACCTCCAAAACGCCATCGGCGACCGTCCCCATGCGGCATGAAATAAGCCGAACCGGACCTCCGGTATAGCTGGGATTGTTCTGAATGGCCTCGACTATGTGCGTTGGGTTGGTGTTGCCTGCAGAGAATCCCTTGCCGGCAGCGTTGATTCGACCGGGTTCGAAGTATCCTTGATTGTTGCCATGAATAACTACATCATGATACCCAGGTTTGGGAGCCACCAGATCAAGGTTCGTCATGGTGCTGGAGTCGTAACCGATGCCCGTTGAGCCTTTTCCGTAATAGACGGGATCGCCGGTTGAAAGATCCGAACTGGGAGGCAGTTTAGGCGGTACCGCAACAGTGGAACCCTCCTGGTTTTTCAACCACCAATCCCGACGAGTCCCCATATTCGCTGACGGTCTCACCTGTACGCCTCAACCGCCGGCGGGGCTGGGATCCAGCCCGCCCGGCGATTGAGGGCCCGCCGGAGGCAGTGCCAGCCCCCGCCGCTACCCCGACGCCCCGTACACCCCCAGCGGCGCCTCCGCCGCCGCCAGGAGCTTCGACGCCGCTTCGCCCGCCTCCGACGGGGACCAGCGGGCCCCGCGGTCAGCGGTCGGGCCCGGGCGCCAGCCCTGCATGACCGTGATGCGGCCGCCCTCCGCTTCGAAGACGCGGCCCGTGACTCCGGCCGAGGCGTCGGAGCCGAGCCAGACGACCAGGGGGGAGACGTTCTCCGGGGCCATCGTGTCGAAGGCTCCGGCGGCGGGGGCGGCCATGGTCTGCGCGAAGGTCTCCTCCGTCATCCGGGTCCGCGCCGCCGGGGCGATCGCGTTGACCTGGACCCCGTAGCGGCCCATCTCCGCCGCCGCGACCAGCGTCATGCCCAGGATCCCCGCCTTCGCGGCGCTGTAGTTGCCCTGCCCGACCGAGCCCAACAGGCCGGCTCCGGACGAGGTGTTGACGACCCGGGCCGCCACCTGCCGCCCCGCCTTCGCCTCGGCCCGCCAGTGCGCGGCCGCGTGCTTCAGCGGCAGGAAGTGCCCCTTGAGGTGGACCCGCATCACCGCGTCCCAGTCGTCCTCGTCCAGGTTCACGAGCATCCGGTCCCGCAGGAAACCCGCGTTGTTGACCAGGGTGTCGAGCCGTCCGAAGGCGTCCAGGGCGCACTCGACCAGCGAGGCCGCGCCCTGCGTCGTGGCGATGTCGCCGCCGTGGGCCACCGCCTCGCCGCCCAGTGCCCGGATCTCCGCCACCACCAGCGCTGCCGGGGCGTCCGGCCCCGGCAGCCCGTCGAGGCCCACCCCGAGGTCGTTGACGACGACCCGCGCGCCCTCCGCCGCGAAGGCCAGCGCGTGGGCCCGGCCCAACCCCCGCCCCGCACCCGTCACGATCACTACCCGGTCTTCTGCAAGTCCCATGTCACGTCTCCTTGTTGGCGGTTGCGGCGTCCAGGAAGGCGGGGCGTTCGCCGCCGCCGTGCAGCAGCAGGCTCGCGCCGCTCACGTACGCGGCCCGGTCGGAGGCGAGGAAGACGGCCGCCGCGCCCACGTCGGCGGGTTCGGCCAGCCGGCCGAGCGGGACGGTCGCGCCGACGGCGGCGATCCCGTCCTCGTCCCCGTAGTGCAGGTGGGAGAGTTCGGTGCGGACCATGCCCAGGACCAGGGTGTTCACCCGCACCTCGGGCGCCCACTCGACGGCCATCGAGCGGGCCAGGTTCTCCAGCCCCGCCTTGGCGGCCCCGTAGGCGGCGGTGCCCGGCGAGGGGCGGGTGCCGCTGACGCTGCCGATCATGACGACGGAGCCGCCCGCCGCCCGTAGCAACGGGTACGCGGCGAGCGAGGCGGTCATCGGCGCGGTCAGGTTGAGGGCGATCACGCGCGCATGGCGCTCCAACTCCCCCTCGCCGAGCAGGCGGTACGGCGTCCCGCCCGCATTGTTGACCAGGCAGTCCAGCCGCCCGTACCGCTCGGCGACAGCCCTGAAGAACTCCCCCACCGCCACCGGGTCCCGCAGGTCGACGGCGGCGAAGTGGGCCTCTCGGCCGTCCACCCGCACCGCTTCCTCCGGCGGGCGGCGCGCGCAGACGACGACCCGCGCGCCCGCCGCGAGGAACGACCGGGCGATGCCGGCGCCGACGCCCCGGGTGCCGCCGGTGACGACGACCACCCTCCCGTCCAGCTCCATAGGCTGCTACCTTCCTCCCCTAACAAACGTTTGGTGGAAAGGTAGCTGATCCGCTCATGGGTGTCTCCACCGCAAGCCCCGGCAAGGGCATCGCACTCGTCACAGTCGACTTCCCACCGGTCAACGCCCTTCCCGTGCAGGGCTGGTACGACCTCGCCGACGCCCTGCGCGCCGCGGGCCGCGACCCCGAGGTCCGGTGCGTGGTGCTGGCGGCCGAGGGTCGCGGCTTCAACGCGGGCGTCGACATCAAGGAGATGCAGCGCGACACCGCGCACGGCGGGCACGGCGCGCTGATCGGTGCCAACCGCGGGTGCTACGAGGCCTTCGCGGCCGTGTACGAGTGCGAGGTGCCGGTGGTCGCCGCGGTGCACGGCTTCTGCCTCGGCGGCGGCATCGGCCTGGTCGGCAACGCCGACGCGATCGTGGCCAGCGACGACGCCACCTTCGGGCTGCCGGAGCTGGACCGGGGCGCGCTCGGCGCGGCCACCCACCTCTCGCGGCTGGTGCCCCAGCACCTGATGCGCGCCCTCTACTACACCTCGCGCACCGCCACGGCCGCCGAGCTGCACGCGCACGGCTCGGTCTGGAAGGTGGTCCCGCGCGAGGGGCTGCGCGCGGCGGCCCTGGAGCTCGCCGCCGAGATCGCGCTCAAGGACGGCTACCTCATCCGCCTGGCGAAGGCGGCCATCAACGGCATCGACCCCGTGGACGTCCGGCGCAGCTACCGCTTCGAGCAGGGCTTCACCTTCGAGGCCAATCTCAGCGGGGTCGCCGACCGGGTCCGCGACACCTTCGGAGGCGAGGAACGCTCATGACCGACAAGACCATGACCCCCGACGAGGTGGTCGCACGACTGCGCAGCGGAATGACCATCGGGATCGGCGGCTGGGGCTCGCGGCGCAAGCCGATGGCCCTGGTCAGAGCGCTGCTCCGGTCGGAGATCACCGATCTCACCGTCATCTCCTACGGCGGCCCCGACGTCGGCCTGCTGGCCGCCGCCGGGAAGATCCGCAAGCTGGTGGCCGCCT
Source organism: Streptomyces sp. NPDC098789 (assembly GCF_044759975.1). NCBI lineage: Bacteria > Bacillati > Actinomycetota > Actinomycetes > Kitasatosporales > Streptomycetaceae > Streptomyces > Streptomyces sp. NPDC098789. Next base: position 247,061 of record NZ_JBIWAJ010000015.1, read on the forward strand.
TCACCACCTTGGACTCCATTCCCCTGGAACCGCACTTCCGGGCCGCCCGCGAGCGCGGCGCCTTCGCCCTCACCGAGATCGACGAGGCCATGTTCATGTGGGGGCTGACCGCCGCCGCGAACCGGCTGCCCTTCCTGCCCGTCCGGGCGGGCCTCGGCTCCGACGTGATGCGGGTCAACCCCGAACTGCGCACGGTGACCTCCCCCTACGCCGACGGCGAGGAGTTCGTCGCCGTACCCGCCCTGCGCATGGACGCGGCCCTGGTCCACGTGAACCGCGCCGACCGCACCGGCAACGGCCAGTACCTGGGCCCCGACCCCTACTTCGACGACCTCTTCTGCGAGGCCGTGGACAGCGCGTACGTCTCCTGCGAGCGGCTCGTCGAGACGGCGGAGCTGACCCGCGGGGCGGCCCCGCAGACCCTGCTCCTCAAGCGGCACTCGGTCACCGGGGTCGTCGAGACCCCGAACGGCGCGCACTTCACCACCTGCGCCCCCGACTACGAGCGCGACGAGCCCTTCCAGAAGGCGTACGTCGCCGCCGCCGCCGACCCGGCCGCCTGGGCGGAGTTCACCGCCCGCTTCCTGTCCGGCAACGAGAAGGCCTACCAGTCCGCCGTCCAGGCCTGGCACGAGGAGCAGCAGAAGTGACCACCCCAGCCACTCCCGAACCAACCACCCCCGAACCCCCCACCCGCGCCGACTACTGCGCGATCGCCTGCGCCGAGGCCTGGCGGGACAACGGCGAGGTGCTCGCCAGCCCCATGGGTCTGATCCCCTCGATCGGCGCCCGCCTCGCCCGCCGCACCTTCTCCCCCGACCTGCTGCTGACCAACGGCGAGGCGTTCCTGGTCGGCCCGGACGGCTCCACCGAGGGCTGGTTGCCCTACCGCCAGCACCTGGCCATGGTCACCGGCGGCAAGCGGCACGTGATGATGGGCGCCAGCCAGATCGACCGGTTCGGCAACCAGAACATCTCCTGCATCGGCGACTGGGAGCAGCCCGCCCGCCAGCTGCTCGGCGTCCGCGGCGCGCCCGTCAACACCCTTAACAATCCGGTCAGTTACTGGATCCCCAAGCACTCCTCGCGGGTCTTCGTCGAGCACGTGGACATGGTCTCGGGCGTGGGCTACGACCGCGCCGCCGCGGCCGGCCCCTCCGCGACCCGCTTCCACCGCATCCCCCGCGTGGTGACCAACCTGGGGGTCTTCGACTTCGAGACCCCGGACCGGTCCATGCGGATCGCCTCCCTGCACCCGGGGGTGAGCGTCGAAGAGGCCCGCGCCGCCACCGGCTTCGACCTCATCGGAGCCACCGATCCGCCCACGTACACCCGCGAGCCCAGCGCCGCCGAACTCCGCCTGATCCGCGAGGAACTCGACCCCCGCGCCACCCGGCTGCGCGAGGTACCGGCGTGATGGAGAGCGCCGCGACGGACAGCGGCCCGACGGCACCCCGCCCCATGGAGACCGCCCTCACCAAGCTCGTCGGCATCGAGCACCCGATCGTCCAGACGGGCATGGGCTGGGTCGCGGGGCCGCGCCTGGTGTCCGCCGCCGCCAACGCGGGCGCGCTCGGCATCCTCGCCTCCGCGACGATGACCGTCGACCAGCTGCGCGGCGCGGTGCGGGAGGTCAAGTCCCGTACGCGGGCGCCCTTCGGGGTCAACCTGCGGGCCGACGCCGGCGACGCGGCCGAGCGGGCCCAACTGATCATCGACGAGGGGGTCCGGGTCGCGTCCTTCGCGCTGGCGCCCTCCAAGGAGCTGATCGCACGGCTCAAGGACGCGGGCGTGGTGGTGATCCCGTCCATCGGGGCCCGCCGCCATGCGGAGAAGGTCGCGGCCTGGGGCGCGGACGCGGTGATCGTGCAGGGCGGCGAGGGCGGCGGGCACACCGGGGACGTGGCGACGACCGTACTGCTGCCGCAGGTGGTGGACGCGGTGGACATCCCGGTGATCGCGGCGGGCGGCTTCCACGACGGGCGCGGCCTGGTCGCGGCCCTCGCCTTCGGGGCGGCCGGCATCGCGATGGGCACCCGGTTCCTGCTGACCTCCGATTCGACCGTCCCGGACCCGGTCAAGGCCCGCTACCTGGCGGCCGGTGTCAAGGACGTCACGGTGACCACGGCCGTGGACGGGCTGCCGCACCGGATGCTGCGCAGCGAGCTGGTCGTCGCGCTGGAGCGGGCGGGCCGTACCCGGGCGCTGGCCAAGGCGGTCCGGCACGCGGCGTCCTTCCGCCGGATCTCGGGCCTGAGCTGGCCGCAGATGGTCCGTGACGGGCTCGCGATGAAGCACGGCAAGGACCTGTCCTGGAGCCAGGTCCTGCTCGCCGCCAACACCCCCATGCTCCTCAAGGCGTCCATGGTCGAGGGCCGTACGGACCTCGGCGTCATGGCATCGGGCCAGGTCGCGGGCGTGATCGAGGACCTTCCGTCCTGTGCGGAGCTCGTCACCCGCGTCATGGCCGAGGCACACGCAGTGCTCCGCGCCCTGCCTCCGGCAGGGTGATCCCCCTTCTCCCCTTCAGGAGTCGCACCGATGAGCCGTGCCCGAATCCGCCTGGCGGCGACCGGAGTGCTTCTCTCCGCGCTCGCCGTCGGCACCCTCCCGGCCTCCGCGTACGCCGCGAACGCCGCGCCGACGCCGGCCACCGCCCCCACCACGGCCCGGCACCCCCAGTACCCGCAGCACCCCCAGCAGCCGGCGGACACGATCCGCCGGATCCCGCTCCAGGGCGCGGTCAACGTCCGTGACATCGGCGGGTACCGCACCCTCCTCGGCGGCCAGGTCCGCCAGGGGCTCGTCTACCGCGCCGACGCGCTCGGCAAGCTGACCGACGCGGACCTCACCACGGTCTCCGGTCTCGGCCTCACGAAGGTCGTCGACTTCCGCATTCCCATGGAGGTGCAGTACGACGGGGCCGACCGGCTGCCGGCGGGGCTGACCTCCACCTCGCGCCAGGTCAGCGACCGGGGCCTGTACGGGTTCCTGGTGGGCGCGATCGCCACCGGCGACCCGGTCAAGCAGGAGCAGATGCTCGGCGGCGGGCGGGCCGAGGCCTACATGCGCGAGGTCTACCGCACCTTCGTCACGAACCCGGACAGCCGGGCCCAGTTCGCGGCGACGCTGCGGGACATCTCGGACGGCAAGCAGGGGCCGCTGCTCTACCACTGCACCTCGGGCAAGGACCGGACGGGCTGGCTCAGCTACGTCCTGCTGCGGGCGCTGGCCGTGCCGACGGCCACGGCCGAGCAGGACTACCTGGCCTCGAACACCTTCCGGGCCGCCTACGACGCCCAGGTCCGGGCGGGGCTCAAGCAGTCCGGCCGGATGCAGGACCCGGACCTGCTGATACCGCTCCAGGAGGTCCGCCAGGACTACCTGGACACGGCGACGGCGCAGCTGGAGGCCGACTACGGCAGCTTCTACGGCTACCTGACGGACGGCCTCGGGCTGGACCTGCGGACCCTGGCGAAGCTCCAGGTCAAGCTGGTCCGCTCGTAGCGGGCGGGCATACGAAAACGCCGGGCGGCGCACAGTGTGTGCGCCGCCCGGCGTTTTCTCACGTGATCGATCAGGCGCTGGGACGGCCCGAACCGGCGCCGCCGCCGGTCGCGCGGCGACGGCCCTGGCCGAAGCCCTGGCTCGCGCCCTGGGCGCCACCGCCGCGGGTACGGGTCGACGCGCCGCCACCGCCACCGGCACCGGAGCCGCCGCTGCGGCGGCCCTGGCCGCCCGCGCCGGAACCGGAGGTCGCGGAGACCGAGGCCGTGCCGCGGGCGCGGCGCGGACGCTCGCCCGAGGCCGAACCCGCGCCGCCGCCCTGCGGGGCGCCGGAGCGGCGACGGCCGCCACCCTGGCCGCCGCTCTTGGCCGCGGTGCGCGGCTTGGCGGGGGTGGGCTGCGGCACTTCGAGCACCACGGGGATGCCGGAGGGCACGCGGGCGCCGGTGAGGCGGACCAGTTCCTCGTCCGAGGAGCGGATCTGCGCGGTGCGGGGGTTGATGCCCGCGTCCGACATGAGTCGGGTCATCTCGCGCTTCTGCTCGGGCAGGACCAGGGTGACCACGCTGCCGGACTCACCGGCGCGGGCGGTACGGCCGCCGCGGTGCAGGTAGTCCTTGTGGTCGACCGGCGGGTCCACGTTGACGACGAGGTCGAGGTCGTCGATGTGGATGCCGCGGGCCGCGACGTTGGTGGCGACCAGCGCGGTGACCTCGCCCGTCTTGAACCAGTCGAGGGTGCGGTTGCGCTGCGGCTGCGAGCGGCCGCCGTGCAGGCCGGAGGCGCGGACGCCGTCCGCGAGGAGCTTCTTGACCATGCGGTCGACCCCGCGCTTGGTGTCGACGAACATGATCACCCGGCCGTCACGAGCAGCTATACGCGTGGCCACGGCCTTCTTGTCGGTCTCGTCCATGACGTACAGGACGTGGTGCTCCATCGTGGTGACGGCGCCGGCCGACGGGTCGACGGAGTGCGAGACCGGGTCGACCAGGAACATCTTGACGAGCTTGTCGACGTTCTTGTCCAGGGTCGCGGAGAACAGCATCCGCTGACCGCCGGGCTCGACCTGCTTGAGCAGCGCGGTGACCTGCGGCATGAAGCCCATGTCGGTCATCTGGTCGGCTTCGTCGAGGACCGTGATCGAGACCTGGTCGAGGATCGCGTCGCCGCGCTCGATGAGGTCCTTCAGGCGGCCGGGGGTGGCGACGAGGACCTCGGCGCCGCGGCGCAGGGCGCCGGACTGCCGGTTGATCGACATGCCGCCGACGACGGTGGTGATGCGCAGGTTCACGGCGGTGGCGTACGGCGTCAGCGCGTCCGTCACCTGCTGGGCCAGCTCACGGGTCGGTACGAGGACCAGCGCGAGCGGCGCCTTCGGCTGGGCGCGGCGGCCGGCCGTACGGGCCAGCAGGGCCAGGCCGAAGGCGAGGGTCTTGCCGGATCCGGTGCGCCCGCGGCCGAGGAGGTCGCGGCCCGCGAGGGAGTTCGGGAGGGTGGAGGCCTGGATCGGGAACGGCTCGGTGACACCCTGGGCCGCGAGGGTCTTCAGCAGCGCGGCGGGCATGTCGAGGTCCGCGAAGGCGGCCACCGGAGGGAGGGCCGGAGTGATCGGGTCCGGCATGGTGAATTCCTGCGGCCGGGCAGGCTGGGCGGAACCGCCCTTGGGCCGGCCGCCGCCAGCCTTCGGACGTCCCTGGGCAGCACCCCGACCCCTGACGGGACGGCGGCTGGGACGTGCGGAGCTGGAGCTGGTCATGCGGGAAAGCCCTCCTGGAACCGGCAGAAAACTTTTGGACGAACAACACACAAGCCGGGGCCCGCACCTCACGGTGCGGACCCCGGCCGTGCGAAGAGCGTCAGGCAGGCAGGATGTTCTCGGCCTGCGGGCCCTTCTGGCCCTGGGTGACCTCGAAGGACACGCGCTGGCCCTCCTGGAGCTCACGGAAGCCCTGGGTGGCGATGTTCGAGTAGTGCGCGAAGACGTCCGGGCCGCCGCCGTCCTGCTCGATGAAGCCGAAGCCCTTTTCCGAGTTGAACCACTTCACGGTGCCAAGTGCCATTTTTAAATCTCCTGAATAGGTGGCAAGGGCCCCATCCGGAAGATGCCGGAAACAAAATAAGCGCCTGAGGAGCAATCCCGTCAGGCGCACATAAAGTTCATGGGTACCACAACTGCAACGTCTCCAACGTACCACAGGAAGACCGCGAAGCCCTGATCCGAGTGTGTGACCCACGTCGCCCGTGTCGCTCTCGGCGCTCCCCGGAGGGCCTCCGGGGAGCGCCGTCGGTCAGAGCCGCTCGATGATGGTCACATTGGCCTGACCTCCGCCTTCGCACATCGTCTGGAGCCCGTAGCGGCCCCCCGTGCGCTCCAGCTCGTGCAGCAGGGTCGTCATCAGCTTGACCCCGGTGGCCCCCAGCGGGTGGCCCAGCGCGATCGCTCCGCCGTTCACATTCACCCGTTCGGGATCGGCTCCGGTTTCCTTCAGCCAGGCGAGGACGACCGGCGCGAAGGCCTCGTTGATCTCGACCAGGTCGATGTCGTCCAGGGACATCCCGGTCTTCTTCAATGCGTACGCCGTCGCGGGAATGGGTGCGGACAGCATGCGGATGGGATCCTCGCCGCGGACCGAGAGGTGGTGGATGCGGGCCCGCGGGGTCAGGCCGTGCTCGGCGACGGCCCGCTCGGAGGCGATGAGCATCGCGGCCGCGCCGTCTGAGACCTGGGAGGAGACGGCCGCGGTGATGGTGCCGCCCTCCACGACGGGCCTGAGCCCCGCCATCTTCTCCAGGGTGGTGTCCCGGCGCGGGCCCTCGTCCGTGCGGACGTCACCGTAGGGAACCGTTTCCCGGGCGAAGCGGCCCTCGTCGATGGCGCGCAGGGCCCGCTGGTGCGAGCGCAGCGCGAACTCCTCCATGTCGCGGCGGGTGATGCCCCACTTCGCGGCGATGAGCTGGGCCCCGTGGAACTGGTTGACGGGGGCGTCGCCGTAGCGGGCGCGCCAGCCCGCCGAGCCGGCGTAGGGGCCTTCGGTGAGGCCGAGCGGTTCGGCGGCCTGCCGGGAGGCGAAGGCGATCGGGATCATCGACATGTTCTGGGTGCCGCCCGCGACCACCAGGTCCTGGGTGCCGGACAGGACGCCCTGCGCGGCGAAGTGGACGGCCTGCTGCGAGGAGCCGCACTGGCGGTCGATCGTGACGCCGGGGACCTCCTCGGGGAGCCCGGCGGCCAGCCAGGCGGTCCGGGCGATGTCGCCGGCCTGCGGGCCCACGGTGTCGAGGCAGCCGAAGACCACGTCCTCGACGGCGGCCGGGTCCACCCCGGAGCGCTCCACGAGGGCGCGCAGGACGTGGGCGCCGAGGTCGGCCGGGTGGACCCCGGACAGCCCTCCTCCGCGCCGGCCCACGGGGGTGCGTACCGCGTCGACTATGTAGGCCTCGGGCATCGGGACTCCTAGGTGAGGGTTCAGGTACGGAGCGCGATCCCGTCCAGCACCATCGAGAGGTACTGGCGGGCGATCTCCTCGGGGCTGTGCTGGCCGCCCGGCCGGTACCAGGACGCCGCCACCCACACCGTGTCGCGCACGAAGCGGTAGGTGAGGCGGATGTCCAGGTCGGCCCGGAAGACCTCGGCGGCGACCCCCCGCTCCAGCGTCCCCAACCACGCCTTCTCGAACTTGACCTGCGAGTCCGAGAGGTAGTGGAAGCGGGGCTGCGCGGAGAGGTGCCGGGACTCCTTCTGGTAGATCGCGACGGCGGCGCGGTGCCGGTCGATCTCCCGGAAGGACTCGGTGACGAGGGCCTCGATGGTCTCCCTGGGGCCGAGCCCGGCGTCGAGCACGCTGTCGTAGCCCTGCCACAGCTCGTTCAGGAAGGTCGAGAGGATCTCGTCGAGCATCGATTCCTTGGAATCGAAGTGGTAGTAGAGGCTGCCGGCGAGCATCCCGGCGGCGTCGGCGATCTTGCGGACGGTGGTGGCGTTGTAGCCCTGGGCGGCGAAGACCTCCGCGGCGGTGTCGAGGAGCTCCCGTCGGCGCTCCGGCGAGGCCGTCACCTGCTTCTTCTGGTTCGTTGGCACGCGCCCATTGTGGTCCCAGCAGTCCCCGCGCTCCTCATCGCACTACGCGTGCTGGCTGCTGACCGATACGGTCTCGCCCGTCATGTACGACGAGTAGCCGCTGGCCAGGAAGACGATGACGTTGGCGACCTCCCACGGCTCGGCGTAGCGCCCGTAGGCCTCCCGGGCCGTCAGTTCGTCCAGGAGCTCCTCGCTGGTGACCTTCACCAGGTGCGGGTGCATGGCCAGGCTGGGGGCGACCGCGTTGACCCGTACGCCGAACTCGGCCGCCTCCAGGGCCGCGCAGCGGGTCAGCGCCATCACCCCGGCCTTGGCGGCGGCGTAGTGGGCCTGGCCGGCCTGGGCCCGCCAGCCGATGACGGAGGCGTTGTTGACGATGACCCCGCCGGTGCCCGCCGCGCGCAGGGAGCGCATCGCGGCGCGGGTGCAGCGGAAGGTGCCGTTCAGGGTGACGTCGAGGACCTTGGTCCACTGCTCGTCGGTCATGTCGACGAGGGCCGCGGTGCCGCCCAGGCCGGCGTTGTTGACGACGACGTCCAGGCCGCCGTGCCGCTCCTCGGCGAGCGCGAACAGGGCCCGGACCTGTTCCTCGTCGGTGACGTCGCAGGGCAGGGAGGTGATCCGGTCGGCCCCGAAGTCGGCGGCCAGCGCCTGCTCGGTCTCCTTGAGGCGGCGGGCGTGCGCGTCGCTGATGACCACGCAGGCCCCCTCCTCCAGGAAGCGGCGGGCGGTGGCGCCGCCGATCCCGGCGCCGGCCGCCGCGGTGATCACGGCCGCACGGTCCTTGAGCAGGCCGTGCCCGGCGACGTACCGGGGAGCGGTGGCGTTCATGCCCGAACCTCCTTGGGAAGGCCGAGGATCCGCTCGGCGATGAGGGTGCGCTGGATCTCGTCGGAGCCGGCGTAGATCGTGTCGGCCCGGGAGAAGAGGAAGAGCCGCTGCCAGTCGTCGAGGTCGTACGGGTCCCCCGCGTCCCCGGCCGCGAGGAGGGAGGCGGCTCCGCGCACGTCCATGGCGAGTTCGCCCAGGTCCCGGTGCCAGCGCGCCCAGGAGAGCTTGGCCAGCGGGGGCGCGGTGTCGGGGCGCAGGGCGGCGGCGCGCAGGGCGTCCAGGCCGATCCGGGCCCGGACGAGGCGGTCGCGCAGCAGCGGGTCGGCCAGCGCGCCGCACGCGCGGGCCGCCTCGACGAGGGCGTCGAACTCGCGCCGGAAGCCGACCTGTTGGCCGAGGGTGGAGACCCCGCGCTCGAAGCCGAGGGTGGCCATGGCGACGGCCCAGCCCGCTCCCGGCGCGCCGACGACGTGGGCGGCGTCGGTGCGGGCGCCGTCGAAGAAGACCTCGTTGAACTCGCTGGTGCCGGTGAGCTGGACGATCGGGCGGACCTCCACGCCGGGCTGGTCCAGCGGGACCAGTAGGTAGGACAGGCCCGTGTGGCGGCGGGAGCCGGGGGTGGTGCGGGCGAGGACGAAGCACCACTGGGCTTCGTGGGCCAGCGAGGTCCAGGTCTTCTGGCCGTCGATGCTCCACGCGCCGCCCCGGAGGGTGGCGCGGGTGCGGACGGCCGCGAGGTCGGAGCCGGCGCCCGGCTCGCTGTAGCCCTGGCACCACAGCTCCCGGGCGGCCCGGATCGGGGGCAGGAACCGCCGCTTCTGCTCCTCGGTGCCGTGGGCGATGAGGGTGGGGCCGAGGAGCTGTTCGCCGATGTGGCCGACCCGGGCGGGGGCGTCGGCGAGGGCGTACTCCTCGTGGAAGGCGATCTGCTGCTCGGTGCTCGCTCCGCGGCCGCCGTGCTCGACGGGCCAGCCGACGCAGGTCCAGCCGTGGGCGGCCATGTGCCGTTCCCAGGCGAGGCGTTCGGCGAAGGCCTCGTGCTCCCGGCCGGGTCCGCCGCGCCCCTTGAGCGCCGCGAACCCGCCGGTGAGGTGGGTCCGTAGCCACTCCCGAACCTCGGTGCGGAACTCCTCGACGCTGCTCATGGCCGTACGTTAACCTACCAAACACTTGTTAGGGAAGGTCGCTCGTGAAGGATGGAAGTCGTATGCCCGCCCAGCCCACCGACGGCGCGCCCGCCGCGCCGGAGCCGGAGCCGGTGCTCTACGAGCGCCGCGGCCCGGTCGCGTACGTGACGATGAACCGCCCCCGCTACCGCAACGCGCAGAACAGCGCGATGACCTACGCCCTGGACGCCGCCTTCTACCGCGCCGCCGACGACCCGGAGGTCAAGGCCGTCGTCCTCGCCGGCGCGGGCGAGCACTTCTCGGCGGGCCACGACATCGGCACCCCCGGGCGCGACGCCCACCTCCCCTTCGAGCGGCGGGCCGGCCTGTGGTGGGACCACACCGGCCGCGCCGGCGCCGAGTCGCGCTTCGCCCGCGAGTCCGAGGTCTACCTGGGGATGTGCCGCCGCTGGCGGGAACTGCCGAAGCCGGTGATCGCCTCCGTACAGGGCGCGTGCGTGGCGGGCGGGCTGATGCTGGCCTGGGTGTGCGACCTGATCGTGGCGAGCGAGGACGCCTTCTTCGCGGACCCGGTCGTGCGCATGGGGATCCCCGGGGTCGAGTACTTCGCGCACCCGTGGGCGATGCCCCCGCGGATCGCCAAGGAGTTCCTCTACACCGGCGACCGGATGCCCGCGGGGCGGGCGTACGAGGTCGGCATGGTCAACCGGGTGGTGGCCCGGGCGGAGCTGGCGGCCGAGACCGACCGCCTGGCCCGGCGGATCGCCGAGATGCCCGCCTTCGGACTGGCCCTGACCAAGCGGGCCGTCAACCAGGCCGAGGACCTCCAGGGCCTGCACAGCGGCATGGACTCCGTCTTCGGCCTGCACCACCTGGCGCACGCGCACAACGCGGAGACGGCGGCCGACTCGCTCGGCGGAATGAACATCGCGGCGATGAAGGAGGCGAGGCGCTGATGGACCTGACCCACACGGCGGAAGTGACCGCGTTCCGGGGCGAGGCCCGGGACTGGCTGCGCGCGCACGTGCCCGCGCGGCCGCTGCCCTCGCTGGAGAGCGCCGAGGGCTTCGCCGCGCACCGGGAGTGGGAGGGCCTCCTCGCGGCGGACCGCTGGTCGGTGGTGTCCTGGCCCGAGGAGTACGGCGGCCGGGGCGCGGACATCGTGAAGTGGCTGGTCTTCGAGGAGGAGTACTTCGCCGCCGGGGCGCCGGGCCGGGTCTCGCAGAACGGCATCAACCTCCTCGCCCCCACCCTCTTCGACCACGCGAGCCCCGCGCAGCGGGCCCGCGTCCTGCCGTCGATGGCGAGCGGCGAGGTGATCTGGGCGCAGGCCTGGTCGGAGCCGGAGTCCGGCTCCGACCTCGCCTCGCTGACCTCGCGCGCGGAGCGCACCGAGGGCGGCTGGTTGCTCTCGGGGCAGAAGACCTGGTCCTCGCGGGCGGCCTTCGCGGACCGCGCCTTCGGCATCTTCCGCACGGAGGCGGGCACGCCCAAGCCGCACCAGGGGCTGACGTACCTGATGTTCGACCTGCGGGCCCCGGGGGTGACCGTACGACCCATCGGGCGCCTGGACGGGAAGCCCGCCTTCGCGGAGCTGTTCCTGGACGGGGTGTTCGTGCCGGACGAGGACGTGATCGGCGAGCCGGGCCAGGGGTGGCGGATCGCGATGTCCACCACGGGCAACGAACGCGGGCTGACCCTGCGCTCCCCCGGCCGGTTCCTGGCGGCGGCGGACCGGCTGACCGCGCTGTGGCGGGAGCGGGCGGATGCCGAGGGCGGTACGGACACCGCGCTGCGCGACCGGGTCGCGGACGCGGTGATCGGGGCGCGCGCCTACGAGCTCTTCACCTGGGCCAACGCCTCGCGGTTCGCGGCGGGCGAGACGATCGGCGCGGAGTCGAGCCTGAACAAGGTGTTCTGGAGCGAGTACGACATCGCCCTGCACGAGAGCGCGCTGGACCTGCTGGGCGCTGACGCGGAGCTGGCGGACGGGCCGTGGGCGGAGCCGTGGCTCTTCTCGCTGGCCGGGCCGATCTACGCGGGCACCAACGAGATCCAGCGCGACATCATCGCCGAGCGGCTGCTCGGCCTCCCGAAGGGCCGCCGCTGATGCGCTTCCTGCCGACCGACGAGCAGTCGGACTTCGCCCGCACCCTGCGCGCGCTGCTGGGCGCCGCGGACGTGCCGGCCGTCGTACGGTCCTGGTCCGCCGGGACGTACGGGCCCGGGCGGGCCCTGTGGTCCCGGCTCGCGGACACCGGGCTGCTCGCGCTGGCGGCGCCGCAGGAGTACGAGGGGCTGGGCCCGCTCCCCGTCGAACTGGCCCTGGGCTTCGTGGAGCTGGGGCGCGCGGCGGTACCGGGGCCGCTGGTGGAGACGGCGGCGGCGGTGGCGTTGCTGTCGGATCTGGGGGACGACGCGTTGGCGAAGCGGTTCGTACCGGGCCTGGTCTCGGGCGGGGCGGTGGCGACGCTCGTCCTGCCGGGCGGGGGTCCGTACGCCGTGGACGCCGTGGCGGCCGACCACGTCTTCGCCGTCTCGCCGGGGGGAGAGCTGCGCCTGGCCGCCGGTCCGGGGGCGGAGCTGGCCTCCCTGGACCCGGCCCGGCGCCTCTCGCTGCCCTCCCCCGGCGGCGAACTCCTGGCCTCGGGCCCCCAGGTGACGGCGGCGGCCGCGACCGCCCTGCGCTGGGCGCGGCTGCTGACGGCGGCGCAGTGCCTGGGGGTGGGCGAGGCGCTGCTGGCGCGGACCGTGGAGTACGCGAAGCAGCGCACGCAGTTCGGGGTGGCCATCGGGTCCTTCCAGGCGGTCAAGCACCGGCTGGCGGACACGCTGATCGGGCTGGAGTTCGCGCGGCCGCTGGTGTGGGCGGCGGCGCTCGGCCTGGACCCGCGGGAGATCGCGGCGGCCAAGGTCCGCGCCGGGGAGGCGGCCCACCGGGCGGCCATGACCGCGCTCCAGGTCCACGGTGCGGTGGGCTACACGGACGAACTCGACCTCTCCCTCTGGCTCCGCAAGGCCCGCCCCCTCCGCGACGCCTGGGGCACCCCGTCGACCTGCCGAGCGGAGATCCTGCCCGGCTGACCGTCCTCAACCGCCGGACGGGCTGGATACGGCCCGGCCCCCCGGGCTCCGCCCGAACGGTGTCCTCAAACGCCGGACGGGCTGGAAGTGGCCGATCCAGCCCCGCCGGACAGCCGGGCCCGGCCGATTCAGCCCCGCCGGACAGCCGGGCCCGGCCGATTCAGCCCCGCCGGGCAGCTGGGCCCGGCCGATTCAGCCCCGCCGGCGTTTGAGGCGCGGGTCCGGGCGGAGCCCGGGACGACGGGTCGCACCCGGAATCCGAGCCCCGACCCCCGGGCTCCGCCCAGGGCGCGTCCTCAAACGCCGGACGGGCTGTAAGTGGCCCAGGGCCTGTCCTCAAACGCCGGACGGGCTGGAGGTGGCCCCGGCCAAATCAGCCCCGCCGGCGTTTGAGGCGCGGCGCGGGCCCGGGTCAGGGGCGGGCGACGGACAGGGTGACGACGTACGGCTCGTCGATCAGGCCGTCGGGGAAGAGGGACAGCAGCCGGGCCCGCTCGGCCGCGCAGAAGTCCGCGGTGGGCCCGGCCCCCAGGACCAGGAAGGCCGAGTGACTGGCCAGGTTCGCCAGATGCGCGTCGACCGTGATCCGCCGCCCCCACCGCACCTCGCGCGTCACGAAGCCGAGCCCCTCGGGCAACCCCCGCGCCGGAACCCCCGGCTGCGCCGACAGGAAGGCCGCCACCCGCCCGTCCTGTTCGGCGATCCACGGCACGGACGGGTCCAGGTCGTTCCACCACAGGGCCAGCGCCCCGCCCTCCCGCAACACCCGCCGCACCTCGGGCACCGAGCGGCCCGGATCGGTCCAGTGCCACGCCTGGGCGTAGGTGATCAGGTCGAAGGCCCCGTCGGCCAGCGGCAGCCGGTCCCCGTCCCCCCGCACCAGCGGTATCCCCGGGTGCCTCCGCCGCAGCTCGGCCGCCATGCCGTCACCCGGCTCGACGGCGACGACCCGGGCCCCCCGCTCCCGCAGCAGCGCACTGGCGATCCCGGTCCCGGCCCCCACGTCCGCGACCCGCGCCCCCTCCAGCGACCGCCCGGTCAGCTCCTCGACGGCGTCGAACAGCTCCGGCGGGTACCCGGGCCGGTTGGCCCCGTACAGCGCGGCGGCGCCGTCGAAGGACCTCGCCCGGTCTCGGACATGGTCCGGCCCGGCATCCCGCGCACCGCGGAACTCGTGCACGACCTCGATCCGCCCGACGATGTGCGCGTTGAACTCCGCCAGCTCCTCCGCCGGCACCCACAGCTCCAGGATCGTCTCCCCGCCCGCCCGCTGGACCGGGTACCGGGCGAGGAACTCCGTGTCCACCTCGAAGCGGGTCACGAAGCCCGCCCCGTCGTGCTCGACGTTCCAGTCGCGGGCGATGCGGATCGCGTAGTCCTCGTTCATGACCGGGTAGAAGATCGGCTGTTCGGGCAGCCGCGGCGGCCAGGCCCGCCAGTCGGCCGCCGCCACCAGCTCCAGCTCGACGGGCCCGGTAGGCCGCCACAAGGTCGTCGTAGTCGTCATCTCCCCGACCCTAAGTGCCCCTGCGCGCCACCCACTCGGCCGCCCCGGCCAGGGCCGCGGCCGCGGCCGGGAGCGGGGTGCCCAGGAAGCCGTGGAAGACGCCGGGGAAGAGCCGGACCTCGCACTCCACCCCCGCCGCCGCGAGCCGCCGCGCGTACGCCAGTCCCTCGTCCCGCAGCACGTCGCAGTCGGCCAGCACCACCAGCGCCGGTGGCAGCCCGGCCAGGTCCGCGGCGGCCAGCGGCGAGACGTACGGGTGCGCCGGATCCGCGGCCGGGCCGAGGTAGCTCTCCCAGTACCAGCTCATGTGCGCGGCCGTGTGGAAGTGGTCGCGGGCGTACGTCTCCACCGACGCGGAGGCCATCGAGGCGTCCAGCGGCGGGTACATCAACAGCTGCGCCGCCACGAGCCCGGGCGCGCGCAGCGCGGTGACGGCGGCCAGGTTGGCCCCGCTGGAGTCCCCCGCGACCACCACCGCGGCGGGGTCGCAGCCGAGCTCGCCGGCCCGGGCACGGGCCCACAGCAGCACGGTCAGGGCGTCG